>DAINRF010000017.1:0-65733 GCA_036742015.1 Mesorhizobium sp. | reverse complement strand
TGCCGTGTGCAAAAGATAACGCATATTTGTGCAAAAGCTGGCGCGCCGCCACACAATGTGGCGGTCAGTTTGGGGAGCTGACATTGAACCGCCTTGAAGATCGCTAAGAATCAATCAGAGACATTTTTGCAACCAAAGGCGCGCCGGACCGTTCGGTCGTCACGTCCAATGGAGTCGACCATCGATGAAGCCAGTTCTTGCTGCAACCGCAGTGCTCGCCATGCTCGCGCTCGCCGCCTGCGACGACCCGAACAAGGCCGCCCAGGCGCCGCCGCAGCCGCCTGCTGCATCAGCCGAACCCGCACCGCAGCCCCCCGTAACTGACGGCAAGTCCGCAACCGAAACCGCCAAGGAAGGTCTGGGCAAGTTGCGTGAAGCTGCCGAGAAGGCCGTGACCGAAATCCAGCCGACGCTCGACAAGGCCAAAGAAGCAACACAGCAGGCGATCAAGGATGCCCAGCCAACGCTGGACAAGGCAAAAGAAGCCGCCAAGCAGCTTGGCCTGTCCATCGACGAAATCGTCAAGAAGGGGCAGCAGGACCTGAACAATGCCGCACAGGCGCTCGAAAAGCGGCTACGCGAGGCGGGTCAACTGCCGCAAGCCGAAAACGTTGATCCAGCCACCGCACTCCCCTCGCCCGACAAGCTTCGGGCCGACAGCCGCGCCGCGGCGCGTGCGAACCGGGCCGGCATTGGTCCCGCCTATGTAGGCGTATGGGTCGGCCTGGCCGCCGATTGCTCAAAGGTCGACCAATCGCCGGTAGAGCCGATGGCGATCATCACCCCGACAACGGTGCGCCGGCATCAATCAGTCTGCAACATTGCCGAAACAGAGTTGACTGACGGCAAGGCGACAGTCGCCGCGCAATGCATCGGCGAAGGCGAAGGCGAGGCGCGGGAAATATCCATCACGATGTCGGCTCCGGACCGGTTGTCGCTGGCGACCATGCAGCCCGGTGAGACGCCCTTCGGCGCAATCGAACTTCGGCGCTGCAGCCTGCCGCAATGAATGAGCAGCCGGTTCAGATATTTGTCGACGCCGACGCCTGTCCGGTAAAGGACGAGGTGCTGCGTGTCGCCGAGCGGCACGGGCTGATGACAACGTTTGTCTCCAATGGCGGACTACGCCCGTCGCGCGATCCGATGGTGAAGAATATCGTGGTGTCGAAAGGCGCCGACGCCGCCGATGACTGGATCGTCGACAACGCCAGGACTGGCGACGTTGCGATCACCGCCGACATTCCGCTCGCCGCCCGGCTGGTTGAAAACGGCGTTCACGCTCTGTCGCCAACCGGCCGCGCCTTTACGCCGGAGACGATCGGCATGGCGGTCGCCATGCGCGACCTCGGCAAGCACCTGCGCGAGACCGGCGAATCAAAAGGCTACAACGCCGCATTTTCAGCCCGCGACAGGTCGGCATTTCTGAGCGCTCTCGACCAGACCGTTCGCCGCGCTGCACGCTCCAGCCAAAGCTGACAGGAAGACGCGTCTGGCGCACCGCGCGTCGCTTGACGACTGCCTCGATGTGCTGTTTGGGCGTAGCCTTTGAATGAAAGACTCAGTCCGAGGGACCGACATGGCTGTCATCCGCACGTTGCACAATAGACCGCCGGACGCCGACACGCTGGGCGGCAGACTTTCGCGCACCCGCGAATCGAAGGGCCTTGCGATTTCCGTCGTTGCGCGCCGCGTTGGCGTGAAGCCGAAGACCATCCAGGAATGGGAAAGCGACCGATCGGAACCGAGCGTCGAGCATCTGGCGCTGATCGAGCGCGTGCTGGACGTCAATCTGGTCTGGCTGCTGCATGGCGTCGGCGAGGCGCCGGTCGACGACATCGGCCCAGATCCGATGCTGGCGATCGCCGCACAGATGGAAAAGCTGCAGAAAATGCATGCCGATACGGGCCAGATTATCGAACGCCTGCAGCGTGAACTGCGGCGGCTGGCCGAAGAGCGCGATATCTGAGCGGCAGGCAAGCGAAAGCGCGGCCTGCGCCGGATGCCGGCGGGCCGTGAAAGTGACAGCAATGTCTGGGGCTAAGACGTGTCGAGATACGGCGTGCGGGCGCGCATGGCCGGTGCCTTGAACGCAGGCGCGGACATTGCAAGCAAACGCGTGACGCGGGCCGAAATGTTCTGCAACGCCGCTTCACGCTCGGCGATATCCAATTGCTCGATGTGGGCGACGAGGAAAGACAGCGCCCGGCCAAGTTCGCTGAGCGCACTCGCAATGCGCATCAGGTCTTCGGCGCTGTCGTCGCTGCTCTTCAGGTCGATGTCTGAAAAGACGATGTCGAAGCCGAGTTCGAGCCCGGTTTCGGAGATCATCTCACGGACGGGAAAAATGACGAGACCGAGGATCCAGCAGAGTGTGCGGCGCAGAATGCGGGAGCGGTTGGTGGCGCGCTCGGCAAGAGCGGAGAGGGCAAACAGCATGGCGACGATGCGGTGAAGCATTGTCAGCCTGCTGTCGTTCTTGCCCTCCCTTTGCATGTGTGTCTCCGAGTTGCGTTGGAGACATTGTGGGGGCGTGGTGAAGCTGTGGGATAATAAAAATGCGGCGCTTTATCTCTCCCCTTGCGGGAGAGAAAGCGATTTCAACAGCTTAGACGAGGCGGAGCCGATGGCTAAGTGTTAGAAATCGCAAGTGAGGGGCAATTCTGTCCACGCCGCGAGGGCCACGGGCGAAGCGAAACGAGCCCCTCTCTGGCATTTTCCAAGCATTTGCTCGGGGACGAGCCCACTCGCAAATACAGGAAAATGCTTTCTCCCCCGCAAGACGGTAGATAGGGCGTCGAGCACTGATGAGGTTATCCCTCCCAACCGGACTTCGCCCGGCAACTGGCCCTTCGCTCCCGCTTCGGGCCTTCGCCCACTCATTTGAGCAGATATTCCCTGAGCAGGACGCGGGCGCGATGTAGACGCGCCTTGACTGCTTCGCGCGTTGCTCCAAGAGCTTGCGCAATTTCGTCGATTGTCCGCTCTTCCATGTCACGCATCACGACGATGGCGCGATAGTGTTCAGGCAGGGACTGGATGGCTCTGGCGAGATCAAGCCTCAGCTCGGAATCTGACTGAGCCAGCACTGCAAGTTCCGCGGCCTCATCAACTGACGTGATGAGACCGGCATTGCGCGCCAGGCGCAGGCATTCGCGACGGACGATCGAAAAGAGCCAGGCCGAAATGGAGGCCGCGACCCGAAGCGTTCCAATACGCCGGTAGAGCAGCCACAATGTTTCCTGCACTGCGTCGTCCACATCGGACGCGTGGCAGGCCGAACGCGCATAGCGGCGGATGTCCGGCCGCGCCGCCTCCAGCAGCTCAAGCAAGGCCGCGTTGTCTCCGGCGATTGCTGAGCGAACCAGTGGCGGCGGGAATCGGGTCATGGCGCTACATATCGCGCTGCACGGGAGAACGGCCGACCATCGCGCAGGCAGGACAGAAGCCAAAAACGCCTGTCAACGCAAACACGAGACCGGAAACCACAACACCCAGCCCCAGCAAGGAGGCAGGCCACATCCAGTAACCTCCGGCAGCGGCGGCCAGTCCGGCAATGACACGAAGCACCTGCTCCCAGGAGTAGAGATTTTTGCGGTAGATCATGACGTAGCCTTTCCGGGTCCTTTTGACATCACCACCACAGAGAGGGGCGAAACATGGAAAGTGGTTCGCGGCGTCGGAAATAAATCTGCCGCCAGCCAGCCTGAATGAAAGTCTGATCGAAACCGGCCACGCCACGCCTTTCGTCACGACCCCAGCGTCCACTTCTCTCTCAACGACATTTGGTGTCGCGCCCTTTCCTTCGACGCGGCTTTCCGCTAAGGCTGATTTGTCGGGAGCCGCAAGGCTCCGCCGGTTTGCGGGAGAGAGCAGGAAACTGCCGCCGAAGGGGAAATCGCCCGAAATCTCTCAGGCAAAAGAACCGTAACCGGTCAAGACACTCTGGAAAGTCGGGGCTTGTTCCCGCGCCGAAGGTGTAAGCGCAGCCGACAGAGTTCCGGCTGGGCGAGTCTCTCAGGCTTCAGACAGAGGGGCGCAGGATCGCCGCGAAAGCGGCGGGAAACGCGCGACTCTGGAGGCTCGATGAGTGACGATGGCGACCTGAATACACTTCCACTTGAAGACATGCATGTTGCGGCTGGCGCCAAGTTTGGCGGCTTTGCTGGATGGCGCATGCCCCTGACCTATCCGGCCGGCGTGATGAAGGAACATCTGCATGTGCGCGAACAGGCTGGCCTGTTCGACATTTCGCACATGAAGCTGTTTCTGGTGACCGGCATCGGCGCGGCGTCTTTCCTGTCGAAAGCCTGCCCGATTGATGCAGCCAACCTGCAGCTGCACCATTCCAAACTGTCTTTCTTCCTGAACAATGATGCCGGGATTCTGGACGATCTGATCGTCACCAAGCTTGGCGATGACCGGTTCATGGTGGTCTGCAATGCAGGCAATGCCGAGGCCGACGAGACGCATATGCGCGACCTTGGCCGCCACTACAATGTGGTGATCGAGCCGCTCGACCGGGTGTTTCTGGCGCTTCAGGGACCGGCTGCGGCGCAGGTCATGGCTGACGTGGGCGTCGGCGATGGCGGGCTCTTGTTCATGACCGGCATGGAGCCGCGCGACAACTGGTTCATGACCCGGTCCGGCTATACCGGCGAGGACGGGTTCGAGATCGGCCTGCCGGAGAAGGATGCGCGCGAACTGGCGGCAAAGCTGGTCGCCGACGAACGGGTGATGTGGATCGGGCTGGCTGCGCGCGATTCTTTGCGGCTTGAAGCCGGGCTTTGCCTGCACGGCAACGACATCGACGCGACAACCGACCCGGCCAGCGCCGCGCTGATGTGGGCGATCCCCAAAGACCTGCGCGGCGATGGAACCTTTGTCGGCGCTGACGTCCTGCGTGAAAAAGTGGCCGCAGGTGCTGCCGAAAAGCGCGTCGGCCTGAAGCCGGACGGCCGCCAGCCGGTGCGCGGCGGCGCGCAGATTGTCGATGAGGCCGGCAACAAGGTTGGCCGCGTCACATCCGGCGGATTTGGCCCGTCGGCCAACCACCCGGTCGCCATGGGTTATGTCGCGACGCCGCTGGCAAAGCCGGGCGCCGCCAAACTGTTTGCCGAGGTGCGGGGCAACCGCATTCCGGTCGAAGTCCACTCCCTGCCCTTCACTCCACACCGCTACGTCAAAGGATAATCAGATGGCCAAGACCTATTATACGCAGGACCACGAGTGGCTGACCGTCGAAGGCGGCGTGGCGACGATCGGCATTACCGACTACGCCCAGGAACAGCTTGGCGACATCGTGTTTGTTGAGCTGGCCGAGGTCGGCAAGACCGTCGGCAAGGGCGATACGGCTGTGGTGGTGGAATCGGTCAAGGCGGCATCTGACGTCTATGCTCCGGTCGATGGCGAGATTGTCGAGGCCAATGACGCGCTGACGGGCGACCCGGCGCTGGTCAATTCGGCACCGACCAAGGGCGGCTGGCTGTGGAAGATGAAGCTGGCCGACGAAAGCCAGCTGGACGGCCTGCTCGACGAGGCGGGCTACAAGAAATTGATCGGCTAACAACCTGATTTGAATCGAGAAACCATGACCGCAAACACGCTCTTTGCCTCGCGTCATATCGGCCCGTCAGTGGCCGACACGCGCGCCATGCTGAAAACCGTTGGCGTAACCTCGCTCGAAACGCTGATCTCGCAGACTGTTCCGGCCTCGATCAGGCTTGACCGGCCGCTCGACCTGCCGCCCGCAGCAACTGAGGCCGAGGCACTGGCCGAGCTGGCGGACAAGATGGCGGCCAACAAGGTGCTGAAAAGCTTTGTCGGGCTTGGCTATCACGGCACGTTCACGCCGCCGGTGATCCTGCGCAACATGTTTGAGAACCCGGCCTGGTATACCGCCTACACGCCCTATCAGGCCGAGATCAGCCAGGGCCGGCTGGAAATGCTGTTCAATTTCCAGACGCTGGTGACGGAGCTGACCGGCCTGCCGGTGGCATCCGCCTCGCTGCTGGATGAAGGCACGGCGCTGGCCGAAGCCGTGGGCATGGCGGTGCGCCACCACAAGGACAAGCGGTCCGGCATTGCATTCGCCAACAGGCCGCATCCGCAAACGCGCGACGTGGTTGAAACCCGTGCCGAGCCGCTGGGCTGGCAAGTCGATGGCGATGCGATTGACGACAATACGGCGGCTCTGGTTGTCGCCTGGCCGGACACGTATGGGGTCTATGGCGACCATTCGGAAAAAATTGCGGAGGCAAAGGCGAAGGGCGCGATCGTCATCTTTGTCGCCGATCCGCTGGCTTTGACGGTGATGCAGACGCCAGCAAGTCTGGGCGCGGACATCGCGGTTGGCTCGATGCAGCGTTTTGGCGTGCCGATCGGTTTTGGCGGCCCACATGCAGCTTACTGCGCTGTCTCGACGGCGCTGACCCGCCTGATGCCCGGCCGTCTGGTCGGTCAGTCGGTCGACACCAAAGGCCGCCCCGGCTACCGGCTGGCGTTGCAGACGCGCGAACAGCACATCCGCCGCGACAAGGCGACGTCGAACATCTGCACCGCGCAGGCGCTGCTGGCGAACATGGCGACAGCCTATGCAATCTGGCACGGACCCGAAGGCCTGCAACAGATCGCGGCGCAGGTTCATGCGCTGGCGGCGCGCCTCGCACAGGGGCTGAAAAACGCCGGTCACAAGGTATTGGGCGACGAACGCTTTGACGCCGTGACGGTGGAAGTGAAAGGCAAGGCCAAGGAACTGGCCAAGCGGGCGCAGAAGGATGGACGCCTGTTGCGCATGGTCAATGACGACATGGTCGGCGTGTCGTTTGACGAACTGTCGACCGAAGAGGATTTGCAGGCGATTGGCGCGCTGTTTGGCGCAACAATTCCGGCCAAGGCCAAGCGCGCCCTGCCCGGCAAGGAGCGCGAAACGAACGGTTTCCTCACCCAGCCATTCTTCCACGACTACCGGTCGGAAACCGACATGATGCGGCTGCTGCGCAAGCTGGCGGACAAGGATCTGGCGCTGGACCGGACGATGATCCCGCTGGGCTCCTGCACGATGAAGCTGAACGCGGCGGCTGAAATGATGCCTGTGTCCTGGCCTAGCGTTGCCAACCTGCACCCGTTTGCGCCAAAAGCGCATTCGAAGGGCTATCGGGCGATGACGGACGATCTCGAGCGCTGGCTGGCCGAAATCACCGGCTTCCACGCGGTGTCCCTGCAGCCGAATGCCGGCAGCCAGGGCGAATATGCCGGCCTCCTGGCGATCCGCCGCTATCACGCCTCGCGTGGCGATACGAACCGCACGATCTGCCTGATCCCGTCTTCAGCGCATGGCACCAACCCGGCAAGCGCGGCGATGGCCGGCATGGACGTGGTGGTGGTGAAATGCACTGACAGCGGCGACATCGACATGGACGACATGCGCGCCAAGGTAGAGCAGCACAAGGCGAACCTCGCCGCGCTGATGATTACCTATCCCTCGACGCATGGCGTGTTCGAGGAAGGCGTGAAGGACCTGACCAAACTGATCCATGACAATGGCGGCCAGGTCTATCTTGACGGCGCAAATCTGAATGCGCTGGTCGGGCTGGCGCGGCCGGGCGACATTGGCGGCGACGTCTGCCACATGAACCTGCACAAGACCTTCTGCATTCCTCATGGCGGCGGCGGACCGGGCGTCGGGCCGATCGGCGTGGCGAAACATCTTGCGCCATTCCTGCCGGGACATATCGACCTGAACTCGAAATATCCGGTGTCGGCGGCGCCGTTCGGCTCGGCCTCGATCCTGCCGATTACCTGGATGTACATCCGCATGATGGGTCCGGACGGGCTGAAAAGCGCCACCGAACACGCGATTCTCGCGGCAAACTATGTCGCCACGCGGCTGAAAGACCACTATCCGGTGCTCTACAAGGGACGTGGCGACAGGGTGGCGCATGAGTGCATTCTCGACACGCGGGTGCTGAAGGACAGCGCCGGCGTGACGGTGGAAGACGTCGCCAAGCGGCTGATCGACTACGGGTTCCACGCGCCGACCATGTCATGGCCGGTGGCGGGCACGCTGATGGTGGAGCCGACGGAATCTGAGCCGAAGCGCGAGTTGGACCGGTTCTGCACCGCGATGATCGCCATTGCCGCCGAAGCGCAAAAGGTGGCGGACGGCGTGTGGCCGAAGGACGACAATCCGCTGGCCAATGCGCCCCATACGGCCACTGAAACGCTGGTGGGCGACTGGACGCATCCCTATTCGCGCATGGAAGCCGCCTACCCTGTGGCCGATTCCGATACGGCGGCAAAATACTGGCCGCCGGTGTCGCGCATCGACAATGTGGCGGGCGACCGCAACCTGATCTGCTCCTGCCCGCCGCTCAGCAACTACTTTGAGGCGGCGGAGTGATGTGACGGACTGGCGTCCGCCGCTGACTGCCAATCGTCAATCGCCGTCTGGATCGACTCTGAAAAGCCGACCAGCGGCGGCCTGACCTCGAAGGCAAAGAGCTGGCGGCGCAGCGCGGGCGCTGCACCCGTCAGCACAACGCGCACGCCCGCACGGCCTGCCTTGTGGGCAAGGCTTTCGAGCATGTTGGCGGCGGTGGAATCGACAAAAGGCACCGCAGTCAGGTCCACAATCAGCAAACGGTGGTGGGCGTTGATCCGGTCGAGTACCGTGCCGATGGAGGCGGCTGCGCCAAAGAACAGCGCGCCCGAAATCCGGTAGATGACAATGTCGGGGTTTTGCGCATGCGCCTCGTCATAGGCGGGGCGCGACTGGGCGCTGTCGGCCATGTCATCGGCAACCAGCGGCGTGGCGGTGTCGACAGCGGTCGCCTGGCTCATGCGGTGGATGAACAGGACCGAACCCAGCGCAAAACCGTAGATGATGGCCTCGGTGAGGTCGCGGAAAATCGTGAAGCCGAATGTTGTGAGGAGAACCGCCGCATCGCCGACTGACGAGCGCAGCAGCACCGCAATTGCGTGCTTTTCCACCATGTTCCAGGCAACGACCGCAAGAATGCCGGCAAGTGCGGCCAATGGAATGGCGTTGGCCAGCGGCGCGGCAAACAGGATGAAGCAGAGCAGGAAAACCGCGTGCAGCATGCCCGACACCGGCCCATGCGCGCCAGCGCGGACGTTTGTCGCGGTGCGAGCGATGGTGCCGGTGACGCAGATGCCGGTGAAGGCGGCGGATGCGATGTTGGCGACGCCCTGCCCGACCAGTTCGCAATTGGAGCGGTGGCGGCGGCCGGTCATGCCGTCGGCGACAACGGCGGACAGCAGCGATTCGATCGAGCCAAGCAGTGCGATGGAAATGGCGGCGGGAAGAAGCGCCTGCAGCCGCTCGAACGAGATGGCCGGCATGGATGGCGATGGTAGTGTCGATGGAATGCCGCCGAACTGGCTGCCAATGGTCGAGACGGGCAGATTGAAGATCGCGACCAATGCCGCACTTGCGACAACGGCGGCCAGCATGCCCGGCCAGTTGGGACGCAAGGCTTTCAGGCCAACAATGATGACAATGGTCAGGGCAGCAAGTCCGATGGCGGTGAGGTTGGCCGAGGGCAGCGCCTGCCACAGTGCCGGCAGCTTTTCGACCAGCGGCCCCGGCTCGCGCCCGGGCAGCGCCAGGCCGAACAGTTCCTTGATCTGGCTGGCAAAGATGATGACGGCGATGCCAGCGGTGAAGCCGACTGTCACCGGATACGGGATGAATTTTATGTAGGCGCCGAGCCTGAGATAGCCGAGCGCGATCATCATGATGCCGGCCATCATCGTGGCGAGCAGCAGGCCGTCCATACCGTGCTGGTCGACAATTGAGGCCACCAGAACAATGAACGCGCCTGCCGGGCCGCCGATCTGAAACCTGCTGCCGCCCAGCGCAGAAACGAGGAAGCCGCCAAAGATGGCTGCGTAGAGCCCTTGCACCGGCGTGGCATGCGAGGCAATGGCAATGGCCATCGATAGCGGCAGGGCGACGATGGCGACCGTCAGCCCCGCGATGGCGTCAGCGCGCAGGTTGGCGAGGCCATAGCCCTCGCGGAAGACGGTCACCAGTTTTGGCGTGAACAGGTCCGCAAAACTCGGCCTGTCCGTGATCCGATGCCCGGCAGTGTCCCTCGACATGATCGCCTCAGTTTGCCCCGCTGGTTGCCGCCGGCGACTTCAGGCGCACACCTCGCCCTGTTCCGGCGCTGGCCGCCCCCTCGCCGATCAGTTCGACACCGGCGCGGTCCAGAGCCTCGACCACTCTGGTCAGGCTTTCGACCACGCCGCGCACCGTGCCGTCACTTGCCTCCATGCGCTGGATTGTCGGCACCGACAGGCCTGAAAGCTCTGCCAGCGCCTTCTGGTCGATGCCAAGCATGGCGCGCGCGGCGCGCATCTGTGCGGATGTAATCAATCAGAATTCCAGTTCATCATATGCCTATTGCAATCCAGATCATGGATTATGATATATGAAATATCAATATTGCTTCAAAACTCGCCTTCCCTGCATTCGTCACCCTGCACAGATGAACAGACCCGGAACGCTGTTTTTGCCGTTCCAGAACTGGCAATATCGAAAACTGATTCGATGGATTGATTGCGCGACCTGATGAACGATTCCGACGACCTGTTTTCGACCTTTGCGCCCGCCGCGCCGCCGCCACCCGCGGCCGCGCGCAAGCCGGACCCGATTGTCCAGGCGGCGAAAAAGGCTGCATCCCCGAAAGATGCCAGCGACGCATATGACGCCAGCGCGATTGAGGTGCTGGAAGGGCTGGAGCCGGTGCGCCGGCGTCCGGGCATGTATATTGGCGGCACCGATGAAAAGGCGCTGCACCATCTGTTTGCCGAAGTCATCGACAATTCGATGGACGAGGCAGTAGCCGGCCACGCCACCTTCATCGAGGTGGAGCTTGGCGCGGACGGCTATCTGACGGTCACCGACAATGGCCGCGGCATCCCGGTCGACCCGCATCCAAAATTCAAGGACAAGTCGGCGCTCGAAGTCATCATGACGACGCTGCACGCGGGCGGCAAGTTTGACTCAAAGGTCTACGAGACGTCGGGCGGCCTGCATGGCGTCGGCGTCTCGGTGGTCAATGCGCTGTCGGATGATCTCGAGGTCGAGGTGGCGCGGGGCCGTCAACTCTATCGCCAGCGCTTTTCGCGCGGCATTCCGCAAGGCGGCATCGAGGCGCTGGGCGAAGTGCACAACCGGCGCGGCACAAAGGTGCGCTTCCACCCCGACGAGCAGATCTTTGGCAAGGGCGCAAAGTTCGAGCCGGCGCGCATCTACAAGATGGCGCGTTCAAAGGCCTATCTGTTCGGTGGCGTCGAAATCCGCTGGTCATGCGATCCGGCACTGCTGTCGGAGAAGGACAAGACCCCGGCCAAGGCGGTATTCCATTTTCCGGGCGGCTTGAAAGACTATCTGCTCGCCTCACTCGACGGCGAGATGCAGGTGACGCGTGAAGTGTTCGCGGGAAAAACCGAAAAACAGGGCGGCCACGGCGCGGTCGAATGGGCGATCACCTGGTATGGCGGCGACGGTTTCGTCAATTCCTACTGCAACACGATCCCGACCGCCGAAGGCGGCACCCATGAGAGCGGCTTGCGCACCGTGCTGACGCGCGGCCTGCGCAACTATGCCGAACTGATCGGCAACAAGCGCGCATCGATCATCAATTCCGACGACGTGATGATTTCGGGCGCAGGCATGCTGTCTGTGTTCATCCGCGAACCGGAATTTGTCGGCCAGACCAAGGACCGGCTGGCGACCGCCGAAGCAATGCGCATTGTCGAAAACGCGCTGCGCGATCCGTTCGACCATTGGCTGGCGGACAGCCCGCAGGAAGCCTCAAAACTGCTCGACTGGGTGATTGCGCGCGCCGATGAACGGGTGCGCCGCCGTCAGGAAAAGGAAGTGTCGCGCAAGACCGCCGTGCGCAAGCTGCGTCTGCCGGGAAAACTGGCCGACTGCACGCAAAACGGCGCGGCAGGCGCAGAAATCTTCATCGTCGAAGGTGACTCGGCAGGTGGCTCGGCAAAACAGGCGCGTGACCGCAAGACACAGGCGATCCTGCCGCTGCGCGGAAAAATCCTGAACGTGGCGTCGGCGGGCGCGGACAAGCTGACCGCAAACCAGCTGATCTCTGACCTGATTCAGGCGCTTGGCTGCGGCACCCGCTCGAAATATCGCGACGATGACCTGCGCTACGAGCGCGTGATCATCATGACCGACGCCGACGTCGACGGCGCGCATATCGCCTCGCTGCTGATCACATTCTTCTATCAGGAAATGCCGGAGCTGATCCGCAACGGCCACCTGTTCCTTGCCGTACCGCCGCTCTACGCGATCCGCCAGGGCGGAAAGGTGATGTATGCGCGCGACGACGCCCACAAGGACCAGTTGCTGCTGACCGAGTTCACGGGACGCGGAAAGATCGAGATCGGCCGCTTCAAGGGTCTGGGCGAGATGAACGCCGGGCAGTTGAAAGACACGACGATGGACAAGACCAAACGCACATTGCTGCGGGTCGAGATCATCGACGAGGCGGATGCCACGCGGACAGCGGTGGATGCGCTGATGGGCACCAAGCCGGAATTGCGGTTCAGGTTTATCCAGGAGCGGGCCGAGTTCGCCTCGGCGGATGCGCTGGATATTTGAGGACATTGAACGGCGAGCCGGTCAGGCTCGTCCTTCATTCTCAAACACATGCGGGCCGAGTTCCGCCACACTGGTCGCGCCGACCAGCGCCACCGTCAGATCGAGCTCGGCGATGACATTGCGGATGACTTCGCGCACGCCCTCTTCGCCGGCAATCGCCAGACCGTAGACATAGGGCCGCCCGAGCAGCACGGCGCGTGCTCCAAGCGCCAGCGCCTTGGCGGCGTCTGCGCCGGAACGAATACCGGAATCCATCAGCACCGGCATATCGCCAGCGACTGCAACAATGGCCGGAAGCGCGTCGAGTGTGGCGATCTCGCCATCGACCTGGCGGCCGCCATGGTTGGAAACGACAATGCCGTCAATGCCGAGTTCGCGCGCCCGGCGCGCATCGTCTGCATGGCGGACGCCCTTCAGCAGGATCGGCAGCGTTGTCATGTCGCGCAGGCGGGCCAGATCGCCCCAGTTCAGGTCAGGCCGTGAATAGGTGGCGGTGAAGTGGGCAGCCGCCGACCGCATCTGGGTGAGCGACAGGTCAAACTGGCGGCCTTTTCTCACCAGATTGACCAGGGCGCCGATGACGCCGATGCCCTTTGGCTTGAACCCGGATTGTGGCGGTGTGGCGGGAATGGAGGCTCGGAAGACGGGGTCCGACAGATATTGTGCAATGCCCTGCCCTTGCAGGAACGGCAGCGACGCCTGGTCGAGATCACGTGGCCGCCAGCCGAGCATGGTTGTGTCGAGTGTCACGGCAATGGCCTCGCAGCCGCTCGCCTCCGCACGCCCGACAACGGAGCGCACGAAGTCGTCATTGCTGGACCAGTAGAGCTGGAACCAGCGTGGCGCATCGCCCATCGCGGCGGCGCAATCTTCCAGCTTGACCGAAGCCTGATTGGAAAAGACATAAGTGACGCCTTCAGCGGCGGCGGCGCGGGCAACTGCCAGATCGGCCTCGGGATGCACCATTTCGAGCACGCCGATCGGCGCGAGCAGCACCGGCGCCTTGTGGCGGCGGCCAAACAGCTCGACCGACAGGTCACGCTGCGACACGTCGCGCAACACCCGTGGCACAAAGCGATGGCGGTCAAAGGCGGCGCGGTTGGCCCGCATGGTGGATTCCATGCCGGCGCCGCCGATGATGTAGGCCGCAGCATCTGGCCCCATCGCGCTCGCCGCCTGCGCCTCCAGCGCGTCGGGCGCGACAGGCACAGACGGACGCGCCCCGCCAACGCCAGGCACATAGATCTGCATCTGCCGAAAGCGCCCGGGCGGTGGACGTTGCTCGTTACTCATACAGGGAATGTAGACGCGTTATTTCTTCTGCACGCCGTCGCGGATCTCTTCCATCGCTTCCTTGATGCGGTTGCGCAGGATTTCGATTGTTTCGGTGGACGATGCGCGCACCACGTCGGCCATTTCAGAGGCGTTCTTGATCGTCGTCTCAAACGAACGCTTGGCGAAATCGGCCTGCTTGGCCATGAATTCCTGCGGATTGGTCCCGCCCGAGCGCATGCTCTGCGCCATTTCGGTGACTTCGCGCAGCGTATCCTGAAGAATCTCGCGCTGTTTCGCCATCACAGTCGATGCGCCCGATGTCGCCGCCTTGGCGGTTTTTTCCAGCGTTTCGAGGTTCTTGCGATGATGGGCAACGATCTTCTCGACGTCGACGGCCGGCAATTTCAGCTCCGAACCGAAATTCTTGAACATGTCGACAAAGGATTCTGCTGGTTCGGGCTTCTTGGCCATGGTGTCCTCCAAATGAGTTTGATTTCTTAGAAGTTTAGGCGTCGCCAGCGCAACGTCAATTGGCGAAGATCAGCCTTTCAGCCGAATAAAGCAGCAAACCGGCAATGCCGCCAATCAGCATGCCGTTGAAGCGGATGAATTGCAGATCCCGCCCGACATTGATTTCGATCAGCTGGGTGAGCTGGCCGAGATCCCAGCTTTTCACCTGCTGGGAAATGAAGGTCGACACGCCACTCTTCTGCGCCTCGACAAACGAACCGAGCGCAACGACGAAACCGGCGTTCATGTCGGCGCGAATACTCGCATCGGCCGATAGCTGGCGGCCGACATCGACCAGCAGGCCGGTCAGATGCTTGCGGATCATCGAATCCTTGCCACGCGCATCCTGCTCCAGGAAGGAGCGGAAACTGTCCCACATATCCTGCGCCAGTTCATGCAGCTCTGGCCGCGCCAGGAAATCACGCTTCATCTTTTCCGCGCGCTTGGCATAGGATTTCGAGGTACGCAGCTTTTCGACGAAGCCAACGACAAACCGGTCGAATTCTTCGCGCATCGGGTGGTGCGGATCTGCCTTCACCTCGTCAAGCAGTGACGCCGCGGACCCGATGATGCGCTTCAGCAGAAACGCGTCGGCGCGGAAGAGCTTCGCCACTGACGGCAGCTCGTCGCGGATCTTGTCGCGGATGACGTTCTGCGCGTTCTCGTCGCCAAGAAAACGTCCGAGCACCTTGATGAGTTCGTTGAACAGTTTTTGGTGACGCCGGTCATCGGTGAAGGCTGTGAGCAATTCAGCAGCCAGTGGCGCAATTTCGACCTTCTCGACCTGCTGCACCATGCGTGCAGTGATGAAGTCCTTGAGGCCGGAACCTTCGATGGCCGTCATCGCCTGCGGGATCAGGCGCGTGACAAAGCGCGACAGGCCCTCCGACTTTTCGCCATCTTTCAGCCAGTCGGCCACCAGCGAGGCAAAGTCGACCTCACGCAGCTTCTTGCCGATGGTCTCCTTGTCGAGAAAGTTCTGCTCGATGAATTTGCCCAGATTGTCCGCGATGCGCTCCTGATTGGACGGTATGATCGCCGTGTGCGGGATCGGCAGGCCGAGCGGACGCTTGAACAGCGCAACCACTGCATACCAATCCGCCAGACCGCCAATGGCGGCGGCTTCAGCAAAGGCCGCGACAAAAGCGAGCGGCGGAAATGTTGTCTGGAAGGCGCGCGCTGTCAGAAAGACGATCACACACAGCGCCAGAGCGGCAGTGGCGATGAATTTGATACGCCTCAGCTCCGAGAGCTTGGCTGTATCATCTGCAGACAGGCGGTGAATGACGGCCTCGGCCATGGGTTCATTCCGATTGCAGCCCACATCTAGCTACTGTTCTGCGGCTTTGCCACCGCCAACACAGGTGCAAATCGCCATCCGGGCTTGGTAATTCGTACAATTCTAACTTTTCTGGTCAGCAATTTCAGTCACTTAGCAGAAATATTGCGCTGCACACGGCATTTATGTTGCAATGCACAAAAGACTGAGCTATATAATCGCCATGCCTCGGGTCAATGGTGAACGGGGCCAACCGTTGCTCACAAGAGAATGGAGATTCCCATGTCCAAGACCGCCAAGAACACCTCGATCGCCGGCGAAGCCGTTGAATCCTTCAACAAGGCTTTTGAAGCCGCCAAGAATTTTGAACTGCCTGCAGCTGCTCGCGATTTCGTCGTGCGCCAGGCAAAGACCGCTGAAGAGCGCGTCGAATCGGCTCACGCTAACGCAGCCAACGCTGCGACCCGCGCCGAAAAGCTCGCTGCTTCTTTCGTCGGCGGCTACGCTGACTTCACCCGCGGCCTGATCGACGCTTCGCTGTCGAACGCCCAGCACGCTCTCAAGACCGTTGAGAAGGTCGCTGGCGCCAAGTCGCTGAACGAAGTTGTCCAGATCCAGTCCGACTACGTTCGTGAGAGCGCCCGCATCAACTTCGACCGCGCCAAGACCGCTGCTGAAGCAGCCCGCGCCTCGCTGACCGATGGCGTCAAGCAGGTTCAGTCGGAACTGTCGGCTCTGTATCCGAAGAAGGCTGCGTAACAGTCCGCCTTCTGCGTCAGTTGAAAAGCCCGCCGGGGAAACCTGGCGGGCTTTTTCGTATCTGGAAGTGGGTCAACACGACCTCCCTGCCCTGCCGATTTTTCGCTTCGGCACCCGCCGAACTATGATCTTGAGCGCCAGAACGGCGTGCCGGCTTCCTCCCGCGCTTGCGCGCGCGAAACGCCGATGTCGCTGAGCAGCCGGTCATCCAGTTCGGCCAAAGCCTTGCGGCTGGAGCGGCGGTTCAGCCACAGGCAGGCCAAGCGAAAAATCGCGTCAAATGCGGGTGCAGTGCGATGTCCCAGCCTTTGCCTGCGTGCAGCGGATTGTAATTGTTCGGTCATGGCCAAAACCTCTCTAGATCGAGGTTCAATCTACCCGGTTGCATGACAACATAGTTCGGCTATGATCGAACTATGAAAGAAGGACCTGTCATCTCCACCATTGCCGCGCTGATCGGTGACCCGGCCCGCGCTAACATGCTGAGCACGCTGATCGACGGACGCGCGCTGACCGTCACCGAACTGGCGAGTGCCGCAGGCGTGACGCTTCAGACCGCCAGCGGCCATCTGTCAAAGCTGGAAACGGCAGGCCTTGTGGCGGCCGACAAGCAAGGGCGGCACCGCTATTTCAAATTGTCAGGGCCAGATGTGGCGGAGGTGCTGGAAAAGCTGATGGGTCTGGCGGCGCGCACCGGCGCGATGCGGGTGCGCACCGGGCCAAAGGACGCTGCGCTGCGCGCCTCGCGCATCTGCTACGATCATCTGGCGGGCGAACGCGGCGTCGCCATGCTGAGCGCCATGCAGGCGCGCGGACACATTGCCGGCGACGAGACTCTTCGCCTGACCGACAAGGGGCGCGCCTTTGTCCAGGAGTTTGGCGTCGACCTGCCAATGATCGAGCGCGGCAAGCGGCCACTGTGCCGCGCATGTCTGGACTGGAGCGAGCGGCGCAGCCATCTGGCCGGGTCGCTTGGCGCAGCCATGCTGAAGACCATGATCGAGCGCCGCTGGGCGCGCACTGAGACCGGGCGGGTCATCAGCTTCAGTCCTGATGGCGCCCGGCGCTTTGATGAGTTGTTTGGGGAGGCCTGAGGGTCTAGGTCGTAGTGACGAATTAACGTTTGTCTGCGCCGCAGCGGAAATCCGTCAGTCCCAGGAGCGAGGAGGACGGACATGCAGCGCATATTCGACGACGAGCGACGCCGGAATGATGGATTTGCGCGCGGCCCCTTCGGGGTTGGACCAAAATCGTCCGTGAATGCGTTGAAAATGCTCGACGGTGGTCAACACCGCCTTGCGCTTTTCTCCTGTTCACGACCAATTTTGGTCGCCAACGCAGCCAAGCGTTAATTTGTCACTACGACCTAGATCGTCGCGCGCAGAAGAGCACCGTCGGGCAATTGCGCCTCAAACGACAGTTTCACCCCGGTCAGATCGATATTTCCGACCGTCTCGCCATCTTCAAAGTGAAGCTTGGCGTTGAACTTTCGCGCCAACGCCTTCATCGCCTCGTTGTGCGGGTGGGTCGTGACGCGCAGATGCTGGTAGCCCATCGCCAGTGCATGGCCGATCAGCCGCTGAAACAGCGCGCTGCCAATACCCTGATTCTGGAGACCGTCCTCGACGGAAAACGCGATTTCGGCAGTTGGCGGATCAAGATCCGGCCGCTCATGCAGTTCTGCCGCGCCCTTCACTTCGCCGTCCTTCACATAGCCGATGACGGTCGCGCCTTCAGAGAAGGAGCGCGCCGCATAGGACGCCAGAAACACGTCGTCGGTCACGCCATTGAAGCGATCGCGGCGGCTTTCAGGTGTGAGTCTGAGAAGATGCTCGCGAAAGCTCGCGAGATCGGAGGGTCTGAGCTGTCTTATGTGGCCACCAGGGCCGGAATTCTTCTCATTCAGGTCCATGTCGTAGTCCTCGTGGTTTTCCTCCCGCGAGTTTGCGACTTCTTGCGAGACTCATATTGTGCAGCGCACAATGAATTGCAAGTGACAAATCATTGCCGCCCGAAACAGGCGGCAATTAGAGCCTGATAAGGTTAAGTTGCGGCGTTTTCAGGCATTTTGCCGCCTTTTTCGGACAAGCCTAGCTGCCTGCCCAAACGTCGAGAACGTAGCGGTCAGATTTGCCGAGCTGGTCGAGCCAGGCCTCCGAGGTTTCGACATCCGAATCGGTTTCTTCGGAGTGGATCCTGACCAGCGTCCGCTTGACATCGGGTTCCATCCGGCTGCCATCGCCACAGACAAATATCTTCGCGCCGCCCTCGATCAGTTCCCAGACCTTCTTGCTCTCCTTGCGGATCAGGTCCTGGACATAGGTCTTGTCGCCCTTGGCGGGGCGCGAGAAGGCAACGTTCAGATCGACAATGCCTTCCTTCTCCATCGCCTCGAGTTCATCGCGATAAATGTAGTCCTCGTCCGGGTTGCGGCAGCCAAAGAACAACAGGGCTGGACCGAGTGTCGCACCAGCGGCTTTCTGCATCACCCGCTCCTGCAGGAAGGCGCGGAATGGTGCCAGACCGGTGCCTGGGCCAACCATGATGATCGGTGTGGACGGATCATCAGGCAGACGGAAACCGGCCTTGGTCTCCTTGATCGAGGCAAAGACGGTCTCGCCATCACTCTTGTCGGCCAGATAGGTCGAGCAGACGCCCTTGTAGTCGCCATTACCCGAGCGCGCCGGGCCTTCAACGATGCCAACCGTGACTGAGCATTCGCCCGACATGACATTTGGCGACGACGAGATCGAATAGTAGCGCGGCGCCATGACCGGCAACATTTCGAGATAGGACGCAAAGGTCAGCTCGCAGGCCGGATTCTCCTCAAGTAAATCAAGCACCGAGCGGCGCTTGGCGAACACTTCAGATTTGTAGAGGTCCTTGCCATCTGCCGTATCGGCCCCGAGCGCCTCAAGCTTTGGCTTGGTCATCGGGCAACGCGTTGCCGCCGCCATTGCCTGCACCTGCTTGCGGGTCGCTGTGGCTTGCAGTTCGAGGTAGTCGGTCAGAATGCGGCGCACACTGACCGGTCCCTCGATCGGGAACGGCGCGGTACGGCCACTGGTGGTTTTCAGCCGGATACGTGCACCCTGTGAGAATCCGAAACGGCGCTCGACACGCTCGACCAGATCCAGCCGGTTGCGCGCTACAATGCAGAGATGGTCGCCGGGCTTGTAGCCCATGCCCTTGGCCAGAGCGACTTCGATGTGACGGGTCGAACGGCCAGACTTCTTGACGTTCTGCAACTCATTGTTGGCGCGGATCGTCACTGGTTTTGCGCCGGTTTGGGTGATCGCCGGATTGGTGGCCGCATCCGAGATGACTTCCATTTCGTAGAGCGGCTCGGCATCAAGCTGGCTTGAGAAATCGACATCGAGATCAAGCGCCTTGCCAATCTGAGGCCAAAGATCCTTGAACCAGTCCTGGAATTGGCCGTCGAGATCCTCGCGCGCATCGCCCTCGCCGCGCGGCACCAGCCGGCGGCCACCAAGCGCCTCAAGGCGTTCGTCGATCATTCGCGGCTGCGCCTGATAGGTCGACGCCCAGTCGCGATTGCCGCAACCGAAAACGAGAAAGTTGACGCCTTCGGCGTCGCCCGGCTTGGCGTCATGCAGCCATTTGACGAACTGCGCCGCATTGTCCGGCGGTGCGCCATTGTAGGAGGCGCTGGCGATGATGACTGCGCCCGAGCGCGGCAGCGACCCGCCGAGCATGTCGAGTTCGCCAAAGGTCACGTCAAAACCGTTGATCTCGGCGGAATTGGCGATTTCGCGCGCCAGTTCTTCCGTTGTGCCCAGATTTGAGCCGAACAGGACGGTTGCCTTGGTGCCGTGCTTGGGCCGCTTGGCGACCTTGGCCTGGACAGCCTCCGCTTCCTTCGGCGCGGCGCCCGGAACAACAACCGAGCGAACCCGGCCCGGACGTTCCTTGACCTTGAGGGTAAACCCGTCCGGCTTGATCGACAGCGATTCCTTGAGCTTCAGCTTGTAGTTCTTGTGGTCGATGAACTGGAAGCGCTGCAGCAGCATGCCCATGACAAGCGTTGCTTCCTGCATGGCGAACTGTCGGCCGATACAGGCGCGCTGACCGTTGCCCCAGGGCTTGAATGCGTTGACCGGGCGCTCGCGCTCGGCTTCGCGGGAGAAGTTTTCGGGATTGAACTTTTCCGGCTCCGGGCCCCAGACCGATGCGTCGCGGTGCAGCATCAGGGTCAGAAGCGTGACAAACGTGTTCTTCTTCAGTTTGTATTTGCCCCCGATGATCTCGTCCTTGTACGGATAGAGACCAAGCGCCGGCGCAGTCGGATAGAGTCGCAACGACTCGTTGAGAACCTGCTGTACATAGGTCAGCTGGTTGACCTGGTTGGCAGTCGGCATGATCGACAGATCATTGCCAAACACCCGGTCGACTTCCTCGTAAGCTTTTTCCAGAACGTCCGGATTGTTGACCAGGAAATAGAGCGTGAAGCTCATCAGGCCCGATGTGGTCTCGTGACCTGCAATCAGGAAGGTGATGATCTGGTAGCGGATGTTCTCGTCCGACAGGCTGTCGCCGGTGACCTTGTCGACCCCGGCCAGCATGAAGTTGAGCAGATCCTTCTGGGCCTGATCGCCACCGCCCCTGCGGCGCTCGCGGATGATGTCGTCGACAAGCTTCGACATGAAAGCGACATCGTCGGCCATCTGGTCGAGACGTTTGCGCAGCACGACCTTTTCGAACGGCAGGCCGCGCTGCACCATGCAGGTTTCGAGCGTCCGCGTCAGCGCGTCAATGAAGGGGTGGTAGTCGCGGCGGTAGAACGAATTGAACCGGTAGTCGAAACCGCAGACGCCGATCGTGTCAAGCGCCAGCGCCGTCATGTCATGCACGACGTCGACTTCGTCTTCGGCGTTCAGACGCTCCCACTTCTGGCAGAGCTGGCTGCCGATGTCATACATCAGCGGCAGGTAGCCGGTCATCGCGCGCTGGGCAAACGTCGGCAGCAGGATATTGTGCGCCTTGTGCCAGTTGTCTTCCTTGGTGTCGGCGGTGAACAGTCCGTCGCCAGCGACACCGCGGATGCGCCGCAGCGAGCCGCGCACTGCCTTGTCGAAGCGGCTTTCGTCGCAGATTTCCTCGACCAGCTTGGCGCCGGAAACCACAACAAGTGGCGTTCCCATCATGTCGAGCCGGAAAATAGGTCCCAACTCGCGCGTCAACTGCATTAGACTTTGCAGCGGAGCGTCGGAATCGACCGACAACATGTTGCCAACGATCGGTTTCTTGGGCGGTGTCGGGATGTATTCGATTGTCTGGCCGTCAGCCATGTAGATAGTTCCTCCGAGGCGCTTTTTGGCCATCTGTCACATTAATCGCATGATGCAAATGAAAGGCAAGGCGACGTAGGGTAAACTGATAGCCCTCTCTCCATCTTTTTTAGTTTGCACTCTTCCCATCTTGCATGGGGCCGCTGACATAAGTTGAACACGGCAGTCATATTTTATATTTCCAGTCTGGAATAATTCCAAAAAGCGTCGCATAACAATACCGAACCGGAGATTGCGATCCATGCGCCTGACTCGCCAGACCAATTATGCCGCACGCATTCTGATGTATTGTGCCGCCAATGATGGCCGGCTGTCGCGTATTCCAGAGATTGCCGCGGCCTATTCAGTTTCGGAGCTGTTTCTGTTCAAGATCCTGCAGCCGCTGGTCGAGGCAAAGCTGATCGAGACGGTGCGCGGCCGCAATGGCGGCGTTAGGCTCGGCCGCCCTGCGGCGGAGATCACGCTGTTTGACGTTGTTCGGGTGACTGAGGACAGCTTTTCGATGGCCGAGTGTTTTGACAATGACGCCACCGAATGCCCCCTGATCGATTCCTGCGCGCTGAACTCGGCATTGCGCAAGGCGCTTGGTGCGTTCTTCGAAGTGCTCGAAAGCTACACGATTGCCGATCTGGCCAAGAACCGCACCGATCTGCGCTTCCTGTTGCAGATCAGCGACGAAAAGGTGGCGGCCACCACTAACTGAGCAAGGTCGACTGCGGCAGCACGAATGGCGAACCGGCGCGCGGTGTAACCCCTACCCTCAGATCGCATTCAAAGACCTGGCTGACCTTGTTGTCGGTCAGCACTGCGGCCGGGCTGCCGTCAAATTCGAGCCTCCCGCGATGCATCATCGCAATCTTGTCGGCAAACATCGCTGTCAGGTTGAGATCGTGCATGATGGCAATGACACCGCCACCGGCATCGGCAAATTCACGCGCGATGCTCATGATGCCCAGCTGATGTTTGATGTCGAGGCTGGAAACAGGCTCGTCGAGCAGCAGATAGCGCGCCTGCCCGTCGAGCACAGGCGTCCAGATCTGACAAAGCACCCGGGCAAGCTGCACCCGCTGCTGTTCGCCGCCAGACAGTTCCTGATAGAAACGGCCGGAAAAGCCGGCGAGATCAACCCGCTCCAAGGCTTCGAACGGCAACATGTCGAGCGCCGCACCCGTCAGGCCGGATCGGCCGCCTGTAAGCCCCAGACGCACGACCTCCAAAACGGTGAAGGGAAAAGACAGTGTTGCTGCCTGTGGCAGCACAGCACGCAGGCCAGCCAGTTCCCAGGGGCGCAGCGCAGCCATGTCCCTGCCTGCAATCGAGATCAGGCCGCTATGGTCCCATTCTCCGGCAATCGCCTTGAGCAAGGTGCTCTTGCCTGACCCGTTTGGGCCGACGATGGCCGTGAGCTGGCCCGCAGGCGCAACAAGATTGACGCCGGAGACGATTTGCTTGTGACCGATGCGCACCCCGACGTCGCGCAATTCGATGGCCGATAGTGTGGTCACAGGTCGAGCACTCCCCGGCGGCGCAGCAATATCCAGAGGAAGAACGGCGCGCCGACTGCCGCCGTAACGATACCGATGGGCAGTTCAGCCGGCGCAACGATCGTGCGCGCAACCGAATCGGCGAGCAGCAGCAGGCAGCCGCCAAGCAGCGCCGAAGCTGGCAAGAGGTAGCGATTGTCCGGGCCTATGAGCAGGCGCAGCAGATGCGGCACCACAATGCCGACAAAGCCGATGCCGCCTGAAACCGCCACCGACGCGCCAACCGTGGCGGCGACCGCCACGATGGCGACGGATTTGACCCGTTGCACCGGGATGCCCAGATGACCCGCCGTAGCCTCTCCGAGCGCCAGACCGTTCAGGCCGCGCGCGATGAAGGGCGCAGTGGCGAGGCCGATGACGATGATTGGACCAGCAGCGGCAATTTTTGCCCAGGTCGCGCCGGCGAGCGAGCCGAGACCCCAGAATGTCAGGTCGCGCAATTGCCGGTCGTCGGCCAGATAGACCAGAAGCCCGGAAAAGGCGTTGGCCATTGCGCCAAGCGCAATGCCTGCCAGCAGCATCGTGGCGACAGAAGTCTGCCCGCGCCTTGTCGCGACGCCATAGAGCACAAGCGTCGAGACAAGACCGCCAATGAACGCTGCGGCTGGCAGGGTGTAGATGCCGAGAAACCCGACAATGGGTGCGAGACTGGTGGCGCCGAGAACAATTACCGAGATTGCGCCGAGGCTGGCGCCAGCCGACACGCCAACCAGACCTGGGTCTGCCAGCGGGTTGCGGAACAGGCCCTGCATCACCGCGCCCGAAACGGCGAGCGCCGCACCAATCAAGATGCCGAGAACGGCGCGCGGCAGGCGGACGTCCACCACAATGATGCTGTCTCGGACGCTGAGGGCGTTTTCGCCGCCGAGGCCAAGCAAGTCTGATGCAACGGCGAGCATTGAAGCGTCGGATGCGCCGGACGCGAGACTGAACAAAAAGGCAGCCGCGAGGCCTATGGCGAGGAAAAAGATTGCCAGCCGCGCACGGCGGCTACGGTCCCCGTCCAACTGCTGGGTGCGGCTGGAAGCCGCCTCTGGCGTCATGCGCTGCAACATCAATCAGTTGACGATTGTGTCGCCGTAGAGCGCCTTGGCCAGATCACGCGCCGCAGCAGCTGTGCGCGGGCCAAAGCCTAGCAGGTAAGCGCCGTCCATCCGAACGATAGCGCCTGATTTGACGGCAGGCGTCTGCGACAAGGCTGGATGCGCCGCCATGTCGGCGTTGGCAGCCGAATGATCGCCGCCCCGGTCCATCATGAGAATAAGATCAGGCTGAGCGGTAATGATCGCCTCGTCGGTGAGCGGCTTGTAGCCAGAGAACTGATCAATGGCATTTGCGCCGCCAGCCATGGCGATGATGCCGTTGGCTGCCGTGTCGGAGCCCGATGCCAGCACCTTGCCGCCTTGCAGCGACAAGATGAACAGCACACGCTTGCGGTCGGAAACATTGGCAGTCAGAGCCCGGCTCTTGTCGAGGTCGGATTTGACGCTGGCCGAGAGCGCCGCCGCCTTTTCACGAACGCCAAGCGCCGCACCAATGGTCTCAATCTTGGCGACCAGGCCTTGTGCGTCAAAACGGTCCGGCACAAAGACGAAAGGGATCGACGCCTTTTTCAGCACGTCGAGCGCCTCGGGCGGGCCGCTGCCCTCAAGCGTGACAATGGCGTCAGGTCCGATGCCAAGCACACCTTCAGGCGAAATGGCGCGCATGTAGCCGATGTCTGGCAGCGCCGTCGCCTGTTCAGGAAACGTACTGGTCGAATCGCGGGCGACAAGCCGCCCCTCTTCGCCGAGCGCATAGATGATCTCGGTGACCGAGCCGCCAATCGAAACGATTTTTGCCGTCTTCGAAATGTCAGGCACGGCATCCTGCGACCTTGCATGCGGCGAAGGTGCGACCAGCGCCGCCAGCGTCAGGCCAAGCGTCGCCGCCAGCATGACAAAGCGCCGGGTGCGTGGCGTCGGGACAAAGATGGTGGTCATCGGAACATTCCCTACGCAGCGTTGGGCTGCGGCACGCGTGGCAACCGCTCGACCAGCGAACGCCAGTCGTCACGCTCGTGCGAGCCTTCCTTGCGCTTGCCAAAAAACTGAATGATGAGCTCGCCATTGCGGTCATAGGCTTCGAGCGAGGTGACGTGTCCCTCGGTTGCCGGCTTGCGCACCGCCCATACCTCGACGATGTGGTCGAGCCTCAGATGCAGGTGAAAGGTCGGGTCCATGACGTTGAGCCATGGGCCCATCGGCGCGATCTTGGCGATCGGTCCGGAATGGATCTGGATGCAGCCGCGGCTGCCGACAAAAGCCATGATCGGGATACCGGCCCCGGCGCTTTCGTGCATCATCGCGGATACTGCCGAACCGTCGACCGGCCAGGCATGATCTTCGCCGACCAGCCGGGCCGACTGCAGCCGCGAAATCTTCAGGTCGCGCAGTATTTGCACGAACTGATGCACGTCAGTCATCGCCGTCCAGCGCGCACGCAGGGTCTCGACATCAACTGCACTGTCCGAATTGGTGATGACCGCGACTGGCGCAACCACATCAACCGTCTGCACCTGTTCAGGGTGCAGCAGCTTTGTCACCAGCGCCTCATAGGCGTTGACATCTGACGCTTCGCGCAAATGCACCTTGTGAACGGCGTCACCGCTGGCGTCGAAAAATTGCAGGCTACGCTTCACCACGCCATCATTGTCGGTCTTCGCCACGGCGTAACCGTGCACCCAATGACGCGGGAAAATGCGCAGGTCGATCTGTTCACCCAGCGCCATCGCTGCGTGCTTGCCGGTGACGACCTTGTCATAGACCCCGATCTTTTCGTGCACGGCGCTTTCATTGCGGGTCAGCGCCATAACCTCGCCAAGCGATTCCATGCTGGTGAGAAAATCGCCGACACGCGGTTCGATGCGCCGTACGCCCTCGCCGACCCAGGCCGCAACAAATTCAGCTTCAGAAACTCCGAGCTGGCCGGCAAGATCGCGCTCGCGCATTTTCGGATTGTCGGCTCGCGCCTGCCTGATCGCCGCTGGCGTCGGTCTGGTTGATGTCATCTTTTTCACCTGTATCTGAAGCCCGGCGGCTTACTTGTTGAGGATCAGCTTGCCCTGACGGGTGATCTTGAGACGGTAGAGCGCACCTTGATGCTCGATGCCTATCTCCTTGGTGCCGTTGAACAGCGACACGCTGTCGACCGTGAGCGAAGGCTGCGATTCGGCAATCGTCCGAGGACGCAATTCCGGACGGCGGTAGTCAGTATTGCGCGGGCTGTAGGCCGGATAATTGAAGGTCGGGCGTGCGTTCATGATCGGTCCCTCTTGCTCCCTGCGAAACCCCAAAGACAGCAGGCGTGTCGCGTTTGATTTCTTGACAGTAATTATCAGCTTTAATAGGAAGCGCAATACCGGAGTAATCGAGTCATATTATTTCGGGCAACTGATTGAAACCGCGAGCAAGCGAATGCAAGCCAGCGACGTCGGGCGTTAGGAGCTGGAAATGGGGTTGGTAGGACAAGGCGCACGCGCACTTCTGTGCGGGACTGCGGCTTTTGTGTTGGCGGGATCGATGATCGCCCGGGCGCAGGAAGCGGAGAATGCCGCACCTGACGAACAGGTAACGACCGAAGATCAGAAGCAGGGCCGCGCAACCGGCCTGAAACGCATTGTTCTTGGCGCTGGCCAGGAAAAGGTGGCCATCGACACGCCAAGCGCCGTAACGGTTGTTGAGCAGCAGGAAATTGATGACGAACAGCCACAAACGATCAACGAGATCGTCAAGAACATTCCCGGCGTGAACGCCACCGGTTCGGACCGTCTGCTTGGCCAGAGCTTCAACATCCGCGGCGTCGGCGCGCCCGAAAACACCGGCGACGGTGGCCGTATCATCGTTAATGTCGACGGCGTGCAAAAATTCTACGAGCAGTATCGTATGGGCTCGTTCTTCTCCGATCCCGAACTCTACAAACGCGTGGAAGTGCTGCGTGGCCCCGCGTTCTCGACACTCTATGGCTCGGGCGCGCTCGGCGGTGTCGTCAACTTCACCACAAAGGATGCGTCCGACTTTATCGCCGAGGGTGATACCGGCGCGTTGCGGCTGAAGACAGCATGGGATTCAAACGGCAATGGCTGGCTGTTCAATTCGACGCTTGCCCAGCGCATGGGCGACAATGCCGAATTCCTGCTGTCGGGAAATTATCGCTTTGCCGATGTGTTCAGGACCGGCAACGGAACGCCGCTGCTTGGCACGAACTTCCGCGCGTGGTCGGGTCTGGCAAAGGGCACATTCAAGGTCGGCGACGAAGGCACGCTGCGCCTGTCCTATCAGCGGTTCGATTCCAACCTCGACCGCCAGCATCTGTCGCAGACGAGCTTCTCCCCGACATTCGGGCTCATCGACAGGTATGTGGTCGACAACACGGCTATCGTTTCCTACGAAAACCCGTTCACCGACAACGATATGCTGGATTTGAAGATCCAGGCATCTTACTCGGACACGTCCAACAGCCAACGCAACGCCGACCTGCGCGCTTTCTGCAGTCCCGGCAATTACGCGATCGTTTGCGATTCGGACTATGCCTACAAAACCTGGCAGTTGAATGCGCAGAACACGTCGGAATGGCGAGGCGACAATTGGGAAAACTTCCTGACCGCAGGCGCGCAGTTTGCCTACCAGACCCGCATCGCCAACAGCTATTTCAACAGCGGCGCACTGTTCCCGGTCACATTCCATCCGGAAGGGTCGGACGTAAAGGCAGGCGTCTTTGTGCAAAACGAATTCATCTGGGACGACCGCCTGACTTTGATCCCGGGCGTGCGCCTCGACTGGCATGAACTGTCGCCAAACACCGGAACCGCCATGCCCTCGTCGGATGACACAGCGATCTCTCCAAAGCTCGCGGCGCAATACAAATTCAACGACACCGTGTCCGTGTTCGGTTCGATTGCACACACCGAGCGCTTCCCGACACTCGATGAAATGTTCACGACCTCGAGTTCGTCCAGCACGTTCAACCCGAGCCCCGACTTGAGGAAGGAGCGATCCAACAATTTCGAAGCCGGGTTTGCGCTTAACGGAATGGACCTCGTGCAGTCCGGCGACAGCGCCCAGATTAAAGTCACCGGTTTCTACAACAAGGTGAAAGACCTGATCGCGCTCAACCCGGCTCTTGTCGGTCCGCCGCCGGGACCGCCCGGTCCGCCGGTCTACAACAACATGCCTGGCTTCGTGAACATCAACAGCGCCACGATCTACGGCTTTGAAGTCGAGGCTGCTTACGATTCAGACTATGTGTTCGCCAATGCCGGTTATTCCTACCTGATCGGCACCAATGACCGCGCAACGAACGCACGAGACAAATACCTGTCGACGATCGCGCCGCACGAATTGTCGTTGACAATAGGCGGCAAGCTGCCAGAGCAAGGCGTGCGCTTTGGCTGGCGGTCCCGCTTCGTTGCGGGTGCAACCGACCCGCTGCGCGACCGCAACTCACCACCGCCGCACGATAGGCGCACAACCCGCTTCGCCTCCTCTTTTGACGTGCACGACCTGTTCGTGTCGTGGAAGCCGGAAGACGGGCCGCTCAAGGGCTGGGAGGGCAATTTCGGCATCGATAACATCTTCGACCGCCAGTACAAGGAGTTCCTCCAGAACGACGTTGCCAAGGGCCGCACCTTCAAGCTGGCGCTCACCAAGCAGTTCGGGTGGTGACGATGCGCAAGACGGCAGCTTCGCTCTTCGCCGGCATCGCGGCTGTCTTGCCGATGCTTCTGGTTGTCCCCGCTGCCCTTGCCCAGCAGCCGGAGGCGTTGATCGAACTTGATCTGAACGCCGCGCAGCCGTCTCAGGGCGGCTGCAGGCTCACCTTTGTCGTCGCCAACAATCTGGCGACCCCGATTGACCGCGCAGCTTTCGAGATGGCGCTGTTCAACAAGCAGGGAGTTGTCGATCGTCTCTCTGTGCTGGACTTCAAGGGCCTGCCGGCGGGCAAGACCAAAGTGTCGCGCTTTGACCTGAGTGGCGTCCAGTGCGGCGACCTGAGCCGGGTGCTGATCAATGACGCAACCGCCTGCGAAGGCGCAGGCACCGCACCCGACGCATGCGCCAAGAGCCTGCGCACCCGTTCCACATCAGGCATCCAGTTCGGGCGCTGAGCTTGACGCTGCCCCAGCATAGCCCGGTATCGAGGCCGCAAGTCTTGCGGCCATCGGCCCGGCGTGCGCTGCGCATCGAACCGCCAAACTCGCTGATGGGGCGCGGAAAAGTGTTTGATGCTGATCCGGTCAAGCCTGATTGGATCCATTCGCCCGACCCGACGCTGGCCAACCTGCCGGTGACGCCTCTGAAGACAGTTGATGGCGCCTCCAAGCCGCTCCCCCGCAAACTGGTGGCAGCTCTTGTCACATCGGTCGCGCTGCACGTGGCAGTTGCGGCATGGTTCCTGATGGGCGGCTTCGACCAGGAAGTGCTGGTTGCGGGCGGTCAGGAAGTGGCGGCAGTGCAACTTGGCGACGGCAATGTTGACACCGCCATGTCCGGCGCGGCTGCGGAATATGAAGCGACATCTGTCACAATCATTCCGATCACCGAACCAAAACCGGTCGAGATGACCGAGGCCGAAGCGGTAGAAGCGGTTGAGACTGTGCAGCCGGTGGCCGAAGAGATGGTGCAGCCGGTCGAAGAGGCCACAGTTGTCCCTGTAGAGCCTGATATCGTGGCCGAAGCGCCTCAGGACACAGCAATCCCCGCCCCGGCAACAGAAACGCCTGCGATCCTTGCGACCGACGTGCCTGAGATTGTCGAAGAGGTTGAAACTGTTCAACCCGTCGAAGAGGTTCAGGAAAAGCAGACGGAGCCGCCGGTCGCGCAAAAGCCACAGCAGCCGGACGAGGCCGAGGCGCGCGAACAAAAAAGACTTGCGGCCGAAAAGCAGCGCGAGAAAGAGCGCAAGGCCGAGGCCGACAAGCGCCGCAGAGAACAGGCCGAGAAACGCAAGCAAGAAGCTGCAGCCGAGCAGAAAAAGAAGGCCGAGGCCGCGCGTGCAAAGCGCGCTGCACAGGCTGCCGAACGCCGCGCCGCCAAGACAAGGTCCGCCGGGCAGAATGGATCTGGCAATACGTCCACCCGAAAGGGCAGCGCTGACGGCAAGACCGGCAAATCGGCTGGCGCAAGCAAAGGCAAGAGCAAGGCAAACACCGCCGGCAATGCAGCCGTTTCCAACTATCCCGGCAAGGTGAGAGCCCGCGTCAGCCGCGCGGCAAACAGAATTCCGCGCAGCCTGCGCTCACGGGCAAAAGGCGATGTCGTGATTGCATTCACGGTGACGGCGAATGGCGGCCTTGGCGGCGTTTCAGTTGCGCGCAGTTCCGGCAATGCCGCGCTTGATAGCGCAGCCGTCGCAGCAGTGAGGCGTGCAGCGCCCTTCCCTGCAATTCCTGACGGTGCTGGCCGCTCAAGCTGGCAATTTACGGTGCCGATCCGGCTTGATTGAACGCCGGCTCGTGGGCTTTTTCAAAATCCTCTAGACCCTTTCAGGTTCAAATGGAAACGGTTCTGTTTCCCGCTGGCGGGCACCCGCTGCGTCAGCCGGACTTGGCCGGGCCACCAGCCCGTCCTTCGCCGCCTTCCTTGCGGTTCGCCTCGCCACCGAGGAAACAGAACCGTTTCCATTTGAACCTGAAAGGGTCTAGCTAGCCGCCAGCAGGCTGGCATTTCCGCCTGCCGCAGTCGTATCGACGCATACCGTGCGTTCATGTGCATAGGCCGCCGGGTAGATTGTTTCCGTGACGATCGGCACGATCGGCCCGTCGCGCTCGGCCAGGACCTGGCGGATCTGGCGGGCAGTTTCACCAGCACGGGAATAGGCGACGACGTCGATATTGGTTGACGCAAGTTCCGAAAACAGCAGCGTTCCGTCGACTGCCGCGATCGGCAAATCAGTCTTCAGCAGCGGCTGCAGCGTCGCGGTTGCGCGCGGAGCGATGGCGATGACCGAATTGCCGGCGGCAAGCGCCTGAACGGCCTGGGCCAGCAGCGAGTCGCCGTCGGGTCCCAGGCAAAGGACGCGACCGCGCGGATTGAGCGCCAATGTGTTGGACTCGCCGGTGGGACCCGGAAGATCGACGGAACCGTAATCAAGCGCCGCTGCCGCCGCGATTGCCTCCGCTGCCTTGCCCCGCAGATGCTTGCGCAGCGCCTCGATCCGGTCTGAACGTTTCGCCCAGGCTTTTGCATCGGGAAACCGCCGCGGCATCGACGCCGCCTCGCCCTGGACAGCAGAGCCGCCGGGCACCGCCGATTTGCGGAACCGGCGCAGATAATGCGGGCCGCCTGCCTTCGGGCCGGTGCCGGAAAGCCCCTCGCCGCCAAACGGCTGCGAGCCGACGACCGCGCCGATCTGGTTGCGGTTGATGTAGATGTTGCCGGCGTGGATGCGATCGATGACATGCTGGACGCGCGCGTCGATGCGGGTGTGCAGGCCAAAGGTCAGGCCGTAGCCGCGCCCGTTGATATCGCCGATAACCTTGTCGATGGCTTCGGGTTCATAGGTCGCGACATGCAGAACAGGCCCAAAAATCTCGCGCTCCACATCGGCAATGCCGTCAATACGCACGATTTGCGGCGCGACGAACAGGCCTTCGTCGGGCGCAGCGATGCGGGCGATCTCCTGTCCCTTCTTCTTGCGTCCGTCGGCATAGGCCGAAATCTGGTCAAACGCTTCGCGGTCGATCACCGGGCCGACATCTGACTCGATGTTCCAAGGGTCGCCGACCTTCAATTCCTTGATCGCGCCCTCAAGCATATGGATGAGCTTCGGCGCGACATCGTCCTGCACATAGAGCACGCGCAGTGCCGAACAGCGTTGACCGGCGCTCTGGAAGGCGGACGCCAGCACATCGCGCACCGCCTGTTCGGGCAGAGCGGTGGAATCGACGATCATCGCATTGAGGCCGCCGGTCTCGGCGATCAGCATCGCGTCAGGTGCGGCGGTTTCCGACAATTGGCGTTCGATCAGCCGCGCGACTTCGGTCGACCCGGTAAAGCAGACGCCCGCAATGCGCTTGTCGGCCGTGAGCGGCGCGCCCACGGATGGGCCGTCGCCCGGCAGCAGGTGAAGCGCACCAGCCGGCACACCCGCGCGGTGCAGCAGTTCGACGGCGCGCGCTGCGATCAGCGGCGTCTGTTCGGCAGGCTTTGCAACGACCGCATTGCCGGTGGCGAGCGCAGCCGCGACCTGGCCGGTAAAGATGGCAAGCGGAAAGTTCCACGGCGAGATGCAGGCGATGACGCCACGCGGTGATGTGCCCTGCTCCGCCTTTGCCGCTTCGGTTGCGTAGTAGCGGAGGAAATCGACCGCCTCGCGCACTTCGGCAATGCCGTCAGCCAGCGTCTTGCCGGCTTCGCGGGTGCACAGCGCATAGAACTCGACGGCGTGCTTTTCATATTGATCGGCAGCGCGGCGCAGGATTTCGGCGCGCTCGGCCACAGGCGTTGCCGCCCATGCCGGTTGTGCCTTGACGGCCAGCGCCACCGCCTTGGTTGCTGCCGTTGGCCCGGCCTCGAACACGGTGCCAACCAGATCGTCCGGCCGTGCCGGGTTCCTGATCTCGCGCCCCTGCTTCATTGCGCCAACGCTGGCCCGAGCCGTCCAGCGCCCCGGCCCGCCATAGGCGGCACGCGCCTGGTTGATGCCGGCGAGCACCACAGGATCGTTGATGTCATGGCCGATCGAGTTGCGGCGGCCCGGCTCAAAAATGCCGGCAGGTTTTGGAATGAGCGGATTTTCGGCAGCTCCTTGCGTCGCCACGACCTCGAACGGGTCGCGCGCAATGGTTTCGGCGCTGACCTCTTCATCGACGATCTGGTGCACAAACGACGAGTTTGCGCCATTTTCGAGCAGCCGGCGCACCAGATAGGCCAGCAGATCGGTGTGCGCGCCAACCGGCGCGTAGATGCGGCAGCGCGTGCCCTCGGCGGCGCGCACCGTCTCGTGCAGCGCATCGCCCATGCCATGCAGGCGCTGGAACTCAAACGCGTTCTTGTCGGCCGCCATTTCGAGGATCGCCGCCACCGTGTGGGCGTTATGTGTGGCAAATTGCGGGTAGATGCGGTCGGTCATCGACAACAGTTTTTTGGCGCAGGCGATGTAGGAGACGTCCGTATTGGTCTTGCGTGTGAACACCGGATAGCCCGACAGGCCGAGCGTCTGCGCCCGCTTGACCTCGCTGTCCCAGTAAGCACCCTTGACGAGGCGGACCATGATGCGGCGGTCGTAACGCTGGGCCAGCGTGTAGAGCCAGTCCAGCACATAGGGTGCGCGCAGGCCGTAAGCCTGCACCACCACGCCAAACCCGTCCCATCCAGCCAGTTCCGGCGTTGCCAGCACGCGCTCGATCACATCGAGCGACAAGTCGAGCCGGTCGGCCTCCTCGGCGTCGATATTCAGCCCCATGCGGGCGGCGCGCGCCGCCTTGCACAGCGAACGCAGCCGCTGTTCCATCACCGGCAGCATCGTGTCGCGCTGCGCCTGCTCGTAGCGTGGGTGTAGTGCCGAGAGCTTGACCGAAATGCCGGGGTTCTGGCGGATGTTTGTGCCGGTCGAGCCGGAATTGAGCGCCGAGATCGCGTCGGCATAGGCGCGGTGATAGCGCAGGGCGTCAGCCTCGGTGCGGGCCGCCTCGCCCAGCATATCGTATGAATAGAGATAACCTTTGCGCGAATACGATTTGCCGCGGCGCACTGCCTCATCGATCGTCTCGCCAAGCACGAATTGTTCGCCCATCTCGCGCATGGCAGCCGCAACCGCGCGGCGGATAACAGGCTCGCCAAGACGGCGGACCATGCCACGCAGCTTGCCTTCAATGCCGCCGTCGCTGTCTTCCAGAACCTTTCCGGTCAGCGCCAAAGCCCAGGTCGAAGCGTTGACGAAGATCGAAGACGAGCCGCCTGCGTGTTCGGACCAGTCATGCGGCGCAATCTTGTCGCGGATCAATTCGTCAACGGTCTGCGCGTCAGGCACGCGCAGCAGCGCCTCGGCCAGACACATCAGCGCCACGCCTTCGCTGCTCGACAGGCCGTATTCCGACAGAAACTCTTCCATCAGGCCAGGATCGGAGTTGCCGCGCACCGCTTCGATCAGCCCGACAGCGCGTTTCGACATCGCCGCCCGCTTTTGTTCAGACAGTTTTGCGGAGGCGACAAGGGCGCGCAGCGCCTTGCCCTCATCGGACATGGTGTGACGGCGAATGGCGGCGCGCAGGGAAGCTAGCGTTGGCATGGGAACCGGCAATTGTTGGGACCGGAACGCAATCTAGCACGGGTTCTGAAAAATGCCGGTCCAAAGACATTGACCCGGCAGTGCGTTTGACAGCAATAGTGGCCGAAGAACAGTCTCATTGGACTACAGGGATGGATGACAAAGACCAACTGGACCGAATCGACCGTAATATCCTGTCGGCTCTCGCCGCAGACGGACGCCTGTCCATGTCGGTTCTTGCGGCAAAGGTCGGCCTGTCAAAGACGCCGGTCCAGGCGCGTGTGCGGCGGCTTGAACAGGCCGGTTTCATCCGCGGCTACCAGGCGATAGTCGACCGTGAGAAGATGGGCGAAGGCCATGTCGCTTTCGTGCAGGCGAAACTGTCAGACACCCGCTCCGAGGCGCTCGATGCCTTCAATCGCGCGGTCCGGCAAATCCCGGAAATCGAACAATGTCATATGATTGCGTCGAGTTTTGACTATCTCCTGAAGGTCCGCACCCGCGACATCGCCGCCTATCGAAAGATCCTCGGCGAGCGGATTTCGGCCTTGCCGTTCATCGCCCAGACATCGACCTTTGTGGCGATGGAGACGGTGAAGGACCGCTAGGTCGTAGTGATGAATGAACATTTGGCTGCGCCGCAGTGAAAATCCGCCAGTCCCAGGAACGAGGAGGAAGAACATGCAGCGCATATTCGACGACGAGCGACGCTGGAATGACGGATTTGCGCGCGGCCCCTTCGGGGTTGGGCCAAAATCGTCTATGAATGCGTCGAAAATGCTCGACGGTGGTCAACACCGCCTTGCGCTTTTCTCCTGTTCACGACCAATTTTGGTCGCCAACGCAGTCAATCGTTCATTCGTCACTACGACCTAGTCAGTCGAGCGTTTTCAAGAACGCAATCAGGGCCTGCTTATCGTCGCCGGACAGTGCCCCGCCATGCCGATCCATGACTGCATCAAGCGACGACAACTGCCCTGCATGCATGTAGGGCGGGCGCGAGGCCACGCCACGCAGCGACGGCGTCTTGAACGCGCCTTCCATCTCCATCGAAACGCCGCCAACCGAATTCAACGCAATGCACTGATCGGGCTGTGCATCGCTGAAGCGGCCAAGACAGTTGAAAGGATCGGCAAGAACGCGTTCGATCGCCCCTGCCCGGCCTCGATCCGGCGGAAGCCCTTCAGGCTGCGGCGCGCCAATATTGTGAAAGCCATCGTCGGTGAAGCGCGGCCCGGAGTGACAGGTTATGCAGCCCGCCTTACCGGCAAACAGTTTCAGCCCCATCCGCTCCGTCTCATTGAGAATGGCGTCGCCGGACGGTGCTGCGCCCGTTTCAACGAATCTGGCAAACCGGTCGAACCTTGTCTCGGTATGCCTGATCGAGCGCACAAAGGCCGCCAGCGCCTTGCCGAGATTGGCAAAGACCGCATCAACCTGATCGCGCACCGCTTGCGGCATTGCCTGCCAGGCCGCCCTCTCCACGTCCGAGCCCAGCGGACTGGCGTGCGGTGGCAGCGCAGAGAGGTCTGGCAACGGCCCAAAAATCCGCTGGTAGCGGTCGCGCATGTGACCGGCGACGAAATGGACCAGCGCCGTGCGGTCGGCAGCGTGCTCGCGCGGGTCTTCCAGCGGCGACAACGCCTGCGCCCAGAGACTGTCGGCGCGTCCGTCCCAGAACTGCCAGCGCGAATACGCTACGCCCGCCAGCGGCATGGTGCGGCGGTCTGTCAGGCCAGCGGCGCGCCCCAAAGGCCGCCCGTCCTGAAACTGCCGGTCCTGTTGGTGACAAGTGGCGCAGGACACCCGCCCGTCACCCGACAATCGCGGCTCAAAGAACAGGGTGGCGCCAAAGGCGGCGGCGGCGCGGCTGGTCGCATATTGGTTGGACGGATCGGGCAGCGGCTCGCCCATGCGGTCAATCGACAGGGACAGTATCGTCTGCCGCTCGGCCCCGTCGAACTCGAATGCAGACACAGACGTCACGACAGCAAGCAGAGCCGTGGCAAATCCGCCGCAGATCACCCTCCATCTCCTCCGATTGCCCACTTCATTGCTCTCGTTTCAGAACACCTGCTTGGCGCATGCTGGCCCCTTGCGGTCAAGCTTTTCGCTTTTTGCCTTTTTTGCCAGCCTGCAACCGTGTAATCGAACGCACCGGTTTGGAGGAAATCGAATGGCGGGACAGGCGGTCGCATCAATCGGCGAGTGCATGCTGGAGCTTTCTGGCTCGGGCGATGGCGCGTGGAAGCTGAATTATGCCGGCGACACGTTCAACACGCTCTGGGCGATCCGCGCTCTGACGCCGCCTGACACCGCCACCGACTATGTCACCGCCTTTGGCGACGACCCCTTTTCCGCTGGCCAGATGTCATTCTTCAAGGACAACGGCATAGGCAGCGCCGCAAGCCCGGTCATCCCCGGCGCACGTCCCGGCCTCTACGCCATCACGCTAACAGGCGCGGAACGTTCGTTCACCTATTGGCGCAATGACGCCGCCGCCCGCCAACTTGCAGACGATCAGGACGCATTGGACAAAAGCCTGCAAAATCGGGCGCTTGTCTATTTTTCCGGAATCACTTTGGCAATTCTGACACCCGAAAGCCGCGGCCGCTTGTTGCTCGCCATCGACCGGGCGCGGCAGTCTGGCGCGCGCATCGCCTTTGATCCAAACTACCGCCCGCGCCTGTGGCCATCCGTGCAGGATGCACGCACCGCGATCACCGACGCGCTGTCGCTGGTCGACATCGCGCTGCCAACCTTTCCCGACGAGCAGGCGCTGTTTGGCGATTCGACCCCGGATGGTGTCGCCTACCGTCTGTCGGCGGCTGGTGTGAAGGAAATTGTCGTCAAGGACGGCGTCGACCCTGCGCTGGTCGTCAATGGCGACGCCAGCGATCTGGTGCCGGCCGTCAGCGTCAACGCGGTCGATACAACAGGCGCTGGCGACAGCTTTAATGGCGGCTATCTGGCGGCGCGCCTGGCGGGACTGGAGCCTGTCGAAGCGGCCAGGCAGGCGCACAAGGTTGCGGCTGCGACGGTTCAGGTGCGTGGGGCGCTGGCGCCTTTTGAGACGTTGCGTCTTGCGGCGGGTCTTGAGGCCTCCTAAGTCACGTGAATGAGTGACCAACCACGGGTTGATGGCGGTTTCAAACGCAGCATTGGCTACGGGCTGCTCGGCATTGTCATTCTGGTTGCCGCGGTCTTCGTGACTGACCGCTTTCGTAATCATGGAGCAGTCGTCGAGACGAACGTTCTTGACGGCATCATTGTCTCTTCTTTTGGCGGGTCGGCACGCGCTCAAGCAAGGTATCAGGTTAGGTTGCCTGACGGCGCAACGAAGACCTTGGTGGGACCGGGCATACCGATGTATCCGTCGGGCACATCAGTCAAAGTCGCTTCGATCCGCTATGCTGACGGGACGACTGAATACACTTTTCAAAAGTAGTCAGGTCATCCCTGCCTGAACCGATACTGCGTCACCTGACGGTAGGTCTCTCCCGGCCAGAGCACCGCTTGCGGGAAGTAAGGCCGGTTGGGTGAATCTGGCCAAACCTGCGCCTCAAGCGCAAAGCCCGCCCAAGCGCCATAGCGCTGCCCGCCAAGCCCCGGCGCTTCGCGCGCCACCTTGTGCCCGGCATAGAACTGCACGCCGGGTTCGGTTGTCCACATATCCATTTCGACGCCTGACGACGCGCCCTGCGCCCAGGCCGCCTGTCTCAGTGGCCCTCGCTGCGCCGCAATACAGAAATTGTGATCATAGATCACCTGGTTCCCGCCCTCTTGCCGCCGGATGGGCCGCGACAGGCGGAAATCAAACGCCGTGCCATCAACCGGCTGAACCTCTCCGGTCGGGATCAGTTCATCATCGACCGGCAGATAGGCTCCCCCAGCGATCATCAGCCGGTGATCGAGAATGTCGCCGCGCCCGCCATCGTCGAGATTGAAATAGGAGTGGTTTGTCAGGTTGCACAGCGTTGGCCGGTCGCATGACGCCGTCAGTTCGACGACCAGCGTGCCGGGCTTGGTCACACTGTAAGTGCAGGCAATGTCGAGATTGCCAGGAAACCCCATCTCGCCATCGGGATCTCGCAGCGACAGCGTCAGGCTGTCCTCACGCTGCGCCGCCAGCTTCCAGACCCGCTTGGCGATCGAGTTCTTGCCGCCATGCAACGCATGTTTGCCAAGAAAGTTCTGATCGGCCTGATACCGTTCGCCGTCGATGACAAACCGCCCGCCAGCGATGCGGTTGGCGTAGCGGCCGGCAGTCGCCCCGAAATAGGGTGAGGAGGCTGGATAGTCATCAAACCTGTCGAACCCAAGAACCAGCGGCGCGTCATGGCCTTCAAGTCTCAGATCCTGCAGAACCGCGCCCCATTGCATCACCGTGGCGGTGAGCCCGCCCCCGGAAATGCGAAAACGGCGGACGTCTTGCCCGCCCGCCGTTGTGCCAAACAGTTCGCCGCCCATCCCGGCCAACGGCTCAGGAAAGCCCGCCGATGCAGACATATTTGGTATCGAGATAGTCCTCGATACCCTGATGTCCGCCTTCCTTGCCGAGGCCCGATTCCTTGGTGCCGCCAAACGGCGCCTCAACCGTGGTGATCAGGCCCTCATTGATGCCCACCATGCCGTATTTCAGGCCTTCCATCACCCGGATCGAGCGCGGCAGGTTCTGTGTGTAGGCATAAGCTGCGAGGCCGAACTCGGTGTCATTGGCCATCCTGAGGGCATCTTCCTCGGTCTTGAAGCGGAACATCGGCGCAATGGGCCCAAAAATCTCCTCGCGCATGAACATCATGTCGGGCTTTGCGTCGGTGATGACCGTCGGCTCGAAGAACGACCCGCCCAGCTTGTGGCGCTTGCCGCCGGTGACGACCTTGCCGCCCTTCTTTGTGGCGTCGGCGATGAATTCCTCGACCTTTTCGACGGCTTTTTCGTCAATCAGCGGACCCTGCTGCGTGCCGGCCTCAAGACCATTGCCAACCTTGAGCTTTTCGGCGGCTGCCGCGAATTTTTCGACAAACTTGTCGTAAACCCCTTCCTGCACGAAGAACCGGTTGGTGCAGACGCAGGTCTGGCCCGAATTACGGTATTTTGCGACCATCGCGCCTTCGACTGCCTTGTCGAGGTCTGCATCGTCAAACACGATGAATGGCGCATTGCCGCCGAGTTCCATCGACACTTTCTTGACGGTGGCGGCGCACTTCTCGATCAGCAGCTTGCCGATTTCGGTCGAGCCAGTGAAGGTCAGCTTGCGCACCAGAGGATTGGCGCAAATCTCGTCACCGATTTCGCCAGCCGAACCGGTAACGATGTTGACGACGCCTTTCGGGAAGCCGGCTTCTTCGCACAGCACGCCCCAGGCGAGGCCCGAATAAGGCGTCTGCGACGCAGGCTTGACGACAACGGTGCAGCCGGCAGCCAGCGCGGGACCGATCTTGCGCGCCAGCATCGAGGACGGGAAGTTCCACGGGGTGATCGCAGCGATGACGCCGACCGGCTCCTTGGTCACCAGAATGCGGCGGTCGGCCCACGGGCTCGGAACCGTATCGCCATAGGTGCGGCGGCCTTCTTCGGCAAACCAGAGGACGTAGGCAGCCGAAATGCCGACCTCACCCTTGGCTTCTGCCAGCGACTTGCCCTGCTCCATAGTCAGGAGCTCGGCCAGCGCATCCTGGTTCTCGATGATCAGATCATGAAGCTTGCGCAACAATTTCGAACGCTCGTTGGCGGTCGTCTTTTTCCAGCTTCCAAACGCCTTCTGTGCCGCTTCAATGGCGCGGCGCGTCTCGGCCTGACCCGACTTTGGCACGGTTCCGATCTTGAGCGTGGTCGCGGGATTGGTGACATCAACGGTTTTGCCGCTGTCAGCCTGAACCCATTCGCCGTCGATCAAATTCGCTTCGCGCAGATAATGACTGGTCTTCTTAAGCATCGATCTCTCCCGCCGCTCCCGATTGGCGGCAAATTCTCAAAAAATCTCGTACGACAGGCCCGGACGGCGCATGACCACGTGCCGGGTTAGGTCGAACGCTTGCACTTGTAGCGCAGCCTAACTGTCTGGATCAATGACGAGCCACAGATACAGACCGGACTGTCTCGTGGTCCACAGCCATAGGGCCAGAAACCGATCCACACAACGAGGAACTAGAATTTATAATAATTTCATTGGCTTACAACAAAACCATGAATCTGCCTACTAACCAAAGACCAGGTGTGCGATGGAAAGCCACAGCGACGTTGTCACCACAGCAGAGGCCGTACCGATGGTCTGTGCGTTCGACGCCAGTGCCTGACCAGTGCCGAATTGCGTCGCGATCAGGTAGGAATTGACGCCTGCTGGCAAAGCGGCGGCAGCAACGGCAACCTTGGCGGTCATTGGCGGCAAGCCAAACAGCCAGGCAGCACCAAGTGCGATCGCGGGCATCAGCATGAGCTTCAGGCAGGCAAGCATGGCGCCTCCCGCAACATTGCCACCGATACCGTATTTGCGCAGTCCGAGTCCCATGGCGAACAGCGCAATTGGCCCCGCCACATCGGCCAACGCGTCGATCAGGCGAACTGCAATACCCGGCAGCGGCACGCCGATGGCGCGAAACGCCAGCCCGGCAACGATGCCAATGATCAGCGGATTGGTGAACATCCGGCGCACAATTGTCAGCAACAGCTGCGCCACGGGCTTTGGCTCTCCAACCTCGCTTCCTGCCCATTCGAACAGCAGAATTGACGCGGTCAGCATGATGGGCAGGTGCACCGAGACCAGCAATGAAAGGATTGCGAAACCGGGCTGACCGTAAACGCCCAGCATGAACGGCACACCAAGCAATACCAGATTAGAAAAGGAGGCAGTCACCCCGCCGACCACGCCGGCCCGCGCGTCACGGCCCATGCCGCGAGTCACCAGCACATGTCCCGCCGTCCAGGTTGCGATTGCAGCCGTGAAGTAGGCCCCCCAGAGGGCCCAGGGCGCCGCACCGGAAAAATCCGTCCCGTACATGGTGCGAAACAGCAAAAGCGGCAACGCAACGCTGACGGCAAACTCTGCAACAGAATCACCGATCTCAGGCTTCAGATAGCCGGTCAGACCGGACAGATAGCCTGCCGCGACAAGGCCAAACACAAACAGGATAGTTTCGACAAGTGGCGACATGTGTTGCCAATATGCGGTTTCCAGATGCGCGGAAAGAAGGGAATTTCAGCCGGATGCAGCCTCTCCCGTTGCCCCACAGCTTTCCGGACCGCCAAATGCTTCCGTTTCCCGCTCCGTCTGCCTATATCAAAGGGGAACAAGGGCAGTGCATGTATCGTATCCTGATTTTCCTCGGACTTCTTCTTGGTGCAAGCGCGGCTCAGGCAACTGAAGCAGGATGGGCGCTGTTGCGGGGTGGCGGGCAGGTTGTGCTGTTACGGCACGCATTTGCAACCTCACCGCAGGACCCGGCAAATGTCGTTGCCAATGATTGCTCCACCCAACGCCCCTTGTCAGAGCGTGGCCGCCAGCAGGCGCGCAAGATGGGCGCACTGTTTTCCGCCCGCGCCGAGAGAACAGAAAAGGTGTTCACCAGTCAGTATTGCCGCGCCATCGACACGGCCGAGCTGGCGTTCCGGTCGGTGGACACCGAAAAGCTCCCTGCCCTTGACCCGGTTGCCGACGACGAAGCCAAGGCAAAAGCGCAACTGGACGATATCCGCAAATTGATCGCCAGTTGGAACGGCTCCGGCAATCTGGTGCTTGTTACGCATCTGGCCAATATCCAGGCGCTGACCGGCACCTCAGCGCGCGAAGGCGAAGCAGTCATCGTCAGCACCGAAGGCGACAACGTCCACGTGCTTGCCCGTATTGTTTTCTGAGATCAGAGCCAGGCACATGAAGATTGTCCACATATCCGACATTCACATCAATCCCGACCCGATTGCAGGCGGAGATTCGGTGAACGCATTCACCCAATGTCTGGCGCATGTGGAAAAACGCCATGCCAACGCCGACGCAGTAGTCATTTCCGGCGACCTGTCACACCACGGCCAGCGCGAGGCCTATCTGAAGCTGCGTGAGATGCTTGAAGCTTCTCCACTGAAACCGCTGCTGATGATCGGCAATCACGACCACCGTGAGACGTTTCGTGAGGTTTTTCCCGAGGTTGAGACCGACGAACATGGCCATATCCAATATGTCCGCGAGATTGGCGGTCACCGGCTGATCTTTCTCGACACCAATATTGTCGCCAATCACAGCGGCCGGCTCGGGCCCCGGCGCCAGGCCTGGCTGAGAGCGCAATTGCAAAAAGCTGCCAGCGACGGCCTGCCCGCGCTGATTTTTCTTCACCACAATCCGGTCAACACCGGCGTCATGGCAATTGATATTCTGGGGCTGGTGCAGAAAAAGGAGTTTGCGTCCATCCTGCGCGACCATCGCGACACGGTGCGCCATGTGTTTTTCGGCCATTGCCATATCGATCTGGCTGGTTCCATCGATGGGATCCCCTTCACAGCGGCAAATTCGACCAGCCACCCGAGCTGGGCGCATTTCGAGGGCCAACTCGCCTACGGGCACGGCCCGTTCGAACCCAGCTACAACCTGGCTCTCGTCAGCAAGAACGACATCGTCGTTCATACGATCCAGTATCGTATGGATGACAGAATTGAGTGGGAGCCACTGACGGGCGGCGCAGCCGGAACTGTGACTGTTCCACCCGGTGGCTGAACAAGGCCACCGTCCGGCCTTTCACTTTGACGTAAAAGTCGCTACAGGCAGCACCACGCAAAAGACCAAAGAGGGTTGAAGTGACGTCGACATTTGACAAGGTAGCGGATCTGATCGCCGAAACGACAGGAATCGACCGCGATAAGATAACGCCGGAAAGCCACACGATTGACGATCTGGGCATCGACAGCCTGGACTTCCTCGATACCGTGTTCGCGATCGACAAGGAATTCGGCATCAAGATTCCGCTGGAAAAGTGGACCCAGGAAGTCAACGACGGCAAGGTTTCGACTGACGAATACTTCGTCATGAAGAATCTCTGCGCCAAGATTGACGCATTGGTGGAAGCCAAGAAGTCCGCCTGACACGAACTGCCGTTAGACGCTCGGATCCCAGCATGAATGCTCATGACGTCGTCATTACCGGAATTGGCCTTGTCTCATGCCTCGGCGAAGGCGTCGACGCACATTGGCAGGCTTTTAGCGCGCCGCAGCTGCCGCCCCCGGTCAATACCGGCGCATTTCCGCCCTATCCGGTGCACATGGCTCCGGCGATGGACCTCAATCTGCAGATCCCCAAACGCGGCGACCAGCGGCAGATGGAGGCGTGGCAACGGCTTGGCGTCTACACGGCCGGGCTAGCGCTCGATGACGCAGGCATCAAGACCGATGAGGCGATGTGCGCCTCAATGGACATGATCGTTGCCGCGGCCGGCGGCGAACGCGACATCCAGGTTGACGAGGTCATCATGGCAGGCGCAGACGCAGCAGCTGATTTCGGCGTTTTTCTCAACGAACGCCTGACCAACGACCTGCGTCCAACCTTGTTCCTGGCACAGCTGTCAAACTTGCTGGCGGGCAATATTTCGATTGTACACAAGGTCACCGGATCGTCCCGGACCATGATGGGCGAAGAAGGCGCGGGCGTTTCGGCTTTGGCGACGGCTGCTGCACGCCTGCGGTCGGGGCAATCGTCTCACATGCTGATCGGGGCTGCACTGCACAGCGAAGCGCCCGACAAACTGCTGATTTACGAAACCGGCCAGGAGTTGCATCAGGGCCCCTGGCAACCGGTCTGGTCAAGGTCAGGCGCGGGCGGAGGCCTGATTGCCGGTACGGGCTCGGCATTCCTCGTGCTCGAAACCCGCGAACATGCCGAGGCGCGCGGCAGGAAGCCCTATGCGGCTATTGAAAAAGTGGTCGCCGACCGGGCCAGACGCACGGATGGCGGCCTGCGTGACGGTCTTGTTGCACTGGCCGGTGACGCCGGGCTCGACGCGCCGCACCTGGTGATCTCCGGCGCTTCCGGCATGCATGAAATCACTGACGCCGAACAGGACGCGTTGTCGGCCCATGCTTTGCGCGCCTACGGCTCGCTGACCGGCCATTTGCGCGAGGCGCAATTGCTGTTTGGCGTCGCCATTGCGGCCCTGACAATCGCAAATGGTGAGAGCCTGCCGCCGATCAGCGAAGGTGAACGGATATATTCCGGCTCGCCCGAACGCGTGGCGGCAACCTCGGTGTCTACAACTCGCGGCGAAGGCATTGCCGTGCTGACCAAGGCGTGAGGCTCTGATGACCCAGGATCGCGATCACCTCGGACGTCCCGTTATCGCCGTTACCGGCATGGGCGTCGTCACCTCGCTTGGCGCAGGCATTGGCGAAAACTGGGCCGCCTTGACCGCGGGCAAATCAGGCATCCACTCGATTACCCGGTTTCCGATTGATCACTTGAAAACGACAATTGCCGGAACCGTCGACTTCCTCGACGCCAGTTCGGCAGGCATGGGCCCCCTCACCTATGAACTTGGCGCGACAGCAGCTCGCGAGGCGATCGCCCAGTCAGGCATTTCAGGCGATTTTGGCGGCCCGTTGTTCCTCGCCGCCCCGCCGATCGAACTGACCTGGGAAAATCGCCTCGCTGTCTACCGGAAGGGCCAAGGCGCCGGATATGAGCGGCTGATGGCGGCGGCGCGCACCACCAACAACCGCGATGTGTTTGACACGATGCAGTTCGGCTATGTCGCCGAGCGGCTGGCAGACCAGTTCGGCATTCGCGGTATTCCGATCACAACGTCGACCGCCTGTGCATCAGGCGCAACCGCGATTCAGCTCGGTGTCGAATCGATCCGCCGCGGTGAAACCGACCGGGCGCTTATCGTTGGCGCTGACGGGTCGGCAAATGCGGAATCAATGATCCGCTTCTCGCTCCTGTCGGCCCTGTCGACACAGAATGACCCGCCGCAAAAGGCCTCAAAACCTTTCTCGCGTGACCGGGACGGCTTTGTGCTTGCTGAAGGCGGTGCTGCTCTTGTGCTTGAATCGCTCGCGTCCGCCCGGGCGCGCGGCGCAAAAATCCTCGGCATTGTCCGTGGCTGCGGCGAAAAGGCCGACGATTTCCACCGCACACGGTCAAAACCCGATGGTTCGCCAGCGATTGCTGCGATCAGGGCAGCCCTTGCCGATGGCGGCGTTGATGAAAGTGCGGTCTCCTATGTCAACGCGCACGGCACGTCGACACCGGAAAATGACAAGATGGAGCACCTGTCGCTGTCGACGGTGTTTGGCGAGCGCATGGCGCGCATTCCGATCTCATCGAACAAGTCAATGGTCGGCCATACATTGTCAGCGGCTGGCGCGGTCGAGGCGGTCTTTTCGCTGCTGACCATGCAGAACGGCACCTTGCCTCCGACCATCAATTACGACAATCCCGATCCGGCGATCGAACTGGACGTTGTGCCAAACATCAAGCGCGACGCCGATGTTTCGATGGTCTTGTCCAATTCGTTCGGCTTTGGCGGCCAGAACGCTTGCCTTGTCATGGCGCGCGAACCCGGCTAATCGCCTGCCCAGCTTAGAAAAATTTGTTGGAAACCATGCGCGCACTTCAACTTGTGGCCGACCGCCGCATCGAACTTGTCGATGTGCCTGAACCTCCCAAACCAGGTCCAGGTGAAGCGCAAGTCGCGATCTCTGCAGTTGCCCTCAACCATATCGATGTTTGGGGCTGGCGCGGGATGGCCTTCGCCAAGCGTAAATTGCCGCTGGTGATCGGCGCAGAAGCATCCGGTGTGGTGAAATCAGTCGGCGACGGCGTGACCGCATTGAAACCCGGCCAGATTGTCTCGATTTTTGGCGCTCGCACCTGTGGCCACTGCAAGGCCTGCCGCGAGGGCCGCGACAATCTCTGCGAAAACGTTGGCGGCGTGCACGGTTTCCACCTCGACGGTTTTGCGCAGGAGCTGGTTAACATGCCGGTGCGCAATCTGGTCCCGGCCCCTGAAGGCGCGGACGCGACCGACGCAGCGGTGACGCCGATCACCTTCGGTACCGTCGAACACATGTTGTTTGACAATGCCAAGCTTGAAGCTGGCGAAACCGTTCTGGTTCACGCCGGCGGCTCTGGCATCGGCTCTGCAGCCATCCAGCTCGCCAAGATGGCGGGCGCAACCGTCATCACGACTGTTGGATCAGACGCCAAGATCGAGCCTGCCAAGGCGCTCGGCGCGGACCACGTCATCAACTACCGCACCGATCGATTCGAAGGCGTCGTACGCAAGATCACCGCAAAAAAAGGCGTCGACGTGGTGTTTGAACATGTCGGCGCCGACACCTGGGCCGGCTCGATGTTTTCAATGAAGCGCGGCGGCCGTCTGGTGACGTGCGGCTCGACATCCGGCGTCTCGACCTCGATCAACCTGATGATGCTGTTCCAGCAGCAATTGCGGCTGATCGGCTCATTTGGGTGCACAATGGACAATATGGCGACGTCGATGGCCAAGCTCGCCACCCGCCAGGTTCGACCCGTCATCGACACCGAAGTCGATTTTGACGGCATCGGCAAGGCGCTGGAGCGCATGGAAGGCCGCGACGTGTTCGGCAAGATCCTGCTGCGGATTGCCTGATGCCTTCCAAGGGCTTTTCATGAACCGCGCAATGGCCCGTATCGGGTCGCGGATACGCAATCTGCGCCATTGGCTGACCGCGAAGATTGTCATGGCGGCGTTCAGCCTGCTGCGCCTGATGTCGCCTGACAGTGCCCTTAATCTGGCTGATCGCTGGGCGCGCCGTCTCGGTCCGATGACAGGCCGGCACAAAGTCGCACTGGACAATCTGCGCCATGCTTATCCTGAAAAGACAGAGGCGGAAATCAGCAAGATCGCAGTCGACATGTGGGGCCAGATGGCCCGGCTGATCGCTGAATACATCTTTCTCGACAAATTGGCCGATTTTGACCCGTTCAAGGGAGATGCAGAACGAATTGAGGTCGATGGCATCGACCTGTTTCTCAGGCTGAGAGACGAACAGCGGCCACGGATTTTCGTCACCGCGCACACGGGCGCATTTGAAATGATCCCGTTGATTGCCTCGCGGTACGGACTGGAGGTCGCAGCGCTGTTTCGTGCCCCAAATAACCCCTATCTTGCTGAGGAATTGAGCGAGGCACGCCAGGTTTCACAGGCGCGTATGATTGCATCAAGGTCAGGCGCCGCAATCGCCCTTGCCCGGATTCTAGAAGACGGGGGCAATGTCGGCATGCTGGTCGACCAGAAATTCAACGGCGGCATCATGACGACCTTCTTTGGAAGGCAGTGCGAAACCAGCCCGCTTGCGCCGCGGCTGGCGCGCCAGTTTGAGACTGACATCTATCCGGCGCGGTGCATCCGTCTGCCGGGCAACCGCTATCGGCTGCAATTGCAGGACAAGATCGAGCCGCCACGTAACGAAGCGGGCGAGATTGATGCTGCGGCCCTGGCGCAACAGCTGAACGACATTGTCGAAGGCTGGGTGCGCGAATATCCCGATCAGTGGATGTGGTTCCACAAACGCTGGCAGATCGTTGGCAAGCGCCAGCGCCGGAAATGGAAAAAATAGCGCACTATTGTCCGTAGTAGCTGGTCACGGCATGGCGGGCTTCGGCGAAAAACAGCCAGCGTTCGGTGACGACACCCGCATAGAAAGCCACGACCGCGAGTGCTGCCAGCAGGACCGCAATCGCCCCGCTTCCACCCGACATGATCGCCAGCAAAAACGGCAAGCCACAGCCAAGGACCAGCGCAATCTTCCGCAGTTTGCTTGCGTGCTTGCGCGCGACTTGAAACCCCATCTCGCGGGTCAGGTAGTTGCTTGTCATGTGCGGTGGTTCAAACAGCGTCACACGGCCAATCTTGCCCAAACCTGTGGCCGATGCAGTGGTGGACAGGTGCGGCTCGCTGTCCATGCGCCGCCACCACGCCATCTTGAGACCCCACGCACAAAACACCAGCGCAGCAACCGCAAGAACAGCCGGACCTCGCAAAGCCCCTTGCCAGGCCAGAAACAGGAGCGCCAGCAGCCCGCCGCCAGCCACCGCAAACGCCAGATAGCAGGCCGGCGTCAGCCAGGTATTCCAGGCCTGAACAGATCGCAGCGACGCATAGATCATCGCCGTGCAATAGACTGTGGCCGCAGCCAGCACTGCGGCAGCGAGGCCGAGCAGCGGCCATCTTTCGCCGCTGGAAAAGGTCAGCCAGCCGTGCGCCGCGATGACAGGAAAGCCGATGACGGCGAGCACGCCCTCGCGCGACAGCCAGCTTGAGCGCCATTGTGAGAACGCCCGCCAGGCGCGTTGCGGATTGCCCAGATGCAGTGTTGAGGACAGCAGTCCCGCACCGATCAGCGCAAGCGCCAACCCGTAGGCCATCAGCGTCGACATCAGGCCCGGCGCAAGCACGCCAAGGCCAAGCGCGCCAGCGAGCCCATAGCCAAGCCCGGAAAGGGTGGTGAAGAAGATGATCGAGGCCGCCGGATGCATGGTTCAGCCGCGCTCCCGCAGTGAAGTGAGGGTCGCCATCATATCCGGTCCAGTACCCCGTCAAGCCAGGCGAAGAAGCCCGCCGCACCGCTTGAGTTTTCAGCAAGCGGAATGACCCGGTCGAGCTGCTGGCGCGGGCGCGGCGGCAGATATTTATTCACTGGCCGTGTCCCCTGCTCCGGCATCAGGTCGATGCCGCCGCGCTCGGCGACCATGATCGAGACGTTGGACGACGGATCGGCGAAATCGCCAAAATGCCGGGCATTGGCCGGACAGGTGCGCACGCAGGACGGCACCCGGTCCACCTCTTCCAGCGTCTCATTGTAGATGCGGTCAACGCACAGCGTGCATTTCTTCATCACGCCCGCAGCCAGATCAAGCTCGCGCGCGCCATAGGGGCACGACCAGGCGCACAGGCCGCAGCCTATGCACTTTTCTTCGTCCACCAGCACGATGCCGTCTGCGGTGCGCTTGTAGCTCGCGCCGGTCGGGCACACGGTGACGCAAGGCGCGTCATCGCAGTGCAGGCATGATTTCGGAAAATGCACGATCCGCGAATCGCCCGCCTCGCCAACCACCTCGCCACCTTCGGGCACCAGCTCAAACGTGTGGATGCGGTTGAGGAACGTGCCGGACACGTCAGCCCCATAGGGGTTCTGGTCCGACAGGGCAGCGCCATAGCCGCCCGTGTTCCACTCCTTGCAGGAGACCACGCATGCGTGGCAGCCGACGCAGACATCCAGGTCAATGACCAGTCCAAGCTTCTTCGGCGGGGCAACTGAAGGCAGCATTGTCATGTTGACCACTCCTGCCCGTAGCGAAGCTGGTCCGGCACGACCGGATCAGCAGGCAGCACCGGCTCAAATTCCGGACGCGCTTCGTCGCCCGGTTCAGCCTTTTCGATCCGCACCCTGAGATCGTACCAGGCCGCTTGACCGGTAATCGGGTCAGAATTGGCCCAGCGCATGCCGTCTTTCTTGGGCGGCAGCAATTCATGGATCAGATGGTTGAGCAGGAAACCGCGGTTACCCTCGGGCGCATCGGCTTCGAGCGACCATGCGCGCTTGCGTTTGCCGATCGCGTTCCAGGTCCACATCGTGCTGCCATTGACCGCCTCGGTGCGCGCCACCTCGACCTTTATGCGCCCGTGATGCGACGTCACCCAGGCCCAGTCGCCGGTCGCCAGACCTTCAGCGTCGCAAATATCGCCCGGCACATAGAGCACATTGCGGGTGTGGATTTGCCTCAGCCAGGCGTTCATCGACCCCCACGAGTGATACATCGCCATCGGACGCTGCGTGATCGCATGGTATGGATAGTCGACCGTCGAGACGCCGGCTTCTTCCAGCGGCGCATACCAGTTCGGCAGCGGATCAAAGGCGTCCAGCAGGCGCTCGCGATGCGTTTCGGGCGCGACCGGCTCGCGCAGGCCTTCCGCAGACAATCTGAATTTTTGCAGGATTTCGTTGTAGAGCTGAAATGTCACCGGTTGCGGGGTGTCGAAGAAGCCCATGCGCACCGCAAAATCCTGATAGGCGCGGTTGGCGTGTTTGAAGAACCGCGCCTCGGGCGGGATGTGCGCCTCGAAGAACGACCCGTTCTCTATATATTTCTTCAACTGGTTCGGATTGCTTGCCCCCCGCCCCGCTTTCGTTCCGTCCGCACCGCGAAAGCCTGCCAGCGGGCCGATGCCCGGACGCCTTTCATGACGCACGATATAGTCTGCATAACCGGCGTAGAGCGGCTTGCCCTTGTTGTCGACAAAGCCCGGGAGCTTCAATCTTGCGCCAAGATCAAGCAGCACCGACTGGAAACCGCGCACGTCGCGATCTGGCTCGATCACCGGCCAGCGGATCGCATCATTGACTGAATCCGGCTCGGTGATCGGCCGGTCAAGCAGCGAGATACAGTCGTATCGCTCCAGGTAAGTCGTGTCGGGCAGGATCAGATCGGCATAAGACACCATCTCCGACCAGTAGGCGTCGGAATAGATGATTTTTGGAATACGATACTCGCCGGTCGCCTCGTCCTTGTCCTCCAGCATGGCGATCGTGCCGGCCGTGTTCATCGATGAATTCCAGGCCATGTTGGCCATGTAGAGGAACAACACATCGATCGGATACGGATCGCCGGCATAGGCATTGGCGATCACCATGTGCATCAGGCCATGCGCAGAGACCGGCGCATCCCAGGAAAACGCCTTGTCGATGCGGTTCGGCGTTCCATCCGGGTCAATCAGCAGGTCTTCCGGTCCCCGCGGAAACCCGAGATGCGGCCCCGACAGCGGCTTGTTGGAACCAAAATGCTCGGCCTTGCCGTGCGGTGTCGGGTGCGCCTCGACCGGTTTTGGATAAGGCGGCTCGAAGCGGAACGCGCCGGGGCAGTCGACAGCGCCGATCAGCGCCTGCAGCACATGGATGGCGCGCGCTGTCTGAAATCCGTTCGAATGGGCCGAAATGCCGCGCATGGCGTGGAATGACACCGGACGGCCGACGAATTTGTCGTGCCGCTCACCATTCATGTCCGTCCAGGGCTGCTCGATCTCGATTGCTTCCTCGAACGCCACTCGTGCAATCTGTGCCGCCAGTCCCTTGATGGTTGCAGCAGAAACGCCGGTTTCGGCGGCCACCTTGTCTGGTGCATAACGCGGATCGAGGTAGGCTTCGGCCAGCAGCGCAAATGAAGGCCGCGCCCGGCGCCCGTCCTCAAGCGTAAACTGTCCCGACAAGGCTGGCCGTGCACCCGGCGTCCCGCTGGCGGCCAGCTGCTCGGTCACCGTCTCGAAGATCAGCGGCTTGCCGTCTGCGTCGCGCGCAAACAGCCCGTGCTCGGCGGTCCCCGGCGCGTCGATCACCAGCCAGGGCGCATTGGTGTAGCGCACCAGATAATCGACATCGATTTTTCGCGCCTTGAGCAGTTCATGGATCAGCGACAGCACCAGCAGCCCGTCCGTGCCTGGCCTGATGCCGATCCAGCTGTCGGCGACCGACGAATAGCCTGTGCGCACCGGATTGACCGACACAAACTGTGCGCCGCGCTTCTTCAGTTTGGAAATGCCGATCTTGAGCGGATTGGAATCATGGTCTTCGGCGACGCCGAACATGATGAACAGTTTTGTCCGGTCCCAGTCGGGCGAGCCGAACTCCCAGAACCCGCCGCCCAGCGTCATGATGCCGGCGGCCGCCATGTTGACCGAGCAGAAGCCGCCATGCGCGGCATAGTTGGGCGTGCCGAATTGCTGCGCCCAGAAGCCGGTCAAGGATTGCGACTGGTCGCGCCCGGTGAAAAAGGCCAGCTTCTTGGGGTCTCGCGCCCGCAACTCACCCATCCACTGTGTCGCCAGTTCCAGCGCCTCGTCCCAACTGATCGGCTTGAACTGGCCGGACCCGCGCGGGCCGGTGCGCAGCATCGGCGACTTGAGCCGCGCCGGGGCATATTGAGTCATGATGCCCGCCGACCCCTTGGCGCAGAGCACCCCCTTGTTCACCGGGTGATCGCGGTTGCCCTCGATGTAGCGAACTTTGCCGTCCTTCAGGTGCACATCGATGCCGCAGCGGCAGGCGCACATGTAGCAGGTTGTCTTGCGAACCTCGTCGGACACTGGCTCCGACAATGCCAGTTCGGGATCCGCTCTCATGTCAATCTCGACTCCATGGCGCGAACTTGCCACGCCCTGCCTGACGGGGAAATGCCGCAGGGCGACAATCAACAGGTCCAGACGGCGCGACAGGAACACCGGTGCCCCCGCTGGACCAAAACGACAGGCCGGTTCGGCCAATAGACCGCCCTTGCCATTGCCCGGCCTCCCCGCTCAACTGGGGCGATGACAGACAGGGTTTTCAATCTGATCGACCAGCGCGCTGACGAGATCGCGCAATTGACAGCCGATCTCATCCGCTTTCCGACCGTCAACCCGCCGGGCGAAGCCTATCAGCCGTGCTGCGAGTTCATCGGCGACAGACTGAAAGCGCGCGGTTTTGCCGTCGAATATGTGCGGGGAGAAGGAACCCCGGGCGACAGCGATCTTTATCCACGCGCCAATGTTGTCGGCCGTATCGAAGGCAAGCGTCCCGGCCCGGCGGTGCATTTCAATTCGCATATTGACGTGGTGGAGGCTGGCGACGGCTGGAGCGTCGATCCATTTGGCGGCGTTATCCGCGACGGAAAAGTCTATGGCCGTGGCGCCTGCGACATGAAGGGCGGGCTGGCCGCCTCGATCATTGCAGTGGAAGCCTATCTCGAGGCCAATCCAGATTTTCCCGGCGCGATCGAAATCTCTGGCACGGCCGACGAAGAATCAGGCGGGTTCGGCGGCGTCGCCCACCTCGCCCGGCTTGGCTATTTTTCAAAGCCGCGTGTCGACCATGTCATCATCCCCGAGCCCCTGAACAAGGACCGCATCTGCCTCGGCCATCGCGGCGTGTGGTGGGCCGAGATCGAGACCAGGGGCAAGATCGCGCATGGCTCCATGCCATTTCTAGGCGACAGCGCGGTGCGCCATATGGGCGCTGTACTGGACGCATTCGAGAAGGACCTGTTCCCCGCGCTCGACCGCAAGCAGACCCGCATGCCGGTCGTGCCAGACGGCGCGAAACGATCCACCATGAACATCAACTCGATTCATGGTGGTCAGACGGAAGATTTCTATCCCGGCCTCCCCGCGCCAAATGTCCCCGATTCTTGCCGGATCGTCATTGACCGGCGTTTCCTGCTTGAGGAAGAGATCAACGCCGTCAAATCCGAAGTGACGTCGATCCTCGACCGGCTGAAATGGGAACGGCCAAAGTTCGACTACCGTATCCGCGACATGATGGAAGTGTTGCCCTTGATGACCGAAGAAGGCGCACCGGTGGCGTCGGCAATCGCCGAAGGGATCCGCCGTGTTTTTGGCAAAGACCCACAATACGTCATTTCACCCGGCACCTACGACCAGAAGCATATCGCCCGGCTCGGCAAGCTGCATGACTGTGTTGCATACGGCCCTGGCATACTGGATCTGGCGCACCAGCCAGATGAATGGGTGGGTATCGAAGACATGGTTCAATCCGCAAAAGTCATGGCGGTCGGGCTCGATCTCTTGCTGCGCGGGAATGACGCGTAAACCACACATTCAACTTTTCCGGAGCAAACCAAACCGTGAATTGCACCTGCTTGCGCAGGGCATTAGTCTTTTGATGATTATTAGTATTGGAGTTTTGGGCATGATCCGTAACATTCTGTTGGCTGGCGCGTTCGCCACGATTGGTCTTTTTTCGCACAGTGTGTCGGCGTCAGCAGCCAGCCTTGTCGCGACTGTCGACATTTCAAGCCAGACAATGACGGTCAGCCAGGGCGGCGTTGTCAAATATCGCTGGTCGGTCTCAACTGCGCGCAAGGGCAAGGTCACGCCGACTGGAAGCTGGAGCGCGAAATGGACCTCAAAGAACCATCGTTCGAGCCGCTACAACAATGCGCCCATGCCCTATTCGGTGTTCTATTCCGGCAACTACGCCGTCCACGGCACCAACCAGTCCAAGCTTCTTGGACGTCCGGCGTCTGCCGGATGTGTGCGCCTGTCTGTTGGCAATGCGGCAAAATTCTATTCGATGGCGCTTCAGGTTGGATTGAAAAACACGCGCATCGTCGTGCGCCGCTGACGCCTGTCTGGTCAATATGAACGGCGGCGGCCTCGTGCCGCCGTTTGCTGTTTGAGGCCAGTTTCACGGTCTGGCAGGCAAGTCATTCCGCTTTCATGCATCGCATTGGAACATTGCGGATTTACTCTCCGGCAATTTCGCGCTTTGATCCCGGCAGCCAACAAGACTGGTCAACACAACGGGCCAAACAAAATTGGCCAAGCACAATGGGAGTGTGTTCATGAAATCCTTGTCGTCCATCGTCGCAGCGGCAGCCATTGCGCTCGCATCCTCGACATCCGCCTTTGCCGCGCGCACCGATATCGTCGTCGGGGTTGTACTTGAACCTCCTCATCTTGATCCGACAGGCGGCGCAGCAGCCGCGATTGACGAAATCGTTTACGCCAACCTGTTCGAAGGTTTGACCCGTATCGACGAAAAGGGACAGGCAAATCCTGCCTTGGCCGAAAGCTGGACCGTTTCGGAAGACGGGAAGGAATACACGTTCAAGCTGCGCACCGGCGTCAAGTTTCACGACGGCACCGACTTCGACGCCAATGATGTTAAATTCTCGCTCGACCGGGCGCGCGCCGAAGATTCGACCAACGCGCAGAAAAAGCTGTTCCAGCAGATCACAGACGTGACAGTCGTCGACCCGGCCACAGTAAAAGTGACTTTGGCCAATCCGCAGGGCCTGTTCATCTACAATATGGGTCTGGGCGATGCGGTGATCGTCGGAGAGGAATCGGCTGCCGGTAACAAGGAAAAGCCGATCGGCACCGGCCCGTTCAAGTTCGACAGCTGGGCCAAGGGTTCGGCGGTGAAGCTGGTGAAGTCGGAAAACTATTGGGGCGAGCCGGTCTTCCTCGACAAGGTTGAATTCCGTGTCGTGCCGGACGCGGCAGCGGCAATCCCTGCCCTGCTCTCCGGCGACGTTCAGGCATTCCCGAATGCACCGGTCCAGGACGCTCTCGAACAGATCAAGGCCGACACCCGCCTGAAACTCGTGATCGGCGCCACCGAAGGCGAAACCATCCTGTCGATGAACAACAAGAAGGCGCCGTTCGACAAGCTGGAGGTGCGCCAGGCAGTTGCCTCGGCAATCGACCGCAATGCGGTGAACGCAGGCGCCGTCAACGGGCTCGGCCTGCCCATCGGCTCGCACGTATCGCCGAACAATCCCGACTATGTCGATCTTGTGAACACCTACCCGCACGATGTCGCCAAGGCGAAGGAATATCTCGCCGCCGCCGGACTGCCCGACGGCTTCAAGGCGACCATCAAGCTGCCGCCGGTGGCCTACGCGCGCCAGGGTGGCGAGGTGATCGCCGCTGAACTGCGCAATGTCGGCATCAATCTCGAGATCATTCCGGTGGAATGGGCAGACTGGCTGAAGAGCGTCTACACCGACAAGGATTATGATTTCTCGATTGTCTCGCACACCGAGGCCAACGACATCGATATCTATGCCCGGCCAAACTACTACATCGGCTACGACAATGCCGACTTCAACAAGTGGGCCGCCGACCTTCAGATCGCGACAGATCCGGCCAAGCGCAAGGAGCTGTTCGCCGAAATGCAGAAGAAGCTCGCCACCGATGTGCCGGTTGTCTACCTGTTCGAGCTTCCAAAGGTCGGCGTCTGGGACGCAAAGGTCGAAGGCATGTGGGAAAACTCCCCCATCCAGGCCACCGACATGACCAAGGTGAAATGGGTGGATTGATGAGCTGATTGCCAGTCAGCTGCAGGCTGTGCCGCTCTACGTTGCCCCCCTCTGTCCTGCCGGACATCTCCCCCGCAAGGGCGGAGATTGGGTGGCTACGTCCCCGCGAATGATCTCCCCCCTTGCGGGGGAGATGTCCGGCAGGACAGAGGGGGGCGCTGTCCCTCGACCCGGCAAGTCGAGCTTTGTCCCATGACCCGCTACCTCCTCAAGCGCTTCGCCGCCGGCCTCGTCACCTTGTTCGTGGCCTCCATTGTCGTGTTCTCGGTGATGGAAATCCTGCCCGGCGACCCGGCGCAGCTGATGCTGGGCATGGAGGCGACGCCAGAGGCCTTGAACACGCTGCGCGAGCAGATGGGCCTGAATCAGCCACTGCTGACCCGCTATTTCTCCTGGATGGGCGGGCTGGTGATTGGCGATTTCGGCCGCTCCATGACCTATTCCTCGCCGGTTATCGAAATCGTCGCCGAGCGTATGGTCGTCACCTTACCCCTGGCGGTAATCTCCCTGGTGCTTGCCACCATCATCGGCGTTCCGATCGGCGTCTTTGCAGCATCGCGGCGAGGCCGGCTCTCCGATGCCGCCATCATGGGCGGCGCGCAACTTGGCATCGCCCTGCCCAGCTTCTGGTTTGCGCTGCTGCTGGTCTACATGTTCGCGGTCTGGCTGCGCTGGGTGCCAGCCGGCGGCTTTCCCGGCTGGAGCGCCGGCATATGGCCGGCAACCAAGGCGCTGATCCTGCCAGCGATTGCGCTCGCGCTGCCGTCAGCCGCCATTTTGTCGCGCGTCACCCGCACCTCGCTTCTCAACGTTCTTGGCGAAGACTACATCCGCACTGCGCGCGCCAAGGGCATGCCCAAGCGCTACGTGTTGTGGCGGCACGCCGTGCGCAATGCGCTCATCCCCGTCCTGACCATCATCGGCATCCAGTTCGGTTTTCTGATCACCGGCGTCATTGTCGTTGAGAACGTGTTTTACCTTCCCGGGCTTGGCCGCCTTGTTTATCAGGCGATCACCCAGCGCGACCTGATCGTCGTCGAAGGCGTGGTCATGCTGATCGTCGCCGTCATCATCGCCATCAACCTGCTGGTCGATCTCTCCTACGCGCTGGTCGATCCGCGCCTGAGGACGCGCGAATGAGCGAAGCCGCCCGCCGCCCCGACAGCATCGTCTACATGGCCTTCACCAACCGGTCCTTCGTGATCGGTTTCGCCATCACCCTGTTCATCACGCTGATGGCGCTCCTGTCCTTCGTCTGGACGCCCTATGACGTCACCGTCCTGCCGGTCGCCAACCGGCTGAAACCGCCCTCGCCCGAACATTGGCTCGGAACCGACCATTTCGGCCGCGACGTGCTGTCGATGATCATGGTCGGCGCGCGCAACTCGATTGCGGTGGCCTTGGTCGCCGTTGGTATCGGTATGCTGATCGGCGTTCCGCTCGGCTGCTGGGCGGCAGCGCGCGGCGGCTGGATCGACGAAATCCTGATGCGCTTCAACGATCTGGTCTTTGCCTTCCCGGCTCTGCTGTCGGCAATCATGATTACTGCGATCTTTGGTCCGGGCGCCATCAACGCCATCATTGCGATTGGCATTTTCAACATCCCGATCTTTGCCCGTGTGGCGCGCGCCGGCGCGGTGTCGCTGTGGCCGCGCGAATTCATCCTCGCTGCGCGTGCCTCCGGCAAAGGCCAGGCGCTCATCACGGTCGAACATATCCTGCCAAACATCGCCAGCCTGCTTCTGGTGCAGGCGACAATCCAGTTCGCGATCGCGGTGCTGGCTGAAGCCTCGCTCGCCTATCTCGGCCTTGGCGCACAACCGCCAATGCCCAGCTGGGGCCGCATGCTGTTCGACGCCCAGACCCGCATGATCGTGTCGCCAACGCTGGCGATTTTTCCGGGTCTGGCCATCGTCATCACGGTGCTTGGCCTCAACCTGCTCGGCGACGGTCTTGCCGACGTACTTGATCCAAAGCTGAGGCGCGAACGGTGAGCTTGCTCGAGATCGAAGGTTTGAACCTGTCGATCGGCAAGCTGCCGATCCTGAAAAACGTCAATCTCACGATTGAGGCCGGCGAAGTGCGCGGGCTGGTCGGCGAATCCGGCTCCGGCAAGTCGATGACGGCGCTATCGATCATGCAGCTTCTATCCGGCAGCATGACTGCGACGGGCCGCATCACCTTCAACGATATCGACATTCTCGGCGCGACCGAAGACCAGATGAACGCACTGCGCGGCGACGACATCGGCATGGTGTTTCAGGAGCCGATGACGGCGCTGAACCCGGTCAAGACCATTGGCGCACAGGTCGCAGAAGGCATCCGCTGGCACACTAATGTCTCCCGCGCAGAGGCAGAAGACCGGACGCGCCGCATCCTCGACCGTGTCGGCCTGCCGGAAGCAAAATTTCCCATGTCGCGCTTTCCGCACCAATTGTCGGGCGGCCAGCGCCAGCGCGTCGTCATCGCCATTGCCACGGCGCTCAAACCAAAACTGCTGATCGCCGACGAGCCGACGACCGCGCTCGATGTCGTCCTGCAGGCGCAGATCCTTGATCTGCTGCGCGAGCTCGTTCACGAAGACCGCAGCGGCCTGCTGCTGATCTCGCACGATCTGGCGGTCGTCACCGACATGTCGGACACCATCACCATCATGCGCAATGGCGAGGTGGTGGACGAAGGCGAGACGGCGCGTGTGCTGGTCGACCAGACCCATCCCTACACCCGCCAGCTGGCGCAGGCCTCCATGCACGTGCCGGAGCTGCGGCAGGACCCCGCCGCGCTGCGCATTGCGGCTGCCCGCCACGCCCACGACAAGGCTGGCCTGCTGTTGCGTGTCGCAAATGTCTCAAAGGACTATCCGGGCGAGCGCACCGGCATTTTTTCGCGCGCCAAGCCGTTTCGCGCGGTCGATGACGTTTCTTTTGACCTGAAGCCCGGCGAGTCCGTGGCGCTGGTCGGCCGCTCCGGCTGCGGCAAGTCAACGCTCGCCCGCGCCATCCTTGCGCTTGACCCGCCAACGTCTGGCCGGGTCGAACTCGACAGCGTTGACATCGCGAAGATGAACGACGCCGAACTGATGCCGCACCGGCGCAAGATGCAGGTCGTGTTCCAGGATCCTTATGGCTCCTTTGACCCGCGCCACACGGTGGAACGGCTGATCTCCGAACCGCTGCATCTCATGGCGCAGAAACCAACCACCGCCGAGCGCCGCGACATGGTGCAACAGGCGCTGGCCGAAGTCGGCCTGCCGGCCGACGCAATGGACAAATATCCGCACGAATTTTCCGGCGGCCAGCGCCAGCGTCTGTCAATCGCACGCGCGCTCATCACCCGGCCAAAGCTCATCATCGCAGACGAGCCTGTCTCCGCGCTCGACGTCTCGATCCGCGCCCAGGTGCTCGACCTGTTTGCCGAACTCAATCATCGTCTGGGCGTTGCCTACGTCTTCATCACCCACGACCTGACGGTAGCGCGCGCCATCACCGACCGGGTGATGGTCATGCATGAAGGGCGTATTGTCGAAGAAGGCGTGACGTCAGAAGTTCTGGATCATCCAAAGTCAGATCCGGCCAAGGCGCTGGTCGCCGCAGCGCCAGACCTGCGCCGCGCCATCAAGCGCCGGCTGGGTGAGCAGGGCTAGCCCGTCACTGCTGGCGGATAGGCCGCGATGTCTTCCTGCGAAATGCCAAGCAGCGCCATCGTCCGTTTCAGCAGGTCTGCTTCCTTTTTGGAAAAGTCCTGGTCGGCTGAGGCGATCTCGGCCATATGCCGCGCCAGACCGACACGCCGCTCCATCGGCTGCGCAGCAAAGAGCGCAAGCGCCTTGCTGGTGGTGATCTCGTAGCCAAAGTCCTGCAGATATTCGGTCACTTCCTTCAGCGCTTCGCCTTCAATGCCGAAGACATTGGCGCAGATCTGCTTGAACATCACCATTTCGGCAACGTCCACTTCTCCATCGGCCAGCACCATGCGCAGCAGCAGCATCAACTCCGCCGACAGAGTCGGATCGTCGGCCACCCGCCGGACCGCAGGGTTGCCCTCGAACAGGACGCGCAACTTCTCGACAAACTCAGCAACCATATGTCCCCCTGCCTGCAGGCCAACTGAATATTGACCTTAGACGAAGAAAGACCCGGGTTGAAGTGTGGCCTGCACCTGCCGTGCGGCTGGACCCTATCGTGCGGCGGGCATTGCGGCTAAGGCCCCACCAACATCGTCGCCGGGCCTCCTATGTTCGAACTTGCACCTGAGATCATCCTGTTCCTTGCAGCCGCCGCCTTTGTCGCCGGTTTCATCGATTCGATCGCCGGCGGCGGCGGTCTGGTGACGATCCCTGCCCTGCTTCTGGTCGGCATGCCGCCGGTCGAAACGCTCGGCACCAACAAGCTGCAAGGCCTTTTTGGTTCAGCGTCGGCGACAATCTCCTATGCGCAGAAAGGCCTGGTTGATCCACGCAAGCAGCTCTCCTCGGCCTTGCTTGCGCTCATTGGCGGCGCAGCAGGCGCAGCCCTTGCCACCGTCATCCCGGGCGAATGGTTCAAGGCCGTCATGCCGTTCCTGCTGGTGGCGATTGCGCTCTATTTCGCCCTGAAACCCAACATGACCGATGTCGACCAGACACAGCGCATCACCCCCTTTGTCTTCGGCCTCACCATCCCGCCTTTGATCGGCTTCTATGACGGCGTTTTTGGCCCGGGCACCGGCTCGTTCTTCATGCTCGCCTTTGTCGCGCTGGCCGGATACGGCGTGTTGAAGGCGACCGCTCATACAAAATTGCTCAACTTTGCCTCCAATGTCGGCGGCTTTGCCGTGTTCGCACTGGCTGGCGTCATTCACTGGAAGATCGGCCTGCTGATGGGTGCCTGCCAGTTTGCCGGCGCGCGGCTCGGCTCTGCGCTCGCCATGCGCCAGGGCGCAAAGCTGATCAAGCCGCTTCTGGTCATTGTCTGTGTCGCCATGGCCGCGCGGCTGATGTCACAGGCGGACAGCCCGCTGCGCGCATGGTTTGGTTTCTAGCCAGCCCATCGCGACGCTGATAAAGCGACCCAACACGCCCAAGGAACCTGAAATGAAACTGAACCCTCCGACGACCGTCGTCTTTCTCCTCTCGCTGGTCATCGCGGTAGCCGCATTGCTGATCTTCCTTCAGGTCATTACCTTTACGGCCGTGCCCACGTTCTGGATCATGACGGCAGCCTGGGCCGTGCTTGTGTTCGGCTGCGTCTTCAGGGGCGCTTGACGCCACACCCGCCGGAGGCGCTAAGTTCCCGGCGTGGGCATCGAGCAAATCATCCTGACGCGTGACCCGCCCCCGCATTTGCGGGGGCTTGTGTCACGCACATTTGCCTATAGCGAAGGCGGCGTAGCGATGCGCGCCGCCATCGAACCAGCCGGGCTCGACATCCCGTTCATCGTCAATTTCGGCACGCCGTTCGAGATCGCCCTTGGCCGCCAGCCCCAGATAGCGCGCGAAGTGACGGGTGCGCATGCCGTGGGCGCGATGAATGGCGAGCCCAAGCCCGGCAGTTTCGGCCAACACATGGCGTTCATAGCCGCCGGTGGCTTCGCAAACGACGAGCATCCGGCCAAGGCTGTGTTTCCGATTGCGGCTTGTTTCCCGGCGCAGGATCCGCCGGATGGCTACCGCAGTATTGGGAATTGTCTCCTGCCGGTCGGCTGGGAGGATGTGAAGCGTCAAACTGGCTTTGGCGACTTCGAAAGCGATGATATGCTGGTAAGGCTGTGATTGACTGGTCATGGCGGCTGTCCGTGCTCCTGGATTGTATTCGACCGCTAAGGTCCCTCTACCGTTCGGATGGTCAGACTGCTGCGGCAGGGAGCGGAGATAGATTGCGACCGTTCCGGTCCATCTCCCCCAAGCTCTCCTGCCGCTCGAAGCGTTGGCTGGCCGGCCAACGCTTCGATCCATCTTGACCGGAAAACGCCCGGCCAGAAATATTTCCCAGAAATACAATCTCCCCCCCTGCGGGGGAGAAAGCATTTTCCTGTATTTGCGAGTGGGCTTGTCCCCGAGCAAATGCTTGGAAAATGCAAGAGAGGGGCTCGTTTCGCTTCGCCCGTGGCCCTCGCGGCGTGGACAGAATTGCCCCTCACTTGCGATTTCTAACACTTAGCCATCGGCTTCGCCTCGTCTAAGTTGTTGAAATCGCTTTCTCTCCCGCAAGGGGAGAGATAAAGCGCCGCACTTTTCTTCAAAATTTCTATTCACCCCCTTCGGCCCAGTCCTATTCTTGGCCTTGCAGTCTGCTTCGGGATCGGGTGCGCACACCGAGCATCCAGGCAGATGCGGCGCTGGAGTTGAGCGGGTCGGTTCCGCAATGCTTCAGCCTCGACAGGCGGGACCCGTGAGCTGACAGGCGCTAATGCCTGCCGGCCGGCAAACGTCGGAGGTCAAACGCCAGCCGGGCGCATGGACTGCGCCACACAAAAACTATCTCAGGAAGGCTCAGACATGCGTCCGGCTTCCCGACTTCCGCCAGGAAGTGTTCTTTGAAGGTCTTGAAATGGAGAACCCGGCATCGGTCGGGCGCCTTGGCGCGTCTTTGATGACGCTATCTCGCGGTGGCCAAGATCGCGTCGACATCAACATGCTTCTCAAGATGAGTCGCAATCGCATCAAGCGACCGGTCAACCGCCGCGCGGTGATCAGCCAATTGCGACTGAACGCCGAGCTCTTGCAGGAACCGGGCGCGAAATTCGTCATTGCCAAACAGCCCGTGCAGGTAGCAACCGGCAATCCGGCCATCAGCCGACCTCGCCCCGTCGGCCCTGCCCTCGATCTCCAGCACCGGGCGGGCACAGTCCGGCCCGGTCGTTTGCCCCAAATGGATTTCGTAGCCTGTGACCGGCGATCCAAACTCGACAGAACGGGCGGAACTCACCCGGACCGTCTTTTGTGGCTCCATCACAGTTGCAACATCAAGCAGGCCAAGCCCGTCCGTCTGCCGCACCTCGCCCTCGATGCCATGCGGATCGGAAACTGTCCGCCCCAGCATCTGATAGCCGCCGCATATGCCGAACACATGGCCGCCGCGCGCCACATGCGCCGCAATGTCCCTGTCCCATCCGAACGCACGCAGGGCGGCAAGATCGGCAATTGTGGCCTTTGACCCCGGCAGCACAATAAGCCCGGCGTCCCTGGGCAGAGGCCTTCCCGGTGGCGCAAAGATCAGTTCGACGGCGGGCTCGGCCCGCAACGGGTCAAGATCATCAAAATTCGAAATGCGCGGCAACATCGGCACCACCACCTTGAAGGTCCCTGCCCGCCCGCCAGCCGCACGCTCAAGCACCACCGCATCCTCGGATGGCAGCAGTGCGGCTTCGCGCAGCCAGGGCACCACGCCGAAAGAGCGCCAGCCGGTGAAACGGGTGATTGCCGCCAGCCCGTCATCAAACAGCGTGAGATCGCCGCGAAACTTGTTGATGAGGAAACCCGCAATCATCCGCCGGTCCTCCTCGGGCAGGATCAAATGTGTGCCGGCAATTGCCGCGATCACCCCGCCCCGGTCGATATCGCCGACCAGCACCACCGGCACGTTTGCGCGTGTGGCAAAACCCATATTGGCAATGTCGCGGTCGCGCAGGTTGATCTCGGCGGGCGAGCCCGCCCCTTCGACAATCACCAGATCGGCCTGCGATGTCAGCCGCGACCAGGACGCCATCACCGCGTCGAGCAGATGCACCTTCAGGCCCTGATAATCCCGAGCGCTTGCCTTGCCATAGACGTCGCCGTGCACAATGATCTGCGCGCCGACATCGCTCTCGGGCTTGATCAGTATCGGGTTCATGTCGACCATCGGTTCCGCTCTACAGGCAATCGCCTGCAATGCCTGCGCCCGGCCAATCTCGCCCGGTTTGCCCTGCAGGCCCATTGCGACCGCAGCATTGTTCGACATGTTCTGCGGCTTGAACGGCAGCACGCTCATGCCTCGATTGGCAGCCGCCCGGCAAAGCCCTGCGACAAGCACCGTCTTGCCGACATCCGAACCTGTGCCCTGCAACATGATCGCCTTGCTCATGTCAGGCAGTCCATCGGCGACATTGTGCGAATTTGGTCATAGACAACACATCCGATCAACAAAATGCGCACACCGGTTGGATCATCCCCCATGTTGCGCGCCATCCTCATTGCTCTAGACTGGCGGCAGGCACAACAAAATGCCCAGGGAGTGAGAAATGGACATTGCGGTGGACCAGACCGCCGGTCAGTTCGAGTTGAACGCTGACCAGCGCGCAATTCAGGAAATGGCGGAAGCCTTTGCCGCTGACAGGGTCGCGCCGAACGCGCTCGAATGGGACAAGACCCGGCACTTTCCAGGCGATGTCGTGCGTGAAACCGGCCCGCTTGGCTTTGGCGGCATTTATGTCAAGGAAGATGTCGGCGGCTCGGCGCTCGGGCGGCTTGACGCGGTCCTGATTTTTGAAGCGCTGTCGCGCGCCTGTCCGGCGTTTTCCGCCTTCATCTCCATCCACAACATGGCGGCGTGGATGATCGACACCTTTGGCTCCGACGAGCAGCGCCAGCGCTTTCTGCCGTCGATCACCTCGATGGAATTGCTGGCGAGCTACGCGCTCACCGAACCATCGGCCGGCTCCGATGCAGCCGCGTTGAAAACGCGCGCGGTACGTGGCCCCGGCAACGGCGCTGACTACACACTCAACGGCACAAAACAGTTCATTTCCGGCGCAGGCGATAATGACATTTATGTCGTGATGGCCCGCACCGGCGAAGACGGCCCCAAAGGCGTCTCGACCTTTGTCATTCCCAAAGATGCGCCAGGCCTTTCATTTGGTGCGCTCGAATCCAAGATGGGCTGGCACATGCAGCCTACCCGTCAGGTGATTTTCGAGGACTGCAAGGTTCCCGCCGAAAACCGCCTCAACGACGAAGGCATGGGGTTCCGCATCGCCATGGCGGGCCTGGACGGCGGCCGCCTCAACATCGCCGCCTGCTCGCTGGGCGGCGCTCAGTCGGCGCTCGACAAGGCCGTGCAATATGCCGGGGAGCGCAAGGCGTTTGGCAAGACGATCGACCAGTTCCAGTCGCTGCAGTTCAAGCTGGCCGATATGGAGACCGAACTTCAGGCCTCGCGCCTCTTCCTCTATGCCGCCGCGTCAAAGCTCGACCGCAAGGAACATGACGCATCAAAATGGTCGGCGATGGCGAAGCGTTTTGTCACCGACAACGGTTTCAAGATCGCCAATGACGCGCTGCAGGTGTTTGGCGGCTACGGCTATCTCCACGACTACGGCGTCGAGAAACTGGTGCGCGACCTGCGCGTCCACCAGATCCTCGAAGG
>DAINRF010000016.1:0-68981 GCA_036742015.1 Mesorhizobium sp. | reverse complement strand
TATCCGAACGACAAGACCGGCCAGATCAACACGCTGCTCGGCAAGAACCCGCTTCTGTTCGACGGCTATCTCGCCGGCGCCATCGAGGTCGATGTCGACTGCCTGTCGGACGCGTCGCAGGGCGGCAACGCCAACTATGTCGCCGGCGTCATGCAGCACATTGAGGAGGCCGGCATCCATTCGGGCGACTCGGCCTGTTCGCTGCCCGCCTATACGCTGGACGCCGACACCGTGGCCGAGCTCGAACGTCAGGCAAAAGCCATGGCGATTGCGCTGAAGGTCGGCGGCCTGATGAACGTCCAGTTCGCCATCAAGGACGGCGAAATCTTTGTGCTGGAGGTCAACCCCCGCGCCTCGCGCACCGTCCCCTTCGTGGCAAAAGCCATCGGGCGGCCGATTGCAAAGATCGCCGCGCGCATCATGGCGGGCGAAAGCCTCGATCAGGCCTTCGCCCATTACGGCAAGAAGGTCGACGCAACCGCCCTCAAACACATCGCGGTCAAGGAAGCCGTCTTCCCGTTTGCGCGTTTCCCCGGCGTCGACACGCTGCTCGGCCCCGAGATGAAATCGACCGGCGAGGTCATGGGCCTCGACACTGATTTTGCGCTGGCCTTCGCCAAGTCGCAGCTGGGCGCGGGCGTCGACCTGCCGCGCTCGGGCACGGTGTTTGTCTCGGTGCGCGACGAGGACAAGGACGGCGTCCTGCCTGCCGTCAAGCGCCTTGCCGACATCGGCTTCAAGGTGCTCGCCACCTCCGGCACCGCCCGCTACCTTGCCGAACACGGCATCGCGGCTGAAAAGATCAACAAGGTGCTGGAAGGCCGCCCGCATATCGAAGACGCCATCCGCAACCGCCAGGTCCAACTGGTGTTCAACACCACCGACGGCCAGAAAGCTGTTTCAGACTCAAAATCCCTCCGCCGCGCTACGCTGATGCAGAAAGTGCCGTATTACACCACGCTGGCCGGCATGGCCGCAGCTGCGGAAGCCATTCAGGCGCTCAAGGCCGGGAGTTTGGAAGTGCGCAGGTTGCAGGAATATTTCTAACTCCCACCTCCCCCTTGAGGGGGGAGGTCGCGCCGCTATGCGGCGCGGGTGGGGGTGACGTGCCGCGCCCTCATCGCCTCCCTTGCGGGGTGAGACGGCGGTTCGCCGCAGGCGAAATGAAAGGTCCAGTGGACCTTTCATAGACGTCGAACGCCCGGAGCCATAGCGAAGGGCCGGGTCGAAAGCGAAAACAACACCTTAGCGAGAGCGAAGCGGAGCTAAGTGTTAGATTTCGCAAGTGAGGGGCTTGGGCGGAGGCCCCTGCCACTGAACGAGTCACCTAGTTTTCGATCACGTTCGTTTCGCCGTACATAACCTAGCCTTCGTCCGGCTTTGTGCCAATGGCACTTCCCAGACCACCGACGATCTGAAACTCAGCTCCAGATTCCTCAGCAAGGCTTTTGGCAAAGTCATCGATGGACATACTTTGTCCGGCCGCAACAACACCCGGCTGAATTGCAACCCCTTGTAGAACATACCCTTCCAGATCTTTCTTTGTCGTGACGATTGTTATCAATCCCAGCAGGAAGTTGGTTGGTCCAATCTCAATGAGATCACAGACAACCCCAAGTTTCTCTTCATCGACAAGAGAGCCAATAATTTCGCTACTGCTCTCCAGACGACCAGAAAATTTCGTTCTGTCGCCTTTGATCATCGCCGATATCGCTTCGATTTTGGCTCGAGCACTCCAGGCTTCCTCAAAAGCGAATTCGATGGATTCAACACCGGCAGCCTCAACAATTTCGGCTAGCATCTCGAAGGTCTTGCCTGCCCTCCCGTACGCGTCAGCGACTTGAGGCTCTAACGGAGCCGTCACAACATTCGCTCCAAACAACTTCTTCTGTTGTGGACCATAGAGTTCGAAGCAGAAGTCATCCCGCCCCATCAGTTCTAGAACCTTAAAAACCTGCCTCCACCAGGCGATCGGATGTCGTTGGCTACTTAGGTCTTCGACCGTCAGGGTAAATTTTGAGGCGCTGTTGATGTCTAGGCGGAAAGGTGGCGCCTGAGCTAAGAACCTAAAGTCCTTGAGAGAAGCTCTCACTAGTGAAGGGATGAGAGTACAGTTGCGAACAATCGGCAATCCGAGTCGACCCCTTCTGAAGAATATTCTCCCTTGAGCACCTCCCTGCGGCGTAACACGCAGCGTTCCGGGACCGTTCAGTTGCATCGGAAACGGACGCTTGATCCCAAAACGCTCTTCGGTGCTTGTAAGATTTAATACCGGGATCGGTTTGAGGCCTAAAAAACCATCATCGAGATCGTCTTCACTAACGCCCTCTAGCGTTAGTTTGATTGTGATGGGCATCGGCCCATATCCGGCCTCGCTCAGTTCTTTCCGCTTTGTAGTCTGATACCCGCCCTCGGGGGCATAATTCTCGATAATCTCGTGCAGAACCGCGCTTAGATTGTCACTGGGAAGCAACCTTCGCCAATCATCACTCAACGCAAATCTGACTGTCTGGTCATTCGAAATAGGTCTGCCCTTAGAGCTTTCCAGTGTCAGACGCTTGAGGATCCTCTTAAGATTTTGTCCCGCCATATGAAGTAAGTAAGCATCTCGGAGGCGCAAATCGTCTCCGAAGCGAGCAACAAAAATGAAGGATGGTTCTGTCAATTTCGCGAGGCGCTCGAGCGACAGCAAAGGGACATCGAAACTGTTCTTGTCTTCCCACATGGACTTGACCTGGACCATGTATGGGAGTGGCATTGAGCGCTTGTCAGCGTGTTGCAGGATGCTTAGTTCTGAATTTGGGACCTCGACGCGATAATCCCAGCCAGTTCGATCTCTCTCGGAACTGTTTGCTACCAATTTGGATGCTGAACACAAGAGTCTAAATTGTGTTTCGCCATGGTTGCCAAGTTCATCGGATGACAATTTTCTAGAGCGCAAAGCATCACCGTTTTTTCGGAATCACCCCAATGATATTCGGTCTTCGCGCGTCAACACTAGATCTTTGATTATCAAGATCTTAGCGAGCGCATGCGAATTATCGCAACAGGAACTACGGAGTTGCCGTGACGGTGCACTAAATTCATCCCCCCGTCCCCCTACGCCACTTTCTTCCTTGGCACCAACAACATCTCCGCCGGAATCTTCCACGCTTTGGCAATCCGGTAGACCGCATCCGCATTCATCCCACGTTTGTCGCTCAAGATTTCCGACGCCCGCGAGCGTGAGCCGAGAATTTCGGCCAGCTACGCCTGCGTGTGGCCCATATCGGTCATCGCAAATCGCAGCACATCGACCGGCGACAGATCGCCATCGATACGGAAATTGCGGTTCTCGTAGTCTTCGACAAGGATTGCCAGAACCTCCAGCCGGTCGACCTCCGGCGTACCAGTTTCAGCATCCCACAGCGCCTCGATCTCGGCGAGCGCTGCACGATGATCGTCGTCGTTCCTGATCGGGCGAATATCCATCAGGGCTCCTTGTCGTCGTACAGATCACCCCTCACCCGACTTCGCTTCGCTCAGCCACCTTCTCCCACAAGGGGAGAAGGCAGACATCGGATAGGTTGCCGCAAATCTCCAATGGCGACAACTGGCGCTGACGCTGACGCGTTCCCCCTTCGCCCCTTGTGGGGTGAGATCACCGGTTCGCCGAAGGCGAAATGAAAGGTCCAGTGGACCTTTCATAGGAGATGAACGCCCGAAGCGAGAGCGGAGGGCCGGGTCAGGTGGCTGAGCGAGCGAAGTCGGATGAGGGGTGTTCGCACTAACGGCCGCCCCCAGGAGGACAAATTTCCCCCTCCGCCCCGCTAACCATCTGATTTCCTTACACCCTCCCGCCTCTCAAAAAATTTCTTATCCGCCACCTCCGGGCCGCCCGTATCCTTCTCCTCGCAGTCTGCTTGAGGGAACGGGTGTGCACACCGAGCGCCTAGGCAGATGTGGCGCTGGGGTTGAGCGGGTCGGTTCCGCAAGGCTCCAGCCTCGCCAGGCGGGACCCGAGAGCTGACAGGCGCAAATGCCTGCCGGCCGGCAAACGCCGGAGGTCAAACGCCGGCGGCGCGGGTCAATGCGTCTCTATCTAACTTTCAGTCGACGCAACGCCCTGCGCCGCCTCCCTCACCCGATCCCCGGCCGGTTTTCGGCGCGGGACGCCTTGCCGCGCCGAAAAACCACGCAACCAAAGGAGACCAGCATGCCAAGACAAAAGACCCCCGACTGGACACCCGACGCAGCATTTGCGCTCGCCTGGGATGAGGCGGTCGCCACCGCCTATCTGACCGCGTGTGAACTTTGGAGCTCAAAACCCGCGTCCAGCCTGCAAGACGAGAAAGACCTGCGCGTCATCATGACGGCGGGCGCGATGATCGTTTTCCTCGCCCGCATCGAGCCGGATGTGGCCGACATCGTGCTCAACCGCAAGAAGGGCCTTGGCCAGTTCAGACGCGCACCGCTGCCGGACAAATTCTGGCGGCAGAAGGGCGGGCTGAAGGAGACCTTCGGATGAGCATCGGCGATGCAAAAGAGGACCCGAACCGCAGGTTCGCAAGCGCAACTGCGCGTCGGGCGGTCAGCCCGCCCTGCCGCGTCGCGTCAGCGCGCAAAACAGGGAACAGGCGTGAGCGAAGCGAACTGCCGTGAGACAAAACGAACCGCAGGTTCGCAAGGACGACCGTCCGTCGCGGCTTATGCCGCGCCCCGCCGGAGCGCCAGCCGCCGGCAGGCGGCGATACGGCGCGTGAGGCAAAAGAAACCATCAATTGCCTGCCGCGTGCGTTCGGTCTTGAATGACGCCATGACCGACCGCTCACCCGCCTGGCCACAAGGCGCCATCTTCACGCTTGGCCACTCGACCCTGTCGATCGAGGCGTTTGTGGCCTTGCTCCAGACCTACGGGATCAAGACCCTGTGCGACATCCGCACCGTGCCGCGCTCGCGCCACAACCCGCAATTCAACACCGAGGTGTTGGGCGAGACGCTCGCCCCTTACGCAATCGCCTATCGGCCCATGCCGGCGCTGGGCGGGCTGCGCCGGGCGGCGAAGGATTCGATCAACAGCGGCTGGCGCAATGCCAGCTTTCGCGGCTACGCCGACTATATGCAAACACCCGCCTTCAACGCGGCGGTCGACCAGCTGATCGAGGTCGGCCGGACCAGCCGCACCGCGATCATGTGCGCCGAAGCCGTGCCCTGGCGCTGCCACCGCTCGCTTGTGGCGGACGCGCTGGAGGTGCGCGGCGTCGAGGCGGTCGAGATCCTGTCGTTGACCAGCTGGCGCATCCACAAGATGACGCCGTTCGCACGGATCGACGGCACACAAATCACCTATCCCGCAGCGGCATCAAAACCTTAACCGGCATGGAGTATCATCGCCGTCCGGGATCTTCAGGGACACTGCCTCATGTTTGCTGACAATCAAATCGTCCGTTTGCCTGTGAGCCTCACGCTGGTGGACGGACACACTTTGAACGGTTGTCTCATTCTGCCGCGTGCCCAAAAGCTGCTCGAGACGATGAACAAGCCGGAACCTTTTGTCGAATTCGAAGACCGCGAAGGTGTAGGCGCAATCGTCATCGCCAAATCCAGCATCGTCAGTGCGGCCCTGCTTGATGAGCGCAAGTCGCGCAGCGGTGCAGAGCAATTGCGAAAACCCGTCCGCTTCGACGCGCACCAGATCCTCGGCCTCGACCGCAATGCGCCGGAAGCCGCCATCCGCCCGGCCTATGTCGAGAAGGCGAAACTCTATCACCCCGACCAGTTCGCGGCACACCCATTGCCGCCCGAAGTCTCCGACTATCTGGCGTCAATGTTCATGAAGGTTCAGCAGGCCTACGAGCAGTTGTCGGGCGAAACCGCGCGGCCCGCAGCCTGAGTCTCAATGCCGCCAAGGCGGCGATTTCGCGAGCCCGGCCACCGACCGCAGGTTCGCAAGGGCGACTGCCCGTCGCGCCTCGTGGCGCGCCCTGCCGGAGCGCCAGCCGCCGGCAGGCGGCGATACGGCGCGTGAGGCAAAAAAGACTCCGCGTGAGGCAAAAATACTAATGCCCGTCGAACGCGATCAGCGTCCGCACATCCACACCCAGCGCTTCCAGCTTCTTGCGGCCGCCAAGGTCGGGCAGGTCGATGACAAAACACGCCGCGACAATGTCGGCGCCCATCTGCTTGAGCAGTTTCGTCGCGCCTTCCGCCGTGCCCCCGGTGGCAATCAGATCGTCAACCAGGATCACCTTTTCGCCGGGCTTCACCGCGTCGGTGTGCATCTCCATCTCGTCAACGCCGTATTCGAGACTGTAGGCCACACGCACGGTCGAATGCGGCAACTTTCCCTTCTTGCGGATTGGCACAAAGCCGGCCGACAGCTGGTGCGCCATCGCCCCGCCCAGGATGAAGCCACGCGCCTCGATACCGGCGATCTTCGAGACGCCTTCGCCCGCATAGGGGTGCACCAGTTCGTCAATCGCGCGGCGGAACGCACGCGCATTGCCAAGCAGCGTGGTGATGTCGCGAAACAGGATGCCGGGTTTGGGATAGTCTGGAATGGTGCGGATCGCGTCGAGCAGGCTTTGTTCGAGAGAAGTTTTCATCGCTACAGTCCGGTTACCGGCAATTCGTATCGCCCGTCCGCAGCGAATGGAATAGGCAGGTGGTGAGAAAAGCCGGTAAGACTGCACCCATGTCCCGATCCGAACGCCTGCTCAACCTGCTCGACGTGCTGCGCCGCCACCGGCGGCCAGTCACCGGTCAGGCTCTGGCTGAAGAGACGGGCGTGTCGATCCGGACGCTTTACCGCGACATCGCAACCTTGCAGGGTCAAGGCGCAAATATCGAGGGCGAGCCGGGTCTGGGTTATTTGCTCAAACCCGGCTTCATGCTGCCACCGCTGATGTTCTCCGAAGATGAGATCGAGGCGATAACACTGGGCGTTGCATGGGTCACCAGGCGCGCCGACGACCGGCTTGGTCACGCCGCGCGCAACGCAGCCGCCAAGATCGGCGCAGTGCTGCCGGAAGACCTGCGGCGTGAGATGGAAACGTCTTCACTGATGATCGGTCCGGGCGAACCGCTCTACGGCGGCAATATCGACCTGACCGCAGTGCGCGACGCCATCCGGCGTGAGCGCAAGCTCCGCATCGACTATCGCGACAAGGACGGCGCGCCAACGCAGCGCACAGTCTGGCCGTTCCTGCTGGCGTTCTTCGACCGCATGCGCATGATCGTCGCCTGGTGCGAATTGCGTCAGGGCTATCGTCATTTCCGCGCCGACCGCATTGTCTCGATGCAGGTCATCGAGGAACGCACCGGCCGCCGCCGGCTGGCGATGGCGAAGGAATGGCGCGAGGAAGAAATGCTGCGCGCCCGCGATCATCCGGGTCCTCTCGTTGAGGCTACTGCCAGAAACTGACAGAGGCTGCCCTTACACAGGTCTTGTCTCAAACAAGGAACAAGACAATGAACGTCACCACCGATCTGATCGTCCTCTATGTTGGCGACGTCGCCGCCAGCGCGACTTTCTACTCCGGCCTGTTTGGCCGCAAACCGGTCGACCAGACGCCGGGCTTCGCCCTGTTCGCACTCGATGGCGGCATGAAACTCGGCCTGTTCCTGCGTCAGGTGGTGCAGCCACAGACATCGATCACCGGCGGCGGCTGCGAATTGGTGGTCATGACCGGAAGCCGCGACCAGGTCGACGCGATCATAGCTGACTGGCGCAAGCGCAACATCGTCATCGGTGCAGACGCAGCCGACGCGCCCTTCGGCTACACAGCGGTGGCGCTCGATCCCGACCAGCACCGCATACGCGTCCTGTTTGACCCGCAGGCATGAAGACTTTGACCCGAAACTGGATTGCAGTTGCCTCGGCGGACCATGTCCGCCGGGGGATCGCTGGCGGGTTCATGCAGGTGAACCACGGCAAGGAAGCGCCGCTGAAGCGCGTCAGGCCGGGAGACAACATCATCTACTATTCGCCGACCGAACAATACCGGGCCGCCGATCGATTACAGGCTTTCACGGCAATCGGCATAGTCAGGCCGGGCGAACCCTATCAAGGTTTTATGGGCGAAGGTTTCACGCCATTCCGCCGCGACGTTGACTGGCGCAAGGCACACGAAACGCCGATCCGCCCGCTGCTGCCTATACTTGAATTCACGGCCGGCCGGCCGAACTGGGGCGCGCCGTTCCGCTTCGGGCTCGTCGAGATCAGCGGCCAAGACTTCCAGACCATCGAACAGGCAATGGCAAACTGAAACAAAAAAGGCCCGCACAGGCGGGCCTTTGTAGCTCATCCAACGTGCGTCAATCAGTGTGGCGTTGATGCCCAGATCTTGCGCTTGGTCATGTACATCAGCCCTGCGAACAGAACCAGGAACACCATCACGCCAAAGCCGGTGCGCTTGCGGTCTTCCATATGCGGCTCGGCGGTCCACATCAGGAATGCAGCGACGTCGCGGGCATTCTGGTCCACTGAAGCTGGCGTGTCATCGTCATAGGTGATGACAGTGTCGTCTGTCAGCGGAGGCGCCATGGCCAGCGCCGATGCATTCAAGAAATAGGGATTGTAATATGTACCCTCGGCCACTTCGATCCCGGCCGGGGGCGTCTTGCCATAGCCAGTCAGCAGTGCGTGGATATAGTCCGGACCACCTTCGGCATATTGTGTGAAAATGTCGACCACAAAGGTCGGGAAACCACGCAGAACGCCGCGCGCCTTCGCCATAAGCGACAGGTCTGGAGCTGGTGGATCAAGCGCTGCAGGTGCCGGGAAATAATCCATCGGCAGACCTTTGCGCTCATCGCCATTTTCGTCAGTGAAATCATATTCTGACGCGATCGTCTTGACCTGACCTTCCGTGTAGCCAAGCCCTTCCAGGGTGCGGAAAGCAACGAGGTTGAGGGAGTGACAGCTCGAGCAGATTTCGCGGTAGACCTTGAAGCCGCGTTGCAACTGACCGCGGTCATAGGTGCCGAATGGCCCAGCAAACGACCACTTTTCCTCTGCTGGCTTCAACAGCGGATAGTGCTGCGTTTCGCCTTCGGCGGCAACGTGGATCTCACCATCGCCTTCGCTATAGGCCGGCTGCGTCTGCGCAACGAAAATGGCTGCGGATGCCAGAAAACCGAGTGCGGCAACCGAATTGAGAAGCTTCTTCATGACGTCCCTCTTCAGTCCGCGCTTAGTGGCTGCCGGCTGCTGCCGGGGCAGCATCGGATTTTGCCTTGTTCTTTTCCAGAACGGCTTCGGTAATCGAGTTCGGCAACCGCCGTGGCGTTTCGATCAAACCGAGCAGCGGCATGATCACCAGGAAGAAACCGAAATAGTAAAGCGTCGATACCTGCATCGCCGGGATATACCAGCCTTCCGCCGGCTTGGAGCCAAGCCAGCCAAGGAAGATGGCATTGGCGGCGAAAATCCAGAAAAACAGCTTGTACCATGGGCGATAGACAGCCGAGCGGACCTTCGATGTGTCGAGCCACGGAACGAAGAACAGCACCGCGATAGAGCCAAACATGGCCAAAACACCACCGAGCTTGGAGTCGATCGGGCCAATGTTGAAGGTGATGGCGCGCAAAATCGCATAGAACGGCAGGTAGTACCATTCCGGCACGATGTGAGACGGCGTCACAAGTGCGTTGGCTTCAACGTAGTTATCCGGGTGGCCGAGATAGTTCGGGATGTAGAACACGAACCAGGCGAACATGATCAGGAACAGCACCATTGCAAACGCGTCCTTGACGGTCGCATGCGGCGTGAACGGAACCGTGTCGGTCTTCGATTTCACTTCGATGCCGGTCGGGTTGGACTGACCGGTCACATGCAGCGCCCAGACGTGCAGGATCACGACGCCTGCGATCATGAACGGCAGCAAGTAGTGCAGCGCAAAGAAACGGTTCAGTGTCGGATTGTCGACCGCAAAGCCGCCCAGCAGCAGTTGCTGGACCCAGTCGCCAACCAGCGGAATGGCGGTGAAGAAGCCGGTGATGACGGTGGCGCCCCAGAAGGACATCTGACCCCAAGGCAGAACGTAGCCCATGAAGCCCGTCGCCATCATCAAGAGATAGATGACACAGCCCAGGATCCACAGCAGCTCGCGCGGCGCTTTGTATGAACCGTAGTAGAGTCCGCGGAAGATATGAATGTAAACCGCGATGAAGAACATCGAGGCGCCGACGGCGTGCATGTAGCGCAGCAGCCAACCGGAATTGACGTCGCGCATGATCTTTTCAACAGAGACAAATGCCAGCGACGTATCTGCGGCGTAGTGCATTGCAAGCACAACACCGGTCAGGATTTGCGACACCAGCATCAACGAAAGAATGCCGCCGAACGTGTAGGCGTAATTCAGGTTGCGTGGCACCGGATAGGCGACAAAACTGTCATACACCAGCCGCGGCAGCGGCATGCGTGCGTCAATCCAGCGGCCAAGGCCGGTCGTGGGCGTATAGGTCGAGTGTCCACCGCTCATCTGATTATCCCCCTGCCCGCTCAGCCGATTTTGACAACGGTGTCGGACGTAAATTCGAACGTCGGCACTGCCATGTTTTCGGGCGCAGGGCCCTTCCGGATGCGTCCGGCCGTATCGTAGTGCGACCCGTGGCACGGACAGAACCAGCCGCCAAAGTCACCCTGCTGGCCAAGCGGGATGCAGCCCAGATGGGTGCACACGCCAATCATGATCAGCCAGTTTTCCTTGTCCTTGCCAGCTGAACGATCAATGTCGTTGGCGGGCGCATCAGACCCCAGATTGGCATTGCGCGCCAGCGGGTCCTTCAGATCTTCCAGAGCGACAGCCTTGGCGGCCTCGATCTCTTCTGGAGTCCGGTTACGGACAAACACCGGCTTGCCGCGCCACTTCACAACAAGCGAAGCGCCTGGCGTCAGCGATGACACGTCGACTTCGATGGAAGCCTGCGCCAGCGTCGACGCGTCAGGACGCATCTGATCGATAAAGGGCCATGCCACTGCCGCCGCACCAACAGCTGCAGCAGCGCCTGTCGCGATGTAGAGGAAGTCGCGGCGGTTGGGATCGTGTGTTTCGGTCGCGCTCACCTGGCCGTCGTCCTTTCGTATTCATTGCCCGTCGGCAAATCCGTTCAGTTCCCCAAAACACGCAGACCAAAATCCACGCATCATCGTCCCGGAACGGAGTCGGGCGATAGTTTTCAAGGTTTCTATGCGGCTGATCTGGCCTTGGCAAGCGGGACGCGGGCGCTTGGGCAGAATGTCGCGGCCTTGTCCAAAGCGAATTTCACCAACTCGGCAACAGGCCTTGCCGCCGTCACGGCGACATCACCTCGTCAATCGCAACCGTCATCATCCAAATTGCTCAACCTGCAGCACACAAGCACCACGAATGGTTGCATTTTCTGGCCTTTTGTCGCCAAATGCAATTCGACGATTGGTGATCGCAGGAAAAGTACATGCATGCCATGTTTCGATCGGGTCTGATGGCCACTCTCACAATGTCATTTGTTCCGGCAACGATCGTCCCCGACCTTTCGGCCGACGGGCAGTCACTCACCCTTCGCGCGGCATCAGTCGCGGCCCAGGAGACGAAATCGGCCAAGCGAAAATCCGGCGGCCTCGCGGGCAGCGAGGGTACGATCAAGCGCAAGATCATGTTCCCTGCCGACTGGCAGGGTGGATGCAAAAGTTCTTATCAGAACTATGTCAAGGCAGGCGGTCATTCAGCCTACGCCGCGACCATCGTAGACTATTTCTATGGCGGAACATTTGTCTGCGCCAACAAATTGAATGCAGCCTCCCAGGCGGAAGCTGAAAAGCGCGCACTTGCCGATTGCGAGGCTTCAAGGCTGAGTTATCAGAGGCAAGGCAATTCCATGCAGATCACTGGCAAGTGCATGATATATTCATCGAAATAGCCGCCCCTACTGCGTCGGTCCGAAAATCTGAATCGATTTCCGGACGCACGATGCAGCAGATTCAAGGTGTTATAGCGCCGCGTGTCATCGCAATCAGTGCGTCTGTCAGCGACTTCAGTCTCGCCTTCGGCACATCGCTTCCGGCATAGTTCACCCAGGCTCCGTCAGCTGCAAATCGCACGATCTCCAGCTCTGGGTCGGCGTCTGTAGCCGCGTGACGCTCAAGCCGTCCATCGAGCCAGGCCTGCCAGGAACGTGACATTTCCGGGTCCGACAAGACCGACATGGAAATGGCGTCGGCCGGACTGCCGATGCCAAATTGCTTGCCGACCATCAAGGTCAGCACATAGGCGCGGGTGAAGCTACCCCACCCAGTGTCTGTTTTCAGATGCGTCTCGATCTCCACATCAATCCTTGTCAGCAAATCGTCGAACGCCGCGCGTAGCAATTCCTGCTTGTTGGCGAAGTGGTGAAAAACCCCGCCTTTTGTGACGCCGGCGTCTGACGCGACAGATTGAATCGTCACATCCGCCAGACCGCGTACAGCGGCAATCCGCTGTGCAGCATTGATGATCGCCCGGCGAACTGCCTCCGGCTGCTTTTTCCGGCTGTATCCACGCTCCGGCATTGCGGACCTTTTTGACAAGAAGATCCATTTAAGATACCGGACGGTCGGTTTCTTATCAAGAGTGAAGAACATGTCGACGGCGGACGTCCGATCAGCAGTCTATGACCCGGGTCCGGGTTGGGCCTTGCGCTATTGGTCTGTTTTTGGCGGACAGGCGTCATCACTGATCGGCTCGGCGCTGACCCAGTTTGTCCTGCTGTGGTGGATCACCGACACGACCGGCAGCGTCAGCGCACTGGCGCTGGCTGGACTGTTTGCACTGTTACCACAGGCATTGCTCGGCCCTATCGGCGGAGCGGTCGCCGACCGCTACAGCCGACGGCTGATCATGATCGCAGCCGATACAATCAGCGCAATCTGTATGGCGGTGCTGATCGCATTGTTTCTCTCCGGAACAGTCGAGCTCTGGCACATCTACGCCATGATGTTCATTCGCAGCGCCATGCAGGCATTCCAGGCTCCTGCGGCGTTGGCGAGCACGGCAATGCTGGTGCCGCAACACTTCATTCCGCGCGCTGCAGGCCTCAACGAATCGCTTCAGGGATTGATGCTTGTCGCCGCTGCGCCACTTGGTGCAGTGGCGATGGCGACAATGCCGATCGGTTACGCACTCGCCATCGATGTGGTGACAGCGCTGTTCGGCATTGTCCCGCTTTTGATCTTCAAAATCCCGCAGGAACGCCCGAAACCGGAGGACCGGGCGGGCTTCTGGAACGAGTTGCGTGAGGGCTTTGATGTCATCTGGGGCAATGCAGGCTTGCGCTGGCTCTATCTGCTGATGGCCATCGTGGTCATGTGTGTCATGCCGTCTTTCACTCTGGTGCCGTTGCTGGTGAAGGATCACTTTGGCGGCGGCGCGCCAGAAGTGGCGCTGATGGAAGGTATGGCGGGCCTTGGCATGTTTGTCGGAGGGTTGCTGGCGGCGGCCTTCCCCGCCAGACGTATGATCGTGTGGATTCTCGGCGGCTTCGCGTTGTCTTGCCTGTTGTTGGGAGCGGTCGGCCTTGCGCCATCCAACATGCTGTGGCTCGCGACTCTGTTCTGGTCGCTAAGCGGCCTTGTCTACATGTTGGGCAACGCACCAATGATCGCGCTGCTCCAGATCACTGTCCCCAACCAGCTTCAAGGCCGCGTTCTGTCGCTGCTCTCCACCGTGATGGCGCTTGCCGCCCCGGTCGGGCTGGCGCTGGCCACACCGCTCGGCGAACTGCTCGGCATCCAGTTGCTGTTCGTCGTGATGGGGGTCTCCAGCACCCTGGTCTGCCTGCTCGGCTTCGCCTCGAAATCGGTCATGCGGATAGAAACATCCAGATAGGCGGATCGCAGAGCCCCTATTCGCAGAGCAAGGTAACCTGCGCCCGATAATTGCCAGCGGGAAAAATGGAGGCGGTCTTCGATGCGACAAGATTGACCTGGATGGTGTGGTTTCCGTTCAAGACATTCTGCGGCAAGCCAGCCGGCGATTCAGCGCCGCCATCGACCGAATAGGAGCTGATAAACGTTGTCCCGCTGCTTGCGCCACCTGGCGCTTGCGAGAATGACAGCGGCGCAATTGTCGACACCGCCAAACAGCCAAAGTCGCCGACATGATTGCACAGGGCGCCGGATGTCGTGATGGTCGCCAGTCCGGGAGCCCCACCTAAAAGCTTGGAACCGAGCGTTGTCAGATCCGGACTGACGACCATTGTTCCGTTTGTCGACAGGTTGATCGTGCAGATGCTGAGTGCCTCGGCCGGCCCAACGAAAAGCCCCAGGCCAATAGCGAACGAACCGGCCGCCTTGGGAAAAGTTTGACGCATGTGCTGCATCATGCGTCATCTCTGCCCAAGGCGGCCGGTGCAGACCGGCAAACCGGAGTGCGGTCCGGTGCTGCGTCAGCGGCCACCTTCGATCCCCTGCGCCGACCAGTCATTGGAAAGCCAGGCCGCTTTCTTCTTGTTGATTTCGAAAAACCTGTATTTGCGCTCTGGTACAGCCACGACAGGAGCGGCAGTCTGGGAGAGCACGGTTGCCGGTATTGCCGCTGACGCCGAAGCAGACGCCGGCGCAGCTGTTTCAACTGAACTGGTCGTTACCGCATCCAGCGATGGCCCTCCGGTCACACCCATGCGCAACAGTTCCAGCTCAAGCTTCAATCTCTGAACTTCCAGCTCATAAAGCTTGGAGCAATCGAGGCGACTGGCTCCCTTGCTGAGCGGCACGACCAGACGGCCATAAGTCGCCAGATTGCCCTTCGCTTCACGGCCGGGCTGACCACGAATGACGCCAAAATCGAGATAGGCGCCATTGCCGGCAATTGAAGACGCGCAACTGGTCCCATCAGCTGCCCTCACCTCGTCCTGTCCTTGTGGCAAGGCGACGCCCGGAAGATCAAAACCATTCTGGTTCTGCTGCAACAGGATATCCTGAGCCAATGCAGATTTGCCCATGAGCGACAACGCCAAAGCCGACGCGGCAAGCGGCATCAAAGCCGCTGTTGACCAAGAAATTTGCCACATATCTGCGTCCTGATTTGAGTTTGCTGGTTTGGAAACGGAATGGATTCGGTGCAAATCCGCACTTTGCGCTCCTTGTTTCCGTCGAAAGGAATTGTTGCGAGCACCGGGCGTGATATTCCACCACCAAGCAAGAATTCCTGTGGCGTTACAGTTGCGCCTTCGACCGGAAAGAAGTCCTGATCGTAGACCGCGACCTTCACCTTGATTTTGTGGCTGTATGGATTGGCCGGAAAGACACGGACCGCAAACCGGTCCGCAAAACTGCTGATTTCGCCGCGCATCGGCGACATTGACTGCGCATTTGCCATTGCAGGCGCGAATCCCACCGCCAGCAGGCACATAAGTGTCCTGGTCTTGCACATAAGTGTCCCCATTTCTGATTTGATGCAGCGAGCCTATGGCTCGCAGCGCAGCGTGACCGTTGCCTGGTAATTGCCAACGGTAAACACGTCTCCGACCCCCTTTGTGCCGGTCAAATGGACCGACACCTGGCTGATGCCAGATCCGATAAGCGGACGGGTCGCGGGTGACTCAGCAAGGTTGTGAGCACCGGAAGCCGAAAAGACGGGAGACCAGGTAATCGTTCCGGTGTCGCCAGCCGGGCGGATGACATTGGTGACGGTATGGTCGACACCGAGATTGACGCCGCCGGTCGTCGTTAGTGACACGACGCCGGCGGTGCCAAGAGCATTCTTGGATGACAGTGACCTCAAATCACCGCTTGCCGTCATCGTGCCGTTAGCCAGAAGAACAAGCAGGCAAGTCGAGTTCACAACACCGTTAAAATTGACACCGGTCGTGGCAGCATTCGCAATCTGCCCAAATCCGATGACACACACACAAGTAACACCAAAAACCGTTTTCAAAATACAACCCCAACAACAATTCGTTATTTTGCTAAAATCTTCAGAAAAATTCCTGATTATTTCAAAATAACATATAATATAAATTACTTTGTAAGCAAAGTTTTTTGGCCATCAATACTAAATTTGACCTGATAAGATCATGGTCTATTCGGATTAATGAAAACCTAATTTTAGAGAGAAGGGTGCGTTTTCCGGACAAAAAATGTCGCGTTAAGCGCACAACGAAAACAACGCTAACTAACTGAATTAATACAATTTATTGATTCAGAAGATTTGCACGTCAGCTCGCGCCCAGCCTGGCAAGCACAATGCGCGGGATCTGCATCTCTCGAATAACATCTTCATGTTTCTTCATGCCGCACAACTCACGTTGAATAAGATAAGCGTGCACCATCTTTGCTGCATGTTTCAGAAGAAGTTCGCGATTTGCATTCTCTTGGCTGCCAGTGCAGGCCTCGATATCCCGCAGGCGCACAAGCGCCTGTTCAGCCTTCTTGCCAGCCTCGCCCAGCGAGTGGGCCATTTCGCCAAGGATCTCGACCTCAACAGGTTGCAGGCCTGTCGCTGCGCTTGCGCGCTCAACGGTGATCCGGCCTGGAAGTCGAAGCGACATGGGCGTTATTCCGCAGCAAGCCTGTCAGCCAGGAACCCGCCAGACTGGCGTTCCCACAATTTGGCGTAGAGCCCGCCCCTTGCGACCAGACTGTCATGCGTGCCCTCCTCCACGATCCGGCCCTTGTCGACGACAACCACCCTGTCAAGCGCAGCAATGGTCGACAGCCGGTGCGCAATGGCGATGACCGTCTTGCCCTCCATCATCTTGAACAGATTGTCCTGGATCGCCGCCTCAATCTCTGAATCAAGCGCCGACGTCGCCTCGTCGAGAATGAGGATCGGCGCGTCCTTCAGCATCATCCGCGCAATGGCGATGCGCTGGCGCTGCCCGCCCGACAGTTTTACGCCGCGCTCGCCGACATGCGCGTCATAACCGGTACGGCCCTTGGGATCGCTGACACTGACAATGAAATCATGCGCAGAGGCGCGCTTGGCGGCCTCGATGATCTCGGCCTCTGTCGCGTCCGGTCGGCCATAGGCGATATTGTCGCGGATCGAACGGTGCATCAGCATCGGCTCCTGGCTGACGACGCCATATTGCGCGCGCAGCGAACCTTGCGTGACTGAACGGATGTCGCGCCCATCAAGCAGGATGCGGCCGCTTTCCACATCGAACAGCCGCAGCGCCAGATTGACCAGCGTCGTCTTGCCCGCGCCCGACGGCCCGACCAGCGCCACCCGGTCGCCCGGCTTGATGTGCAGGTCGAGATTGTTGATGACGCCACTGTCCTTGCCATAGTTGAAGGTCACATCATCGAAAACGATGTCGCCGGTGGCGCGCGGCATGATCTCAGCATTCGCGCGGTCCCGGATCGCAGGCTCCACGGAAATCACCGTCGTCGCGTCCTGTACGGTAGCAAAATTGCGGATCAGGCCGTTGATGTTGAACATCATGTAGCCCGACATCTGGTTGAGCCGGAACACCAGGCCAAGCGCGGCCGCTACCTCGCCGGTCGTCGCCAACCCGCCCATCCATTGCCGGATCGCCAGCCAGGCCACCGCCGCCATCATGAAGCCGTTGACGATCATGACGGCGGAACGAATGCTGGTGATCGAGCGGGTAAGCTTCTTAACCGCATCGAGGTAGTTCTGCATGCCCTCGCGCACATAACCATGTTCGCGCTTGCCCGAATCGAACAGCTTCACTGCCATGATGTTGGTGAAGGCGTCGACGATGCGGCCATTGACCAGCGAGCGTTCGTCGGCTGTGCGCCGGCCAGCCTTGCGCAGCGGCGGCAACAGATGCCAGCCAACGATGCTATAGGCGCCGACCCAGGCGATCAGGACCAGCCCCATGAAAGGGTCGAGCGACACAAGGATCGTGCCGGCCAGAACCAGAAACGTGATGAATCCCCAGACCGACTGCAGCGACGAAACGATAAAGTCGCCTGTCGCTTCACCGCCCTGCAGGATCTTTGTCGCAATGCGCCCGGCAAAATCGTTCTGATAGAATTCGTAGGGCTGCTCCATCACCCGCCGGAACGACTGCCACCGCACCAGCTGATAGAAATTGGGTACGACGACCTGCTGCTCGACCACGGCATTGGCGATCATCACGACCGCGCGCACCACAAGGATAAAGAACAGGAAGCCCGCGATATGTAGCCAGTAGTCGCTCAGAAATGTCGCCGGATCAGCGCGATCCAGCAGATCAATCAGCCAGCCGACCGACCAATAAAGCGCAGCATCAACTGCGCCCGATAGGCCGCCTGCAATCAGCAACAGGATGAACGGCATCTTCGCCTGACGCGCGAAGAACATGATGAATTGCCATGCACCCTGCGGCAGCACTTCACGGTCCGTATCGGCAAATGCGTCTACGACATTTTCAAACGGACCAAAGATGCGGTCCTGAAAAGTCTTCTTTTCTTCTGTGGTCTGCGTGCTCATCCGACGCCCAATGTAGTGCCGCTTTCGCCGCTCGACACCCCCCAGATGTCAGTATTGCAAGAATGTAGTGGCAGGCTGACGGCGGCCTATTCCGCCGCCGTCTCGACCGCTTCACCCGGATCGTCATGCAGCAGGAATCCGCCCGATTGCCGCTGCCACAGGCTGGCGTAGATGCCACCGCGCGCCACCAGTTCGTCGTGCGTTCCCTCTTCGACAACCCGGCCCTTGTCCATGACGACCAGCCGGTCCATCGCTGCAATCGTCGACAGACGGTGTGCAATCGCGATCACGGTCTTGCCCTCCATCAACCGGTATAGGTTTTCCTGGATCGCCGCTTCAACCTCGGAATCCAGCGCCGATGTCGCCTCATCCAGGATCAGAATTGGCGCGTCCTTCAGCATCACCCGCGCAATCGCCACGCGCTGGCGCTGTCCGCCCGACAGTTTGACGCCACGCTCGCCGACATGCGCGTCATACCCCTTGCGTCCCTTCGGATCGGAAATACCCTCGATAAAGCCATCGATCTCGGCGCGCCGCGCCGCATCGCGCATCATTTCATCGGACGCGTCGGGACGTCCGTAGAGAATGTTGTCGCGCACGGACCTGTGCAGCAGCGAAGTGTCCTGTGTCACCACGCCGATCTGGCCGCGCAGACTGTCCTGCGTCACCTTGGAAATGTCCTGCCCGTCAATCGTGATGCGCCCAGCCTCGAGGTCGTAAAAGCGCAGCAGGATGTTGACCAGCGTCGACTTGCCGGCGCCCGAACGGCCGACAATGCCGACTTTTTCGCCCGGCCGGATGGTCAGCGACAGATCTTCGATCACGCCCTTCTGCTTGCCATAGTGAAAGCGGACACGCTCGAACTCGATCGCACCTTTCGTCACGGAGATCGCGGTCGCGCCCGGTCTGTCATCGACGAGCCGCGGCAGCGAGATCGATGAAATGCCGTCGCGCACAGTGCCGATATTCTCAAACAGTGCGGACATTTCCCACATGATCCAGTGCGACATCGACGACAGGCGCAGTACGAGGCTGATGGCGACCGCAACCGCCCCGACCGTCACCAGATCATCCAGCCACAGCCAGATCGCCACGGCCCCGACCGAGATCAGCAGCGCCGAGTTCAGCGTCTCAAGCAGGCCGAACAGGCCCGTCGCCAACCGCATCGACCGGTAGACCGTGTCCATGAAACCCGACATCGCGTCCTTGGCGTAGGCCGCCTCACGGCGCGCGTGCGAAAACAACTTGATGGTCTGTATGTTTGTGTAGCTGTCGACCACCCGGCCGGTCATGATCGAGCGCGCGTCCGCCTGCTCTTCCGACACTTTGCCAATGCGAGGGATGAAATAGCGCAACATCAGCACGTAGAGCACAAGCCAGCCGACAAACGGCACCGCAAGCCGCCAGTCGAACGAAGCGATCAGCAAGACTGCACCGACAAAATAGACCACGACGTAGTTGAGCACGTCGAACAGTTTCAGCACACATTCGCGCACCGCCAGCGCCGTCTGCATCAGTTTGGTGGCGACGCGTCCGGCAAATTCGTCCTGGTAAAAGGTCATCGACTGTTTCAGCAGATAGCGATGCACCTGCCAGCGGATGCGCATCGGGTAATTGCCCATCAGCACCTGCTGGTTCAACAGCAGGCGCATCCAGTCGATCACCGGCATGATGATCATCACCAGAACGGCGATCGCCGCCAGCTTCCACCCCTCGCTTTGCAGGAAGGTCTCACGGCTCTGCGCAGACAGCCAGTCGACAATGTTGCCCATCTGGGCAAACAGCCAGACCTCCATGCCGCTGATCGCCGCCGTCAGAACGGACGAGGTCAGGATGAAGGGCCAGGCGCCTTTGGTGAAATGCATACAGAACGCCCAGAAGGTTCTGGGTGGTTCTGTCGGCTCATCCGCCGGAAAGGGTTCGAGCTTGGCTTCGAACCAGCGTGCAATGGAGGTCAGCATGTTATGGCTCATCGATGCCCGCTGCGCGGGACTTCGGTCTTGGTTACATGAATGCCCGGTCCGGCGCCACGGGCGGATTGGTCATTCCTGACACTGCCGTCAGCGTGCCCGGATTGCTTGACCGGATCGGATTCCGGCTGGTGCGGTCTCGCACCAACCGCTGCAGCAAACACGGCGGGAAGCGCGGTGACGAGATTGACGTTAGCGCCGGCTGGCAAACGCGAAAAGGATGTCAGAAGTTTCTTCGCAGACATGGTCGAACTCCGGGAAAAGCAGATGGCTTTGCCAGGCGGTCCGGAAACGAAGCGAAGATGATTGGTCGATCGAACCGGCCGCCGTCAGGCGATTGTCCGCCGTGTGCGGCGGGAGAGCGCGTGGCGCATTGCTATGTCCATTGAGGCCTCCCTCGGTTCGGGTTGACGATTTCACGGCTATAGATCAGTTGAGATCGCAGCGCCACCCCGGCCAGGCCGGTTGGCGCGTTACTGTTGCCAAATAGCCGCTGAATCAGTTTCTCAACGACTTGAATCAGAATTCGAAGACGATGAATCACGATCTGCACATTGCCCTCTATCAGCCTGAAATTCCTGGCAATACTGGCGCGATCCTGCGCCTCGCCGCCTGCTATGGCGCAACCGTCGACATCATTCGGCCACTCGGCTTTGAACTGTCGGACCGCACGCTCAAGCGCGCCGGCATGGACTATCTGGAGATCGCCGCGATCCGTGACCATGCCGATTTCGACGCATTTGAAACCTGGCGCAAGGCTGAAGGCCGGCGGTTGATATTGATGACGACGCGCGCCGCCGAACCCTATGCCGGGTTTGCCTTCCAAACCGGCGACACCCTGCTGTTCGGTCGCGAATCCTCCGGTGTTCCAGACAGCGTCCGCGCAATCGCCGGCCATCAGTTGCGCATCCCGATCCGCCCCGAAGCACGCAGTCTCAACCTCGGCATGAGCGCAGCCATCACGCTGAGCGAAGCAGTGCGGCAGCTCAGCACCACATCTTGAATTTGCCGCCATCTATGGCAATCTTTGCCATAGATCGAGGAGCATTCCGATGGCGACGATGAATGTATCCCTGCCCGACAAGATGCGCGAATGGGTCGATGAACAGACTGCGTCCGGCCGTTATGGCAATGCCAGCGACTATGTGCGCGACCTGATCCGCCGCGACCAGGATCGGGCGGAAAAGATCGCGAATATGGAAAGGCTGGTCGATGAGGCCTATGCGAGTGGCGTTTCAAATCTCAGCTTTGCGGAGATGAGGGCCGAGGCACGCAAACGGTACGGCGGCCATGAACTATGAGCTCACGGACAAGGCTTTCGAAGACTATTTGAACCTCTACCGGACTGGCGTCGAGCAGTTCGGCGTCGCGTTGGCTGAAGCATATTCGGACGGCATCGAGCGAATATTTGAACTGATCGCAGCCAACCCAGAGATGGCTCGGCTTCGTACCGAGCTCCTTCACCCCGTCCGTATCCACCCGCATCGATCCCACGTGGTCGTCTACAACATCTAGGGCGACACGGTGCTTATCCTGCGCATCCGCCACGCCAACCAGAATTGGTCAGACGAACCCGCCTGACGTGTTCTCAATCCGCCGTCGGCAATCGCCGCATCGTGAACTCGATCACATCGCCGGGCATTTCCCGCCAGCTTTCGATGGAGGTCCAGTAGGCCTGCTTTGGCCAGCGGTCGAACCATTCGCGCGCCTTGACCCGCGCATCGAGCCGGGGAAGGCTGAAGCTCTCGCGCACAAAACCGTCGCGCGGCAAACGAATGCCTCCCGCGCGTTCGCGCTCCATGCTTCGTCTGATGCCATCGAGCGGCGGCCTCATCGGAGGTCGCATTGTCGCATCTCCTTGACCCAAGCTGTGCAAAGTTTAGGGATCGCGCGCAAGAATGCGAGTCATTTTGGACGGACGCTATGGAACGACCAGACATTCCGGCAGGATTGCCTGCCAACATCGAAGACAAGAAGGCCAGCGCCAAGGCGTGGTTTGAGGAACTGCGCGACCGGATCTGCGCCACGTTCGAAAAGATCGAAGACGATCTGACCGGGCCGCAATCGTCCTGGTCGCCTGGCCGTTTTGAGAAAACCCCCTGGCAGCGCCAGGAAGGAGCAGGCGGTGGTGGCGTCATGTCGATGATGTATGGCCGGGTCTTTGAAAAGGTCGGCGTCCATACATCCACCGTCTATGGCGAGTTTTCGCCCGAGATGCGCAAGCAGATTCCAGGCGCGGAAGCCGACCCGCGTTTTTGGGCTTCAGGCATTTCACTGATCTGCCATCCTCAAAGCCCCAACGTGCCGGCGGTCCATATGAACACCCGCATGGTTGTCACTTCGCGCAACTGGTTCGGTGGCGGGGCCGACCTGACGCCTGTTCTCGACCGCCGCCGCACGCAGGATGATCCCGACTCGGTTGCATTCCACAAGGCAATGCGCTTTGCCTGCGACAAGCATCCAAAGGTCGCCGATTACGCAAAAATGAAGGACTGGTGCGACCAGTATTTCTTCCTGCCCCACCGCAACGAGCCGCGCGGCATCGGCGGCATCTTCTACGACTGGCTGCACTCGAGCGACGAAAACGGCGGCTGGGACGCCGACTTCGCCTTCACCCAGGACGTCGGCCGGTCATTTGCGGTGGTCTACAACCACATCGTCCGCAAGAATTTCAACGAAAACTGGACCGAAGCCGACCGCGAGGAACAGTTGATCCGCCGTGGCCGTTATGTCGAGTTCAATCTGCTGTATGATCGCGGCACGGCCTTTGGCCTGAAAACCGGCGGCAATGTGGACTCGATCCTCTCGTCCATGCCGCCTGAGGTGAAGTGGCCGTAAATCGGCCGCTACACCCGGCCCGCCGCCCTCAATTCACCCGCCGGCAGATCCGCCAGCTCCGCCAAACTCATCCGGTCGATTGCCGGATGAGCAAGCGGATCACGGCTATAGTCGCGACATGCCGGACCAACAGACCGCCACAAGGTTCGGATCGGCTTGACCACCTGACTGCTGAATTGGCTGAACATGTCATTCTCCATAGCTTGGGTGCCGTGAAAATGTATTTAGTCCAGCGCAATCTCAATGGAGTTTGCCTGCATTCTGATATAGAAAAACTGCATGCAACGCCTGCAACGGTTCCATCTCAACGGCCTGCGTGCGCTTGAAACCGCCGGCCGGCTCGGCTCTCTGCAACGCGCCGCAGATGAACTCGGCGTATCGCCCGGCGCCGTCAGCCAGCACATCATTCGCACCGAAAAGCAGCTCGGCAGGCCCGTCTTTGCGCGCACGCCGCACGGTCTTGCCGCCACTCCGTTTGGCGAGCGCCTGCTGGCGCGGCTGACGACCGGTTTTCGTACCCTCGACGACGCGCTTGCGCTGGCTGAATCCACCGGCGAAAAGGCGTTGACGGTGTCAGTCGCCCCGGTTCTCGCCTCAAAATGGCTGGTGCCGCGTCTGTCTGGTTTTCGTAAACTGCATCCTGGCATCAGGGTGCGGATCGAGGCCACGACAGAAATTGTCGATTTCATCACGTCAGATGTCGATCTGGCTTTGCGTGTGGGGCCCGGCAAATGGCCTGGTTTGCGGCTAAAAAGGCTCCTGGCGCATGATATTTTTCCGGTCTGTTCGCCGGCTATCGCCAGATCGCTCACATCTCCCGCCGAACTACGCCGGGTGCCCATCGTGCTCGACGCCAATGCACCCGGATTCTGGAACGATTGGCTCAAGCCACACGGCATGTCAGAAGAAGACCTCGCCCCAGGCGACAGCTTTACCGATGCGGCGCTTTGTGTCGACGCCGCGATTGCCGGTCAAGGTGTGATGATGGGCTGGAAAACGCTTGCTGTCGATGCGATTGCCGCTGGCCTGCTGGTTGCCCCTTTTCCTGATACCGCAGCAACCGGAAACGCCTACTACGCCGTGAGTTCCGCTGATCGACCGCTTGGCGAGCGCGAGATGATTTTTGTCCGATGGGTCGAACGCGAAATGGAAAAGACCGCCAAAGCCTTCAATTGATTGTGCTCACGCATCCAAATGCCGTCGAAATGCGTTATGATTGCAAGATGACTCGGAGATGATTTGAGGAAGGAGACGATCATGAAAGAATTTCATTGTGGTTCGCTGGTTCCTGGCTGCGAGTGGCACACCCGGCACCAGGAAGAGGCGGAAGTCATGCGCCGGGCCGTCGAGCACATGCGCGAGACACACGGCGAAACGATCATCCGTGAATCGATGATTGACGCGATCCGGTCGCGCATCGACAAGGTCCGCAGCGCCGCGTGAATTGGCGTCCGGCATTCATCAATGCGATGAAAGCCGGGCATGCTGTATTCCAGCCCCGGAACCGTCCGGGGCTGCTTGCTCAAAGTTTTCGGGCGTCGAAAACAAGTTGCTAAGATTTCTCAGCTATACCTCCAATCGGTATTAATACGATGGTGGTTTAGATGCTGAGAAAATTCTGGGCGTCACGCTCTGGCAACTTTACACTGATGACAGGCGTTTTGTCGGTCCCTCTGATTTTGGGTGTCGGCGTTGCCGTCGACTACTCGCGCCATATGTCGGCGGCAAAGCACTTGCAGGAAATCGCCGATTCCGTGTCATTGGCGCTAGCCGGGTCCAAAGAGCGCGACAGCGACCAGATGGTCATTCTCGCTCAGAAGATTATCAATTCGAACACCACCAGCACTCGAATTGACACGATCAATAAAGTCACAAAAGACGATTTCACAATCACCGCCAACGATATTGATGTGAGATTGTCAGGCAGTATTGCAACCACATTTATGGGCATCGCCGGCTACAATACGCTTGGTGTTACCGCGACAAGCCTGGCAACCCGCGCAATCAACGGCAGCGTCGAGGTTGCGCTCGTGCTCGACAACACCTGGTCGATGTCCGAGACGGATTCGTCCGGAACGAGCAGAATTGAGTCGCTCAAGTCTGCCGCCGGTTCGCTGGTCGAAACGCTGATGAGCGACGCATCCGGAAAAGTCAAAGTCTCTCTCGTACCATACGCGGACTACGTCAATGTGGGCGTTGAAAACCGCAATAAACCCTGGGTTGACGTCGAGCCGGAAATTCCAGGCGTGCCCTCCGTATGTGTCAAGGAAACGAAGTGGGTTGACACCAGTTGCAAGAACTGGGCTCTCAAGACCTGCACCAAAGTCTCTGATGGCGTTACCCGCACCTATCCGTGCTACGACTATTGTGCGGAATTTTACCCCGGAGCCTACAAAGAGGTCAAAACCTGTTCCGGTGGCTCAAACGCCGTGAAGTGGTATGGCTGCGTCGGTTCGCGCAAATGGGGCAAGACCAGACTCGATGATGGTTCGCTCAACCGCCCTTACCCGGGCTACGTGGGAACCAGCCAGCGTTGCCTCAACCCGATCATCCCGCTGACGACTGACAAGAATAAACTGAAGTCCGGCGTTTCGGACATGATTATCAATATCGGCGGCTACGAGCCCAACACCTATATTCCGGCCGGCATGATCTGGGGCGTCAACGTTCTGTCGCCAACCGAACCGTTCTCCGAAGGAGAAGGCTATGACCCCTCCAACAAGACACCGCGCAAGGCGCTTGTCCTGATGACGGACGGAGAAAATACCTTGAAGTTCCAGCCTTCCGACGGCCGTCACGTCGGCTTCAAGAAAAATGGCAATGCCGGACAAGTCGAATACCAAAAGGTCAATGAAGAAACGATCGAAATCTGCACATACGCGAAGTCGAACAATATCGAAGTCTTCACCGTTGCCTTTATGGTCGACAACGCCGACGCAAAGGCGATGCTGCAAAACTGCGCTACCGACGCCGACCACTATTTCGACGCATCGGATCCGAACGCATTGATGGCCGCATTTTCGGGCATCGCGAAATCATTGCAGATCGTGCGTCTGGCGCGCTGAGGCTCAGCGCCTGCCCTGCTCCAGCAATTGCTCTTTGGTAAGAGAGAAATTGCTGGCAACCCACTGGTCTTCCAACTGTTTGAGCCGGGCCCCCATTGCGGGGCCCGCTGTCATTCCAAGCGCCTTGAGATCATCACCGCCAACCGGAAAGCGCGGCCGTTCCCACGTCTTGGTAAAGTCCAGTTGCCGCAGCAGTTTGTTGGCTTGCTTGCCGCCTGCAATCGCCAGCCGCAGCCGGTCCTTGATGCCGTCCGGCTTGCCCCGATAAAGCATCTTGGCAAACTCGCGTTCCGACAGCGATCCATTGGCAGGTGCTGACATGGCAAATTGTTCCAGCCGCATCGCCTCGTCATTTGACATGCGCAGCCGCTCAGCCATCGCCTTCAGCCGAGCCGCATCGGGCGGCACAATCGCTGCCAGCCGCAACATCGCATCGGGCTGCCAGCCATGCGCCTGCTCTGCCGCCACCAGCGTATGGATCGCGTCGATCCCCCACTTCTCGCTTTCGGGCAATACGGTCGTCAAAACGCTCGCCTGCCGCATCCATAGCAGCGCCCGAGACGGGTCAGGCGCGGCAAGCAGTTTGCGCAGTTCTGACCAAACGCGCTCCGCCGACAATTGCGCCAGCCTGCCCTTCAGGCGGGCGCAGGCTTTCAAACCTTCTGCATCTGGCCGGCCGGACCCATACCAGGAAAAGAAGCGGAAGAAGCGCAGGATGCGTAGATAGTCTTCCGTAATCCGTTGTTCTGGATCACCGATAAAGCGCAGCGTCCGCGATTTGAGGTCGGCCACGCCGCCAACCAGATCAATCACCGTTCCGTCTGCGTCGGCATAGAGCCCGTTGATGGTGAAATCACGCCGCTCGGCGTCCGCTTTCCAGTCGCGCCCGAAAGCCACTGTTGCATGCCGTCCGTCGGTCTCAACATCGGCGCGCAGCGTCGTCACCTCGTACGGCTTGCCATCGGCAATGACCGTCACCGTGCCATGGTCGATCCCGGTTGGCACCGTCTTGAAGCCTGCATCTGTCGCCCGGCGCATCGTCTCCTCGGGCAGCGTTGTCGTTGCAATGTCGACATCGGCCACCGGCTCGCCAAGGAATGTGTTGCGCACCGCACCGCCGGCGATGCGCGCCTCTTCGCCGCCCTCCGACAGCACCGTCAACAGTTTTTGCAGCGACTGCTCTTGCAGCCAGTCCGCTCCTGAAATCGACGCGTCGCTCATCCGTAAAGCCTGTCATGCAGCGCCCGGATAATACCGGCCGTAACGCCCCAGATATATTTCTCGCCATAGGGCATCGTGTAGAAATGCCGCTCGATATCCTGCCAGACGCGGCTTTCCTGCCGGTGGTTCGTTGCATCCATCAGAAACGACAGCGGCACTTCGAACGCATCATCCACCTCGTCTGGATTGATGGTCAGCGAAAAGCCGGGACGCACAATGCCGATGACCGGTTTGATGCGGTATCCGCTACCGGTGTAATAGTCCGGCAGCATGCCGATCACGTCGACAAAATCTGCCGACAGGCCGATTTCCTCATCCGCCTCGCGCAGCGCCGCAGCCTCAGGCGACGCATCTTCAGGGTCAATCCGCCCGCCCGGAAACGCCACCTGCCCGGAATGACTGCGCAGCGCCTCGGTGCGCTTGGTCAGGATCACCGACGCTTCCGGCTTGTGGTCGACAATCGGGATCAGCACCGCCGCATCGCGCAGACCGTCACGAACAATCGCGGACTGGAACCCGGGGTTCAGCGCATGGTCGCCGTAGAACTCGCCTTCGGTCCGGCCAATACGGGCGACGCGCGCGCGAAAATCGTCGGCAGAAAATGGATTGGCCGCAAGCATCGCCGTCACCCGCCGCTCAGCTTCTTCAGCCGTTCAACCGGCATGATTGGAAACACCGCGCCCTGGCTGCGTACAGCAAACATCAGCCGTCCGTCGATCTCGATCTCTTCACCAAAATTGACCAGTTCATACATCACTGGCCGCGCCACCAGCGCCTCCAGCCGGCCACGCACATGCACGTAGGGTTTCAGCCCGCCGGTCTCGTCCTCGTCGACAAATCGCATCGGGTGGTCTGGCCCCGCCGTCACCACATCACCGACATTTGTGCGCAAGGTGATGGTGCGCTCGTCGCCTTCGCCGTCGACATTGGCTTCAACGGCGACAAACGGCGCATCAACGACCTTGATGCCGACCTTTTCGACCGGCGTAACCAGATAGGTCTTTCCGTCCTCGTCCTTGCGCAGCACGGTTGAGAACAATTGCACCAGCGGCATGCGGCCAATCGGCGTGCCCAGGTAGAACCAGGTTCCGTCAGCGCGGATCTCCATGTCCAGATCGCCGCAGAACTCCGGGTTCCAGCGATCAACCGGAGCAGCGCCCTTCCCCGCGCGCGCCGCGCGCGAAATCAGCGCGGCAAGCCCCGCCGTATCTGCCGCCTTCACCATCTCTCCGGCATCGCCAGCCGGCTTTTCGGGGCCGGACCGGCCCGTTTGTTGTGCAGTCATCGTCACGAAATAGTCACTGTTGTTGCGCTTGTCAGCCTAGGCGCGTGATTTAAGTTCATGTGTCGTGCGGTAAAGCTGGCTTGAGTCGAGCCGGCAGGCAAGCTGTGGCCGCACCGCACGGGTATCAGGAGACCAGAGCCCCATGAGCGTGATGACCACTGAAGCAAAACTGTCCGACAAGGAAATGGTTGCCCAGGCCGAACAGGCGCTGGAGGAAATCTCCAGGGTCCGCGACGGCGTTGGCCGCGTCATCTTCGGTCAGCAGCAGGTGGTTGAGCGCACGCTGGTCGCTATTCTGGCGGGCGGCCATGCGCTGCTGGTGGGTGTGCCCGGCCTCGCAAAGACCAAGCTGGTCGAAACCCTCGGCGTCGTGCTGGGGCTCGATTCCAGCCGTATCCAGTTCACGCCGGATCTCATGCCGTCCGATATTCTCGGTTCCGAAGTGATGGAGCAGGACGCATCAGGCAAGCGCGGTTTCCGTTTTCTGCCCGGTCCCGTCTTTGCCCAGCTTCTGATGGCCGACGAGATTAACCGCGCCAGCCCCCGCACCCAGTCGGCGCTCTTGCAGTCGATGCAGGAATATCATGTCACGGTCGCTGGCCAGCGCCACGACCTGCCAAAGCCGTTCCACGTGCTCGCCACCCAGAACCCGCTGGAACAGGAAGGCACCTATCCGCTGCCCGAAGCGCAGCTCGACCGTTTTCTGATGCAGGTCGACATTCTTTACCCCGAGATCGACGCCGAGCGCCGTATCCTTGTCGAGACAACCGGCGTGGCGGAAGCAAAGGCTGAAAACGTGCTGGATGCAGCGCGCTTGCGCGCAATCCAGAACCTGGTGCGGCGCATGCCTGTGCCCGAAAGCGTCGTTGAAGCCATCCTTCAACTGGTCCGCTCGGCCCGTCCCGGCTCCGGCAATACTGACACTGACAAGAACGTCGCCTGGGGCCCCGGCCCGCGCGCCAGCCAGGCGCTGACGCTCTGTGCCCGCGCCCGCGCACTCTATGATGGCCGCCTTGCGCCTTCTGTCGACGACGTGCACGCGCTGGCCGAGCCGGTCTTGCAACACCGCATGGCGCTGACTTTTGCGGCCCGCGCCGAAGGCATGAATGTCCGTGACGTCATTGCCCGGCTGGTGAAAGCGGCCGGCTGATGGCGATTGGCGACATTGTCGCTCCCGTCGCCACGCGCGATGCGCTGGCGCGCGCCCGCCTGCGCGCCTCGCTGGTGCCAGACCTGCTGGTCGAAGCGCGTCGTGTCGTCAACACGGTGATCTCCGGCTGGCATGGCCGCCGGCGGCGCGGCATGGGCGAAAACTTCTGGCAGTTCCGCCCTTACGTCGAAGGCGATTCCAGCCGCATCGACTGGCGGCGTTCGGCCCGCGACGAACATATCTATGTGCGCGACAAGGAATGGGAAGCTGCCCACACGGTTTGGCTCTGGGCCGACCCTTCGCCCTCCATGCTCTACAAATCCTCGCTCGCCACTGTGTCGAAGGAATCGCGTGCGCTGGTGCTCGTTCTGGCTTTGGCCGAACTTCTGTCGCGTTCGGGCGAACGCATCGGCTGGCCTGGCCTCACCGACCCGATCACCGCACGCAACGGTGCCGAGCGCCTCGCCTCGCACCTCGCACACGCGCCTGCCCTGTCGCCGCGCCCCGACATCAGCGCTGTCAGGCGCTTTTCCGACATCGTCATCGTCAGTGATTTCCTTGACCCGGTCGAAGAGACATTTGAGTGGCTCGACAGCCTCGCCCGGCGCGGCGTCCGCGCCCACCTGATCGAAGTCTCAGACCCGGCAGAAGAGAATTTCCCATATGCCGGCCGCACCGAATTTGTTGATCCCGAAACCGGCGACAAACTGATCGCCGGCCGCGCCGAGACAATCGCGCAGGATTACCGCCTGCTCTACGCCGCCCGCCGCGCCGAACTGTCGGCCTGGGCCAAGCGGCTGGGCTGGAGCTACACCGTCAACCACACCGACCGGCTGGCCTCTGAATCGCTGGTCCGCGTCCATGGCGCGATGACCGTCGACATCGGCAATGCCGCTGGAGGCCGCCCATGAGCTGGCTGCCGCTGTCATTCGGCTTTCCCGCCGTCCTAGCCGGCTTGATCGCCTTGCCGGTGATCTGGTGGCTGCTGCGCCTTACCCCGCCAAAGCCGCAGACCGAAAGCTTCCCGCCGCTCAAGATTCTGGCGCGGGTGCTGAAGCGCGAAGAAACCCCGCATCAGAGCCCGTGGTGGCTCACCTTGCTGCGCCTTGTCATGGCGGCACTGGTCATCTTTGCGCTCGCCGAACCTGTGTTCAATCCGCGCGAACGGCTCGAAACCTCGGGCGGCCCGCTGGCGCTTGTCGTCGACAATGGCTGGGCCAGCGCCGGCGACTGGGACCTGCGCGTTGCGACCGCCCAGCGGCTCATCACCGACGCCGAACAGGCCAACCAGCCGGTCGTGCTTGCCTTCACCGCCGAGCCTGCGTCCGTCGATGTCGGCCCGTTCGACGCGGCCGCCGCATCAAAGCGTCTGGCCGCTGCGGTCGTGCGTCCCGTCCCGGTTGACCGGACGTCCATCTACGCCCGCGTCGCTGCCGCGCTTGAAGGCAATGCCAACGTCACCGCAGCCCTTTTGACCGATGGTCTCAGCGCCGCCAATGACGAGGCTGCATTCCGCTCGCTGCTTGAAGGTTCTGGCGTCTCCAATCTGGTCTGGGCTTCTTCGCCGCAACTGCCTGCCGCAGCGCTCACCGGCGTTGAAAACACCGCCACCGCCTTCACCGTCTCGTCAGTGCGTCCGGAAAACAGCGTCGGCCCACTGCAACTCACCGCCGGCGCATTTGACGACCGTGGCCGCCGCATCGCCGATGTCGCAATCGCGTTCGGCCCGGGCGAGACCAAGTCCTCCGCCGATGTCGATGTGCCGTTCGAGCTGCGCAACGACTTTTCCTCGATCGCGCTCGACGGCCAGCCGCATGCTGGCGCCATCCGCGTCATGGACGACAGTTCGCGCCGCCGCCGCGTTGGTCTGTTGTCGCAGGCAGAGGCCGATCAGGCACAGCCGCTGCTGTCCCCGCTCTACTACATCCGCCGCGCGCTCCAGCCTTACGCAGACCTCGTCGAGCCGCAGACGCCGGATCTTGCGCAGGCCGTGCCTGAGCTTCTGGCGCAAAAGCCTGCAATGATCGTCATGGCAGATGTCGGCAACATCCCCGACAATGCCGAAACTGCATTGGTCGAATGGGTCGAAGGCGGCGGCACGTTGGTGCGCTTTGCCGGTCCGCGACTGGCCGCCACCGAAGGCGAAGACCCGTTGCTGCCAGTCACATTGCGCGCCGGTGAACGTGCGCTCGGCGGCGCTCTGTCCTGGACCGAACCGCAGCCGGTGTCTGACTATCCGCCGACCGGCCCGTTTGCCGGCCTCACCCCGCCGCAGGAAGTGTCGGTGTCGCGCCAGGTTCTGGCCGAACCGACGCCTGACCTCGCCGACCGCACCTGGGCCAATCTCGCCGACGGAACACCGCTGGTCACCGGTCGCCAGATGGGCCGCGGCACCATTGCGCTGTTCCATGTCACGCCCGAAGCCACCTGGTCGAACCTGCCGATCTCCGGCTCGTTCGTCGAAATGCTGCGCCGCATCGCCCAGCTGTCGCGCAATCAGGGCCAGATCGACGGACAGGCAGGTGCTGCAGCTGCATCGCTGCCGCCCTACCGGCTGATCGCCGCCGACGGCGTGCTCACCACCCCCGGCCCCGAGGCCCAGCCGCTGAAACCCGGCGCAGCGCCAAAACTCACCATCGAAAACCCGCCCGGCCTCTATGGATCGGAAGACGGCGTCGTCGCGCTCAATCTCTTGGCCCAGGACGCCGAACTTGCCCCGCTCGCCCGGCCGCAGACTTCGCTCCCGGCCACCAACATTGCCTATGCTCTGGACGAATCCCGTCCGCTGAAAGGCCCGCTCTTTGCCGCAGCGCTTGCCCTGATGGCGGTTGATACGCTCGCAGTCTTCTGGCTCGGCGGCGTCTTCGCCCGCCGCCGTGCAGCGGCTATTCGCCCTGCAACAGCCGCCATGCTGGCTTTGGCGCTGGTCGTATCGGGCGGCCCCGAAGCATTCGCCCAGACCGACGATTCGCGCCCCGGCGACGCCGACGCCATCGCCGCCATCGGCCAGACCCGCATCGCCTATGTGCTCACCGGCGATTCATCGATTGACGCGACCTCCCGCGCCGGGCTCGAGGGCCTGCGCCAGTTCCTCATCGAGAAGACCGCACTTGAGCCGGGCGAGCCCGCCGGCGTCGACATCGCCACTGACGAACTCTCCTTCTACCCGATCATCTACTGGCCGATCGACGCCGCAGCGCCACTTCCCGACGAGGCGGCGATTGCCCGCATCGACGCCTATATGCAGGCCGGCGGCACCGTCCTGTTCGACACCCGCGACGAGTTCGACGCCGGCTTTTCAGGTGGCGCATCGAGCGCCGCCAACGGCCGCCTGCGCGACATTCTGGGCGGCCTCAATGTTCCCGCGCTGGAGCCGGTGCCAGAGGATCACGTGCTGACAAAATCCTTTTTCATCATGAAGGATTTTCCCGGCCGCTATGCCGGCAGCCCGCTCTGGGTCGCCGTCTCCACGCCCTCGCAGGATGGCGAAGACCGCCCGGTCCGCCAGGGCGACGGCGTCTCACCGATCCTTATCACCGGCAATGATCTCGCCGGCGCCTGGGCGATGGATGCAAGCGGCCAGCCGCTTTACCCGACCGTGCCCAATGACCCGATGCAGCGGGTCTACGCGCTGCGCGGCGGCGTCAACATCATGATGTATATGCTCACCGGCAACTACAAATCCGATCAGGTCCACGTGCCGATCCTGCTCGAACGGCTGGGGCAGTGACATGAACTGGTCGCTCTCGTTTGAACCGCTTCTCGCCTGGACCTGGGTCGCGCTCATCCTCGCGCCGCTTGCAATCCTCGCCATATCAGGCGTGTTCCTTGGCCAGCGCGGCTCCTGGGTGCGTCTTGCGGCCCTCTCCGCGCTTGCGCTGGCGCTCATCAATCCGGTCCTGCTGGATGAAGAACGCGAGCCGCTGAATAGCGTCGTCGCCGTTGTCGTCGACCGCAGCCAGAGCCAGGAGATCGGCCAGCGCACTGTTGAAACCGATCAGGCGCTGGCCCAGCTTCAGGAGCGCCTTGCCCGCCTCAAACAGTTTGACGTGCGTGTGGTCGAGACCGGCCGCGCCAGCGCCACCGACGACCGCGCCGAAACCCGCCTGTTTGGCGCGCTCGACGGCGCTTTCCGCGACGTGCCCCCTTCGCGTGTCGCCGGCGCCATCATGATTACCGATGGCCAGGTGCACGACACGCCGGCCTCCCTGCCCGGTCTCAATGCGCCCCTGCACGCGCTGATCACCGGCGAGGAAAACGAGTTCGATCGCCGCATCCGGTTTGAGAAGGCCCCGCGTTTCGGCCTTGTGGGAAAACCCCTGTCGATCACCTACCGCGTCACCGGTCCCGATGGCGACACGGCAAGCGTCGACGTTGCCGTGCGCATCAATGGTGATCTTTTCACCACCGTCAGCGCGCCTGTCGGGCAGGAAATGCCGTTGGAGATCAACATCCCCAACGCCGGCCGCAACATTGTTGAACTGTCAATCCCTGCGACCGAAGGCGAGATCACCGACGCCAACAACCGGGCCATCGCGCTGGTCGACGGCATCCGTGAAAACCTGCGCGTGCTGCTGGTGTCGGGCGAGCCGCATGCCGGCGAGCGCACCTGGCGCAACCTGCTCAAATCCGACGCCTCCGTCGACCTCGTTCACTTCACCATTCTGCGCCCGCCCGAAAAGCAGGACGGCACGCCGATCAACGAACTGTCGCTCATCGCCTTCCCGACACGCGAACTGTTTGTCGAGCGCATCAACGATTTCGACCTGATCATCTTCGACCGCTACCAGCACCGCGACGTGCTGCCGATCCTCTATTACGACTACATCGCCGAATATGTGGAACAGGGCGGCGCGCTGCTCATCGCCGCCGGCCCCGAATATGCCGGAGAACAGTCGATCTCGCGCACCCCGCTGATGGCAGCCCTGCCCGCCATGCCCACCGGCCAGGTCGTCGACAAGGCCTTCTTCCCGCGCCTCACCGACACCGGCCAGAAACACCCGGTCACCCGCGGGCTCGAAGGTTCGGCCCAGGAGCCGCCACACTGGAGCCGCTGGTTCCGCCAGATCGCCGTGCAGGACGTCGAAGGCCAGGCCGTGCTTAAGGGCGCAGACGACATGCCGCTGCTCTTGCTCGACCGCAAGGGCGAGGGCCGCGTCGGCATGTTCCTGTCCGACCAGGGCTGGCTCTGGGCGCGTGGCTTTGAAGGTGGCGGGCCGCACGTCTCGCTTTATCGCCGCATCGCTCACTGGCTGATGAAAGAGCCCGAGCTCGAAGAAGAACGCCTCACCGCCGACGGTCAGGGCATGACGCTTAACGTCCGCCGCCAGACCATGGCCGACGGCGCGGAACCTGCCCGCATCATCACCCCGTCCGGGGCCACACGCGACCTCGCCTTGACGCAGACCCAACCCGGCATTTTTTCCGGCTCTCTCGAAACCGACGAGATCGGCCTCTATCAGGTGGCCAATGGCGACCTGACCGCACTTGCCCATGTCGGTCCGGTCAATGCGCCAGAGTTCGCCGACACGATCTCGACCACCAGCATCCTCCAGCCATTGGCCGACGCCACTGGCGGCTCTGTGCGCCGCATCGCTGAAAACGGCGCGGTCGACCTGCCGGGTCTGGTTCCCGTGCGCGCCGGCGCCAACGCCGACGGCAATGACTGGATCGGCCTGAAGACCACCAATGAAAGCGTTCTGAAATCGGTCGACCGCACCCCGCTCTTCGCCGGCTTCTTCGGCCTGGCGCTATTGCTGCTGGCCCTCGGCGGCATGTGGTACAGAGAGGGGCGGTGAGGAACGCGCACCCTCCCCTCGAGGGGGAGGGTGGTGGGCAAAGCCCGCCCGGTGGGGTGACATCTGAGCCACTCGACATCCGTCCTCCGCCCTTCAAGCTGGACTCCATGCTCTGCGATTAGCAATAATTCCCGCCAAGCCACAAAGGAGCCGCCATGCCCGACTGTGCCGAACATTCAACAGCAGCCGAGGAGATTGGCCGACTATGGGACGAGGGCATCGACAGCGGTCGGGCGGTCGAAGGTGAGGCAGAACTTGCCTCAATTCGCAGCCGCCTTGTGGCCGACACAACCGAATCCGGCGGCTGATGTTTCACCTGCGGCTGAGGGCTTGAGACGAAATCGTGCGCGTTATCCACGGTGCCCGCCGCTGGGGACGGCTGCTGCGAGAGCAACGCCCCTACACCACCGCCGCCTGGTCTTCGTGCACCACGCCGCCTTGCAGCCTGGCCACAGCCCCGTCCACCAGTTCATAGGCCAGCAGCCGTTCGCGGTCGACCGGACGCGGCATCCTGATCTGCCCGTAATTCATCCGCTTGAAGCCGAGCTGGCTGTAGTATGGCGCATCGCCCACCAGCACCACCGCGCCAAATCCGGCGTCCTTCGCCTTGTCGATCGCCAGCGCCACCAGCTTGCGGCCAATGCCGAGGTTCTTCCAGTCAGGAATGACCGCCAGCGGCCCCAGCAGCAGCGCCCGGCCTTCGCCTGCTGCAATACGCGTCATCCGCACCGAGCCGATCACCTTGCCCCAGTGGATCGCCACCAGCGACAGGTCACGCTCATGCGGCCCGCCCTCGCGGATCTTGTAGGCAGCGCGCGTAAACCGGCCCGGCCCGAAGGCGTCTTCATTGATCTGGTCGATGGCTTGGTCATGGGCCGGATTTTCCGGCAGGTAGGCAATGTCGGTGACGCTCATGTGATATGTCCGATGTTCACGAGACTGGCCGCGGTGCGGCGTGCGCGATCAACGCCCCTCTACGGAGCGCGCTCAGCCAATTCGTCGTCGTGAAAAGCGGGTTGTGGTCACCAAATCATCCTCTTGAGATTTCCCGCTAGCATCGTTTTTCACCCCCGTCCACGGGGTGGGTGACAGATCGTTCAAGATTTGTTGCCGTGCGCTTTTGCCCCTCCTGCCCTACATGTCGTGTCAAAGGAGATTACCATGGGACTTCTCATCGACGGCAAATGGCATGACCAGTGGTACGAAACTGGCAAATCCGGCAAATTCGAGCGCAAGGAATCGCAGTTCCGCGACTGGATTACTACTGACGGCAATCCGGCTCCCGGCAAGACACGCGGCTTCAAGGCCGAGCCCGGCCGCTACCATCTCTATGTCTCGCTTGCCTGCCCCTGGGCGCACCGCACCCTCATCCTGCGCAAGCTGAAGAAGCTCGAAGACGTGATTTCCGTCTCGGTCGTTCACCACTTCATGGGCGAAAACGGCTGGACCTTTGAGACCGACGAAGCCGCCACCGGCGACACGCTTTATGGCTCAGAATTTCTGCATCAGATCTACACCAAGGCCGATCCTGACTATACCGGCCGCGTCACGGTGCCGGTGCTTTGGGACAAGAAGGAACAGACGATCGTTTCCAACGAGTCTCCCGAGATCATTCGCATGCTCAATTCGGCCTTTGACGAATGGGCTGACAAATCGGTCGACTTCTATCCCGAAGGCCTGCGCGCCGAGATCGATCGCATCAATGCGTTCGTCTATCCATCGATCAACAATGGCGTCTATCGGTCAGGTTTCGCCACCACGCAGGGAGCCTATGAGGAAGCGTTCAACGAACTCTTTGCCGCGCTCGACAAGGTAGAATCCATGCTTGGCGAACGGCGCTATCTGGCGGGCGATGTGCTGACGGAAGCCGACTGGCGGCTGTTCACCACGCTGGTTCGTTTCGACCCGGTCTATGTCGGCCACTTCAAGGCCAATCTGCGACGTATCGCCGACTATCCGAACCTGTCGAACTATCTGCGCGAACTCTACCAGATCCCCGGGGTCGCAGAGACGGTCAACATGGATCACATCAAGCGCCACTATTACGGCAGCCACCGGATGATCAACCCGACGGGCATCGTGCCGGTCGGGCCGGAACTCAATCTCGGCGCGCCCCACAACCGCGGCAAGCTGAAGGCGGCTGCGTAAGGCGGGCAGTCTGCCCCCTCCACGACGCTGCGCGTGGTCCCCCTCCCCGTAAACAGGGGAGGATCAAGGTCGAGGCCGGCCGCAACGCAATATCCTCCACTGCGAAGCGGGGAGTCCGAAGGACGGGCGAGACCCGTGGCTCGCCCCGGCAAGGGACCACGTAGTGGTGGAGGGGGCAAACGTTTCCGCCGTCATCCTCGGCCTTGTGCCGAGGATCTACCAACTGGACAGTCGTGGGGAGCAAGAACTCCCTTTCGTCCTGATACGCAGCAGATTCTCGGGACAAGCCCGAGAATGACGGGCCACAGAGCGCACCCCTCAAAAAAATCTCGCAAAATCTCTCCCCCTCCCTCACCGCTCCCCCACAATGTCTCCACCACAAACGGAGACACGCATGGCAAAGGAGAGCAAAAACGACAGCAGACTGACAATGCTTCACCGCATCGTCGCCATGCTGTTTGCGCTCTCCGCGCTGGCCGAACGCTCGACAAAACGCTCGCGCATCGTCCGCCGCACGCTGTGCTGGATACTCGGCCTCGTCATTTCGCCTGTCCGGGAGATGATCAACGAAACGGGGCTTGAACTCGGTTTCGATATCGTCTTCTCCGACATCGACCTGACGCACTCCAACGACAGCGCCGATGACCTGATGCGCATTGCCTCGGCCTTGAGCGAACTTGGCCGGGCGCTTGATTTCCTCGTCAACCACATCGAGCAGCTTGATCTCGCCGAGCGTGAGATGGCGTTGCAAAACATCGCTTTTCACGTCGCGCGCTGCCTTGCCGTTCTGACATCGGCCATCAACATCGAGCGCGTCCGCGCGCCCTATTTCGACACGTCCTAGCCAGCGCCTTCGCCCGGAATCCGCCAGCCTCATCCCGTTTCAATTTCGATTGGAAGCCTCGCTCCCGATCGCGCCTGCGCTCGCCTGCCAAAAATCTCTTCTGGCTGGCCATCACTGCCTGGATGCCCTACCCTGCCCGAGCAGACAAATGGGCGGGCCGGCATGTCTCAGTACTACAAGCAGATGCAGTCGAAGACCAATGAAGCGCAGCGCCTGCTCGACCAGCGCCTTGCCCGCAAGGACATGGGCGACAAAGAATATGAAAAGATGATCGCCCATTCCGGCGACCGCACCTTTCGCATTGTCGGTCTCGTGCTCATTGCCCTGTTCGGCGCGGCAATCCTCGCGGTCGTGGCGTTCGGCTACTGAGCCTTCACCAGTACGGCGACACCTCCGCCCCGGAAAACATTTCGGCAATCCGCCGCCGCGTCCCGCCAGCCAGATTGTCCGGCAGCGCATCCAGCGCGAAGAACCCGGCATTCCTGATCTCATGATCCGGCAGCTTCGGCCCGGTCTGCCGATACTGTTCGATCAGGTAGACCGCGACATGGTCGCGCCGGCTGGATTGCCGGTTGTGATGCAGGCTTTTTAGCACCGGCGGCCCGGTCAGTTCAAAATTGCCTTCCTCGCGCAGCTCGCGCACCAGCGCCTCTTCAACCGTCTCGCCGCTCTCCACCCCGCCGCCCGGCAGATGCCAGCCAGGCACATAGGTGTGCTCGATAAGAAAGACAGCATTCGCTGCCCGGTCAATGACGACCCCACGCGCGCCCAGCGTCATCGGCCGGCTCAAGAGGAACCAGCTGTGGAACAGCCTTGCCCGCAAGCCTGGCAAGCCCGTCTGCCGCAAGCTTGCGTCGTCTTCGCTCATGCTGCTGCCGGGTGGCACAGTCTGGCTCCATCCGCTACACAGATATCATGTTCCGGCTTGCTCATTTGTCTGATGTCCATCTTGGCCCCCTGCCCGATGTAACCTATCGGCAACTCGCCTCAAAGCGCATCACCGGTTACATCAACTGGAAACGCAATCGCTCAAAGACCTTCAATGACGGCGCGCTTGGCGCGATTGTCGCCGACATGAAGGCAACAAACCCCAACCATGCCGTTGTCACCGGCGACCTGATGAACCTGGCGCTGGACGACGAGATCGCCTTTTCGGTCAACTGGCTCGAAGCGCTCGGTTCACCGCACGACATTTCAGTAGTGCCAGGCAATCACGATGCTTATGTGCCAGGTGCCTTGAACAAGGCCTCGATTGCCTGGCGGCGCTGGACCGATGGCGAAACTGGCTGGTCAGCCATGAACGGACACGGCTATCCCTATGTGCGCGTCAGGGACGGCGTCGCCATCATCGGCGTCAATTCGGCCCGCGCATCAGCCCCGTTTCTCGCCACTGGCAGCTTCACCGACGAGCAGGCGCAGAGGCTGGCCAAGATCCTCGACCGCGCCCGCGACGAAGGGCTCTACCGCGTCGTCTTGATCCATCACCCGCCGGTGCGCGGCGCCGCGTCCGCCCACAAGCGCCTGTTCGGCATCCGAAAATTCCAGAAGGTCATCGCCGGTCATGGCGCAGAGCTTGTCCTGCACGGTCACACGCACCTGCCCACGCTCTCCTGGATCAAGGGACATGACGGCCCGGTGCCCGTGGTCGGAGTAGCCGCAGCCGGGGAAAGTCACGGTCACGGCAAACCGCTTGCGCAATGGAACCTGATCGAAATCGACCGGGACGCCCACGGCTTCCACACCTGGCTGACCCGGCGCGGGCTGACAGGGCCGGCCGGCCACGTGGCGCAATTGTCGCGTGAAGAATTGACCCCGCCGCCAGAACGCCCTGCGTCCGGCAAGCAGCAGGCATCAGCATCCCTGTAGGCTAGACCCTTTCAGGCTCAAATGGAAACAGTTCTGTTTCCTCGATGGCGAGGCGAACGCAAGGAAGGCGGCGAAGGGCGGGCTGGTGGCCCGGCCTACACCGAACCCCTCGACCTTGGACCGAATGCCCTCCGGCAGAACGATTCAATTTGAACCTGAAAGGGCTAGCTACGGCGTCAGCGTTCCAGCCGGGAACTTGTCCCACAGCCAGGCCAGCACCGCCACACCGCCGGCGATCGAACCAGCCAGCACCAGCGTCAACCCGCCGATAAATGCACCCCAGCTGTCCTGTTTCGGAACCGCAACAGGCGTCTGCACCGGCAGAGCCGAAATAGCCTGAGCAGTCTTATCAGAAACCTTCTGACCGGCAGGCTCTGCATCCCTGGCAACGCCCATCGCTGCCGGTTGCGTCACCTCGCCATCAATCATCCGCTGGCGCTCGACGATGCGTTCCGCCACGTAGCGGGTAATCTGCTCAGCGACCTGACGCGTGTCAGCCGACTCGGCCATCACCACACGGCCCAGCCGCGTATCGCGCACGAAGCGGTAGGAGCGTTTGTCGCGGCCCATCGCGACATGCGCTGTCGCGTCGATCCAGAGACGCGGAACAAGGCCCGACGAGACCGCGAAGTCAAACTGCTGGTCGTCCGCCGGCAAATCGGCGATCACATCTCCAAGTTCCGCCGCCAGCAGCTCAAGCCGCGTGCGGCTCGCCTCGCGCAACTCGACCACGACGTCCTCGCGATCGGCAGCCGCGTTTTTGACGTCAACAATCGCCTGCGACAGTTTTGTCAGCGGGTCGTTCAGGTTCGCGCCTTCTTTCATGACAGGACTCCCGTGCATGACGTGTTCACTATTCGTTTAGCATACGAATGTTGAAAATGTCACATTTTCAAGGCAGTGAACCTGCTCATCCGCAGGTTTCTCTCATCCCCGCATCGTCTGGCGGATCGCCTGGATCACCGCCTTGCGCGCTTCTTCCGGCAGCATGTGGCCGACGCCCGGCAGCGTGATCAGCTGAAACTGTTCCGGCAGGCCTTGCGACTGCGCATAGGGCAGCACCGGATCGGCATCGCCCCACACTACCGTCACCGGCATTGAAATGCCCGCCAGCGCCGAGCGCGGGATCTCACCCTGTTTGCCGTCCTTGGCAATCTTCGCCGCAATCTCGGCAAGCTTTTCCCTCTGGCCGGACACCGACCGCATCGCGGCTGCCACGGCCACGTTCTTGGTCGGCATTTCGAAGCCCGGCGCGCCCATGGCCGACAGGCCGGAGCGCAGATCATCTGTTGTCTGCGGCGCGGCAATGCTGACCAGCAGCGGCTCGCTGATCTCGGGACCAAAACCGCCAGGCGCCAGCAAGGTCAGCGACGCTACCCGGTCAGGCGCACGCATCGCCATCAGCGCCGCGACAGCGCCACCCATCGAAAAGCCCGCGACATGCGCCTTGTCGATCCCGCGTGCGTCAAGGTCGGTAAGGATCGCCTTGGCCATGCCCGGCGCATTGCCCGCAGCCGGATGCTCCAGCGACCGGCCATGTCCCGGCAGGTCATAGGCGAGAACCTGCCCGTCACGCGCCAGGTCCGGCTGGATATCATTCCAGTCCATATTGTTACCGCCGAAACCGTGCAGCAGGACGATCACCTGCTGCCCGGCTCCTTTGGCGCGTGCGTAAAGCTGCTCGGTCATTTGCGTCCGGCAAGGATGCGGTTGGCCGCCGCCACCACCGCTTCAAGCGAGGCGGCAACGATATTCGTGTTGATGCCGGCACCAAACAGTTTGCCGCCCGGATGCTCCATCTCGACGTAGGAGATGGCTGCAGCATTCGAGCCGCGCTGCATCGAATGTTCCGAATAGTCGAGCACCGACATCTCAACGCCTATGTGTTTGGACAGAGCGTCGACAAAGCCGTCGATCGGGCCAGTTCCCTTGCCGTGGATCGTTACCTCCTTGCCTCCGTCTGTGATCACCGCCTCGACATTGCGCCGCCCCCGGTTCTCCGGGTCCGAATGCGTCTCATGGTCAACAAACTTGATCCGTCCAGCCGGCTGCTCGACATATGTCTCCATGAACTGGCTATGGATGCGCTTCACCGGCACTTCCTTGCCTTCGTCGTCGGTGATCTGCTGGATCAGCTTCGAGAACTCCACCTGCAGATTGCGCGGCAGGTTCAGCCCGTAATCTGCCTGCAGCACATAGGCAATGCCGCCCTTGCCCGACTGCGAATTGATGCGGATGATCGCCTCATACGACCGGCCCACATCCTGCGGATCAATCGGCAGGTACGGCACCTCCCAGATTTCCTTGTTGGCCGACTGGATCGCCTTCATGCCCTTGTTGATCGCATCCTGGTGCGAACCCGAAAATGCCGTGTAGACCAGTTCGCCGACATAGGGGTGGCGCTCGCCGATCGGCAGCTGGTTCGAATATTCGTAGACTTCCTTCATCCGCGGAATGTCCGAGCAATCCAGCTTCGGATCGACGCCCTGCGTAAACATGTTGAGAGCCAGCGTCACCACGTCGACATTGCCGGTGCGCTCGCCATTGCCGAACAAAGTGCCTTCAACGCGGTCCGCACCCGCCATCAGGCCGAGTTCGGTCGACGCGATGCCGGTGCCGCGGTCATTGTGGGGGTGCAGCGAAATGATCAGGTTTTCGCGATTGTCCAGTTGCCGGCACATCCATTCGATCCGGTCGGCATAGATGTTGGGCGTCGACATCTCGACCGTCGACGGCAGGTTGATGATCAGCTTGTTGTCGGGCGTCGGCTTCACAATCTCGGCGACCGCGTTGCAGATCTCCAGCGCCACTTCCAGTTCGGTGCCGGTAAAGCTCTCGGGCGAATACTGGAACCGGTATCCGCCGCCGGCCTTGGCCGCCATATCGGTGATCATCTTCGCGGCGTCAGTGGCGATCTGCTTGATGCCGCTGACATCTTTCTGGAACACCACGCGCCGCTGCAACTCGCTGGTCGAATTGTAGAAGTGGACGATCGGCGTCTTCGCGCCTTCCAGCGCCTCAAATGTGCGGGTGATGAGTTCCGGCCGGCACTGCACCAGCACCTGCAGGTCGACATCGCCGGGCACATTGCCCTCTTCAATCGCCCAGCGCGCAAAATCGAAATCGGTCTGCGAGGCCGACGGAAAGCCGATCTCGATTTCCTTGAAGCCCATATCGATCAGGAGCTTGAACATGCGCTCCTTGCGGTCATGGCCCATCGGATCGATCAGCGCCTGATTGCCGTCGCGCAGATCGACCGAGCACCAGATCGGCGCCTTGGTAATGGTCTTGTTCGGCCAGGTGCGGTCGGTCAGGCCAACCAGCGGGTAGGCCTCATATTTGCGCACTGCTGACGGCATCCCCTTGTGGGATCCGCCATTGCCAAACATCGCACCCATATCGGCCTCCGCGAATTTTCGCTGTGCTGTCGTCATCATATTTTCTCCCGGCGCGCGGTCCGGATCGTATCCGGGCACCATGCAGCGCCATCAATCGAAGTCAATCGCTTTGGGACCGGTCCCGGACTTTCTGCTCTGATTGCGCCTCAATGACGCGCGCAAGCACAGTGCCGGAATTGGTCCCGTGAAATTGAGGAGCAGACCTGGGGAGATATGAGGCCCGGGCCGGTCAACGACCGCCGGGCGCTCCTTCAGCGAACCCGGCGATCGCCGATAAGGCCAAGAAGCAGCAGCGAGGAACGCAGCGCGCGCACGGTCTCAACCGCAAAGGCGGCGGAACGGGTCAGGTTGTTGTTGCGCGAAGTAGACATAGGCGAGCTGATACAGGAGGACATGTGCGATGGCAAGGGCGCGCGGGAACATCTCCGGTCGCGGGGCGGCCAGAGCGATGGATGGGTCATAGGGGGCGGCTGGTCAGGCGGCGCGCCGGGTTGCCTGCCTGAGCGCCAGCCAAGCGGGTGGCCAGGGGATTGGCCAGGGTGGCGGCTTGACGCGCGACAGATGTGAGGTGGCCGGATTGTGATGTCCGGGGAGATTGCGGCCTGTCACATCGGACGCGCGCGGCGCGGGCCAGACTTCGCACAGGCTGTCGGACGCCTCGCCGCCCGCCAGGATCAGCGACAGGCATGTGGCGAGATAGCGATAGAGCAGCGCCAGTTCGGCCGGGGATGCCGGCGCGTCAGTGCTTGTGATGTCGCCGGCGTTGGCGATTTCGGCCAGTTCGGGCGGCAGGTCGCAACGCTCGCGGGCCATCCTGAACACAACCCGGCAGGCGACAGGCACTGCACCGCGCAACGCCCAAAGGATCAGCCCGTCAATCGGTCCATGTCTTGAGGAGAGCCGCTCGCAGACATCGGCCAGCGAAAACAGCACCGCGACGATGCGGTGCAAAATGTTCAGCTGATCGGTGGCGTTCTGGTGCAAGTCCTGGCCTCGGTTGCGTTCGTCCGGGAATTATGAGGCGCGGAAATTTGAGGAGGACAGATTTTTTTGGAATTTTTATAGGGCTGGTGAGGTGGGCGCGGCGCGGTCCCGGAAGGACGGTATTTGATGGGGCGGCCAAGAGATGGCGGTGGCGAGGCGCGGAAGCGGGTGTGGATGGGCCGCAAGCCGAACGCCGATGAGGCCGCGGAAAAATCTTGTCAATCGGCGCACCCACTCCAACGCCGTCATTCTCGGGACAAGCCCGAGAATGACGGCGGAGTTGGTTGCGTTTCATGCACCGCAGCGGATAATCGTCAGTGGCACATCACTGGGTTCCGGGTTCCGCTTCGCGGCCCCCGGAATGACGGCATTTGATGGGGCGGAGCGTTTGACGGCGGCACAGGTCCAGGGGGCCTGCCGCGTCTGGGTGGAAACCCCCGACAAGATGCAGACGGTTCTCGACGACACCCTCGCCAGCGCCAATCAACGCAGGCTCCATCAGGGCCGAAACATTGACGGTAGGACGCCGGTAAAGGCGTTTGCCGACGGACTGTTCATACCAACCATGGAAAAGGTGAAGTCCAAGCCTAAAAGCCAGATCAAAATCGCTGCCTGAAAAGCAGCTCAAAAACGGCGACTGTCAGCCGGTTGCCCTCCCTGCTCGCTAAAGTCTAAGAATAACGACAATTCACCTAATATAATCAGATAATCTAAGAAGACTAAGCTCGTGCGAATTAATAAAGAATTCGATCATGCCGTCGGCGCTAGAATAATATTCAGTAAATAAGGACTCATCTGATAGATCAATATCAGATCCATCGAACTTTAGGCCAAATCGATTGATAAGTTCGTCCTTAGGCAAAGACCCTAAAGGCTCACCATGCTCATCAATGGCATTGTAGCTAGAGATTGAAAGAATTCTAATAATACTTCCCTCGACATCGCCGTCCACCAAAAATGCAATGTCGACTTTGGATTCTCCTACACTTGCCACCAAATTAAGTAACGATGCCTTCCTATCGAAAACTATTTGACCGACATCCCACCCGTCAATAACCCCAAGGAAATCGATAAAGTTCATTCCTAGATAAAATGGCCATATCGAGCAGTTTCCGACAAGGGTAAAATTAGCACGGTGCTCCTTTTCCTCTTCTTCCATGCTCCTCTCCTTTTGCCTTCCGCGCAGCATTCATTTCAATATTCTTTATCTTTTGATTAATTTGGTCAATCTGGCGGGCATTTTTTGTCGATCTTCATTCTTCAGTTGTTCAACTTTTGCTCTTAGAGCATCAGCTTGAGACCTAAGGGAATTGGCTTTTGCCTTGCTCCCGTGGGGTGAATTCTTTCCGGAATCTGCGGCTTTCTTTCCGCCTTTGGGCCCGGCTTCTTTGTCACCCTTCGGGTCTTTGCTGTCATTTGAATCGTTGGAAGCACCATTGTCAGAATTTTGATTGTGAACGAGTACGCCGAAATCGCCGACATAGAAATTGTCCAACCCCTCTACATCCAAGTCAAATGAGTCAAACCGCTTGTCGGCGTATGTGACTCTGTCGATGACTATTTTGGCCCCGTCTAGCGACCTCAATGTATCCTTATTTTCGAGGTCGGCCACCCGAACCCAGCCCTTGCCATCAACAAAAATTGGATGATCCGCACTGGCAACCACATTTGAAATTTCGTCTGCATCCAAATTTCTAAATGTAATTTGATATTGATCGCTATGCTCACCACGAAATACCTGCAGTACCTTACGTAATGAATTTGACGCAGATGACTTGTCAAACGACCAAACACTATCGCCTACAACAATGCTTTCGATTAATTTTGCGCCATTGCCGGCCCAAACCAAGGTATCGCCGCTGAAACTATTGCATGGACTCTTTTGTACTGGGACGTCCTCTGCCTTACGTCCGATACCAAGCTTGTCTGCAACCTTGCTAGCAATCGACCGCAGACCCTTGAGGCCCGCTGTCGCCCCTCCCGGGACCCCAGGAACGCCTACAGCTGCCGTATCGATAGTCGCCGCAACCGCCTCAATGGCGGCTGTGCCATAGTCTCCTTCTTCGTAACTCTCTACTGCATCTGCCCAACCGATCGCAGCATTCATGGCATCCCAGCCAGTCTCCACAAAATGCCCGTTATTATCCGCCTTATTGACCGGGTCATTCAGCGCATAGGCGTATCGGTTCGTGCCCCCTCCAACACCGCGTCCCAGTCGTCGGGTGAGATGAACCGGCCCCAGGCGGGGTTCATGTAGCGGGCGTTGAGATAGAGCAGGCCGGTTTCGTTCGTCCGGCGATCATGAGGCGGCGGAATCTGAGGGGGACAAAATTTTTTGGATTTTTGTAGGGCTGGTGAGGTGGGCTCGGCGCGGCCCCAGAAGGACGGTATTTGATGGGGCGGCCAAGAGATGGCGGTGGCGAGGCGCGGAAGCGGGTGTGGATGGGCCGCAAGCCGAACGCCGATGAGGCCGCGGAAAAATCTTGTCAATCGGCGCACCCACTCCAACGCCGTCATTCTCGGGCTTGTCCCGAGAATCTGCTGCGTTTCAAGAGAGCAGTTGCAGGGTTGCGCTTGACGCGCCATCCGGCTGGCAGATTCTTGGGACAAGCCCAAGAATGACGGCGGAGTTGTTTTGCGTTTCATGCACCGCAGCGGATAATCGTCAGTGGCACTGCACTGGGTTCCGGGTTCCGCTTCGCGGCCCCCTGAATGACGCCGTTTAATGGAGCGGAGCGTTTGCCAACGGTATAGGTCCAGAGGCTTGCTGCCCTGCTTCGAGACCAACAACAAAATGCAGGCGGTTCTCGGCGACACTCTCGCCGGCGTCAATCAGCGCAGAACCCATCAAGGCCGCTACATGAACGGCAGGATGCCGACAAAGGCGTTCGCCGACGGCGTGTCCAAACCAACCACGCAAAAAGGGGAAATCCGCGCCCAAAAGCAAGACCAAAATCGCTGCCAGAAAACCCGCTCAAGAAGCGGAGATAGATCTGTGATTACCCGCTCTGTGCACATCGGCATGATCCAGCCGACCGAAGCCGAGGAACGCTACTATACTATGCTCAATGAGCAGAAGCTGGCAGCGTGACTCAAACAAAACGGCCTCCGGAAAACCAGGGGCGGTTCAGACCGTAATTTCGCAGGTTCTCGCTATTTCGCCCTCACGACCGAGTAGCGGGTTGTTCCGAAACCGTGAAAGCGCTTTTAGGTTTCTTGAAAAATCAAGAAATTGCACAGTCACCGTAATTCTACAGGGTTCTAGGTTCAATTCGCCTTACAGGAATAGCTACCCAAACGATACTCCCATGAAAATCCCCTTTTGCAATAGTTGCTTCAAACTCAATTGGATCATCGTCGTTTTCGTATATGATTACCTTCATTCCTTCCGACAGTCCCCCCGAAACAGCTCGAATATCTGCGAGAGATTTGTCCAGCACGAGTGGGAACCCACCATCAAAAAGGTCTGTATTCGCGTCGAAAAATATTCGCGGGACGGACATTTTTACCTCGCGCGGGCTGGATTGGGCATGTGGGTGAATTGGTTCGAGATTTGGGTGGCATGAGCGAAGGCCAGGGAACGCCGGGAGTTGCTGCAGGCAACGGGTCCCGCCCTGCTTCTGGCGACGCCGGCGATGGAGGCCTGTCCCCCCGCCTTTCAGGCCCCCTACTCCGCCTCTACGCACAGGTCGTCAAACATGGCGCGAAAGCCATTCGCGGCAAAAACCTCGCACTCTTCCCTGTTCTGGTCGTCCGCGGGGCGCGCGCAAATCTTGAGGTCTGCCTTGGCCAGATTTTTCGGGATCGTCGCGATGAACACCTGCTCATAGGGAAAATACTCGCCGGGCGAGGAGAACACATAGCCGACATTGTCAGCATCTTCGCCCAGCTCGGCGGTGATCCAGTGCATCTTTTCGAGATATTTCTCCGTGTAGCCGGTGAACCAGAACGCCGCCCGGTTCTTCTTCGCGTCATAGACGCAATCCATCACCGAGATATTGTTGCCAGCCTTGTTGGTGTTCGACCAGCCTTGTTCCTCTGTGTAGTCAAAGAACGTCCAGGTGTCGGGTTTCGCGTCTGGTGCTTGATCATCCTGCGCCCACGCAAGACCGCCGGACAGGAGTGCGATCACCGCCCCGGCCAATGCGATTACAAGCTTGTCTTTGTGCGTCATCATGTCGACGCTCCAACATTGCGCTATCATAAGCACTGAACGCGCATTCGTTCAACATGCAGGCAGAAAGCGGCAACGCGGACATCGGCCCAACCGGGTTCAAGTCACCCGCCGCGCCAGCCATCTTGCCAGCAATGGCCAGGTCAGCAGCACGAAGACGAACCGCGTCATCTGCATTGCCATAACGAAAGCCACATCGACGTCGTCAGCAGCTGTAGCGATGACCGCAATGGCGTCCATTCCGCCGGGGCTGGTGGCCAGATATGCAGTCGCCGGACTAACGTCCAGATAGTGGGCGAGCATCCATGCCATTGCGCCGCAGATCACGATCAGGATCAACACCGCAGCCATGATGTGCGGCAGTCTCTGGAGCGAATTGACCAGCGTGGCGCGATCAAACCGCAGTCCTATCGACCAGCCAAGAATCAGAAAAGCCAAAGCAACCAGCCAATCCGGCAGCTGCAACGCCACGCCCGCGCCCGCATGCACCAGCACGCCAAGGATCAAAGGGCCGATAAAGGCCGGACTTGGCAAACGGACCAGCCGTCCGAGAAGATAGCCGCCGGCAGCGACAAGGAAGGTGGCGCCAAAGGCAGCCGGGTCAATTGCCGGAAACCAGTCATGCTCAGGATGCGACATGACTGGCGTATCAACAAAGAAGCGCGCGATGACGGCCGCCACCACCGACACCGTCACCACTCGCACATATTGCATGAAAGCGACAAGCCGGACGTCTGCGCCGAATGCATCGGCCATAAGAACTATTGCCGAGGCTGCGCCCGGCGCAGAACCCCAGATTGCGGTCCCGATCGGCAAGATGCGCCAGCGGCTGAACAGCAAGCCGATCAGGGTGCTCATCACCAGCGTCGCCGACGCGACTGCCAGCGCCACAAACCAATAGTCCAGAATCCCGGTAAAAATTCCCGGTTCGATTGCTGCCGCAATCACCACTCCGATGACAGCAAAGGCTGTCGAACTCACCCAGGATGGGAGTTTCAGCTTGACGCCAATTGCGGTGGCGCCAATCGCAGCCAGCATTGGCCCGATCATGTGTCCGGCAGGCACCGAAAGATATTCAAGCACAACCGAAACGGCGACGGACGCGATTGTCAGCGCCGTCCATTGGATCAGCCGCAACCGGCGGCGAAATTCGGTTGAAGAGCTATCCTTGCCCGTCATGGTTGCAGTTTTTCGGCAAATACGATTGCGCGTCAATCCTTCGATTGCAAACGAAGTAATTGACGTGTCTCTTTTCGGCTGGATCGGCAATTCTGCAACGTTCTGCTGAACGCCGCCATGCTGCCCGGGAAATGGATGCGGCTGGCCGCGCCAGCGCCGCAGTCGCGGCAGGGACAAAATTCCTGTCTCCTTTACACACCCCTTGCCCCTCGCCTGAAATGACGCAACATTTGACGGGGGACGGCGCAAATGCTGCCGTGAGGAGTTTGCATGAATTTCGTTTTTTTCTCGCCGCATTTTCCGTCAACCGGAAGCGAATTCTGCGACCGGTTGAAGAAGGCCGGCGCGACAGTGCTTGGAATCGGCGACGCGCCCTATTCGGAGCTGGACCCGATGCTGCGCAAGTCATTGACGGAATATTACCTGATCGACGACCTTGAGAGCTACGACAAGACCTTCCGCGCCATGGGCCATTTTATCCACAAACATGGCCGCATCGACCGTTTTGAATCGCTGAACGAACACTGGCTCGACCTTGAGGCAGGCATACGCACCGATTTCAACATCTGGGGTATCCGGCTCGACTACGTTCAGAACATCAAGAAAAAGAGCCGCATGCGCGCCGCATTCCGCAAGGCGGGCGTGCCGGTGATCGCACAGAAAAAGACGTCTGAGCGCGCGGGCGCAATGGAGTTCATCCGCCGCGTCGGCTTCCCGATCGTGGTCAAGCCCGATCAGGGCGCAGGTGCTGCCCACACCTACAAGATTTCGAGCCAGAACGAACTCGACGAGTTCTTCCGCATCAAGCCGGAAGGCGTTTCATTCGTCATGGAGGAGTTCATTGACGGCCTGGTGGTAACCTTTGATGGCCTTGTCAATCGCGACGGGGAAATCGTCTTTTCAGCATCGACCAAATATGACGATTCGATCATGGACGTGGTCAACAAGGACAAGCACATGTCCTATGTCTGCCGCCCGCATGTGCCAGCGGAAGTCGCCCGGATCGGCCAGAAAATCGTCAAGGCATTTGATCTGAAGGAACGCTTCTTCCACATCGAACTATTCGAGCACAAGGACGGCCGTTTGCTGGCGCTGGAGGTGAACATCCGCCCGCCCGGCGGCTACATGACGGATGCAATCAACTACAGCTACGACATTGACGTTTATGCGGAGTGGGCCAGCATGGTCGTCTCCAACCAGGTCAGCGGCGATTTTGAGGGCAAATATTTCACCGCCTATGCTTCCCGCAAGGATCATTACGCCTATCGCCACAGCCATGACGATGTGCTAGCGGCGCACGCAGACATGGTTGTTCGTCACAACCGCATCGAAGACATCTTTTCGCGGGCGATGGGCAACTACGCTTATCAGCTGCGCTCCACCGATCCCGCCGCGCTGCGCGACGCCGTCAACTACATTCACCAAGAGGCATGAGCTTGGACATCAGCTACCACAAGGCTTTCTCTGAAAAGCTCGCGCGTGACATGGAATACAAGCGCTACGGTTTTGCCGGCCGGCCTTTTGTTGTTTTCCCCACCTCGCAGGGACGCTTCTTCCAGTTCGAGGATTCAGGTGGCGTTGCTTCGCTCGCCGAATTTATCGACACCGGCCGCATCCAGCTTTTCACACTCGACGGCATTGATTCCGAGAGCTTCTTCAACAAGGGCTCGGATTTCGCAGGCCGTATCGCCCGCCACGAACACTTCTTCGACTATGTTCGCACCGAGGCCCTGCCAGAGATCGAGGCGACAGCAACGGCATCGAATGGCGGCCGCCACATGAAGCCGATTTTTGGCGGCTGTTCGATGGGCGCGTTCCATTCCTCCAACTTTGTCTTCCGCTACCCGCACCTGGCATCAGGGCTCATCGCCCTGTCTGGCGTTTATTCTGCGCGCGATTTCTTCGGCGACGACAGATCGGGACAGATCTATTTCAACTCGCTGCTCGACTACCTGCCCGGCATCACCGAACCATCGATCCTGAAACGCCTCAGGGCGCTGAGGCTCGTCTTCTGCTGTGGTCAGGGCCAGTGGGAAGAACGGATGCTGGAAGAGACGCGCGAACTGGAGAAGATCCTCGCTGAAAAGAAGATCCCCGCCTGGGTCGACTACTGGGGCGGCGACGTCGCACACGACTGGCCCTGGTGGCACAAGCAGCTGCCCTATTTCATGTCCCGCTGGCTGGATGAGGACCTGAAAGACCGGCTCGATTAGCCAAAAAAATACGGGCGGAAGACATGGAACTTTTGATAGGTATAGCGGCACTGGGCTTTGGCCTTCTAACGCTGGCGGCTAGAGTGTTCGGATGGAGTGGGCTGCTGTCAAAGCAGGATGCTATGATCCAGCGCTTCGGCGCAAAGTCAGGACGAACAATCCACCTGATCGCCTACACCGTCGTGCCGCTCACGCTTGGAGTTCTGCTTCTGCTAACTGTTCTCACCAGCGGTTGAGTCGACCCGGAAAGACCGGCTCGACTGAGGCGCTGCAATATCCAAAGATTAGCAATCTTTGGACAGTTGGCAAAACGCTTTTGCCGTGCCAGAGTTTGGGTCTGGTTTTCTGAAGCGGCGCAACCATGACAAGCGACGGACCGAAAGGTTTTGCCGCCGGCCGAACTGCGCCTAATGAGAGGGTGACAGAATGGCCGTGCTTAACAGCGTCATTGATTTTCTCAACACGATCTTCTGGGGATACGTCCTCATCTACGGCCTGATTGCGGTCGGCATTTTCTTCACCTTCCGCCTCGGTTTCATCCAGTTCCGTCACTTCCCCGAACTGTTCCGTTCGGTGATGCGTGTGCCTGAAAACGACAAGAGCGGCATCACGCCATTCCAGGCTCTGTGCACCAGTCTTGCCTCACGCGTCGGCACCGGCAATCTTGCCGGCGTTGCCGTCGCAATCTTCCTTGGCGGACCGGGTGCGCTGTTCTGGATGTGGGTTGTCGCAGCCGTCGGCATGGCCACTGCCTACTCCGAGAGCACGTTGGCCCAGCTCTACAAGGTGACAGACCACAATAATCAGTATCGCGGCGGGCCGGCCTTCTACATCGCGCACGGCCTGAAAGCCCCGTGGGCCGGCGCTCTCTTCTCGGTCTGCCTCATCATCGCATTCGGTCTCGTCTTTAACGCGGTGCAGGCAAACTCGATTGCCGACGCCATGCAGGGCGCATTCGGCTTCAACAAGATCTGGGTCGGCGTTGCTCTGGCTGCACTCACTGCAGTCGTGATCTTCGGCGGCATCCGCCAGATCGCCCAGGTCGCAGAATATGTCGTGCCCTTCATGGCCGTCATCTATCTCGGCATGGCGGTCTACGTCATCATCGTCAACATCACCGAAGTCCCCGGCGTGCTGGCGCTCATCGTCAAGAGCGCATTCGGCATCGAACAGGCAGCTGGCGGCGTGGCTGGCGCCATGCTCAACGGCGTCAAGCGCGGCCTGTTCTCCAACGAGGCCGGCATGGGGTCCGCGCCCAACATCGCTGCCGTCGCCACCCCTGCCCCGCACCATCCGTCATCTCAGGGTTTTGTGCAGGCTCTCGGCGTCTTCATCGACACCATCCTGATCTGCAGCGCCACCGGCATCATGATCCTGCTCTCGGGCGTCATGACCCCCGGCTCTGAACTCACTGGAACGCCACTGACGCAGGAAGCGATGGTGGCGCATATCGGCGAAGCCGGGCGCTACTTTATCGCCATCGCCATTTTCTTCTTCGCCTTCACCTCGATCATCGGCAACTACGCCTATGCCGAGAACGCGATGGTGTTCCTGAAGATGGACAACAAGGGCACAATCTCGGCCCTCCGGCTGGCAGTCTTGCTGATGGTGATCTGGGGGGCCTATACTTCGGTTGCCGTGGTGTTCAACATGGCCGACGCCGCAATGGGACTGATGGCCAGCATCAACCTGATCGCCATCGTGCTGCTGTCTGGCACCGTTGCAAAACTGACAAAGGACTATTTTGACCAGGCCAAGACCGGAACCCCGCGCTTCAATCCGAAGCACTATCCGGAACTGGATGGCAAGATCGAACGCAAGATCTGGGAATGAGTGGAGACAAACCTGCGCACCGGCGTGACCTGACAACCGGGCCTATCACAAAAACCCTGTTGATCTTTGCACTGCCGGTGCTGGGTTCAAACGTCCTGCAATCGCTCAACGGCTCGGTCAACTCGATCTGGGTTGGCCGGTTTCTGGGCGAACAGGCGCTGGCTGCAACGTCCAACGCCAATCTGGTGATGTTTCTCATCGTTGGCACGCTGTTTGGCATCGGCATGGCCGCCACCATCCTGATCGCCCAATCGGTCGGCAAGCGTGACTTCACCGAGGCGCGCCGCATTGTCGGCACCAGCGCAACCTTCTTCTTTGTCATTTCCATGCTGGTTGCGGTCGGCGGCTACGTCTGGGTCGACAGGATCCTGAGCGTTTTGGGCACTCCGTCCGACACTGTCGATCTGGCGCGCACCTATCTGCGCATCATCTTTGTCGCCATCCCTGTTATCAACCTGCTCTCTTTCATCATGACTGCGTTGCGCGGCTCGGGCGATTCTCGGACCCCGTTCATCTTCATGGCCTTGTCGGTGGTCATCGACGCCGGGCTAAACCCTTTCCTCATCGCCGGCATCGGGCCATTTCCGGCGCTTGGCATTGCCGGCTCCGCATGGGCGCTGGTCATTTCGCAGGCGATTGCCGCGCTTGCCCTGCTCGCCGTCGTCTACAGGCGGCGCGACCCGCTGCGCCTTGCGGGACCTGACCTCAAATATCTCGTGCCCGATCCGGGCCTGATGCGCCTTGTTATCGTCAAGGGTGTGCCGATGGGTCTGCAGATGGTGGTGATCTCTCTGTCAGCGCTCACCATCATGGGGCTCGTCAATCGCTCCGGCTCGCAGGTCACCGCTGCCTACGGCATTGCAGCACAGTTATGGACCTACGTGCAGATGCCGGCGCTGGCCATTGGCGCAGGTGTCTCAACCATGGTCGCGCAGAATGTTGGCGCCGGGCGCTGGGATCGGGTCGGCCGCATCACCCTCTCGGGCGTCGGCATCAATATCGCGATGACCTCCATGCTGGTCCTGCTACTCTATCTGCTCGACCGCCCGGTGCTTGGCCTGTTCCTCATCGGCGATACAGCCGCTGTCGACATCGCCATCCGCGTCAACAATATCGCATCATGGTCATTCGTGCTGTTCGGCGTGACGATCGTGCTCTTCGCCACGGTGCGGGCGACCGGCGCGGTGATGCCGCCACTGCTTATCCTCGTCGTCTCGGTCCTGATCTGCCGCACTGGCTTCGCCTATCTGCTCTATGATGACTACGGCCAGGACGCACTGTGGTGGAGTTTTCCGGTCGGCTCGATCATTTCGCTTGTGCTGGCGCTCGGCTACTACCGCTTCGGCAACTGGCGCACGATGAAGATGATCGAAACGCGGCCTGCTGCCGGCGAGCCGCCAGACACGGGCCTGGGCGTGCCCCGGCAAAGAGCCCGCGATACTGACGAGCGCCCGGAAGCCGGCGGCTGATCTCAGAGGCTGGTTCGCAGGCCTGCCTCACGAGGCTCAAATCTGGCTCTCAGACGATTGGAACGGCGACCGTTCCCTTGGGCAGCTTCGCCTCGTCGTCCGGTTCGACATGGATGACGACACGCACCGACGGGATTTCAGCCTTCAACGCATCCTCGATCCGGTCACAAATGACGTGGCTTTCGTGCACGGTCATCTGGCCATCCACGATCAGATGAAATTCAATGAAGGTGGCGCGCCCTGCGATGCGTGTTTTGAGGTCGTGCACTTCAAGTGCACCAGCTGAATTGGTCGATATGATGTCGCGGATGCGCATCGTTTCCGTTGGCTCGACCGCCTTGTCCATCAGCCCGGATACAGACCCTGTAATGACGTGCCAGCCCTGATAAAGAATGTTGAGCGCAACCAGTACCGCCAGCGCCGGATCGAGCCACAGCCACCCCGTTGCGACAGCGCCAGCCAGTCCGATCAGCACACCGACCGAGGTGTAGACGTCCGTCATGATGTGATGGCCGTCGGCCACCAGTGCTGGCGAACGCGCCGAACGGCCAACCCGCATCAGGATCAGCGCCCAGACGCAATTCACCGCCGACGCCGCCGCGTTGACGCCCATGCCGAGCCAGGTTTGCTCCAGCACAACCGGCTGCTGCAGGCTTTGCCAGACCTTGAAGATGATCATCAGTGCGGCCACGCAGATCAGCACGCCTTCTAGCACCGCCGACAGATATTCCGCCTTGTGGTGACCGTGCTGGTGATCGTCGTCTGCCGGCTGATAGCTCACGCGGATCGCCCAGAACGCCACCAGCGACGCAACGACGTTGACGATCGATTCCAGCGCGTCAGAATAGAGTGCTACCGACCCGGTCAGCCACCATGCATAAGTCTTGAGGCCCAGCACGCCTAACGCGATGAAGATCGACCAGACGGAAAGCCGGAGAACAAGTTGTTTTGGCGTCATGCTTGGCTGCATCCCTTACTCACGCGGCCTTCACCTTGGCGCGGCGCGGCAGGTGCGCAACCACGTTCTCGATCATCCTCATGCCGGCATTCTGGCCAAGCGACATGATCGACTCGGGATGAAATTGCACCGCAGCCACCGGCTCGGAGCGATGTTCGAAAGCCATAATGACCCCGTCATCTGTCTCGGCGGTCACGGCGAACTCTTCTGGCAAACGCACGGGATCAGCAAAGATCGAGTGATAACGGCCAACCGTCACTTCCTTGGGCAGGCCGGAGAACACCACGCCGCCATCCTTCGCCACCTGGATGCGTGACGGCTTGCCATGCATGGGCACATGCAATTGGCGCAGTTCGCCACCATAGGCTTCCGCAAGCGCCTGCAGGCCAAGACACACACCAAAGATCGGCAGGTCGCGCGCCCGCGCTTTCTTGATCGTCGCCTTGCAGTCGAAATCAGTCGGCGAGCCGGGCCCCGGCGACAACACAACCAGATCCGGGCGCAGCCGGTCGAACACTTCGTCGGCAACCGGCGAGCGAACCGTGGTCACAGTCGCGCCGGTTTGCCTGAAATAGTTCGCCAGTGTGTGCACGAAGGAATCTTCGTGGTCGACCAGCAGGATCGACACGCCCTCGCCCACCGCCGCCGGCTCGCGCTGCGTCTGTGCCGAATTACCGGCCTTCGCCTCGCGGATCGCCGCCAACATGGCTGACGCCTTCAATTCGGTCTCAGCCTCTTCCTCGGCAGAATCTGAATCATACAGCAACGTCGCACCAGCCCGCACTTCAGCGATCCCGTCCTTGATGCGGATGGTTCGCAGCGTCAGGCCGGTGTTCATGTCGCCATTGAAATGCACCATGCCAATCGCCCCGCCATACCAGGCGCGCTGCGATTTCTCGTTGTTTTCGATAAAGCGCATCGCCCAGAGCTTTGGCGCGCCGGTCACGGTCACCGCCCAGGCGTGGCTGAGGAAGGCGTCAAACGCATCCATGCCTTCGCGCAGACGGCCCTCGATGTGGTCGACCGTATGGATCAGCCGCGAATACATTTCGATCTGGCGGCGGCCGATCACCTTGACCGACCCCGGATCACAGACTCTGCTCTTGTCGTTGCGGTCAACATCCGAGCACATCGTCAGCTCGGATTCGTCCTTCTTCGAGTTCAGCAGCTTGATGATCTGTTCGGCGTCCGAAATCGCATCGTCGCCGCGCCGGATCGTGCCCGAGATCGGACAGGTCTCAACACGCCGTCCGTTGACCCGCACAAACATTTCAGGCGACGCACCGATCAGATATTCGTTGTCGCCCAGATTGATAAAGAACGAATAGGGCGACGGGTTGATCGCCTTGAGGCGGCGGCAGATTTCTGACGGCGTCGTTTCGCAGCGTTCAAAGAACATCTGGCCGGGAACCACCTCGAACAGGTCGCCACGGCGAAAGCTCTCCTTCGCCCGGTCGACCAGTTTCGCGTATTCGCCCGGCTCATGGTCGCCGCGCGGCGGAATACGATCAGCGGTCTTGAACGGTTCCGGCCGGCTCTCACGCGCAACGCCTTCGGTCGTCACCCCGTCCGCCGCATAGTCGTAGCGGTCGTGCCAGGCCTGCGCCGAATAGTGGTCGACCACCAGAATTTCATCCGGCAGGAACAGCACCATGTCGCGCTGGCCGCGTGACCGGTCCAATTTCTGCGTCACCGGGTCAAACTGGAAGGCGAGATCGTAACCGAATGCGCCATAGAGGCCGATATTGGCGTCTTCGCCTGATTTGAACTGCGCAACAATGGCGCGCAGCACCGAAAACACCGACGGCACGCGGCTGCGCTCTTCCTCGGAAAACACCCTGCCGGGTTCAGCAATCGTCAGCTTGATGAGACCGGTCGAGCGTTCGGCACCGGCAACATCTGCAAGGCCGGTTACAACCGGATCGAGGATCGTCAGCAGCGCCTTGCCGCGCTCGTTCAGCGCCTCGATGCGCATGTTGCGGCCAATCGAGGAAATGACCAGCGGCGGGTCGATGATTGCCGTATCCCAGCGGGTGTAGCGGCCCGGATATTCGTAGTTGGACGAAAACACCGCGCCACGGCGCGAATTCAGCCCGTCGATATAGGTCTCGATCGCCCCGGCATAGGGCGTCGGGCTCCGCCGGCGGGTCACCGCCACACCACCCTCGGTGACGTAGCGTTCCGCACCGTCTGCCTGCAATTCTGTACTCATGGTCCTCTTCTCCATTTACCCGCCAGGCATTCCGGGCGCAGGAAAGAAAAAAGGCCGCCCGGACTTTCCGTTGCGGCCACCCATTGTTTAACGCACGCGCGTCGGCAGGCCGCTTCTAGGCCAGCCACCACCAGTTCGACTTGATCGAGCGTGTCATCATGGCGATTTCAATAGCGGCCAAGCGAACCAATCGCAAGCGGTCTTTCGCGACATCGGGGCGGCAGTCAAATGCCGAGAATTTCCTCATGCGCGCCCGTTGCACCCCAGCGAACGATCTCGCGCAGGATGGGCAGCAATTCGCGGCCCCGATCAGTCAGACTGTATTCCACATGCTTGGGCACCACCGGATAGGCCTTGCGATTGATGAGCCCGCGCTTTTCCAGTTCTTTCAGCTCGCGGCTGAGAATGCGTGGCGTAATCGGCTGGCCAAGCCCACCATGAAGCAGCGACCGGCCGATCTCGCCATAGCGCAGGGCCCCGCGATGCAGGATGCACAAAATGTGCATCTTGTAGCGGCCGCCAACGATTCGGTCGAAGCCGATCGCCGGACAGAGCCGGATATGCCGCATATCCAACCCTTCGGTCAGGATCGAAACAGCTGGTCCACCAAAGCTCTCATGCCTCGTCATCAATCGCTCCCGTGCTACCCTTTCTTTCCGTATTTACGAAAACGTACTATGAAGTCTAGGGTCGGTCCAGTTCAATTGGAAGGAGACTGACCATGACCCGTTCCGCCATCGCCGCACCACAGGCTGACATTGTTGCAACAGCCGATACGAGCACCGGGATCGTCACCGCAGTTGCGACAATCCCTGTTCCACCGGCGCGCGTTTTCCAGGCGCTGGCGTCATCCGAGATTCTGGACTGGTGGGTGCGCCCCGGCGTCTTTGACACACGGCACTGGCAGGGTGACGTGAGGCCCGGCGGTCGCTGGGAGGCCGATGGCGTCGGCAAAGCCGGGCCATACGCGCTTGAAGGCGAATTTGTCGAAATCGATGCGCCGCGCCGTCTCGTTCACACCTGGAAGCCCAAGGGCGCGCCGGTCCCGCCAATGACCGTCGTCTATGAGCTTGAGCCGGTCGCAGGCGGCGCCAGGATCAAGCTAACGCATAGCGGCTTCCCGGCGGCGGAAGTCTGCGAAAACACCGCAGCAGGCTGGAAAACCAGTTTCGAGAAGCTGTCTGAGCTAATGGCAAACACCTGAACGGATCAATCCGCTCACGCCAGCACGGCCGCCTCGCGCACCCTCTCCAGATCAGGCTCGAAACTGATTGCGGCTTCGGCGCGCGCCAGCGCCTCGCGTGCATGCCGGCGGGCGTTGGCGGCATAACGCTCTTCTCCATCGTCACCATAGGCAGCCAGCGCCACAAACGCCTTCTGCAAGCGGATCTGCACCTCGGCAATGCCCGCACCGTCGCGCGCGATCGGCTTGAAAATATCATCAAACAGATCGGTCAGCGACAGTCCAGGCACGTTGACGCGCGGAAACACCACATCCTTGTCGCGCGATCCGGCCCACACGCCAAGCACCCGGATCGCCCTGCCGATCACATCAATCGCCGTGCCCGGGTCGTTGATGCCGGGCGACAGCGCCCGTGACGCGATCTCCGACAAAACACACAGCCCAAAACGTGGATCCTGGTCGAAAGATCGTTCTTCGCCGACCGAAAACGCGTCGCGAATTTTGTCCGCCGTTTCGTCATCCAGTGCGCCAGTAAAATAGACCAACGGGCGGCCATGATGCACATAGGCCCCGGGCAGCGCCGCGACATAGACCTCGCCAGACGCTGTTCCCGCCAGTTTCTCGAGTGCACCGACATCAATGTGCTGCACATAGCCGACACGCGTCGAATAGATCGCGCGAGCGCTCTCAGGCGGCTCTGCTCCGTCAGGAATCGGCACGCCGCCAAGGTTTGGCCGGGCGCTGCGGGCCTTCATCGCCTCCATCGCCGCATTTTCCACCTGCTCGCTGGTTTCGCTCACCCGCCCGAGCCTGAGCAGATAGTCGATCCAGCGCAGCAGGGTCACAACGATCAGGATGATGACAAAGACCGTGACGGCAAACAGCACGACCCGCCCGCGCTCGCCATAGGCGCCCATCGACAGTGTAATGATCGCGACAAGGCTGTAGAGGAACGAGCCAACGAAGGCGGCGAGCGTATTCTGGGTCGTCGTGTCCTCAATCAGCAGCCGGGTCGCGCGCGGCGTCACATTACTGGTCGCCGCCGAATAGGCCGATACCATTGTCGACAGTGAGAAGGTGGTCACCGCCAGCATTGACGAGGCGATGATGTTGAGAATGCGGTCAACAGAATCTGCGCCGATCTTGGTGGACATACCCTCCGGCAGATAGGGCGAGATCAGCAGCGACAGCAGCGCGGCGCCGACCGCCAACAGGGAAATCAGCGTCGCCCTGAACCAGAGCCGCCGCGTCATCAGGCCGAGCAGCCATCGCCATCTAGAAGTCATGGCGACAAACTAGGCAGCAAGGCCGCTGGCGGCAAGCTGCCCGCCCGCCTAAAACAGCCCTTCGATGAAACCCTCATCATTGAGATAGATCTTCTCCGATGACGGGCTTCGCGGTAGACCTGGCATGGTCATGATCTCGCCGCAGATGGCCACGACGAAGCCCGCGCCTGCCGACAATCTCACCTCGCGTACCGGCACGGCATGGCCGGTTGGCGCGCCGCGCAGGTTCGGGTCGGTCGAGAACGAATATTGTGTCTTGGCCATACAGACCGGCAGATTGCCGTAGCCCGCCTCCTCCCAGGTCTTGAGCTGATCGCGCACACTCTTGTCGGCAATTGCTTCCGAGCCGCGATAGATGCGCTTGACGATCGTATTCATCTTTTCAAACAGCGGCATGTCGTCGGGATAAAGCGGCGAGAACTGCGATGCGCCGCTGTCTGCCAGTTGCACAACCTTATGCGCCAGTTCTTCAATGCCCTTCGATCCGTGCGCCCAGTGCTTGCACAGAATCGCCTCCGACCCCTGGCTTGACACATAATCCTTCATCGCCTGGATTTCCGCGTCGGTATCAGTGACAAAATGGTTCATCGCCACCACAACCGGCACGCCGAACTGTTTGACGTTCTCGATGTGGCGGCCAAGATTGGCGCAGCCCTTTTTCACGGCCTCGACATTTTCGTGGCCGAGATCATCCTTTTTCACCCCGCCATTCATCTTCATCGCGCGCACGGTCGCAACGATGACAGCGGCAGCCGGCTTCAACCCCGCCTTGCGGCATTTGATGTCAAAGAACTTCTCTGCCCCGAGATCCGCGCCAAAACCGGCCTCCGTCACCACATAGTCTGCCAGTTTCAGCGCTGTGGTGGTCGCAACGACCGAATTGCAGCCATGGGCGATATTGGCAAACGGTCCGCCATGCACGAAGGCCGGATTGTTCTCCAGCGTCTGCACCAGATTGGGCTGCATCGCGTCTTTCAACACCACGGCCATCGCGCCATCGGCCTTCAGGTCGCGCGCATAGACCGGGCTCTTGTCGCGGCGATAGGCAACGATGATATCGCCGATGCGCTTTTGCAGGTCTTTGAGGTCGGACGCCAGGCAGAGGATGGCCATCACTTCGGACGCCACGGTGATGTCGAAGCCGCCTTCCCGTGGAAAACCGTTGGCGACGCCGCCCAGCGAACAGATAATCTCGCGCAGCGCCCGGTCGTTCATGTCCATCACGCGCCGCCACACCACGCGCCGCGTGTCGATGCCGAGCTCGTTGCCCCAGTAGATATGATTGTCGATCAGCGCCGACAGGAGATTGTGCGCTGTGGTGATGGCGTGGAAATCGCCGGTGAAATGCAGGTTCATGTCTTCCATCGGCACGACCTGCGCATAACCGCCGCCCGCAGCTCCGCCCTTGACGCCAAAATTCGGTCCGAGCGACGCCTCGCGGATGCAGGTGATCGCCTTCTTGCCGATACGGTTCAGTCCGTCACCAAGGCCGACCGTCGTCGTCGTTTTGCCCTCGCCCGCTGGCGTCGGGTTGATCGCAGTGACCAGGATCAGCTTGCCGTCCTTGCCCTTGCGCTTTGACGCGATGAACTCGGCGGAGATCTTCGCCTTGTCATGACCGTAGGGCAGCAGATCCTTTTCAGGGATCCCGAGCTTCTTGCCGATCTCCATGATCGGCTTCTTCTTGGCTGCGCGCGCGATCTCGATATCTGATTTGTAGCCGCTCATAGTTCCTCCAGGTCAGCCAAAGCCTTTTTCAGATCAAAGCGCGTGCTGTGCGCCGGCACCAGTCCAAAACAGGCGCATCTTTTTCGGAAAGCGACAAACGCCCTCTGCGGTTCCTCCACGAACCTGCGCTTCAGGCCAAAACCATGCTTCCGCGCGTCAGCTCACACGTTCGTGATTATGGCACCAATAATGCCACTTGTTATTGGCACTAGTAGTGTCTATTTCACCGTCAGGCAGACGGAGACGACGCAAACGCGCCCCGGACGCCAGAATGAAAGAGAAATGAAATGAACAAGATCCTCACCGCTTCCGTCGCTCTCCTTGCTCTGGGTGGCGCCGCCATCGCTCAGGAAGTCCCGGGCTTCTACGGCACAGCTCCTTCGAGCCTGTCGCAGACGGTTGACGTCCAGACCTCACAGCCAGTTGTGGCTCATGACCGCGGCATCGTCGCCCAGTCGGCAACCGAAGGCTTCAACATCAACGCGTCCGGCAACTATTCGGGCAAGTAATCTGCAGGCAAGGGACGGCAGGCAAATGCCGGTCGTCCCGCCAGACCAGACCAGAATTTTGAAAGGCTAAGACAATGAACAAGATCCTCACCGCTTCCGTCGCTCTCCTCGCTCTGGGTGGCGCCGCCATCGCTCAGGAAGTCCCGGGCTTCTACGGCACAGCTCCTTCGAGCCTGTCGCAGACGGTTGACGTCCAGACCTCACAGCCAGTTGTGGCTCATGACCGCGGCATCGTCGCCCAGTCGGCAACCGAAGGCTTCAACATCAACGCGTCCGGCAACTATTCGGGCAAGTAATCTGCAGGCAAGGGACGGCAGGCAAATGCCGGTCGTCCCGCCAGACCAGACCAGAATTTTGAAAGGCTAAGACAATGAACAAGATCCTCACCGCTTCCGTCGCTCTCCTCGCTCTGGGTGGCGCCGCCATCGCTCAGGAAGTCCCGGGCTTCTACGGCACAGCTCCTTCGAGCCTGTCGCAGACGGTTGACGTCCAGACCTCACAGCCAGTTGTGGCTCATGACCGCGGCATCGTCGCCCAGTCGGCAACCGAAGGCTTCAACATCAACGCGTCCGGCAACTATTCGGGCAAGTAATCTGCAGGCAAGGGACGGCAGGCAAATGCCGGTCGTCCCGCCTTGCCGTCATCTGACCAGGCAGCCAGATGGATTTTCCCGCCTAGAACGCAATTTTACTGGAGACGCATCCGCCATTATTTGAGATAAATCGAAAAAGGAGGAATGACGTGGTCGAACTAAATGCAGAGGCCGCGAGTTTGGAGCGGCCGACAGAGGCTGACTGCGCGGCCGATGGCCGCCGTTTGCGTTCCGAACGCAGCCGCAAGGCAATTGTCGCAGCGTTGATCAGCTTGATCCGCAAAGGCGAGACCATGCCAAGCGCCGAACGCGTCGCGGATGAAGCCAATATCGGCCTGCGCACCGTATTTCGGCATTTCGACGACATGGACAGGCTATATCAGGAAGTTATCGAGCACATCGAAACTGAGATCGCCCCGCTCATCGAAAAACCATATGAAGCGACCGACTGGCACGGCAGGCTGACGGAAATGATCGACCGCCGAGCGCAGGTGTTTGAGCTGGTCATGCCGTTCAAACTTCAGTCAAATGCGCGGCTGCTTCAATCGGAATTTCTTCAGGAAATGCACCGTTGCGCCGTCGCACTTGATCGGGAACGCATGATCGAGATCATGCCCGCATCTATTGTTGAGGATGAGACGCGGTTCTGCGCCTTGTTCGCATCGCTCAGCTTCGATGTCTGGATTCACCTGAGGAAAGATCAGGGCAGATCGCCGGCCGAGGCCGCAGAGATCATGCGCTGCGCGGCAGAGTCGATCCTGGCCGGAATTGACCGGAAATTGTAGCGCAGTCCGGCGATGCCAAGGTCGCGTCGCCGGTCCTGACGTGCTACGCCGCAATCTGTCTGAACAACGTTTGTTGTTTCTGCCTAATGCATCAAGTCCAGTGCGAATGATCGACAAAAAGCAAAACCTGCCGCGTTCCCTTGCTGCGGCCCTGCGCCGCAAAGCGCCGCGCATGTATCAATTGGATGATGGCGAGGCATGCACAACGATTGCTTCCTACAACGTCCACAAATGCGTTGGCACCGACGGACGGTTTGATCCGGCGCGAACCGCCGCTGTCATCGCTGAACTCGACGCGGATATCGTCGCATTGCAGGAGATTGACGAAAGACTGGGTGAGAAGGTCGGCCTGCTCGACCTTGCCGCCCTGACAGAAATGACCGGGCTGCAGCCTGTTCTGACGCCGAAAAACTCGCGCAGCCACGGCTGGCACGGCAACATGATCCTGATTCGGGCCGGCACCGTGCACGACGTCAAACCGATCCGCCTTCCAGGACTTGAACCGCGCGGTGCGTTGATTGTCGACCTTGAGGTCAAGGACGTGCCTCTGCGCGTCATCGCCGCCCATTTCGGCTTGTTGCGGCGGTCGCGGTCGGCCCAGGCCTCGACGCTGGTAGACGCCGCAACCTCCGTTATCCGCCCAACGGTCATCCTCGGCGACCTGAACGAGTGGCGCGTGCGCACGCGCTCGTCATTGCTCGCCATGCTGCCGCATTTTGGCCCGCTGGGCGCTGCCCTGCCCAGCTTTCCCTCGCGTTTTCCCCTGCTGGCGCTTGACCGTATCCTGGCGCGCCCCTCAAGCCTGATCTCATCGCTCGAAATTCACCAGTCCGAGCTGTCCCGTGTCGCCTCCGACCATCTGCCGCTCAAGGCGCGGCTAAAACTCGGCAGCCAGCGGCAGACAGATGCGGACCTCGACGCCGCCTGAGGCGGACCGATGGACAAACCCTCATTTCCCGATGACCTGCCAGGCTCAGCCGGCGCAAGCGGCTTGTTGATTGTCGACGACAATGCCGACGCTCTGGCGGTTCGTGTCCTGGCGGCGCGCGAAGCAACCAGCTCGCTCGATCTGATGTACTACATGTGGCACGACGACGACAGCGGCCGGGTTCTGGCGCGCGAAATCCTCGACGCCGCAGAACGCGGCGTCAAAGTCCGCGTCCTGATCGACGACATCAATCCGCAGAGCAGCGACGAACACTATCTGGCGCTCGACGCCCATCCCAACATTGACGTGAAACTGTTCAACCCCAGCGGTTTTCGCAATGGCAGCCTGTTCCGCTGGATCGAAATGGTGCTGCGTGTCTTTGCTATGACACGGCGCATGCACGCCAAGGCGTGGATCGCTGACAAGAAGGTGGCAATTGTCGGAGGCCGCAACATTGCAAACGAATATTTTGGAGCTGCATCTACCAATTTCCGCGATCTCGACCTCGTCATGCGCGGCAAGGCCGTTGAAGACGCCAACGGCATCTTCGAGCGTTTCTGGGCTCACCGGGTTTCACGTCCGGTCCGCGAACTGAACCCTGGTGTGGCAGCCGGCCTGCCAGAATCTGCAGTCGCCTCACCCGGTAACGGCAGTCCTCCAACCGGGGGCGCTGTGTCGCTTGACGAGTTCGTCGCCACGCGCGGCGGCCTGTCGTGGTGCGAACACGTTTCGGTTCTTTCCGACCCGCCAGACAAGGCGAAAGGCGAAGGCGGACGCAGTTGGCTGATGAATGAATTGATGCCAAAAATGCTGTCTGCGTCAGAGCGGCTGGAGATTGTCTCGCCTTACTTCATCCCCGGCCGCAAAGGCACGGCGTTCTTCACCCGCTTGGTCAAACGCGGCGCAAGCGTCGTCGTTCTCACCAATTCACTGGCCACCACCGACGTCGCAGCAGTGCATGGCGCCTACGCCAATTATCGCAAGAAGCTCTTGCGCGCAGGCGTTGAGCTTTACGAATTCCAGCCATCGAGCCGTCAGAGAAAAATGTCGCTGTTCGGCTCGAAAGGCGCCAGCCTGCACACCAAATCCTTCATCGTCGACGACCGCATTGGCTTCATTGGATCGATGAATTTTGATCCCCGTTCGGTCGCCTTGAACGCCGAAATGGGCGTCGTGTTTGAAGACCCGGGTCTGGTTCAAAAACTGCGCAATCATTTTTCAGCAGAGCGCGACCCGGACGTCAGCTATCGGCTATCGATCCGGCGCAACCTGATCCACTGGCATCGCGCCGAGGGAGAGCGCATCGTGCGCACAGGACGCGAGCCCAAGGCCAGCATTCCCCGCAGGCTGCTGGCGCGGGTCGTCCGCTGGCTACCGGTTGAAAGCCAGCTCTGAACTTATCGCCTGAGCACAGCGCTCAGCACGTCCCTCACCCCGATTGCGCCGACAAAGCGCGACTGCTCGTCAAACAGCGCCACGGGCGAGGCTTGTGAACGATGGATGGCCAGCATCACCGTTTTCAGGCTGGTGCCGGGCTTTGCCCAGAACACGTGCGGCGCATCGTCCGGCAGACTCTCGATATCGTCGCACGAAATCCACACCGCAGGCTTGCCATCGCGTTCGGCTGCCACCACGAACCCGTCCTTGTCGAGCTTGAAGCGCGTCGTCTTGCGCCGGTCGAGCCACAGCCAGCCCTTGCCGCCGCTTTCCAGCTCATGCTTGGAGCGCATCACGTTCCAGGCCGTCAGAACCGACAGTGGATTCACGTTCGAAATGAATTCACGCACATAGGCGTTGGCCGGCTTGAGCACGATGTCTTCGGGGGCGCCGGACTGCACGATGCGCCCGCCCTCCATGATGGTGATCCGGTTTCCGATCTTCAGCGCCTCTTCCAGATCATGGCTGACAAAGACGATCGTCTTCTTCATCCGCGACTGCAGTTCCAGCAACTCGTCCTGCAGCTTGGTGCGGATCAGGGGATCCAGAGCCGAGAACGGCTCGTCCATCAAAAGAATCGGGGCTTCGGTGGCAAAGGCGCGCGCCAGCCCAACGCGTTGCTGCATGCCGCCAGACAGCTCGTGCGCATATTTGCCAGCCCATTGGTCGAGATTGACGAGTTTCAGCTGGCGGGCCACGCGCTCCTTGCGCTCGGCATCCGGCACGCCGGCCAGTTCGAGGCCGAAACCGACATTTTCAGCCACCGTGCGCCACGGCAGCAGCGCAAACTGCTGGAACACCATCGCCACGTTTTTCTGGCGCATGTGGCGCAAGGTCGGCTCATCGCAGGTGACAATATCGACCATCCGGTCGCCGTCCCTCACCAGAACTTCGCCGCGCGAGACCACGTTGAGCCGGTTGACGGCGCGCAGCAGTGTCGATTTGCCAGAACCCGACAGGCCCATCAGGACGGAAATCTCGCCCTCATTGACCTTGAGGTTTGCGCCCGCTGCCCCCAGCACCTGACCCGTCTTTTCAAGTATCTCGGCACGGTCCGCCCCACCATCCAGCATGGCAAGCGCCTGTTTGGGATTGTCGCCGAACATGATGTCGACGTTTCTGAAATCGACAGCGACGTTCATTTGCCGCCTCCCATCCGCACCCGGCTCATGCGCTCGAGGATGATCGCCAGAATGACGATGGCGAGGCCCGCCTCGACGCCCAGCGGAATATTCACGGTGTTCAAGGCTCTCACCACCGGTTTGCCGAGACCATTGGCGCCAATCAGCGCCGCGATGACCACCATCGACAGACACAGCATGATACATTGCGTCAGACCCGCCATGATGGTCGGCAAGGCTGCCGGCAGCTCAACCTTGTAGAGCAACTGCCGCTTGGTCGCGCCAAAGGCAGCTCCAGCCTCCAGCATCGGCTTCGGCACCGATGTAATGCCGAGATAAGTCAGCCGGATCGGCGCCGGCGCGGCAAAGATCACTGTCACCAGCAGGCCGGGCGCAAGACCCAGGCCAAACAGGATCAGCACCGGTATCA
>DAINRF010000015.1:0-69550 GCA_036742015.1 Mesorhizobium sp. | reverse complement strand
TCGTCCGGCGTGACCGCAACCGGCGAGAAGGCCGAAGACGGCTTTGACTGGAAGAAGCCAAAACCCTTGGCCAGTTCAGCCGGGATCAGGTTGCGCAGCGACACATCGTTGACCAGCATGACGAGGCGGACCGCGTCACGCGCCTGTTCGCGCGATGCGCCCATCGGCACGTCGCCGGTGATCACTGCGATCTCGGCCTCAAGGTCGATTCCATAGGCTTCGTCCGCCATCAGGATCGGGTCTCGAGGCCCGAGGAAGGAATCCGAGCCGCCCTGATACATCAACGGGTCGGTCCAGAATGTTTCCGGCATCTCGGCATTGCGCGCCTTGCGCACCAGCTCGACGTGATTGACGTAGGCCGAACCGTCCGCCCACTGATAGGCGCGCGGCAGAGGCGACATGGCGTCATGTTCGTGAAAACGTTCGGACGGCACCGCGCCGTGGTTCAGGCTTTCGGACAGTGCATAAAGATGAGGCGCAATCCGCTGCCAGTCGTCGAGCGCGGCCTGAAGGGTCGGCACCAGGAACGACGCATCGGTGCACCGGGTGAGGTCTTTCGACACGACCACCAGCCTGCCGTCACGGCGGCCATTCTTCACGCTTGCAAGCTTCACTCGATTTCCTCCGGAGCGCCAATGGTTTCAATTGCAACTATCATGAGACAAGAACGAGTGCAACGGCGTTATCTGGGCCTCGGCCAAAAGCCGGGCGGCCGGCACTTCACCCAAGCGTGATCCACATTTCTGGCAGTTCCCTAAAGTCTCCGCAATTGCGACAATGAGTGTCATCGCGCCGAAAAGCCGTTATCTTTGGCTGATCACAGGCAAGTCGTTGGGTGGAGCCAGTACGCTTATGTTTGGTTGGGCAAGACGTTCGATCTTGGGCAGGCTGATCGCCGTTGTGATCGGGATGGGCGGGCTGCTGGCGGCGACACCATCGCAGGCGTTTGATCCTTTGCTTGACGTGAACGTGGCGGCAGCGGTGGAGGCCGGGCGCACCGGCGAGGCGCTGGGCCTGCTCGACCAGGCGCTGGCAGCAGAAAACGACCCGGCCATCGTCGAGGACCTGCTTGCGCGGCGGGCTGATCTTCTGGCGGGGACTGACCGCGCCAAGGATACAGGCGACGCCTACAGAACGCTGGCCGATGCGATTGCCAAGCGGCAGGGCGAAGCGGCGCCCGGCAAGACGCCGCAGCTGCTATCGCCGCAACTGATCCCGGTGTGGGACAAGGCATGCGCCGCCTATGAGAAGGCAGGCGAATTGCCGCTGGCGGTTGAGGCCTGTGCAAGCGTACTGCGGATTGTCGCTGCTGCCGGGCTCGACCCGAAGATTGCTGACGGCGTGTTCGGGCGGCTGGACAAGCTGGCGGAAAATGCACCCGACGGCGACCCTGCCGAACAGGCAGTCGAGGCACTGGAAGATTTTGCCGCCTATCGCCAGGACTTTGCCGACCGGGCTGCCGGCGGCGCTACCAAGGGGCTGGGCGACGACAAGAAATACAAGGACGTCAAAATCTATTACGCGACTGACCGGGCGCGCACCGGCAGCGAGCTGCCGTCAGACTTTTATGGCAGCCAGCGCGGCGAGCTAGAACTTGGCACCGCGACGGTGAGTATTCCGCTGTCGCACCGGCCGGGCGCAATCGAAGCGCCGTCGATCTGGAGCTTTGATTTCCGCGAGGACCCGGAGCGGCATATCGTGTTGTCGCAGGTCATTCCCAAGGCCGATGCCGACGTGTTTGCCGAGATGCAGGCGCAGCTGAAGGACAAAGACGGCAAGGAAGCGTTTGTGTTCGTGCATGGCTTCAACGTGCCGTTCAACGAGGCGGCAATGCGCACCGCGCAAATGGCTTATGACATGAATTTCGAGGGCCTGCCGATCCTCTATTCATGGCCGTCGCGGGCCTCGGTCCTGTCCTACATCGCCGATACGGCGGTGGTGAATTATTCCGGTCGCAGGCTGAGCCGTTTTCTTGACGACGTGGTGGCAAAGTCCGGCGCGACGCGCATTCATCTGATCGCGCATTCGATGGGCAACCGGGCGCTGACGGATGCGCTGGAGCTTTACGCGCTGCGCCACAAAGGCGAACCGCCGGCATTTGACCAGGTGCTGTTTACTGCGCCCGATCTGGACGCCGGGCTGTTTGGCGAAATGGTCGAGACGATACGGCCAGCCGCTGAGCGGATCACGCTCTATGCATCCGACCGGGACTGGGCGCTGGCCGTATCGCGCAAGCTGCATGGTGACGCGCCGCGCGCCGGACAGGGCGGCGACGGCATCGTCCAGCTGGCTGACGTCGACTCGATCGACATGACGACGATCGGCGAGGACATGCTGGCGCACAGCTATTACGCCAACAATCCGTCAGCGCTGACAGACATCCTGTCGCTGTTCTGGCGCGATGCATCGCCTGAGCAGCGGTGTGGCATGACGCGGCATAGCGGCGAAGGCAGCGGCTACTGGATCTATTCGCCGGCCGATTGCGATTCAGGCGCTCTGTTGTCGACGCTGTCGATCCTGCGGCGCGGTAAGGTGACGAATGCCGCAGACGCACTGACCTTCATGAACCACTACATCCTGTCGCCAACGATCGATCAGGATGAGCGGTCGCGTCTGGGCAAGGCGCTGAACCGGTTGTTCGGCAAGAACTGACGGCTGTCTATTCCGCGGCCGGCTCGCTGGCGTCGCCAGCGCTGCCAAAACTTGTCCAGCCGCCATCTACATAGAGGATCGATCCGTTGATGTAGGACGCATCCGGAGAGGCCAGGAAGAATGCCGCCTCGGCGATGTCTGAAGGACGGCCGAGATCGCCCATCGGAATGCGACGACGCAGCGTCTTGAAGTCGACCCGTCCCGACGTTTCCAGTTCAGCCACAGCCGGCGTGCGGATGTAGCCGGGCGCAACCGTAGCGAAACGAATGCCAACAGGCCCCAGTTCAGCGGCCATGCACCGGGTCAGGATGTCAATGCCTGCCTTTGAGGCGCCATAGGCGTGACGGGGCGCAAAGGGCAGGAATGTGTTGATGGAACCAAGGTTGATCACTGCGCCGCCCGATGGCATCGCCTTCAGCGCCTCGCGAGCGCAAATGAACGCGCCGGTGAGATTGATGTCGAGCAGGCGCTCGACATGCTTGACGTCCTGCTGAAGCGCAGGGGTAAACGTATCGACGACGCCGGCATTGTTGACCAGCAGGTCGATCTTGCCGAAGCGTTCAGCGATACCTGCAAAGGCTGCAACGACAGCCGCTTCGTCGGCAACGTCCAGTTCGATTGCGACATTTGCCCCGCCAAGCGTCGCCACGTGGACCTTTGCTGCTTCACCGTCCCGGTCGGCGACGATGACCGTGTCGCCGTTTTCGGCAAAACGCTGTGCAATAGCCGCACCGATGCCGCTCGCCCCGCCAGTGACGACGACAATGCGCGCACGCGCATCAGGCGCTGGCCTGGACAGTTCGTCCGCGGGCGCGCCATCGACCGGCGGGTGCGCATCGCCTGGCTGATTGAAGGACATCCAGCCGCCATCGACTGCAAGAACCGAGCCGGTGATGTAGCGAGCCTTGTCTGAGCCAAGGAAACGCGCGGCGCGGGCAATCTCGTCGGGCCTCGACATGCGCCCCATCGGCACGCGGCGGCGCACCGCAGAAATGTCGGCCTTGCCGGTGCGTTCGAGTTCCGCGACCATCGGGGTGCGAACATAGCCGGGAGCTACCGCACAGACACGGATGCCCGCCGAGGCCCATTCGGCGGCAAGTGATTTGGTGAATGAGATCAGCCCCGCCTTTGAGGCTGAATAGGCGTTACGGCGCGGGTTGCCGAGTATGCCCGCGAGAGAGGCGATGTTGACGATGGCGCCGCCGGGGCGCATGCGTCTGGCCGCCTCGCGCGCCATCTGGAACGGGCCGATCAGGTTGACCGAGAGGGTTTTGCGAAAGTCCTCGGCAGAGGTTTCGACTGTTGGAGCCATTGTCGGACCCATGGCTGCATTGTTGACCAGCAGATTGATCTGGCCGAAGCGCGTGTCGATCAATTCGAACAAGGCGCGGATGTCATCGGGTTTCGAGACGTCGCAATCAACGCCCACATGGGCAGACCCAAGCGATTGCGCGACGGCGGGTGCGCCGGCACCGGGCAGATCTACTGCGACCACCGTATCGCCGTCGTCAGCAAGAATGCCGCAAAGGGCTTTGCCAATGCCGCCGGCAGCACCAGTGACGACGACAACACGTCCCGAAGATTGCATCTGTTACTCCTGAATTTGTGATCAGTAAGACTCTCATCAAACCCTATCGGACCGGTTGCAATCGGCGAAAATTGCCGTCGCGATAAAGCAATGGTCTGTCGTCGAACACGGTTACGGCGACGACACGGCCGAGATAGATATGATGGGTTGGCATGGCGATGCGGCTTTGGACGCGGCAATCCAAGCTTGCCGCGGACCCCTCAAGCACAGGGGATCCTGTCTCGAGAGTGCACCAATCCCCGTCGAGGAACCGAGCCTTGTCCGAAAGCCTGGTGTTTGCAAACAGGCGCGCTATCCTGTGCTGGCCTTCGGCGAGATAGTTGATGGCAAACGCGCCGCTGTCAGAGATGAGCCTGTCCGCTGCCGCTGCCTTGTTGACTGAGACCAGCATTGTAGGTGGCAGCGCTGCTGCTGCACAAACCGCTGTTGCGGTCAATCCGCTGCGGATGTTCTGCCATTGCGCCGTAGCGACCACGACCGACGCTGCGACCTGCCGCATCGCGGTGCGGAACGCACCGTTTGGAATTGTATCTACGGCCGACGCGCCCAGCTTTGTCTGGAACAGTTCAAAGGTAGTTCCCAGGACGCTTTTCATCGTAGACCCCCTCGTTCAACCCTCATTTCACCGGGTTTGCGGCAGCAGTGCGTAAATCCTGTCATCCGGGAATGCAGCGCCAATCGGCTGCCGCGCGCCAAATCGTTTCGCTTCCGGTTCCGCCGGTACGTCCTGCTCTTCGACCCAGTCATAGACGACGGTACGGTCGGCGACACGCCATTCACTGCCGCGCTTTTCGAAACGGTCGCAATAGCGGCCACACAGCAGGACCTGACGCAGGATCCCGTCTCGGTCCGGTGCACGCTGCAAGGCGTTGAAATAGGTCTCGACAGCAGCCGCATCCGCCCCATCGAATTCGATCAGGATGTTTGACACCTGATGGATGTTGCGCGGATTGGTCTTGAAAACGGAGAGCGCCATGTCGATGAAGCCGCTCGCAGGTCCGGCATAGGCGCCGTGACTGTCATGAGCGTCTGGCCAGTAAGTGCTGCGCAACGCCGCCTCGTCAGCCCGATCAATGCCACGGCAATAGCGATAGAGGCAATCGCGGATCGCCTCGCGATCAAGCAATTCCTGCAGGCGGGCATTGTCCATGTCAGTGACCTCTCACATCTGCGCCGCGCGGCACAATCAACGCATCAAGCGCGACGACGCCCCTGCCCTGCTCGAGAACCCGAAGGGGGTTCAAGTCGATGCTTTCCACGCCATCGGCGTTGGCGGCGGCAAATCGCGACAGGGCGGCGAGCGTTTCAGCCAGCGCGTCGATGTCGGCGGGCGGCGCGCCGCGAACGCCTTCGAGCATGGCGTAGCCGCGGATCTCCCGGATCATCCGGTGGGCTTCGTCGACATCGAATGGTGCGGCGCGGAAGGTCACATCCTTCAACACTTCGACAAACACGCCGCCAAGGCCGAACATGACAACGGGGCCAAACACCGGATCGCTGACAACGCCTGCGATTGTTTCGACGCCATCGGGAATCATCGGCGCAACCATGACACCATCGATCCGGGCGTCCGGACGCTTGTGGCGCGCCCGTTGAAGGATGGCGTCGAACGCGGCCTGTGCTTCGGCAACGTCTTTCACGCCGACGACGACGCCGCCGATCTCGGTCTTGTGGGCAATGTCGGGGGAGACAATCTTGAGAACCTGCGGATAACCAATCGCATCGGCAGCCGCGCGGATGTCGCCGCCAGGAGCTACCAGCCTGTCATCTGGGAACGCTATGCCAGCCTCTGAAAGCACCTTCTTGGCGGCAAGTTCGCTCAAGGGTTGACTGCCAAGTTCCGCGGACGCGGGCAATGCCGGCTCGTCGCCCGCCTGACGGGCGCGGTCAAAGCTGTTGCGGAAGTGGACCAGCGCGCCAAGCGTCTTTATTAGCGCCGAGCCATCCTGATTAACGATGAAGCCGCGATCCTCATAGGCGCGGACGATGTCAGGCGGCGCGGTCATAGTGAGGGCCATGACCGTATCGCTGGCTGAAGCTGCCGCCATTTCGAGCGCTTCGCGCAATTTGCCGGAAAATGTCGGGCTGGCAGGGCCACTGCCAAAGATGCCGGCGAACAGCCCGTAGTCGCCCTTTTCGAGCATGGCCGAAATGAAGCTGGTCATCAGCGGTAGATCAGTGACCGCCTGTGCCGTCGCGTCGACAGGGTTGCGCGGCGACGCATAAGGCAACATCGCCTTCAATTCGTCCTGCGCCTTGTCAGGCATGGGCCGGACATCAAGCCCTGACAGTTCGGCATCGTCAGCCATCTGGATGCCGAAGCCGCCGGACATGGTAAAGATGCCAAGCGCGTTATTCTTCGGATAGACGCCGCGGGCACATGCAGCTGCAATATCTACCTGCTCCGCGGTGGTGGTGGCGCGCCAGACGCCATACTGCCGGAACACGGAGTCGAAAATCGCGTCTGAGCCGGCAAGCGCCGCCGTGTGCGAACTGACGGCATGAGCGCCAACTTCCGAGCGACCCACCTTCATGAAGACAATGGCCTTCCGGCGCTCGCGGGCAATCTCAAGCGCCTCGATGAAGGTGTCGCGGTCGCGCACACCCTCTGCATAGGCCATAATGACGTTGAGGTCCGGCTGCTCAACTGCCCAGCGCAGCGCCTCGGCAACATCGATGTCGCATTCGTTGCCAGTTGTGACCAAGTAGCTCATGCCAAGACCGCGAAGGCGGGCCATGTACATAAGGTGGGAGCCGTAGGCTCCGCTCTGCGACACGATGCCGATGGGGCCTGGCGTCACCAGTCCGGTGTCGAGCATAGCAGAAAAGGTGCCGTAGTAGCCTATTGAAGAATTGAAAACGCCGAGGCAGTTTGGCCCTAACAGGCGCATGCCGGACTTGCGGGCGACCGCGACCATCTCGTCCTGCAAAGCCTGCCCCGCATCGCCGGTTTCGGCAAAGCCGGCGGAAAAGACGATAGCCGCCTTGACGCCGCGTCCGGCGCAATCGCGCACTGCCTGAACAGTACTCGCGGCAGGGACTGCCAGAATCGCGACATCCGGCGCTTCGGGCAAGGCAGCGACCGATGAATAGGCCTTCACACCCTGGACGGTTTCGCGCTTGGGATTGACAGGGTAGATCGGGCCCTGAAACCCGCCCTCTCGCAAATAGCGCAACGGACGCCCGCCAATACGGGTCACGTCATCGGAGGCGCCAACCAACGCAATGGAGCGAGGCGCCAGCAAGGCGGAAAGGTCATAGTTGCGGGTCAGCATCTCGTCAGGTCCAATCAATTGCCATTGTTACGCCCTGCCCCAAACCGGGTTTCGGCGATGCCCCTCGCGCCAAGCCCGTCAATTGCAAACAGGCGGCCGCCGTCGGGATGTTTCGAGATCGCCCGGCCAGAACCGGAATCCTTGATCGAGGTGACAAAGAGGGTCGCCAAATCCTTGCCACCGAACGCCACTGATGACGGCAGGTCGACCGGGGCGTCAATCAGCCTCTCGAGCCGCCCGTCAGGCGCAAAGCAGGCGATCTTTCCGACCTGCACCAATGTCACCCACAAACGGCCCAAAGTGTCGACAGTCGCGCCATCAGGACCAGAGTTCCACTGCGCCGTGTCGACCAGAATGCGGGCTTCGCCCACGCCATCTTCTGAATATTCATAAGCGCGGATGGTCCGGTCCAGACTGTCGGCGAAATACATCGTTTCGCCGTCGGGACTGAAACAGAGCGCATTGGAAATGCGGATGCCATGAGCAAGTTCAGCGCTTCCACCATCGGCAGCAACGCGCCACAGCACGCCCTTCGGGTCGGCATGGATGCCCATTGACCCGCACAGAAAATTGCCCGCGCGATCCGTCTTGCCATCATTGAACCGCACCAGGGGGTCAACCGGTTCGGGCCGGAACAGCGGCGAAAGCGCGTTGGTCAGCAAATCAAGCGAATAGATGCCGTCGGCCAGACCAACGATGACAGTCTGGCCTTGGCCGAGCGCAACCGAGCCTGCCATAGAGGGCGTCTGCCACTGTTCGAATTCTCCCGTGGCCGGTGTCCAGCGGCGGACCAGCCTGGAAAAGCCATCTACCCAATAGAGGCAGCTGTTGTCTGCGTCCCAGACCGGGCTCTCGCCAAGCATGTCAGGGCGGTCAGAGACGGGAGTGATCGTGATGGTCATGAGTGACGCTCGCGATGGACGAAACTGGACGGGGCGGCGGAACGCCGCCCCGCTGTGCCTGGGAGGCTTTATTGCTTAAGCAGCGGACAGACACTGTCTTCCGGCGACCGCCAGACGTCTTCCGCTGCGAGTTCTGCGCCGATCAGGTAAAAGTCGTCCGGATATTTCGACTCTTCAGGGCTCTTGACCGTCACCGCGTACCACGGCCGCATGACCTGGCCATCGGCCCGCATCTTGACGTCTTTCATCGCAAAATCGTTGATCGGCAATTCATGCATTTTTGCGTTGACCGCCTCGCCATCGTCAGTGCCGGCTTCCTTGACGGATTTGAGGTAGTGATTGACGGCGCTGTACGTCCCAGCCTTAGCCTCGTTCGGGATCCGGTCGCGGAACCGCTTCTTGAAACGCTCGGTGAAGGCGCGCGTCTCGTCGTTCAGATCCCAATAGAAAGGCGTGGCGAACTTCATGCCTTTCGTAAGAGCGAGGCCGACACTTTGAATCTCGTTGAACTGCCGGCCAAGCGACGCGACATCCTGTCCGCCTGCCTGGATGCCAAATTCGACGGATTGCTTGAGAGCGTTCGAAAAATCCGTCCCGCCATTGACCAGAACGATAGCCTTGGCGCCACTTGCCTGCGCCTGTAGCAGATAGGACGAGAAATCGTTGGTGTTGAGCGGATATGTGACCGAACCCACGATCTTCCCGCCATCAGCTTCGATGAATTTCGTCGCATCGGCCTGCCATTGCTTGCCGAACGTGTAGTCCACAGTAATGAAATAGACTGTGTCTTTGCCAGCTTCAGCCAACAGCTTGGCGCCGCTCTTGGCCATGGCGTAGGTGTCGATGGCCCACTGGCTCGAATAGGGTGTGCAAGCGTCATTGGTCAGCGACGACGACGTCGAACCCGAGAGCATGTAGGGCTTCTTCTTTTCCGCCATCATTTTCTGGATCGCAATTGCGATCGAAGAGGCCGAGCCGCCAACGATGGCGTCGACACCTTCCTGGTCAATCCATTTCTGGGCAATCGCTGCCCCAATGTCTGGCTTGTTCTGATCGTCGGCAATAACCAGCTCAATCTTCTTGCCGTTGATCTCTCCACCGAAATCCTCGATGGCCATACGCGCGGCTTCAACAGCGCCCGGACCAACATTGTCCGCATAGGGTCCCGACTGGTCGCTCATGACGCCGATCTTGATAACGTCGCCCGAGATTTCCTGCGCCATGGCGCTGGCCGAAGAAAGGAGCGCGGCCCCGGCGACGAAAGCACCAACAGGTTTGCGCAAATCAAAAATCTTCATTTCAATTTCCTCCATCAATATCCCGGGGCGGCTGGACGCCGCCCCACAGTGTCAAAGCCGAGGCCTATTTCTTGATCAGCGGGCAGGTGCTTTCTGCCTCCGGCCGCCACACGTCTTCAGCTGCGATGGTATTGTTGACGACGTAGTAGTCGTAGGGCTGTTTGACGTCGTCGGGCGACTTGATCGTGACCGCATACATCGGGCGCATGACCTGACCGTCGGCGCGGATCTTGACGTCCTTCATCTGGAAGTCATTGACCGGCATTTCGTGCATCTTGGCGACAACTGTCTCACCATCGTCCGAGCCGGTTTCCTTGACAGCCTTGAGATAGTGCGTGAGCGCGCTGTAGGTGCCCGTCATGCTCTCATTTGGAACGCGGTCGCGGAAACGCTTCTTGAAGCGGTCAGCGAAGGCGCGGGTCTCGTCATTGATGTCCCAGTAGCCTGGCGTAACTAGCGACATGCCCTTGACGGCGGCGAGGCCGATGCCGTGGACCTGGTTGATCTGGAGACCGAGCGCCACGACGTCCTGGCCACCGGCCTGAATGCCGAATTCCTGGGCCTGCTTGACGGCGTTGGCGAAGTCAGCGCCAGAGTTTGCCAGCACGATGACCTTGGCGCCACTTGCCTGGGCCTGCAGCAAGTAAGATGAGAAGTCGTTGTTGTTGAGCGGATGGAGCACCGAGCCCAACACCTTGCCGCCAGCTTCTTCGATAAATTTGGTGGCGTCGGCCTGCCACTGTTTGCCGAAGGTGTAGTCGACGGTGATGAAATAGAAGCTGTCCTTGCCCTGCGCCATCATCGACTTGATAACGCCCTTGGCCAGCGAATAGGTGTCGAGCACCCACTGTGTGCCCATGGGCGAGCAGGCGTCATTGGTCAGCGCCGACGATGCCGTGCCGGCCAGCAGGTAAGGCTTCTTCTTGTCGGCCATCATCTTTTGCACCGCGATGGCAATGGACGAAGCCGAACAGCCAAGAATGGTGTCGACACCTTCGTCGTCGACCCATTTCTGGGCGATCGACGCACCGATGTCGGGCTTGTTCTGGTCGTCGGCGATGACCAATTCGATCTTCTTTCCGGCGACTTCGCCGCCGAAATCCTCAATAGCCATCCTGGCTGCTTCAACGGAGCCTGGACCGCAATTGTCAGAGTAGGGGCCAGACTGGTCGTTCATCAGGCCGATCTTGACGACATCGCCTGAGATCGTCTGTGCGAATGCGCCAGGCGCTGAGATGAGCGTAGCCCCGGCGAGGACTGCGCCCAACATTTTGCGTTGCTTCAAGGTCTTCATTTCATTTCCTCCGTTGGTGTTCGCGGGGACTGATCCGCGAAACTGTCGCACGCCCGGCGGCTGCCGGCGGCTGAGTTCAAGAAAAGGCAAATGTCATTGCGCCATCGACGAGCATCATGTCGCCGCTGACCCAGCTCGATTCATCGCTGGCGAGGAAAAGAGCCGCATTGGCGATGTCTTCCGGCTCACCGAGACGGCCGAGCGGAACCTTTTGCCGACGGCGTTCCCAGCCGGCTTCGTCGACCACCATGTTGGCGCCGTCGGTGCGGGTGGAACCTGGAGCGATTGCGTTGACCCGAATATTCAAAGGGCCGAACTCTGCAGCGCCTGAGCGGGTGACAGCCTGAACCGCAGCCTTGACGCCGCTGTACATCACGCCGTGCTTCATCGCGATCAGTGCCGCAGGCGAGGCAATGTTGATGATCGATCCCCCGCCTGTTTCCTGCATCTGCGGGACAACTGCCTGATAACCCCAGATGACGCCCTTGAAGCCGACGTCGATCATCCGGCCGACCGTCTCCTCGCTCTGCTCGAGCAGCGAGCCGTAGCGGTTCCACATGGCGTTGTTGACGAGGATGGATATCGGGCCGAAGGCATCGCGCAGCTTTGCGGCGGCATCAAAAACGTCTGAGCGTTTTGCAACATTGCCGACTAACGGCAGCGCCTTGCCGCCAGCAGCGTTGATGGCTTCAGCTGCTTCGCCCGACACTTCGGGCTTGAGATCAAGGATGCCTACGGATGCACCTTCGCGGGCAAAGGCTTCACTGATGGCGCGTCCGATACCACGGCCACCGCCCGTCACTAGAGCCACCCGTCCCTCAAGTCTACGCATGCCGGTCATTGCGCGTCTGCCAATCCTGTCAATCAATGTCCGCCATGGCTGCACGAAAGGTTCGCACGAAGCCGCGGGGGACCGCGTTTCCACTGCACTGTCACGGCCGGCAGAGACGCGCCTGCGTCTCGCCTGACCTGGTAAGGAGGCAATCGAGGTGGCAAGAGATGCTGAATGGCATTTCTTTCCTCCGTTCTGACGGCCTGTTGGCAGGCGCGACAGAGACAAGTCACGGAAATTCCTCCCAACCGGACTTGACGGAAGTTAGCCTCTCATGTGCAGTCCTTGTCGGCTAGCAACATTTATACGTGTCGCGTAGTTTCACATTTCTGAAATTCAGAATACCCAGGGAGGAACGAAGCGTGCAACCGTCACAAGTAAAATCGGCAACACGTGCGATCGAGATTCTTGAATACTTCCGGAGTGTTAGGAAACCTCGTGCGATGTCTGAAATCGCAATTGCACTGGGATATCCGCAGTCCAGTGCAACGGTCCTGCTGAAGACACTGGTGACGCTCGGCTACCTGAATTTCGACCGCCGGGAGCGGGTCTATTTCCCGACGCCGAAAGTGACAGCGCTGGGAGACTGGGTTCCCAATGCGTTGTTCGGGTCGAGCCGGATGTTGGACGCGTTGCACGATGTGCACGCGGCCACTGGTGAATCCGTATCAATTAACACCAAGAACGACATATACATCCAGTATGTGCAGATTATTCAGTCAGTGCATCCACTACGGTTCCATGTCGACGAGGGCGCACTCAGACCGCTAACACGGTCGGTTGTTGGATGGACCTTGATGTCGACCATGTCGGATGACCGCATCGACAATATTGTGCGCCGCGCCAATATCGCCAGTGGCAAGGCAGACCGGGTGTCGGTAACGACCATGATGGAGCGCATCCAGGAAATCCGCAAAAATGGCTATGGCTATGTCGAAGACATTCCTTTTCTGGGTGGCGGAACGATCTGCGTGCTGCTGCCAATGGACATCCAGAACCAGTCGGCGGTCCTGGGGCTGGGCGGTGCACGAGACAGGGTGCGGCAGAACCGAGACAACTATCTGAAGGTGTTGCAACGGGCGGTCAAATCTGTCCGCCCCAACGACCCGTTCGATCAGCCATTTGATCTCGAGATTTGAGGCCGCACGATCAGTGTGCGGCCTCGACCGGCGTCTGTCCGGCTTCGTCACGGCGTGCCAGCCAGCGCCGCAGCGCTGACAGCTCACCGACAATTCCGCGACGGAAGAAGACGATGACTGCGAGCAGGATGACCCCCTGCGAGATAAGCGCCCACTCGCCAAATGCTGCGAGGTGATCATTGATGAGAATGATGCCGGCTGCGCCAAACACCGGGCCGGTCAAAGTGCCGAGGCCGCCAAGCAGCGTCATCAGGATGACCTCGCCAGAGACCGGCCATGATGCGTCAGTGAGCGTAGCAAACTGGTAGACGGTTGCTTTCATGCCACCGGCAACGCCTGCCATCGAAGCCGAAATGATGAAGGCGACCAGCTTGATCTTTTCAGGATCGAAACCGAGCGATTCAACACGCGGCTGGTTGTCGCGCACCGCTTTCAGGACTTCGCCATAGGGTGAGTGGACGACGCGGTAGTAGAGGAAGACGCAGAGCGCGGTAATGGCCAGCACCACATAGTAGTAGGTGAAATTCGACGAGATATCGAATACGCCGAACAAGGCCCTGCGCGGGATGTCCTGCATGCCGTCTTCGCCGCCTGTGAACGGCGCCTGAAGGAACATGAAATAGATGAATTGCGAGAACGCGAGCGTAATCATCGCGAACTGGATACCCTGCCGCTTCATGGTCAGGAAGCCGATCACGGCACCAAGGAGGCCGGCTGCGAGGCCTCCCGAAAGGATGGCCAGTTCTGTCGACATGGAGGTCGACTTCAATAGATAGCCCGTAATGTAGGCCGCGCCGCCGAAGAACATGGCGTGGCCGAAGCATAGCAGACCGGTATAGCCCAGAAGAAGGTTGAACGAGCACGCGAAGATGATGAAACAGAGGATCGTCATCAGCGTGACCGAATAGAAATAGAACGGCGCAGCGATGGCGACTACTGCGACAAGCGCCAGAACAAGATAGCGGATCATCACAGGGACTCCTTGCTGGCGAAAAGGCCGTCTGGGCGGGCGTAGAGCGAGATGATCATGAACAGGAAGATCACCACGCTGGCGGCTTCGGGATAAAAGACCTTGGTCAGCCCCTCGACGATGCCGAGCATGTAGCCGGTGATCGCCGCTCCAATGATTGACCCCATGCCGCCGATGACGACAACTGCGAAGACGACGATCATCAAGCTGGAACCCATCGAGGGCGAAACCTGGTAGATCGGCGCGGCGAGCACGCCCGACAGGGCGGCGAGGCCGACACCAAAACCGTAGGTCAGTGTGATCATCTTGGGTACGTTGATGCCGAAAGTTTCGACAATCTCAGGCTTTTCATTGGCGGCACGAAGATAAGCGCCAAGCTTGGTGTGCTCGATCAGAACCCAGGTAGCGATGCAGGTGACGACAGAGAACACAACGACCCAGAGCCGGTAGTACGGCAGGAACATGAAGCCAAGATTGACGCCGCCAGGTATCGGATTCTCGTAGGGCAGGCCCGTCGAGCCATATTGGTAACGAACAAGACCCTCGACAATCAGCGCCATCGCATAGGTGGCGAGCAAGCCGTACAAATGGTCGAGATTTTGGAGCGGCCTGAGTAACAAGCGCTCCATCGCCATGCCGAAGATGGCAACGACAATGGGTGCAATTATCAGCGCTGGCCAGTAACCGATGCCGAGATAGGTCAGCAACATCCAGGCAACAAACGCGCCGAGCATATATTGCGCGCCGTGGGTGAAATTGACCACATTCATCAGACCGAAGATGATCGCCAGACCCATCGACAGCATAGCGTAGAACGAACCGTTTATCAGTCCGAGCAGAACCTGTCCGAACAGCAATTGAGTACTGATACCTTCAAACATGACTGTCAGACTCCCAGGTAGGATTTGACGCGGCCGAGGTCGGCGGTCAGTTCATCGTTGGTAAGAATGTCGGCAACCTTGCCGTGCTCGACGACAACGTGCCGGTCGGCGACCTGACGGGCGAAACGCAAGTTCTGCTCGACCAGGATGATGGTAAAACCTTGCGACTTCAGGCGCTGGATCAGCTCGCCGATTTCCTTGACGACGACCGGGGCGAGACCTTCGCTTGGCTCGTCCAGCAGCAACAGGCGCGAGCCGGTGCGCAGGATGCGGCCGATTGCCAGCATCTGCTGCTCACCACCCGACAGTTTGGTGCCCTGACTGGAAGCTCGCTGCTGGAGGTTGGGGAATGCGGCGTAGAGCGCCTCTTCAGACAATCCTCCCTCTCGCAACACCGGCGGCAAGAACAGGTTTTCGCGCACCGACAGAGACGAAAAGATGGCACGTTCTTCGGGGCAATAGCCGATGCCCAGACGGGCAATCTGGAATGTGCGCTTGCCGATCAGTTCCTGACCGGCAAACCGGATCGAACCGGTGCGCTTGCGAACGATGCCCATGATCGAACGCAGGGTGGTTGTCTTGCCTGCACCATTGCGGCCAATCAGCGTCAGCAGTTCGCCTTCGCGGACATCAAAATCCATGCCATGCAGAACCTTGGATTCGGCGTAGGACGCCCTCAGGTCATTGACCGTCAGCAGAGCGGAACTGTTGGCCGCAGCTGGCGTTTTCGTGATGCCGGCGGCCGGACTATTCATCAACGCCTCCCATATAGGCTGTCACAACGGCGGGATTGTTCGAGACTTCGGAATAGTTGCCTTCGGCAAGCACTTCGCCGTGCTGCAACACCGTAATGCGATCGCAGAGGGTCGAGACAACGGACAGATTGTGTTCCACCAGCAGGATAGTTCGGCCAGCGGCGGCGCGCTTGATCAGTTCGGTGATCGGTTCGATGTCTTCGTGGCCCATGCCGGCAGTCGGCTCATCAAGCAGCATGACCCGGGGCTCAAGCGCCAGCGTCGTGGCGATCTCTAGCGCGCGCTTCTTGCCATAGGACAGTTCGGCCGCCTCCACATCACGGCTCTCGGCCAGACCCACCTGTTCCAATAGCTCATCGGCGCGCGTATTGAGCGGCGCAACGGCGCGCAGCGACCGCCAGAACTTGTAGGCCGTGCCATAAGACGACTGCAGGGCGACACGGACGTTCTCGCGCGCTGTCAAATGGGGGAAAGTGGCCGAAATCTGGAATGACCGGACGAGACCGCGGCGCGCCACTTCCGAGGTACGCAAGGCGGAAATGTCCTCACCGTCGAACAGGATCTTGCCGTTTGTCGGAATGAGCGTCTTGGTCAAGAGGTTGAAGCAGGTTGTCTTGCCTGCCCCGTTGGGGCCGATCAGTGCATGGATCGACCCCCGCCGCACCGACAGGTTGACGTCCTTGACGGCCGCAAAGCCACCAAAGACCTTCGTCAAGCCGCGCGCCTCGAGCGCAAAATCCGCGCTCGATACGGCACCGGCCCGCGGCATTGCTGCAACGGACGAACTCATCTTTCCTCCCTTTCGCCGAAGCCGGACGACCGGCTGCCGGACGTCTATTAACCAGGCAAACCGAGAACAGCCTTCGCCAGAATGTTCCGCTGGATCTCGTTGGAGCCGCCAAAGATGGCCGGGGCGCGCGAATCCAGGAACAGGTTCATCGCGTCGACCTGGTCGTTGCCAGCTTCGATGTCATCAAAATAGCGTGCGTCCTCGCCCGCCAGCGCGATCGTTTCCTCGGTGATGCGCTGATAAAGTTCAGTGGTGAAAATCTTCAGGATCGATACGTCCGCGCCAAGTTCGCCTCCATCGCGCAGAACCTTGGCAAACCGCTCGAAAGCTGACCCAAGATCGTAGAGATCGAGGCGCAGTCTGGCATAGCGCGAACGGAACGCCGGATCGGCAAAGGAGTCCCGGGCGCGCGCCAGTTTTTCAAGCCGCTCGATGGCGATCTCGGGACGGGTTGGCGCGCCGAGGAAAATGCGCTCATGGCCGAGCACAGATTTTGCGACAGCCCAGCCCTGGTCGACCTGACCAACCATATTGGCTGCCGGAACCCGGACATTGTCGAAGAAAACTTCGCAGAAATCGGTCTCACCGCGCAAATTGGCGATCGGGCGAACCTTGACGCCAGGCGTGGTCATATCGATCAGCAGCACGGTGATGCCCTTCTGACGGACCTTCTCGTCGCGGCTGGTGCGCACAAGCGCAAAGATCCAGTTGGCGCAGTGGGCCAGCGTGGTCCAGATCTTTTGGCCATTGACGACAAAATGCTCGCCGTCGCGGACCGCAGAGGTGCGCAGGCTGGCCAGATCGGAGCCCGAATTTGGCTCGGAATAACCCTGGCACCAGACATGTTCGCCCGACAGGATTTTTGGCAGAAAGAACGCCTTCTGCTCATCTGTTCCGTGCTCGATGAGTAGCGGACCCGTGAGACCGATGCCGTGGTCGGGAATGCGCGGGCAGCCTAGACGACCCCATTCCTCAACATAGATCATGTGCTTGGTGGGATTGAGCCCCATACCGCCATATTCGATCGGCCAGACCGGCGACAGCCAGCCTTCTTCGGCGAGCGCGTGATACCAGACTGCAACCTCGTCAAAGAGCGGCCGCTGCTTGCGCATGAAACGGAGCTCGACCGGCAGCCGCCTCTCGACCAAGTCGCGGAATGCAGCGCGGAATTCCTCGTCGGAGAGTGCGTTCCAGTCAGTGACCATCACAGCACGTCCTTGAATACGGCCGGCCGTTTTTCGATAAAGGCGCGCATCGCTTCCTTCGAGTCTTCATGACGGGTCATCTCGACCGTCAGGTTCTGTTCAAAGCGATAGCCATCGCGCAGCGGCATGTGCTCAACCGTGTTGATGGCTCGCTTGGCCAGGCTGAGCGCCTTGGGGCTCTTGGAAGCGATCGTCCGCGCCATGGTCATCGCTTCTTCAAGCAACCGGTCCGCGGGGACGCAGGCTTCGATGATGCCGCGGCGGTAGAGTTCTGCGGCGGGCACTCGATAACCGGTCAAGATCATGCGGCGGGCCAGCGATTTTGGGAAGAAGGACATGGCGTGGCGCGCGCCGCCCATCAAGCCAATGTCGATCTCGGGCAGACCGAACACCGCAGTATCGGCGGCGAGCACGATGTCAGCAGCGATGACTGGGCCGAGGCCAGCGCCAAGCGCTGCGCCATTGACTGCCGTGATGACGGCCTTGTTGCATTCCATGATGCAGTTGGAGACTTCGCGTGTGCGGCGCAGGTGGCGATAGGTTTCGCCCTTGATATCTCCGATGGCCTGGCGGTTCTTGATGTCAGCGCCGGCCGAAAACACCTTGCCGCGGCCGGTGACAACGATGCAGCGGACTTCAGGTGTGTCGTTCAGTTCGTCAAACACCTCGATCAGTTCGTCGGAAAACTCGCGCGAATAGGCGTTGACCGGCGGATTGTCGAGCGTGACGAGCGCGACTTTGTCGGTGATCTCGACTTTGATGAGGTTGTTCTTCATGCGATCCTCCAGAGGCCGGTCAGGCCACACGTTCCAGTTCAACAAATTCAAGACGCAGCGCTTCGGGCTGGCCAAGAGTGGCGCTGAGCGCGATTGCCCGCTTCATGTAGAGCCCGATGTCATGTTCATCGGTGAAGCCCATCGCACCATGCAGATGAACCGCCCGGCGTGTGATGGTGTTCGCTGCGTCGCCGCAGCGTGCTTTTGCGGCAAGCACCGCCAGTTGCGTGTCCCGGCTATTGCCATCGGCATGGCGCTCGACTGCATTGACCACTGAGGCGCAGGCAAATTCTGCGTCGCTCCACATGTCGACCAGCCGATGCTGCACGGCCTGAAAACTGGCGATTGGTTTGCCGAACTGAACCCGATCCTTGGTGTAGGCAATTGTCATTTCGGCTGCCCGGGAGGCGATGCCGGCAAGCTCGGCGGCAATTGCTATTCGGGCATGAAGTTCAGCGTCCGCGACAAGGGTATCGACACTGGCTGCGCGGGCGAGAATCCTGTCAGCGCCAATCTGCACCTTGTCGAAGTGCAAGGTCCCGATCGCCGCACCGTCTACGCTCTCCTTCTCATCGACCGACAACCCCTTCGAACCGGCGGGAACTGACACCAGCACTGCACCGCCTTTGGCAGGCGCGACCACCAGAAAGTCGGTGGCGGAAGACGCAGCGTCGACAAATTGCAGATCGCCAGACAACTGCACGCCATCGCCGTCAGCAACCGCCTCGAGCTTGCGGCCAGACGAATATGACGAAGGCTGACGCCAGGCTGGCGCAATGCGTAGAGATCCATCCCCAAGGCCTTGCGCGAGGCGGCTGCGCTCCTCAGCGGCAGGCGCATCCCGAAGCAGGATTGAAGCAAACACTGCGCCTGCAGCGACAGGCTCGGCGATCAAGGCGCGGCCAAGCGCTTCGCTCAGGACAGCCTGCTCGGTGAGCCCTAGCCCCGCTCCGCCAAGGTCTTCAGGAAGGAGAAGCGCCAGCCAGCCGGCTTCGGCCATTGCAGTCCACAGCGTAGCGTCACTGTCGGCATGAGAGGCCCGCTTGGCACGCAGAGAGGCCGGGCCAGGAAACTGCGCGGCCAATGACTGGACGCTGTCACGCAACATTGCAAGCGTGCCATCCGGATCGTCGAAAGAAGCGTGTGGCATCATTCCTCCCTGAAATGGGTTGCCAAGGCCGAAAAGGCTTAGGCGATACAAATCCAAGATTCAACGAAACCAGCCCGTTGAAGAACGGTTTCACAAATGTGAATATCTACCCAGGTAAAACATGGTCCCGGAACTGTTCCCGCAACTTGGTTTTGAGCAGTTTGCCGGTGGCCGTGTGAGGCAATTCGGAGACAAAGACCACGTCATCTGGCAACCACCATTTGGCCACGCGACCGGACAGGAAATTCAGGATTTCATCCCGCTTCGGCTCCGTGCCAGCCTTTGGCACGACGATCAGCAGCGGACGCTCTTGCCATCTGGGATGCGGCAGGCCGATAACTGCAGCCTCCTGTATCTGAGGATGCGCGACGGCGGCATTTTCGAGATCGATCGAGGAAATCCACTCGCCGCCAGACTTGATGACATCCTTGGAGCGGTCGGTCAGAACCACGTAGCCGTCGCTGTCAATCTTTGCCACGTCTCCAGTTGCAAACCAGCCATCCTTGTCGAGCACCTGACCGCCAACGCCCTTGAAATAGCCCGACGTCACCCAGGGGCCGCGCACAAGGAGGTCGCCGGCAACGGAACCATCCTGCGGCAGTTCCGCGCCGTTCTCGTCGATGATCTTTAATTCAACGCCATAGACGACACGGCCTTGCTTGGCCTGGATGTCGATCTTTTCATCGTCTGACAGACCGGCATGCCCCGGGAGCAGATTGCCAATTGTCGCCACAGGACTGGTCTCGCTCATGCCCCAGGCATGGATAACGAATACGCCAAGTTCCTGGCGGAAACGGGCAATTATGGCGCGCGGAGCGGCAGAACCGCCGACAACGACGCGGCTGAGTTTCAATTGCGACAGATCCAGCCCCGGCGTTTCGTCGATGTGCTGGAAGAAGCCGAGCCAGACAGTAGGAACGCCAAGCGAGAACGTGCACTGCTCGCTGACCGCCAGCTCGTAGATGCTCTTGCCATCCAGTTTTGGTCCCGGCAGCACCAGCTTTGCGCCGCACATGGCGGCTGCGTAGGGGATACCCCAGGCGTTGACGTGAAACAGCGGCACAACAAGCAAAACACTGTCAGCGCTCGAGAGGCTGAAGCCGTCGACGGTGCGAACCATAAAGGAATGCAGTACAGTCGAACGATGCGAATAGAGGACGCCCTTCGGATTGCCGGTGGTGCCGGAGGTGTAACAGAGCGAGGCAGCTGTGCGCTCGTCAAAAACCGGCCAGTCAATTGTATCTGGCTCGGCGGCCAACAGGTCTTCATAGGCGACGGCATTCTCGACCTCGCCTGGCAGATGGGCGGCGTCAGTCAGCGCAACATAGTGTTCAACCGTCGAGAAGCTTGACTGCAGGTCAGCGACGAGACCAGCAAAGGTGATGTCGAAGAACAGCACCCGGTTTTCGGCATGATTGACGATGTAATCGACCTGTTCCGGGAACAGGCGCGGGTTGACCGTGTTGAGGATGGCGCCGATGCCGGACACAGCAAAATAGAGCTCGACATGGCGATGGGTATTCCAGGCGAGCGACGCGACACGATCACCTGGTCCGACGCCCATGCGCTTCAGGGCGTTGGCAAGCTGTGCGACTCGCTTCGACAGATCGCGCCAGCTGGAACGAACGGTTTCGCCTTCGCAGGTGCGGCTGACAATCTCGACATCGGGGTGATACCGGGCTGCGTGCTCAATCAACGACGAGATCAAGAGCGGCTTATCCTGCATCAGTCCAAGCATGGACATTCCTCCCTGTTTCGAAGGCCTCCTCTGGCCGCGCGCAAAATCGGAGCCACCGCCATTTGAGTCAATTGACTACGAGAGTGCGAAGAGAAGTTTCACAAATATGAAAAACGTGCCTCAGCAAGGTTGCGATTTGCGTTACTTGCTGTGATCGTCCGAAATTGTTTGCGACCCGAGATGGAGGCAATGGAACGATGAGCGCGCTGTTTGAGGCAGGCCGCATCGGCGGACTTAAGATCGCGAACCGGATCGTTGTCTCGCCGATGTGCCAGTACAGCGCTGTCGACGGCATAGCGCAGCCCTGGCACCTGATCCACCTGGGACAGATGATGTTGTCCGGAGCAGGTCTTGTGATTGCGGAGGCGACGGCGGTCGAGCGGGATGGACGCGGTTCGCCCGGCGACCTGGGACTATGGAACGACGAACAGGAAACGGCGCTCACTTCGCTCGTTGCTGAACTTCGCAAACTGGCTCCGGCCCGGATTGGAATTCAGCTCGGTCATTGCGGCCGTAAATCCGCCACACGAACGATCCCCGACCGGTGGCAAGGCGAGCCCTTGCCTGCCGGCGAAGGCGCATGGAAGCCAGTCGCACCGTCGCCGATCGCCTATGATGACGGCTGGCAGACGCCCGCGGAACTGGACCACGCCGGCATAGAGCGGAGTATCGCCAGTTTTGCTGACAGTGCGCGGCGCGCCCTGCGCGCTGGCTTCGATCTGGTCGAGATACACGGCGCCCATGGCTACCTCATTCACAGCTTCACCTCGCCCGTCACCAATCGCCGTACGGACAGTTGGGGCGGCGCTGCGGTGTCGCGCAACCGGTTCGCCATCGAAGTTGCTCGCGCCGTGCGGGCTGTCTGGCCGGGAGACAGGGCGCTCGGGTTCCGCTTGAATTCCACTGACTGGACGCCAGAAGGCTCAACGCTTGACGACGCCGTCGAGCTTGCGCGGGCACTCAAGGCCGAAGGCGTGGACTATGTGGTGATGTCGTCCGGAAACATCCGTCCGGGCGTTGCGATTCCGCGCGCGGAACCCGGACACCAGGTTGAGTTCGCGACTGCCGTCAGGCGCGCGACGGGCCTGGTCGCAATGGCGGTCGGCATGATTGTGGAGCCGAAACAGGCCGAAGCAATCATCGCTTCGGGACAAGCCGACTTTGTGGCGCTGGCCCGTTCGTTTCTGGACAATCCCCGCTGGGGACTTCATGCTGCGGCCGCGCTCGGCATCGACATCGCCTACCCGCCGCAATATCTGCGCGCGCGGCCGAACAACTGGATGGCCTATCCACTGGTGCATCCCGACGCTGCCCCGCCGCCATCGACGCTGCAATTGGACAGGCCCAAGAGCGTATCAACCTGGGACCGGCCCGGACCGGCAGGCTGACCGCCTGCGACAGGACAAATGCTCAACCCTGATCTGGAGAATGAATTGCCCTCTCAAAACAATGTGCTGACCTTGAAGCAGGACGGCTACCGGACGATCACGCTTAACCGGCCAGAGGCGCTGAACGCCTTTACACGCCAATTGCATGCCGAACTGATTGACGCATTGCGGGCAGCCGAGGCAGACGACGCGTGCCGGGCGGTATTGCTGACAGGGACAGGGAGAGGATTCTGCGCCGGCCAGGACCTGACCGAGCGGGTGTTTGTCGACGGCGTAGCGCCCGACCTGTCGGAAAATCTTGTCGAGCGGTACAATCCCCTTGTCAGTTTCATCCGCTCCATGCGGCTACCGGTTGTAGCGGCGGTCAACGGGGTGGCAGCAGGCGCAGGCGCGAGCCTGGCGCTGGCATGCGACATCGTCGTGGCGGGAAAGTCTGCAAAATTCATCCAGTCTTTTTCACGGATCGGTCTGATCCCCGATTCAGGGGGAACCTGGACACTGCCGCGCCTTGTTGGGGATGCGCGGGCGCGCGCGATGTTCATGCTCGCGCAATCCGTCGACGCCGGGCAAGCGGCGGAATGGGGCATGATCTGGCGCTGCGTCGACGATGCGGTCCTCATGGACGAAGCCAGCGCCGTCTGCCGTCAGCTTGCTTCAACACCTGGCGCGGCGATCAAATTGATCAAGCAGGCACTGGACCAAGCGGCCACCAACAGTTTCGAAAATCAACTGGCGCTGGAAGCCGAATTGCAGCGCGAGGCGGGGGTTCATCCTGAATACCGGATCTCAGTCGAGGCGTTTCGCAACAAACCTGCTAAAGCGTGATGAGGCGAATGCGGGCGCGGAACGGACCGCGCCCATTCATGTCATCAAGTCTTTTGCTGATCAGGCTGCCTGGCTCTCGCGCGATTTGTCGAAGACAAACAATTCTTCCCGGCGCGCGGCGGCGGCGGCAGCATGCTCGCGATATTTGTTGAAGCCACCAATGAACATCGTCAGGCCAGTGGGCTTGCCCTTCACATTGGCGCCGACCCACCATGTATTGGCCTTGCGGATCAGCGAATGCTCGGCGAGGTCAGCGACGATCTTCATCCAGACTGCCTCGGCAGCGGCGCTGGTCTCTACCGCGCTGTAACCCTTCGCCTCCATGTATTCGATCATGTCGGCGATCCAGTCGACATCATGCTCGGGGATCGTGATCAGGTTGGCGAGCGCAGCCGGCCCATTGGGCCCGCTTGTGGCGAACAAGTTCGGGAAACCATGCACCATCATGCCAAGATTGGAGACCGGCCCGTCCTTCCACTTGTCCTTCAGCTTGGCTCCATCGCGCCCGACAACCTCAAACGCCAGCAAGGCTCCGGTGAGGGCGTCGTAGCCCGTGGCCAGGATCAGCATGTCGAGCTCGAATTCGCCTGATTCCAGACGCAGGCCCTTTTCGGTGATCTCGACGATCGGATCCTTCTTCACATTCACAAGGTGAACATTGGGACGATTGTAGGTCTCGTAATATTCGGTATCGAGGCAGACACGCCGGGCGAAGATCGGATAGTCGCGTGGCTTGAGAGCTTCGGCGGTTTCGGGGTCATTGACGATCTCGCCAATCTTTTCGCGGACAAAGTCGGAGACCTGATCGTTGGCTTCCTGGTTCGTCAGAATGTCGGCGAAGGAGCCGAGGAAAGTATGCCCGCCATTGATCCAGGCCTGCTCCATTGCCTGGCGGCGCTGCGAAGGCGGCAGGCTGAAAAAGGGGCGCGATGACACCGGTCTTGTCCCGCCGGTCGGGTTGTGGCGCATGGCCTCGCGCATCGCTGGATAGTGACGCTTGATCTCCTCGACATAGTCCGGCTCAAGCGTGTGATTGCGCATCGGCAAGGTATAGCTCGGCGTGCGCTGGAATACGAACAGCTCACAATCCTCGCGGCCGAGAGTTTGAATGATCTGGATGCCGGTGGAACCCGTCCCGATGACGCCGACCCGTTTACCCTTGTAGTCGATCTTGTGGTGCGGCCATGTCTGGGCGCGCAGCAACTCACCCTTGAACCGGTCGAGGCCGGGGATGTCAGGATCCTTGGGAATCGACAGCGGGCCGGTCGACATGATGCAGTAAGGCGCTTCGATCACCTCGCCGGTGTCAACGGTCGCGCGCCACATCTTTGACGCCTCGTCCCAGATGGCGCTGGTGACACGGGTATTGAAGCGGTAATTCTTGCGCAGGTCCAGCCGGTCCGCGACAAAATTGGCATAGGCCAGGATTTCAGGCTGGGCAGCAAATTGCTCACTCCATGTCCATTCCTGCTGAACTTCCTCCGAGAAGCCATAGCTGTAGTCGACGCTCATCAAGTCACAGCGTGCACCCGGATATCGGTTCCAGTACCAGACGCCCCCTACATCGCCACCACCTTCCACGCCGATCACCGACTTGCCCATCTCGCGAAACTTGTAGACGGCATACATACCGGCAAAACCGGCACCGACGACGATGACGTCAACACGGGTGGCACTCTGCTTCGAATTGCTGTTCTGCATGGTCATCTCAGCTCATCTCTCGTGGTCCAACGCCTGCGCCGGGAGTGTCGGCACTACAGATCACAGCTCCGTTCCAGACGGAGATCCGGCCTCTTTCCTCCCGAGGCAGACCAACATTTGCCTCACCGTGGAAAATCAAACCGAAGCGATGGCAAGTCAACGACTTCGCATGTGCGAAAGGAAGTTTCACAATTGTGAAGTTTTTTGAGCCTGTGGAACATCGCCAAGCGAAGAATCAAGCTCTGGCCGCCGCGCCGATTTCCGGGGCATATTAGCTCGTGCAATACGTCGTCACCGGGATGCAATGAATATTCGTGAAAAGCTCTCTGTTTTGTTCGAGATCGGCCGGCACCAGCTGACGCTGCTGTCGCGCGAGGACTGGCTGGCTGATATGCCGGCCGAGACGCTTTCATTCACCACGCATGACGGCGAGCCTGCGGGAGCCTGGCTTGTTCGCCCCAAGGGCGATGGACCGTTTCCGGCGATCCTCTACATTCACGCTCACGGCGCACGCTATGATATAGGCGCACGTGAATTGATCGACGGCCGCCCTGCTCTGCTCGGGCCGCTGGGTGCGGAGTTCGCACGGCGCGGCATTGCCTGTCTGGCGGTAGACATGCCGGCCTTCGGATCGCGTCAACAGCCAGGTGAAAGCGCACGTTCCAAGGCGCTGTTGTGGCGCGGCCGCTCGCTCGCTGGCCAGATGCTCGGCGAACAACACGCCGCCTTTGAATGGCTGACGCAACAAGATTGGGTGGACGCCAGCCGCATCGGCGTGTTCGGCCTGTCGATGGGCGCAACCTTTGCCTATTGGCTGGCGGCGGTTGAGCCACGCATCGCCTGCGCGGCGCATCTGTGCTGCTACGCCGATTTCAATACGCTGATCGGCACCGGCGCACACGACCTGCACGGCATCTATCTGGCCATCCCCGGCCTGCTCAATGCCGCGTCAAACGGCGTGATCGCGGGCCTTGTCGCGCCGCGCCCGCAATTTATCGGCATCGGCGACCAAGACCCGCTGACGCCACCGGCCTCAGTCGACATTGCGCTCACACAGACCCGCGCGGCCTATCAAGCCGCGAGCGCGGCAGACCGGCTGACCGTTCATCGCGAAGCCAAATCCGGGCATGTGGAAACGCCTGCCATGCGCCGGGCGGCGTTTGCCTTTTTCGAGGGCGCGTTCGCGGCGTCCTAGACCCTTTCAGGTTCAAATGGAAACGGTTCTGTTTCCTCGATGGCGAGGCGAACCGCAAGGAAGACGGCGAAGGACGGGCTGGTGGCCCGGCCAAGTCCGGCTGACGCGGCGGGTGCCCGCCAGCGGGAAACAGAACCGTTTCCATTTGAACCTGAAAGGGTCTAAGTGCTTACGATGCAGCTTTGCCGACCCGCAACCCTTCCGCATCGAACAGGTGTGCACGATCCGGATCAAACAACATCCTGACCGTTGCATTATCGGCGTCGAGTCGCTGGCCGCTGAGCACCGCTACCATCTTCTGGCCCTCTGCCGTCTGAGCATGTGCGACGGTTTCCGGCCCCAGCGCCTCGATCAGCGTCACCTTCGCCTCGACACTGGCAGCCTTGGTGTCGCCGATGGTCATATCATGTGGGCGGATGCCGACCGTGGCGTCGTCGCCGGGCTTTAGTTTTGAACCGTCGGCAGCGACCGTGAGATCGAGTCCACCCGGACCGGCAACAGTGACGGAGGATGACGACGCAGCTTTCACCTTGCCGGGCAGCAGGTTCATCCGAGGCGCGCCGATAAAGCCCGCGACGAACAGATTGGCCGGTTCGTTGTAGAGGTCGAGCGGCCGCCCAACCTGCTCGATTCTTCCCGCACGCATGACGACGATACGGTCGGCAAGCGTCATTGCCTCGACCTGATCGTGGGTAACGTAGACCATCGTCGTCGCCAGGCGTTCATGCAGCGCAGCGATTTCGGCGCGGGTGGAAATGCGCAGCTCCGCATCAAGGTTGGACAGCGGCTCGTCGAGCAGGAAGGCAGTGGGATTGCGCACTACGGCGCGGCCGATGGCGACGCGCTGACGCTGGCCGCCAGACAGCTGGCCCGGACGGCGGTCGAGATAGTCCGCGATTTCTAGCATGCGCGCCGCTTCGGCAATGCGCTCGTCAATCTCTGCCTTGGGCATGCGGGCGTTTTGCAGGCCAAAAGCGAGATTCTGGCGAACCGTCATATGCGGATAAAGCGCATAGGACTGGAAAACCATGGCCAGGCCGCGTTCAGCGGCCGAGACCTTTGTGACGTCGCGGCCGGCGATTTCAAGCTTGCCGGCCGTCGGTTGATCAAGTCCTGCAATGAGGCGCAGCAATGTGGACTTGCCGCAACCCGACGGACCGACCAGAACCAGCAGTTCACCGTCCTCGATGTCGAGATTGATGCCGTGCAAGATCTTCAGCTTGCCATAGGCACGATCGATGTTAGTGAGCGTAATGCGTCCCATGCGGCGCTCCTATTTCAGGCCAGAACCGGCGATGCCGGCGGTGATGTATCGCTGCAAGAAAATGAAGACGAGCACGACCGGGATCATGGTCACAACCGTCATCGCGAGGATGAAATGCCATTGCACATTAAGCTCGCCGGCATAGGTGCTGAGGCCGACCTGCAGGGTGTAGAGTTCCTTGCGTGACAGCACGACCAGAGGCCAAAGGAAGTCGTTCCAGCGCCAGACCACCGAGAAGATGGCAAGCACCGCCATGGCGGGCGCCGCCAGCGGCAGAATGATGCGCCAGTAGATCTGCCACTCCGACGCATGATCCATGCGCGCAGCGTCGATCAACTCGTCCGGGATGGTCAGCATGTATTGCCGGAGCAGGAACACGCCAGTCGGCGTTGCGACCGTTGGCAGAATAACCCCCCAAAGGGAATCGAACAGACCAACTGCGCTGATGACCGAATAGAGCGGCACGAGCAGCACCGACAGGGGCACCATCAAGGTGCCGACAATGAGCAGCAGCACCACGTTGCGGCCACGAAACTGATATTTCGACAGGGCAAACGCGGCCATCGAATTGGTCAGCAGCGTGATCAAGGTAGCAACCACGGTCACGAAGACCGAGTTCTTGAGATATTGCATGAAATCGAAATGCTCGAAGGGCTCGGTAAAATTCTCCGTCGCAAATCGCATCTCCCTGACGGGCTGGCGATCAGCAATGTTGACCTTGACGATTTCGCCGGGCGCCTCAGGGTCGACCAGCTGGGCGACGATGCCGATGCGGCGGACCTCCGCCATGACCTTGGTCGAGCCGTCCGGCAGCGTCACCGTGAACAGGCCCAGCGGCTTGTCATAGCCTTCCACCATTACCTCTTTGGTCGAATAAGGCATAAGCGTTGGCGGAAACTCCGCCAGCTGCTGCGGCGTCTTGAACGACGACAGCGTCAGCCAGACGGCTGGGCCGAACATGACCAACAGGCCGCCGATCAACCAGACCCAGATGAACACATCGGTCCAGTGCCAGCCTTTGCCGCCACGGCGGCGCGTCAGGAATGCAGCGACCCGGCTCATTCGCGTGCTCCTTTCTTTTCGCCGCGTCTGCCGATCTGCAACTGGATCAAGGTCAGCACCACAAGTACCGCGCCCATCAGGATGGAGGCGGCGGCGGCGAGACCTGGATTGCGCAACAGTGAGGCGAAACCGACTTCATAAATGTATTGCGTGATAAACAGCGTCGACGTTCCAGGACCGCCACCGGTCAGGACGTAGACTTCATCGAAGATCTGAACTGCGCGTATCAACGCAAGGATCAATACGACCAGCAGGTTGGGCATCAGCAGCGGCAAGGTGATGCGCCAGAAAACGCGGCCCGGCTTTGTGCCGTCCATTTCGGCAGCCTCGTAGAGATCACGCGGGATCGCCTGTAGCCCGGCCAGCAGGATCAGCGTGAAGAAGCCCATATGAGCCCAGACAGAAACCGTGATCGAGGCAGCAAACGCCCAAAATCGGTCAGTGAGCCACTCGGTTGGCTCAAAGCCGAATTGCAGGGCCACTGAATTCAACAGCCCCTGGCGCTGCAGGATCCATTTCCAGATCAGGCCGACAACGACAGGCGACAGCAGCACGGGAAAGAAGAAGACGGCGCGCCAGAAGCTGCGGCCGACAATCTCGCGATTGAGGATCAGGGCAGTGATCATCGAAACGACAATCAGGAGCGCAACTTGCAGCGTGACGAACCAGAAAGTGTTGTGGACCGCGTTCCAGAACAGGTCTTCACGACACGAAGACGGGTCGAGATAGCTGCCGCAATCGAGAAGACGACTGTATTGCGCCGCACCGACATAGGTGCGGTCGGCCAGGAAGAAGGCCGCGCCTGATGTGGTGGAATAGAAGAAATTGATGACAAACGGCGCCAGGACAAAGACGCCGAAAATCAGCATGTTGGGCGCAAGGAAGAAAGCGGCCATGCCGCCGAGGCCAGTCAGACGCTGCCACAGTTTCAATGGCGCATCGATGATCGTCGCAAGCCAGCCGACCGGCGCAGCAAGTGCTGCGCCGACCTTCGAGCCGGTGGATAGCCGCTCTGTCATCTGAGGCTACTTTGCCTGAGCGACTTTATCGGCGACGTCCTGGTCAATGCGGGCCCAGGCACTGTCGAGCGTCATTTCGCCAGCCATCACCTGGCTGATACGCGTCACAAGCGCGCCGTAGTAGGCGCTGGCCCATTTCCATGCCGGCAATGCATCGGACGCCGGCAAGGTCTGTCCTGCAGACTTAACAAAAGCGTCCAGCGCCGGCCCAACATGCTTGTCCTGGCTGGCCCAGTTCATGCCACCCTTGTCAACGACGCCCTTGTGCGCCGGCAAGAACAAGGTACGCTCGGAGAACTCCTTCACGATGTCCTCACGCGACAGGTATTCCATCACCTTGGCGACATCAGCCGCGTTCTTGGTGTATTTGATGCCGACCAGCGCTGCGCCGCCCTTGAGACCTGAGCAGCCGGCGGTGCCGCATGGCGAGCCGACCGCGACCCAATCAAAATTGTCGCCGATCTTGGCCGACAGGTTGGCCACCTGCCAGCTGCCAGAATAGTAGAATGGCACCTGCGCGTTGATGAAGTCGTCTGCCGCAGCGCGGTAGGTGGAGCCTGCAGCGGCAACCCAGGTTTCCTTCAGCATCTTGCCCTCGCCGACCCACTGGACCAGCTTGGCGCCAAACGCCTTGACGCCATCGTCAACCTTGGCCGGCATGCCGTCTGCAGCGATGTAGTTTGCGCCGTAAGAGACGTTCGGGCCCGAGATACGATGGCCGGAGCGATCGATGGCGATGGCAGCAGCCGTGCTCTGGCTCTTGGCAACCTTGTCGGAGGCTTCGACCCACTCATCCCATGTTGCCGTCTCGCCCGGCAGATCAACGCCTGCCTGTTCAAACAAGGTCTTGTTGGCAAAGCCGCCGGTCAGCGTCAGCTGAGTCATGAAGCCGGTGATGGCGTCCGAACCGTCCGGGCGCATCCAGTCCAGTGTCGCGCCAAAATTGTCTTCCCAATATTTGGCGTCGCTGACCAGAGGACGCAGGTCGAGCCAGTGATTGGCCAGTTCCTTGATATTGGTGACACGAGCAATGTCTGGTCCCTGTCCAGCTTCAAGCTGGATCGGCAGCTGCTCCTGCACCACCTTGTAGGAAACATTGTCGAGCGTGATCTTGATGTCTGGATTGTCCTTCTGGAAGCGATCCAGAATGTCCTTGATGACATCGCCTTCGACGCCGTCCGAATACCACATGATCCGCACGTCGCCGGCGAATGCACTTGTCGCCATCAAGCTGGCGGTCAGCGCGCCGATAAGCCCTAATCTGGTCTTCATGTCTTCCTCCCTTGGTGGCGGGCTCTGCCCGCTGATTTCGAACTAACTCAATTGAACTGCCTGTCCCTCGATGCTCCAGTCCGCGGGATCGATCGTGCGTTCCCCGGCGATTGCCGAACCGTCGGCGGCGAAAGTAACCTCGCCATATTCCGGATCGTCGACGACCAGCGCGCCATCTGCGCCCGGACGTGCGGACAAACCCGCGAACCTTCTGGCAAAGCCATCTAGGGAACCAGACGACGCACGGTCTCCCAGCCGCACGATCCAGGTCGCCTTGTGGCCAGACACACGCAGTTCATTGCCAGCCGTCGGACCGGACGCTACCAGTTCCAGCGGACCGCTGGTCGAGATGGCGATAAATGCGTCGTCGGCTTCAGCCAAAGCGACCGAACCCTCAACGCGTGCGGCTGAGAACATTTCGCGCGGGAACCATGCATGGGTGAAGTCGGGCTGCTCGGAAAAGCAGTCGAACACGACGATGGCCAGACCGCGATATTGCTGCACGCGCGGCAAGGTGCCCGATCCACCCCAGTAGGACGGGCGGCCATAGCCGGACTGCAGAATTTCGCCGGGATGGTTGATCCAGATCTGAGCGTCGGGATTGGCTCCGAGACGAATCTGGATAACCGTTTCCTGATAGCCCCACTGGTTCCAGCGATATGCGGCGGCCGTGCCCATGGCGTAGTCGCGCGTTTTGTAATGGTAGAGCCGCGCAAACCGATCCTGACCTTGAGCGAAGGTCCATTGCCAATGCTCGCCGCCCTTGACCGAGGCGATGTCTGCAAGGTTGGTGGGAACTTTCAGGCCGTGATCGCGCAGGCACAGCGCCAGTTGTGGCAGTGCATGGAAGCGGCCGCCATAATTGCCCTGGCCCCAGACCATGCGGCATATGCCCGACAGTTCAAGCGAACGCGAAGCGCGCAAGGTGTGTTCGTAAGAGCGGCCCTGCGCACCGGTGATCTGGCCGTGATGTGCGGAGCGGGCGACCACCTCAAGCAGCCTGATGATGGCCTTGCCGGCGCGCTCCGAGATGTCAGCGTCGGGTGCGAGCGCATAGAGCGCGCAGAGACCCTTCAAATCGATCGGGAAATAGGGTGCTGAGTTGAACTCAGCCATTTCCCATTGTTCAAAATGGTCGAGCCAGGCGCGCACGCGGGTAGCGCCAACGGCTGACTGCTCCTGGCCGATACGGCCAGACCGGACGAAGGTCGCGTCTGGCAGGATATGTCCGGCTATATAGGCGGCGGTGTGAAACAACAATGCGTGGTTTTCCGAAAAATACCACTGAACGTCGTTGCCTCTTTCGTCCATCCAGTAACGGTAGCCGAGCATGGCCGCGTCAATGCGCTTGACCAGCGCTGGGTCAAGCTTGTCCGCATGGACAGCACGCGACCAGAGCAGCGGCACCAAGATGAAATCGGCGCAGTCGTGGCAATCCTCGATGGCCGGCAGCGCAGCGGCAATCATCGCGTCGGTCTTTGTGCCGGCGCGGCCGCTCGACAGGCGCGCCAGCGCACAGACTGTGTCGCCTTCGGCATGTTCAGACACTTCGTCGAGCGCCTCACGGATACGCGCGGCAGTGTCGGCAGGCGGCTGGCCCTGACGGGTGGCATGGCACAGTTCGACGCCATAGACTCGCGAAACAGCGTAGCCGCCGATTTCGAGCGTCACCTTGAAGTGGCGGAAATCGGCCGGGAGGTCTGCCGCGTTGGCAATGACGAGACGCCTTGCACCCTTCTTCAGCACCGAGTTCAACCTTACCGGCTCGTCGATCGACATGAAGTCGCCCTCGACAACAACCAGCATGTCAGCATCCGCCGGCATTTCGACGTCGCTGACCAGCGCGATTTCCTGATTGTCATAAGTGGCACGCTCGAAACGCATCGAGGCAAGCGCCTGCTCCAGCGCGTCGGCGGTCGTCTCGTCGATCGGGATTGGCAGGGCGTGGACGGCTGCCGGACCGTCGAGATAGTCCAGCTGGAAATAGTAGCGGGCGTCGCGTTCGGCCAGATCATCAAACCAGACCGCGATGTCGTTGCGTCCGGCCTCGAGTTCAACAGCGAATTCTCCAGTCGTTTCGAGATTGCGGCCATAAGGGGCCATCCAGCCTGCTTCCTGCCCGTTGATGAACAGGATCGCACCGCCGCAGGTGCGCAGGCGCAGCCGCGCGGGGCCAGCTTGCACAGTCTCAATTGACGTCTGCGCCCATGTGCCGATAACGGTCGGACGGAACCAGAAGCCGGACAGGTCGACGCGCGGCGAGGCAAATGGCAGCCAGACGCGGCTCATCTGGGGATCAACTGCAATCTCGGGCCGCTTGCCCCGGCGCTCAAGGCCAAACTGGGTGCGGCAGGGATATTCGTGCGGGATGAAATTCTTGTGCTTTGTCAGGAAGAAGAAGGGATCCATTTCACCCTTCATCGGCTGGTCCGGAACGTCGTAGCGCGCCTCGGCCGTGCCGCCGATACGCCAGTACGTGACGGGCGCGCCTGCTGCGAGCGGACGGCGCAGCGCGTGCTGGAATTCGATCTGGGCGGGCGCGGAATTCATTTCAGATCCTTGATCGCGACCGGCGCGACGTCATTGTAGGCCTGGTTCTCGCCAGTCATGCCCCAGACAAAGGCATAGGGGCCGGTGCCTGCGCCCATGTGAATGGACCAGGCCGGCGACAGGACCGCATTGCCACCAGCAACGATAAGGCTGCGGGTCTGGTCCGGCCTGCCCATCAGATGCACGACGCGGTCGTCCGGGGAGAGGTCGAAATAGCAATAAGCTTCCATGCGCCGCTCATGCAGGTGGGGCGGCATGGTGTTCCAGATGCTGCCGGGCGCGAGATCGGTGATGCCCATCAACAGCAGGCAGGAGGGCGCGACCTCCGGGTGGATATACATGACCAAACGGCGCTTGTTCGAGCGGTTGGCGTCGCCTAAATCAAGCGGCTTGCCCTCGGCGCGAGTGATGAGCCGGTGCGGGATGTCTGCACCGGCGGGCACGGAATTCATATAGAATCGGGCTGGATTGTCCGCATCATCACTGGCCAGCTCAACCAATTTTGCGCCGCGCCCGACATAGACGATATCGCGATTGGCAACGGCAAAACGCTTGCCGTCGATAGTGACAGAGCCTGCGCCCCCGAGATTGGCGATGCCCATCTCCCGCGCGGTGAAGAAGAGCTCCGTGCCGACATCTGCGCCGTCGCCAAACATCAATGCGTTGGCGAGCGGCACTGCGCCACCAAGGATCATGCGGTCGATATGGGTGTAGACGAAACGGATTTCGCCCGGCGCAAACAGATCTTCGACCAGGAATTCAGCCCGCAGCCGATCCGTGTCCATTGAGGGAATATCGGCTGGACCGACGCCATAGAGAACACGCATCACGCTGCCCCTCCCTGCGCTTTGATGGTCGCCAGCGCCTCGACAAGGCAGAGAATGGACAGCGCCTGACCGTAACCCGTCGGCTGGATCGGGATGTCGCGATAGAACTGAAGATCGTGGCCCATGCGGGTGCCGTAGGAGACATTGCCGACGACACCATCGGCGCTGATATTGGCCATCACCGCGCCGAGCGCCTTCAGACCCGCCTTGCGGCATTTTTCATCTGCAAGGCCAATGCGCGCCGCCTTCATCAGGCCGTAACCAAAGCCGGCAGTTGCCGAAATCTCTTCGTAAGACGCCGGGTCGTCGAGCAGCGTATGCCACGCGCCGGAAGCCGCCTGCACAGCAAGCAAAGTGTCGATCTGCGCCCCAAGCACGCCCAACAGGTATTCGCGCACAGGTGGCGACAGATCGGCAAGATCGACCAGGTCGAGAATACCAACCGTGATCCAGCTGTTGCCGCGCGCCCAAAGCGCCCGGGCAAAATTGTGCCGGCCGGCAAAGGTCCAGCCGTGATACCAGAGGCCGGTCTTGGTGTCAGCGAGATAGCGCGCATGGACGAGAAACTGGCGTTCTGACTCATCGATGAAGCGGCGCTGGCCCGTGGCCTGGCCATAAGACGCAAGAAACAGCGCCACCATGAACAGGGTGTCGTCCCACAGTTCATCATCGTTGATCTTGTCGGAAACATTGTGCTGAAAGCCGCCTTCGGGTGTGCGCGGCATGGTCGTGACGACCCTTTCGGCCCAGTCCGCCAGAACTGCCTCGTAGCGCGGCTGCCTCTGCCGCCGCCAGACTTCACTCAAGGCGAGCATCGGCGCGGTGGTGTTGACGTTCATCTGCGGCAGGCCGGCAGCAATGCGCCGGTCATACCAGTCTTCAATCGTCGCCAGCAGCTTGGCGTCGCCGGTTTGAGCCCAGAGTTTGACAAGGCCATAGAGGCCAACGCCCTGCGGCCATTCCCAGCTGTCAAAGGAAACATAGTCGCCCGGGGTGCCGTCGAGATTGGGCTCGCTGAAACGGCCATCAGCGCGCAAGCCGGTCATACCCTTTACAAGGCTGGCAAGCGCGGTCTCTACCTTTTTGGCGTCGAGCGTCATCAATCCTCCCGCAGCTCCTCCAAGCCACTTCTTAGACACCGTCACATTCGTTTCACTATTGCGCAATCTGAAAATTTTTTTCATTCTGTCATTGGCGGGACGGATAGACTGATGGACGGCAAACGCGGCAAGCCAAATCGGCGGGTGAGGCTGGAGGAGATTGCGCAACGCTGCGGCGTTTCAGTCAGCACGGCATCGCGTGCGCTGACTGGCGCAACGGGCGTACGCGAACCGATGCGCACGGCGATCATTGAGGCGGCACGGCAGCTGAACTACGCGATTCCCACTTCGGTAGTCGGACGCAAGGTGATCGTGGCGGCCAGCAGTGCGGCGATGATCGACAATTCGCGCGCCCAGTTCACCTTTCACGTGCTCGACGGGCTGAACGAACGGGCTCGTGTGCTGGGCGTCGAACTGGCGACGCGGCCAGTCGCGAGCAGCGCCGATGAACTGGCGCTGCTGCGCGAGGCGGAAGCCGACCCCAGCGTGGCCGGCTGCCTGTTCCTGACGCTCGAAGACGACATGTTGCCGCTGACGGAGGGCTTTTCCAAGCCGATCGTGTTGATCAATGGCGATGATCCCACCATGGTCCACTCCAGTGTGACGCCCTGCAACCGCCCAGCGGCGCAGTTTGCCACCATGCATTTGATCGGCCTTGGCCACAGGCGCATACTGTTCCTTTTGCGGCGGGGCCGCCGCACAATCCAGCGGCGTTTTGAAGGCTGGCGCGATGCGCTGGTCAATGCAGGAGTCAAGGACATTGACAGTCTGGTGGTGGAAGTTGACGATTGGCTGCCGGACCTCGCGGCAGCAGCGATCGAACGGCGCATCGACGCCCACGGGCTCGATTTCACCGCCGTGCTGACTGCAGGCGACAGCCTCGCATTCGGAGCGATTCAGGGCCTCAGACAACGTAATGTCTCGGTACCGGAACAAGTTTCGGTCATGGGCATGGATGACCTGCCTCAATCGGCCTTCAGTTCGCCGCCGCTCAGCGCCATGCACATTCCGATGCGCGAGATGGGGTCCGAGGCGCTGACCTTGCTGCTCGACCATCTGAGCGGCGGGCCAATGCTGCCGCGGCGCGTCGAACTGGCGTGCCGGCTTGTTGAGCGGCAATCCACGGGACCTGCCCCCGGACTGGAACACGGTCACGGCGCGCGCCTGTCTGCTCAGTTTTCCTCGGCAAATTTCCGGTAACGCCCACCGGCAAAGACCATCGGTTCGCCATCGCGAGCCGACATTCGCAATACACGGCCAAGCAGCACCAAATGGTCGCCAGCATCGATGCGACTGGCAATCTGGCACTCAAAGCGGGCAAGCGCGTCCGGCAGCAGTGGCGCACCTTCGGCACTGCAGGTCAGTTCGACACCGGAAAAATCATGGCCTGACCGGGCAAAGCGGCGGCAAAGGTCCGCCTGCTCGGCGCCCAGCACGTGGATAGCAAAATGCTCGGCGCTGGCAAAAGCGGCAAACCGGCGGGAGTGGCGGCCAATGCTCCACATCACCAGTGGAGGATCAAGCGACACTGAGGAGAAACTGTTGGCGGTAATCCCGATCGGTCCATCCTGCGTCTGGGCAGTGACAATAGTGACGCCTGTTGCAAAGCGCCCAAAACCGTTGCGCAACGGCCTGGTGTCGAGCGGCTGCTGAGCGATGTCCGGTGAAGGCGAGATATCTGCGGTTCCGGATTCGACAAACATTACGGCACCTCCTTGCCCATCGCGATCTGGTAGAGTTCGAACCATGTTTCCCGGTCCATCGGAAATTTGAGTGCATCGGCAATGCGAGCGACGCGTTCAGTCGAATTGGTGCCAATGACCGGCAGAATTTCCGCAGGGTGAAACAACAGCCAGGCAATTGCGACCGCCGACGCGTCGACGCCATATGGCTTTCCGAGTGCTGAGAGGCAGCCGGCCAGAGCCTTGTTCTGTGCATCGAACAGGCGGCCGCCGCCAAGCGGCGACCAGGCCATGATCGGGATGTCACGCTCCTGCAGCCAGGCAACGTCACCATTGGTGAAACCTTCGCTCGCCAGCAGCGACAGTTCGATTTGATTTGTGGCAAGCGGAATTTTCATCGCCGATTGCAGCAGGCTGAAATCGTGCGGACGGAAATTTGAGACGCCTACGGAACGAACCTTGCCGGACCGGACAAGACGATCAAGCTCGCTGCCAGTCTCGTGATGGTCCATCAACGGGTCTGGCCGGTGAATGAGCAGCAGGTCGACGTGGTCTGTCGCCAGTTCGCGCAGCGATCGTTCGACCGACTTTGCGATATGGGCGGCAGATGTGTCGTAGTGCTTGACCCGGGCGCCGGCGTAGATACCCACCGGCGCGATGATGTCGCATTTGGTGACGATTTCGATCTTGTCGCGCAGGCCCGGCGACTGGCGCAGCATCGCGCCAAACAGGCCCTCGACGACATAGCCGCCGTAGATATCGGCATGATCGATTGTGGTGACTCCCTGCTCCAGGCAGCTTTCGACCTTGGCGCGAATGTCATCAGGCGAGGTCGCCGGCTGGTCGGCCAGCCGCCACATGCCATAGACGATGCGCGACAACTCAACATCCGGCGAAAGCGGGACACGCGGCATCATGTGCGCAGACCCACGCCGAGTGGCGTCGCAGGCGTTGATGCAGGTACCCGGCCATAGGCTTCCGGCAGCGACACCGTCTTCAGCTGCGGCAGAACCTTTGTGCCGAAATAACGGCATTCGTCGAGATGCGGGTAGCCCGAGAAGATGAAGGCGCGGATGCCCATCTTCTGGTAGGCTTCGATCTCGCTCAGCACCTGGTCGACCGAGCCGACCAGGGCCGCGCCACAGCCCGAGCGAGCGCGGCCAATACCTGTCCACATATGCGGCTCGACATAGCCTTCATCGTCGGCGAGATCGCGATTGCGCGCCTGCTGGGCCACGCCCAGCGACTTGGCGTCGAGTGCGCGCGAACGGATCGCTGCACCATGATCGTCCTGGAGTTTCGAGACCAGCATGCGGGCGTAGTCGCGGGCCTCGGCCTCGGTGTCGCGCACGATCATATGGATGCGCAGGCCGTAGTCGAGCGTGCGGCCATGTTGCTCGGCGCGCGCGTGCACCGCCTTCATGTGGCTGGCGAGTTCGTCCTTCTTGGCCGGCCACATCAGGTAGACGTCGCATTGCTCGGCACAGAGCTCGAGCGCATCGGGCGAATAGCCGCCAAAATAGAGCAGCGGGCCGCCATTCTGCTGGTATGGCTTGGCCGGCGCTGTCGTCAGGTTCTTGAAGGAATAGACCTGACCTTCAAAATCGAACTCGTCGCGCGTCCAGGCCTGGCGCAGGATCTGCACAACCTCACGCGACCGCTGATAACGATAGGCGCTGTCGGCGGTCTCACCTGGAAAATCGGACGAGATGATATTGATGGTGAGCCGGCCCTTGAGCATGTGGTCGAGCGTTGCAATAGTCCGCGCCAACATGATCGGCTGCATCTCGCCGCAGCGCACCGCGGCAAGCATATTGATGGCTGACGTGATCGGCGCGCAGCCTGCAACAAAGCTCAGCGTGTCCTGGCCGACCTGATAGGATGATGGGCACAGGATGTTACGGAAGCCGAGCTCTTCCGACAGTTTGACGATATCCGAGCAGTGTTCCCAGCTTGAGCGCAACGCTCCATCAGGCACACCGAGAAAGCGATAGTCATCGGAACAGAGGGCTGAGAACCACGACACTTCGGCGGCTTCGATATCGGCAGAGGTGATCGGAACGACCGTCATTTTTTCGGACCCGGACAATCAGATTTTTCTTTCGCTACCATGTGAAATAATGTAGATCAATGCTGTATCAATTTGCTGAATGACTGACATGAACGTTGAGTTCACACGTGCACAGGAAGGAAGACGAGCCACACAGACGCGAGGACCTTTGCCTATCCATGTACAGATCAGCGAACTCCTGCTGCGCGAGATCGGCGCAGGCCGTCTGGCAAACGGCGCACGGCTGCCGCCCGAGAGGGAAATGGCGGTTCAATTCGGCGTCGCCGTCGGTACATTGCGGCGCGCATTGCTGGACCTGACGGAGCGTGGCGTCCTGGAACGCATTCAGGGTTCCGGCAATTATGTGCGCGCGAGCGCTGCCATGCTCGGCATTTACGCCTTCTTCCGGCTGGAACTGATCGAAGGCGGTGGCCTGCCGACCGCCGACATATTGTCGGGCGACAGGCTGACAAAACCATCAGACTTGCCCGACTTCGGGCCTGCCCCCGATGGCCACCGCATCCGCCGCGTGCGCCGCCTCAATGGCGTGCCAGTTGCGCTTGAAGAGATATGGCTCGATGGCTCACGTGCCGAGCGATTCGACGCCAGTGAAATTTCGGAATCGCTTTATCTGCATTATCGTGTTGCGCTCGGCTTCACGATCTCACGCATCGAAGATCGCGTCGGCGTCGGTCAGGTGCCCGACTGGCGGCCTGAATCGTTTGGCCTGCCGTGCGGCGCAGCCGCAGGTTTCGTCGAGCGCATCTCGTGGGATGGCGCGGACAAGAAGGCGGAATATTCGCGCACCTGGTTTGATCAGACACTTGCCCGCTACGTCGCCCGTTTCCGTTGAAAGGATCATCATGACAACGCCCTCGACCGGCTACGGCATCATCGGCTGCGGCATGATGGGTCAGGAGCATATCCGCAACATCAAACTGCTCGGCGACGCCGATGTCGCGGCGATTTACGAGCCGGACGCAGACATGATGGCGCGCGCACTGCAGCTTGCACCAGAGGCTCGTCAGGCGGATACGATCGAAGACCTTCTGGCGACGCCTGGCGTGGATTGCATCCTGATCGCCAGCCCGAATTTCCGTCACATCGAACAATTGCAGCAAGTCGCCGCCACAAAGCCAATCCCGGTGCTGGTGGAAAAGCCGCTGTTCACCGACCCGGATGATACCGAAAAGCTTGATGCGCTCGCCAAGATCCTGCCGCTTGTCTGGGTGGCGATGGAGTATCGCTACATGCCGCCGGTCGCGGCGTTCATCGAGGGTGCTGTCGCGGCCACCGGCGGGATCAAAATGCTGACGATCCGCGAGCACCGGTTTCCGTTCCTGAGCAAGGTTGGCAACTGGAACCGCTTCAACCGCAACAGCGGCGGTACGTTTGTTGAAAAATGCTGCCACTTCTTCGATCTGATGCGGCTGATCCTGAAATCTGACCCGGTGCAGGTGATGGCCAGCGCCGGGCAAGCGGCGAACCATCTGGATGAACGTTATGACGGGGAAACACCCGATATTCTTGACCACGGCTATGTGATTGTCGACTTCGCGAGCGGGGCGCGGGCGATGCTTGAGCTGTGCATGTTCGCCGAGGGCAGCCGCTATCAGGAGGAGATTTCAGCTGTGGGGCCAAAAGGCAAGATCGAATGCCTGGTGCCGGGGCCGACGCGGTTCTGGCCAGCGCATCTCGGTGCGCCGCCGACCGCGCAGGTAATTGTCAGCCCGCGCAATCCGCCGGGACCAAAGGTGCTGGACATTCCGGTTGATCCAGCGCTGCTGGCGGCAGGCGACCACAATGGCTCGACCTTCTACCAGCACCGCAAATTCGTCGACGCGGTGCGCTCTGGCGCGAAGCCTGACGTGTCGATGGATGACGGCCGCTGGGCGGTGTTGATCGGGCAGGCGGCGCAACTGTCGGCGCGCGAGGGCCGCGCAGTCAGGTTCTAGACCCTTTCAGGTTCAAATGGAATCGTTCTGCCGGAGCGGATTTGGGCCAAGGTCGAGGGCTTTGGCGAAGGACGGGCTGGTGGCCCGGCCAAGTCCGAAGCCCGATGGATTTGACCCAAATCCACCCGACCCGAAGGGTTTCCCGCTGGCGGGCACCCGCTGCGTCAGCCGGACTTGGCCGGGCCACCAGCCCGTCCTTCGCCGCCTTCCTTGCGGTTCGCCTCGCCACCGAGGAAACAGAACCGTTTCCATTTGAACCTGAAAGGGTCTAGTCGGCGCTCGCCTCTTCCAGCAGATCGAAGCGCACATTTCGTGCAGGTGACGAGCGAAGAAGCTGGCGCTGGCGTTCGATCCAGAGAACCGGTGCGCCATCAACGCCACGCGCCAGTTTCCAGCGCCGCTCCAGTTCAAAACCGCCACCGGCCAAAACGCTGGCTGAAATGCTGTGCAGCTCCGGTGCGGCTGGCGTGCCGGCATAAAGCAGACGGCCGGCCGGATGTGGCGTCGGCCGGGGTGTCTGCAAGCCATAGTCGGCCATACCCCCGCGCAGGTAGGCCGGGCCGCCGTCCGCGTTCCAGTTCAACTGATAGGGATGCCAGTGGCTCTCGATGCCGTCGGCTGGCTTGTAGGCATAGGTCTTGGTCTTGCTCAAATCCCCGGATGGCTTGATCGGCGGGTAGGATGGGTGAGCAGGCGTCGGTTGCACCGGCTTTCTTGCCACCGACCGCCCGTCAACAATACGTTCAAGCGCCCAGAGAACATTTGACTGCTCGTCAACGCCGAACTGGACGCGTTCGATCGGCTGGCTCTCCAAAGGTCCTTCCGCAACCGGCCAGACGACCAGCGACGAGGCAGGCAGACCGGTGCAGCGGAAGAGCGAAAAATCGTCCGGCGCCGACAGGCCCGGCCAGGAGGGCTCGCCATCTGGCTCACGTTGAGCGCTGTCAAACACCTGTCCGAACGCATCGGTGACCTTCATGCTCTCAATCTGCACGACAGAACCGACATCGGCATTGACCGGGAAGATGAACCAGTCGTCGGAGTGCGAATAGATCAGCTCAACCAGCAGCATGGTGGCGAAATGGGCGGTGTCGGGCGCATAGCCGCCAATGTCGACCTGAGCGTCCTCGATTTCCCAGAAGCGGCTGTGCGGCGCGCCGGGATATTCCAGCGGCGCCGGGATGACCGACACCGCGTCGGGCACGGCCTTTGCGCCTTGCGCTCCCGCGATGTCAGCGTCTGCCGAATACCAGTCAACCGGTCCGCCCTGGTGGTCGCGAACGTCAAGCGCAGCGACCGGAGTATCGAAACTGGCGGCATAGTTGAGCTTGCTGGAATCCCAGCGATCTGTGCTGTCACGCGGCGGCGCATCGTCACCAAACTCGTTTTCCGCGACGCCAAGGTCCGCACGGATGAGCCAGACAGCGAGACCATCCAGCCTGCCGTCAAAAGCCTGATAAGGTGGTGGCGGATCTCTGAACAGAAGCTGCTCCTGCTGAAGCAAGTGCGGCAATCGCGTCGCAATGCGCTGGCCAGCACGGATGCGGCGGCCAATCGTCCACCAGTCCTCAAGCTCGGATTCGACAAGCGCCTCGGCAGGAACGATTTTCGGATCAAAAGCCGCCTTGCCCTCAAGCGGCAGGATCGGATTGCGCGCCACGTCGAAATCGACGCGAACGGGCGTCGAGGCGTTTTCGCCCTGGTGCTCGCCCATCTGCCATTGCCGCGCCAGAAACCAAAGTGGATCGTGCAGCCGAGCAGCAAAACCATTGTCCATGTCGCGGTCGCCTCGCCGCGTCTCCAGCCGGTTATACAAGTCGATACGCTGGTCAGCCATGTTCGCTACCTCGTATATCGCGTGCCGGTGTCGAGCCGCACCCGCAACGGACCCGCCGCCTGGAACCACATGGCGGGCATGACCGGATTGTCTGCGCCGTGCTCTGGCCGCGCGGCGCGGACATGGGCGAGCTGGCGCGTCTGGATCAACAGGTCGAGTATGTCGTCTGATTTCAGCGGCTTGTCGGGTTGCGGGGGAACTGCCAGCAAGATTGCCTGAGGCGCGCGCGAGGCCGGCGCGTTGAACCCGAACCCCGCAAAGGTTGTCCGCCGCTGCAGCGGTATGCCTTCACTGAACTGGTCGATGAGGCCGACCGCTACGCCCTCGCCGGAGAATGCACCGGCATCGGCCCAGACATGGGTCGCCCGGCTCATATCCAGCTGCGAGATGTCGATGTTGCGGGCATTGCGATTGGCCTCCACCGTTTGCAACCGCCACGGATCGCCAGCCGGTGTCGATGTCCATGCCGACAGCGGTGCAAATGCCCCGAGCAGCTCGCCCTCCAGCTGCACCGCTTCAAGACGCGCCAGCGCCGGGCGCAGCGGAGCGATGACAGGCAGCCATTTCGTGCCCAGTGACGGCTCCTGCGCGTTGCGCAGGCCGGTGCGTTGCATGAATTGTGCCACACGCCAGTGCGCCGTCACTGCCAGCCGTCCACCGGGGACGGTCAGATCGCCGATAGCGCGCGCTAGAGACGCTGCCGAGAAGCGCCAGGTCGCCGGATCAGCCGGGTCTGGTGCGGCCTTCAACCGGGCAGCGAACCCGGCACGGGCAGCGGTCACGAGCACATCAAGCGTCTCGCCATCGGGCGTTTCGTTGCGGAACAGTGCGCCAATCAGGGCCTTGCGCAGAACAGGCTCGGGCGGGCCGACGACGCCCCAGCACAGGGCGTCGCGCAGGAATGCGAGTTTTGCGGCTGTGTCGATTTCCGGCGCTTGTTCGGCCAGCCGGGTGACGCTGCGATGCAAGGCGGAATAGCGCTTGTGCAGCTCCTCCAGGATCGGGCGGTCGATGGCCTGGTCCGCCGGATCGTCGGCCACAGACGAGATGTCGTCGGCAAGCGCAGGCTGAGTTCCAAACGCACCCGCCATCTGCCGCATCAGCCGGTGCCCGTCTGGCTGCGCCACTGTCGCAGCGGGCTGGCCAAGCTGGTCGCGCACCATCTCGGACAGAAATTCTTCCGGAATGAGCGCCGCCTGCAATGGCGTCAGCCCGAATGCCGACAGGGCCACGTCGGCGCTCCGTGTGGTGCCTGTTTCGGACCACGACGCGTGGAAATTCCACAGCTGCGGCGCACCAAACTCACGCACAAGAAATTCCGCCAGAGAGCTATCTGCCTGTTCCAGCGGCGCGCCGGATGTTGTCGGCATGACATAGGGCATGGCCGCCACGATACTTGTCGTCAACCGATAGCCGGACGGCGGCGTGCGCATCACGTCGAAATCCGGCGGGCGGGCAAACCCGGCGGCGGCGTCCATCGGATCGGCGGCCAGAACCGCCTGACCACCGACGACATTGTAGACGCCTTCCGCAACCAGCAGATCAGCGAACGCGTTCAGCGCCGCATCAAGCGCCTGAAGGCGCATGCGCTGGGCGGCCTGCTTCGCGGCATTTGACGACAGGACTCCATTGACGCTGCCGTCGAGCAGGCCTTCAAGCGCCAAAATCCCCTGACAGATGTCGCGGCGATCAGGCCGTTCCGGGCGTAACGGCCGCTGGTCCCGCAAGCGCAGAATTTCGTCGCGGCCCTCGATTATTTCTTCCACACGACGGCCGACCACCTCAAAGATATGGAAGCCGCGGCGGATTTCACGCGCAATGTCCAAGGCTGTGCGTACCGAGGCCGAGTCGAGCTCGGTACGCCATCTGTTGCCGCCGGGATCATCCATGCCGGCCAGATATTTGTCGCGCAGGATGATGGCTGTGAGCGCCTGATCGTAGGACGGAGCATGCAGGCGGCCCGACGCGTTGGGGCCAGGCTGGCCAAGGAACGGCCCCTCCAGCCAGCCATAGGCACCAAGCCGATGCCGGGCATTGCCACTGTCGACCTGCGCTGCGAGGCGAGACGTTGCAACTCCAGTTGCCCAAGGGTCGAGCCGATGCGACGCGGTGTCGAGCGTAGCGCGGAATGCCGTTTCGATCTCGGCCTTGCGGCCTGCCGGCATGTTGATGCGGCCAATGGGAAGATCCGGATAGTCGGGATCCTTGATGTCTTCCCGATAGGCATCAAGCTCGCCTGCTAGATCAAGCAGACGCTTGTAGTGGTCCCGGACCAGCCACGAAGGCGGGTCAGATCCGAGACCCTGCTGAAGATTGGCCTGATAATTCTTCTGCTCGCGTTCCACGCCGGCGGCATCAATGGCTTGCCACCAAGACGGATTCAACAGCAGCTCGTCCGGATCATCGGCCGACTGGTTGTACCAGGCCTTGGCGAGCACGCCCGACCAGAACATCAGTCGGATCAGCAGACTGTCTGAAATGATCGGGTCACGCTTCTCCTCACTTCTGAAAAAGTAGTCGGCAAAACGCGCGACGTTGACGTCCTCGTAGAGGCGGGCGATCGCGTCCTTGAGCAGTTCTGTCGGCATGCGTTGCGCCGCGACCAGGGGCAGATTGAGCGGTCGCGCACTCCAGATGCCAAGATAGGGAAATGCGGGCTTTTCGCCGATAATATCGGCTGCCGGCGACCAGGCGTTCATCGCCGCCTCGGTGAATTCAGGGCCAGGCCCATCGCGATAGACCCAGGCCAAGGTCTCGGCGCGCGCGTAGGTGCGGTAGTCATAATTTGAGCTCACCCCGGTTTGCGCAAGAAGATCAAGCAGCCGTTCGTCATCGGCGCCAACCACCGTGCCGTGCCCGATTGCGGCTTGTTCCCATTGCGGCAGAAGCCGCAGCAGGCTGTGCACGATGCGTTGTTCTGCATCCGAAACGAAGCGTCCGCTGCCGGCAATGCGCTCCAGCGCGGCCACGGGCAGAATGCCATATGGTTGCGTGTCGAAACGGACTGCCGGTAACGGCCCCTCAGGTGATAGCCATTGGTGTGCCCAGTTCCAAAGCTCATGCGCAGAGTTGCGCAATTGCCAGATGTCGCGAAGGCCGTGACCCCACAGGGCGGGCCAGAGCGCCCGGACCAGCCGGCGGCTCTCTTCGGTCGTGTTCTCGCCACCCGGCAAAGCGTCGAGCACGCTGCGGTCGCCGCACAGTGCCTCTGCAACTCCGGCAGTCCCTGCCTGGAGCGACTTGTGCAGTCGCTGGATGGCGACCCGGCGCCAGGCATCAACATCCTTGCCCAGATCAGCGATCTCCCCACCTTCGACTGTGTTTGTCGGCGCACCGGGTTTCAGGATCCCCATCACGCCGGACTGCGATTGCGCCTCGAAATGCGCGGCAGGACTTTCGTCGCCCAGGCCATAAACATAGAGGGACATGATCGTGTCCGGGCCAAGACCGGCAGGCAGGTCGGTCTCGATGCCCAGCCCTACAGCTTTTGCCGCGTCCCAATCGGTCAGCCAGTTTTGCGTGTCGGCCGCTTGCGTCGGCATCGACAGGCCGATGCCGCCCTGTTGCGGTTTGAGCACGGCAAGGTCATGTCTGCCGCCCGCCTTGTCGAGGGCAGTGACAACCAACTCGGGCGGCAGGCCGGACACGCGGGCGTCGGCCTTGCCGCCGATACGGTCCGGCGGCACGACGCACACGAATGCGCCGTTAACCAGCGTCGGCGGAAACTCTGCGACCAGCCATGCGGCGCGCGGCGCGCTGACCGCGTCACACAATTCCGTCCAGGCGATCACGCCATGAGGATCATCCAGCCATTGCGAGGGCGCAGTGCCGGCGTCGAGCTCCATGACAGTTGACTGCGCCCAGAAGGCAGCGAGGAATTCGGCCTCTGCGGCGCTGACAATGCTACTGTCACGCAGGATGGAAGGCTCGTCCGGTGTGACGCGCAACAGCAGCCGCCAGCCGTTTTGCACCGGCTGGAACACCGTTTCCAGCCTCAGAGGCAGCATGACGCCAACGTCTCGCCACGGATAGTCGCGACGGCCAGGCGGAGTGCGCAGCCATTCGCCGAGCGCAATGCCGGCCATCTCGACGGCGGCGGCAATGCCGATTGCCTTGACTACGCGGGCGAAGAACGCGGCGGTGGGTTTGGCAGGCCGGGCCAGCACCAATTGCAACTTAAGCGGCGACGCGAGCGGCGTCTGTCCCAAAACCTGTAAGGCGATGTCCTTGCCAGCGACAGCCAGCAAATCCAGCCGGTGCCGGGCGATCCAGCCAGCGGCAAGCAGCGCGACAAAATCATCGCCGAGTTCGGCATCGTTGCTGTTCAGCCCCTTGGCCTCCTTGCGCAACGCCGACATCGCCAATTTCTGATCGCGAGGCGTGAACTGCCGCGGCATGCCTTTTGGTGGCTTCTTCGGCCATTTGCCTGGCTTCTTGGGATTGGCGAGTGCATCGATGGCCTTTGCCACCAGTGCCTGCCTTGCATCGCGAAATCGAAAACTGGTCATGGCGTTTCTGCCAGTGCTTCGAGCGCGTTGCCGCTGATCGCAACGCGCGTCGGTTTGTCGATGGTCCTGACTGCAAATTCGGCGGCATTGTCCCAGTTCAGCGATTTGTCATTGCGGAAGCGCAGTTCCGCAGGCGGTTCGTCGAGAACCAGCCAGAAACTGTCCAGCGCCTGCGGCTCGACGTCGAAGACGAAAAAGACCAGATCGGGCATGATTTCGCCCTGAAAGATCGGACCTATGTAGTCGCGCGTATCAGGCATGCCTGTGGCCTGACGGAATTGCGGCTGCGATGTCAGCAAGGCGTCAAGCTCGGCGTCACCGCCGGGCGGGGTGCGCACGAGATAGACCAGCGTCGACGGATAGCGCCGGAACAGCGAGGTGCGGAAGGCGATGACAAGATTGCCCTCGCCCGAGGTCGCAGCGAACTCGAACACCTGATGCGAGCGGTGGCCGAGATTGTCCGCGCCAGTTGCGCCGTCAGGACGCGACGGCCAACGGTCGATGGGCTGGATGTCGGGCGCACGCTTGCCTTCGTCGTGATCGACGTAGCCCCAGAACATCCTGAGCGGGGTCGAGACACGCGGCGCAGGCAGATTGCGCCAGCGCATTTCTGCGAGGAACTGCGTGTTCAAGCCAAGCAGGAACGCATCAACAAAGGCGGGATTGGTTCTGAGCGCAATGACCGAATCCGGCAGGACTTCGCTAGCGCGGGGCAACAGCCATTCCTTGTCATGCAGCTTGAGCATCGTCCAGGCCGGGTAGTCGAGGCCGATGGGCGCTTCCGGCGGCGCGAGATTGACCAAAGTGATGCCGATAAGTGTGCTTTCGACGCGCACCCAGGCGGGTGGCCGCGCGGCGGTCGGATCGATTGCGCCGGTCACAATATTGTCGAGGTGGTCGAGATCGACCGGACGGCGGCGGTCAGGCGGATCGTAGCCCGGCAACAATTGGTCAATGCCGAGTTTGATCGCGTCAGGAGACAGCGAGCTTGAACGGCAGGCGTTGATCGCGCCGATTATCATCTCGTGTTCGAATGTCGCGGGAGACGGCGACAGGCTCGCGAAATACGTGCCCATTTGGCTGAAGCAGCGCAGACCCAGCAGTCCGGCGGTCATTTCGACGAATGCGGCGAGCCGGTCGTCATCCAGTCGAGCGCCTTCGAACTTCGCCAGGATCTCTTCAATGACTTTATCAATGTCGCTGATACCAAGCGCCTCAGCCAAGGGTTTGACGCCAAATTTTGCGGCGAGGTCGTCAACATGGACGCCGCCGGACGGCTGCGGCTTGACTGGCTGGTTGGCGATTTGCAGCAGACGGGCGCGATTGATCCTTCCACCCGAGGTATGCCGCGAGCGTGCCGATTCGGAGCGGGTCATGCGCATGGCGGCACTTGAGAACAGGCTGCGCTGCAACACGCTTTGCGGACCCGTGACGCGGTCGAGCACCCCCTGCCCGCTGTCGCTCATCATGCGGCCCATGGCCGGGCCGAAGAGCTGTAGCCGCGCCTCTGCGCTATCGGGCAGACGGCGGTTCCAGAGCCGGCCGGACAGGCCGAGACCTGCCGCGAGGAACGAGATGCGCTGGCCAATGTCCTGCAACGCGCCGGCCTGTTCGACTGCCGCCGCCATAAGCGGTTCCTGTTCGGCGACGCCCATCTTGATGCCGAGCCCGCCAATGCCACGGTTACGCGGGTCGTCGTTCATCGACTTCGACCAGTGTACCGTATCGACGTCCTCCAGCCACAAGCTGCCATATTCCGGCAGTTGCATGATCTCGCGCGCAGGCGGCGGCGGAATCACATTAGGGATCTCGTCCAGGACCGGATCGTTCAGCATGTCGAGGTCGGCCCTCACCTTGCCAATGGCCTCGGTCTGATCCGGCAAGTCCTGCAACGAGGTGATCGCGCCGCCGGTGCGGATCGTTTCGTCGAGATTGGTCACCGGCCGGCGATAGCGGATATCAGCCATGCCAAGGCGGCCTGCCTTGCGCACCCTCAGCGCCGCCGCCAGCTGCTCGAAATCGCCAGCTTCGGCAGTGCGGAACCGCCAGCTGTAGAACACCGGCAGATGGCTGCTGTGAAGCGTGCTGCCATTCCAGCAGAACTGGCCGTTCGCGTCGAAGACCGGCACCAGCGCGGCGACATGACTGCGCAGTGGCGCGAGGATGCGCGGCGACAGGATCCTCGAGAACCGGACGCCATTTTCGTCATGCACATGCGCCCACCGGTGAGCCTGTACCGGATCGTGGACGGCCAGAATATCAGGACCCGGCACGACAATGCCGCCTTGCGGGTTCAACTCATCATCTGTGCCGACCAGCAGCACCAGCCAGGGCGTTGTCTGGCCACCCTGGCGGGACTTCCTTGGACTGTAGCGCCAGGGCAGATCGGGATCGTGAAAGTCCAGATGAACCAGTTTGGTCGTCTCGGCATCGGCAGTTGCGGGACGCGGCGCCATGTGCCGTATCGCAGACTGGTTGAGTGCCGCGATGTCGGCTGCTGAACGCAGGTAGACCGGGATCGAGGTCTCGGTGAAAGCTTGCGGATCGGCGTCATCGTCGATCTGCACAGGGATCGCCCCACGCAGTCTGCCTCTGTCTTCATCTGCTTCGGCCAGAAGCGCAGGGCGTTGCCAGCTGTGAAATGTCATGGTCGCCATGCTCAGATCACTCCCTGCAGATCGACAGGCGCGGCGGTCACTGGCTGGGCAATGCCGCCACCCTCGCGCGCGGCCGCAAAGGCCTGAATGGACGAGCCTTCTGACACCAGCACATTTCCGCTCCCGTCGACCGCGCTCCATGCTTCCTGCCGCACCGACAGACGCGGGCCGCCCGAAACCGGGCGTGCGGAACCCGCCCTTTCGCCGGCCATACCTGCCAGTGCCGGCGACACGTAGCTCTGTCCAATCGAGATGTTGCTGAAAAGACGCCGTTTGGGCAGTTTCACGAGATCGATCGTGATGTCGCACGGCTGCGACGGCCCGGTCCTCGTCTCGCCGCTGCCCAGACGCAAGCCCGATTGCGCCTCAACGAAGCGCGCATTGTTAAGGGCCTCAGAGTCCTTCATCTCCAGAAAACTGCCGACGCCGAACCAGTCGTTTTCGGGCGCCACGCCCGGATCTGAACTGCTGATGTTCAGCTTGTGGCGTGCACCGCCTGGACCCGGTTGCAGCGGCACGCCCTCAAATCGCTGCAGCTCGACGCCGAACGGCGTCCGCTTCTGTTCCCAGACAACCGCTCCCTTGACCCCGACCAGCGCCGCGCCGTTGAACGCGGTGGGCGTATCAGGTTTCAATGTGACGCTTGGATCGTCGCCTTCACAACGGGTGTTTTCAGGCAGGCTCAGTTCCTGAATGATCTGTCCGAGCAGGTTCGTAACCGGCTGGATCTGATTGCCTGCCTGGCGGCCAAACTTGACGGTCACATCTTTTGAGATGCGGACCAGCAGTACTTTCACGGACGCCTTGGCGTAGACAACGATCGGACCGGGGCCGCTCATCTTGCCGGTAACACGCACGCCGCACAGCGATACGCCCTTGACCTCGACATCGAAGCCCGCGTCGATGCCGGCGGTGAATTTGAACGGTTCGAACTGCGCCAGCGCATTGAACTTGAACCAGCCATGCGCTGCGATCGGACCGATCTCGATACCAGCCTCGACACCGGCGCCAATCTGGAATGTGTTTGAGGTCAGGGCAAAGTAGTTTTCCAGCTTCAGCCAGGCGATCGAGACTGACGTGCTGGTTCCGGCGCGAGCCAGCCTCGGAAGTTCGAGGCCACCCGGGTTGAACGACGGGTGAAAACCGCCAATGCTGAACAGGAAGTAGCCGTTGTCGCCATAGGCAATGCGCAGGGCAACGCCGCCATTGACCTTGAAGACCTGCAGCACCTGCGAATTGACCAGAACCGCGTCGAAATAGATCAGGCTTTTGACCAGATCGACGCCACCGACAAAATCGGCGCGCATGTAGACCAGCGCCGCCTGCTCCGTGCCGATGACCAGACGCGCCGACCCGGCGACGAAAATCTGACGGGGGCCGGGCAGTTCGATGAACAGACCGGCGTCGACCTTGAAGAGGCCGAGCCAGGATATCTGGAACGTCGGCCCGATCAGGAACACGCCCTTTTCAGCCGGAAACAATCTGGGCAGCTGACCAATCACCGCAAGCCCGTTTCCAGAAGGATTGTCGCAGAACAGGATCGTCGCGCTGGTGCCTGTGGCAAGCTGCTCGCGCAAGACGTCGGTGTCGGCACGGCGGTTGATGCCGACAACACCACCGACGCCGGTGACCGCAAAACCAAAGCCGATCTGAACCCCGGGCAGTGGCAGCCGGATGCCGAGCACACCAGCAAATGCCGGTGCGCCGTCAGCTTCGCCGAACAAACCGAATGCGCCAACGCCGATGCCGATGACCTTAAGGTCGAGGCCGCCGGCAAACTGGTTGCCGTCAAGCGCGGCGAGGAAGCCTCCACCTGAGACCGGGCCGGCATTCAGCGACAGTGCGATACCTGTGGGCGGCGAGACGCCAAAAGCATCATTGCCCCATTTGCCGAACCACCCGCCAAGACCGTCGACCGAAATCTTGACCGGACCAAGTTCGACCCGCGTCCCGATGCGCAGCATGATGCGGCTTTCAAGACCGTCCTGTGAGGGTCGCGCCTCAAGCCGCGCCACGACATTGTCGAGGGTGAAACCTGCGCCGCCAGAATTGAGGCCCTGGTCAACGGGCAGCGGAAATTCGAGCGCTATTGGCGCTTGCGCACCCGCCTTCACATCAAAGCCCTGACCCTGCCGATAGCTTATTGCGGCATCGCCGCCGAATTTCAGTTCCGCAGGAAGCGGCAAGATACTCCCCAGAAATCCGAGATCCTTCATCGCAAGCACGAAAGCCATCTGCTCGGCTGATGCCCGGACGGAAAACAGATATGGGTTCTCAACCGGGCTCGGACCCTGCGCGCCCGCTTCAAAACGCAGACCCGCACCCAGTTGGCCAATCTCAATGCGTGTCGCGTCGGACGGTCCTATCACCGTCTTGCCACCTGCCGGCGCACGATTGAGTTTGACGTCAAAGGTTGCGCCGATGGCCGCCGCCAAATCGATACGGCCGTTCTTCAACACCAGCTTGAAGGCTTTGGGTGCAGTAGCTGTGGTTGCAGCGCTGAGTTTCCATCCGCCGCCCAGATCCAGCTTGCGTGCAGCAAAAGTGGCAGGGTCGTTGAGTTGCAATTCGACGCCGAAGCCATCGAGCCGGTTTGCGGCCAGCGCGTCCGGCCCGAGAACCGCAAGATGATCGCCCGTCGGATTTGCTCTCGCCTCCAGAACCCTGGCTTCCAGGTTCGAGGTCGTCAGCGGCACGCTGAAAGGCAGGGCGATTGCGAGCGGCGAATTGATCAGCCTGCTGACAAGATCAAGAAGGTCAACCGCACCCGCCGGCTCCGGGTCGGGCAAGGCGGCAAAGCCCTGCCTGGAATATTCCATCTGCAAGAGTTCACGGGGTGCGGTCAGCAGTTTCGCCGCCAGCACCTGTGCGACCTTGATGTCATCAAGGTCCTGGATACGTGACAGCAACGTATTGAGCGACGCGCTGCCCGGGTCGGACATGTAGTCGTCCAGCTTGTTCCAGGCGATCCTGAACGCAAAGGCGCGCGGCGCGGCGCCGGCCTCAAATCTGACCTCAACGAGGCCAGCCAAAACAAGCGCCTCCGCTACCCGGGGCGCCCGCAATTGCAGCGCACGAACGACTATGGTGTCGCGCAATTCGACGTCCGAAACCGCCGACTTGATCGCATCAAGCCAGTCTGTGGGGCCGTTATTGCCCGTCCCGATCTGGATCTGTGTCAGCCTGTCGATGAGCGCCGGAATGTCACCCAGCTTGCCAGGCGGCGGCGGGTCGCCGGATGCCTGGTCGCCAACCAGACTATCCTTGAGGAACCCGATGATCGTTTCAATCAATGAAGCCACGTGACGTGCTCCCGCGAAACTGTCCGGTCAATGGCCGGTTTGGGCGTCAGCTGCTGGGACGGAAACGTGCCGGGTCGGTATTGGTTGGAGAACGAGAACAGTCCCGGCCACGCAGACCAGACACTCGCCAACGGAGGATGCGAGAGACAAATCTGAAGACTGTTTCGAAAGCCACAGCGGAACCTCCGTCACAACAGAACAGCCGCACCACCCGCTTGCCAGATTACAGCAACATGCGTGCCTCGATAGTCGTCAATTGCCGACATGTTACCAGTAAAGACCAACAAGTCGCCAAATGGAGTGCAATGTACCTCAATCATGGAACTGCGGATCCGAAAATCGGCACGACGTTGGGCGGGAGTGACGAATTGACGATCAGCTGCTGCGTCAGCGGGCTATCATGCCTCGCTCTTGTCATCGGCTCGCACCAGTTTGATATCGGCACCTGCTGCCCATAGGGCAATGTCCTCGCGGCGCAGTGCCGCCGCCATCATGTCGGGGAAATGATCCGGGGTGCAGGTGAACACCGGAATGCCAAGCGCCGCCACCTTGCTCGCCATTTGCGGGTCGTAGCCGGGGCGGCCCTGGTCGGTCAGCGCCAGAAGAACGATCACGTTGACCCCAGCTCGAACAAGACCGTTGAGTCGCTGCAACATCTCCTTGCCGTTTCCACCCTCGTAGAGATCGGTGATCAGAATGAAGTGCGACTTGGTCGGCCGTTCGATCTTGTCGGCGCAGTAGGCCACCGCACGGTTGATGTCAGTGCCGCCGCCGAGTTGCACGCCAAACAGGACCTCCACCGGATCCTGCAGCTCCTCGGTCAGATCAACAATCACCGTGTCGAAGCAGACGAGCTTTGTCTTTACGACGGGCAGCGAGGCCATCACTGCCGCAAAGATCGAGGCATAGATCACCGAACTCGCCATCGAACCGGACTGGTCGACACACAGGCACACCTCATCGAGATCGACCAGGCGGCGCTGTTTGCGCATGAAGCCGACCAGTTTCTCCGGCACTATGGTCTTGTGCTCAGGCTGGTAGTGCCGGAGGTTGGCCGAAATGGTGCGCCTCCAGTCGATGTCGCGCTGCCGCGGGCGATTGGTGCGCCGGGTCTTGTCAAGCGCTCCACGGATCGCTTCGGCGGTCTTGCGCTCCAGCCGCTCCATCAGCTTGGCGACGATGTCGGAAATGACCTGGCGCGCCATGTCTTTGGTCTTCGCCGGCATGACATTGCGCAGCGAGATCAGGTCAGCGACCAGGTTCACGTCGGCTTCAATGGCCTTCAGGAATTCCGGCTCCATCAGCATCTGCTTCAGGTCCAGCCGCTCAAAGGCGTCCTTCTGGATGATCTGCACAACCTGTTGCGGGAAGAAGTTGCGGATGTCGCCCATCCACTGCGCTACACGCGGCGCAGAACGGCCAAGCCCACCCTTGCGCTTGCGCGAATCCTGCTGCCCGTCACCGTCGCCGTAGAGTGCGCCCAACGCAGCCGAGATGCGCATGTCGCCAGCGGACAGGCAGGATGACTGTTCCTCGTCCGCGCCGACCGCCAAGCGCCAACGGCGCTCCCGCTCCTGTTCGGGCGAGAGGTGTGCCTCCGGCTCTTCGCTCATGACGCTCCTCCGGCAAATATCGACTGCAAGACCTCAAGCTGCTGCTGCCAACCCGCGCCGCCATCGGGGGCTGGAACGAGCGATGCAGGCAGTTTACCTGCCCTGCCAAGCACAGCTTCGATCAGCCTCTGGCGCTCCATCTTGTCGAGTGACGACAGCACCCGCCGCAGGAGTGGCAGATTGGCGATAAAGGTGTCCGGGTCGAGGCCGTTCAGCCAGCGATCGACTGCGCGGCGCAAGGCCTCATCGTAGATCAGCCGCTGACCCGCACTGGAGAAGAAGCCTTCGAAAAAACCCGCCGCGTCGGCCACGGGCGTGCCTGGCGACAGCCGCCGCTCCAGCATTACCGCCGCATCCTCTGCGCCGAGAGCCTCTACCTCGTAAAGCAGGTGTGCGGCGCATCCCGCGACCAGCGAAGTCGAGCGCGAACTGTCGAGAATTTCGAACAGGCCTTTGCGCCAGATCTCAGTGACGTCGTCGTTCGCCTCAATCAGCTGAATGCCGGTGCTGGCTGCCCGTATTGCATCGACCAGCGCGCCAGCCGCCTCAGCGTCGAGATCGCGTGATGCGTGCGGCAGTGCAATCGCGGCCTCGACAATCAACCGGTCTAGCAAGGTCCGCAGCCGCCCGGCGTCAGCGCCGCGTGCGTCGCCATAACGCGAAATGTCGGCAAGTGGTGCGATCGACGCCAGCATCTGCTGGCAATTGTTCGCGAGCGCGGCGCGTTGTTCCAGTGCAGAGAGACCAGCGGTGGCCGCCTCGTTCAGATCAGCGGTAATCGCGCCCTGCACCAATCTCGCCAGCTCGTCGAGTGTCTGCGCTTCGCCCAGCGCCTGAATCAGGCGGCCATTGGCAGCCTTCTCGATGGTTGGGCCATGCACCAGATTTTCGACCAGCCGCACCGCATGTTCCGGCTCCCAGCGCAACAACCAGCGCTCGCGGAATGTGCCGCGGCTTCGGCCAACGTCGGTCAGCTTGCCCCAGGGAACGCCGAGCACAGACAGTCTGTGCAACAGGGTCGAGCGGTAGAGCCCGCTGTCGCTACGCAAATCGACAGCCAACTCACGCTCAAGCGCCTCCGGTTTCAGACGCGCCTCGCGCTGGCAGCGTTGCAGATCCTCAATCAGCGGGGCAAGCGGCACATCTGGCGGAATCTCGCCGACTTCATTGCCAAGCAGAAGCTCCGCTTCGATCAGTTTCCACAAGATGGCATCGCCATTGAAAAGGGCGGCCACCGACGCGTCGCGCAGTTCTTCAAAGCCGGTGCCCGGCCGGCCGCGAATGGCAGCCAGAGCCTTGGCCAGCCGCTCGGCCTCGATCAGCGACGCGGTGGAGATCAGGTGGCCCTTGCTGCGGAGCACATCGGCAATGCGCACCAGCCAGACGCTCGGCCCGTTGTCTGAGCCACGCATCTGCCAAAGATGCTTGTTCCAGCCAGGGGCGGCAACGCCCGCGCCATAACCCATGCCGAAGGCGAGCCGCGGGCTGGTCCAGGGGGCCCACGTCATTGCCGCCTTTTTGCGCGACATGCCTTTCAGCCGGCCCTGGTCGTCCTTCTTCGAAACCTTGGCCGTCAGCGCAGGCACATGCCACGCGCCGCAGACAACCGCTATCGGTCCATCGAACTCCTTTTCGGCCTGAGCAATGGCCAAACGCATGTGGGCTTCGCGTCTTGCCTCAAATTCCGGAGGGTCCTTCTCGTCTTGTCGAAGTGCAGTCATCGCGTCGGCGACGGCGGCAAAGATCGGACCAGGCGCAGGGTTCTGCTCAATCACATCAGACCACCAGCTCTCTCCGTCCTCATATCCGGCGGCCTGCGCCAGAATGCCGATCGGGTCGCGGACATGGCCGGGTTCCGCAGGGACATCCGCAGTCAGATGTTCAGCCTCAGCAGTCTGTTCGGGATCCATGTCAACGGCTGAGTCATCATCGGCCGCGGGCTCTTGTTCGCGCGTCGCGGCCGGTTCCGGCATTCTGTGCCGCTCGGTGGAGGGCAGGTCGATAAAGCGCAGCGCGGCCTTGTTGTTCACCGCCCAGAGAGCCGCCTGATATTCCGGCGAGAACTCTGCGAAAGGCCAGAAGCTTGTCGCGCCGGGATCATCTTCCGGATAGCAAAGCAGGGCGACCGGGGGCCGCATGGCAGGGTCAGCCAGCATGGGCAGCAGTGCAGACGCGTCTGACGGGCCCTCGATCAGGACGGCGACAGGGCGCAATTCGTCAAGTGCGGCGACCAGGCTGTTGGACGAACCGGGGCCGTGGTGGCGAATGCCGAAATAAGAGACGCGGTCAGGCATGGGCATGTCCACTCATGAGGCGCTACACATCCACGGGCTCAAATCGCGTCGTTCAAAGCCTTGTAGTAGGCTGAATAGTCGCCGCGTTTTTTCAGAACGGTCTCCAGATACTCCTCCAGCACAGCCTTGTCCTGCACCGGGTCTTTCAGGATCGCACCGACCATGCTGGGAGCAAGGCCATCCGGCGACAGTTTACCGTTGTCGAACCAGGCGGCCTGCGACAGACCGCCGACCATCGTTGCGATTGCCTCGGCAGTGGAGAGCGAGCCTGATGGCGTCTTGAGTGTCACCTTGCCGTCCTCGGTCGAACCGGAGCGAAGTTCACGGAAGATCGTCAGCACGCGCTGGATCTCATCGTGGACGTTCTTGGGCATTGGCAGGTCCAGTCCCCCTGCCATTTCGGCCAGGCGTGTCGAGACGATCTGGACCTCTTCGGCCATGCTGTCCGGCAATGGCAGCACCACCACGTTGAAGCGGCGCTTCAACGCCGATGACAATTCATTGACACCCTTGTCGCGGTTATTGGCGGTGGCAATGACGTTGAAGCCACGCTGCGCGTAGATCGCGGTGTTCAATTCGGGAACCGGCAACATCTTTTCCGACAGAACAGTGATGAGCGTGTCCTGCACATCGGAGCCCATGCGTGTCAGTTCCTCCAGCCGGCAAAGCTTTCCGTCCTGCATGGCGCGGTAAAGCGGCGTCGGCACAAGCGCCGCCGTGCTGGGGCCCTTGGCAAGCAGTTCGGCGTAGTTCCAGCCGTAACGGATCTGGTTTTCGTCGGTGCCGGCGGTGCACTGCACGATCATGGTCGAATCGGTCATGATCGCCGCCGCCAAATGCTCAGAAACCCAGGATTTTGCGGTACCCGGCACACCCAGCAGCAGCAGGGCGCGGTCGGTCGCGAGTGTTGCCACGGCAGTCTCCATCAACCGGCGCGAACCGACATATTTCGGGCTGATCACCGTCCCGTCGCCAGCCTTGCCGCCAAGCAGATAGGTCAGCACTGAACGCGGTGTCAGTTGCCAGCCGGCGGGCTTCTGGCCGCTGTCGCTTTTGGCCAGTGCAGCAAGTTCATTCGCGTAAGCCTGTTCAGCGGGAAGGCGCAGCGGTGCGGTCATGGAATTCTCCGGTGGTCAGCGTTCGGACAAGGCGGCGTTGAGGCGCAGCAGCGCCAGGGAAGGATCGGCCGGGCCGAGCCCGGCTGCAGTCAAATCGGCAATGATCGCCCGCGCCGCGCCGGGAGTGGCGAGATAGCCAAACAAGGAGAGATCCGGCACGGATCGGTCGTCTGGCTTTCGTTGAGCAATGGCGGCGCGCGTCTGTTTGTACATGACCGAATCCAGCATATCCGGCTGCTCGAAGTAGCCTGCCTCCACGTCTCTCACGAGGCTGGCATCGTCCAGCACGCCGCGCGACAGAACGAGCCTGGCGAAATCGCGCCTGGCCCCGGCGTCCAGCCTCGGAAGGAGGATGGACAGGGCATAGACGCCGTCAGCTTGCATAAGATTGCGCGCCAACGCCGACACCGAATCGTCACTCCCTGATGCGCAAACCATGCGCGCAAAATCTGCGTCCGCGTAATCCTTGCTACCCAGTTGCCATGCCTCGACGAGATCGAGTTCGGCCGCTCCAAGCGCCTTCGCCAGATCGATCAATTGAACCAGATCGAACAGTTCTGTGCGGCGGTTGATCTGGGCGTTGTTTTTGACGGTCTTGGGCGCATAAGTCGTGCGCCTGCGGATCAACCCAGTGCGTCCCGGTTCTATGAAGCCTGCCAACTCTTTCGCCTCGGCCTCCCCGTCGGTTCCGGTCTGGTTCTGACCGATCCGCGCCAGGAACCGCGCGGCCAGCAGTTTCACCTTGCCCGACCTGTCAGAAGCGAGACTTTGCAGGTAAGGAGCGTCGTCGGGCGACAGGTTGACGCGAAGCAATTCGATCAGCGGCAAGCGAACTTCCGCCGGTTCCGAACCTGCGCGGGCTTCAAGCAGAGTCCGGGCGGCGGCAGGATCGTTGCGTCGAATGTCCGCCAACGCCACGCGGCGCGCCGCCGGGTAAAAATCATCCCAATTGTCAGCGCTCAACTCCTCCAGCACCGGCCCCTTGCCGCTTGCCTGCGCCTGCCAGTCGACCCACGGCGCATAAGCGCCTGGCGCTTCGAGATCGGACGCGGAGGGCATCCAGTCCAGCGGATGAGAAACATAGCCCCGGGCTTCGGTCAGGCCGATGACCCGCAGCTTGCCAAGCGCGTCAGCCGCGTTTTTCAACGCTGACCGGAACAGCGGGCGATGACGGTCCGGCACGGCAGGAAGCCCCAGCGTCGGCAAGGCAGGGCGGAAGGTCAGTGTCTTCGGCGCAGCCGGCCGGAAACCGACATCAAAAGCCTGTCCGGCAATCGCCAGCAGCAGGAGCTCATGCTCCTCTGCCGCTGCACCGGCTACAAGTGCCTGCCATTCCGCCGGCGCGACAGTTAAGGCTGATCCGCCACTGATCCAGCAGTCGCGCATCGTGGACAGGCCGCTTCGTTCCGCCTCGTTCATGCGAGATCGAGCCTCCCGTGCTCGGCATAAGCTGCCAGCAGGTCCAACCGTGCGCCGTTCCACAGCCCCGCCGCCGCTTCAAGGGTCATTCCGAAAACGGGCTCAGGCAGATCGCCAGCCAGCGGAAGAGCAATGCCGCCATTATCCCCCGTTGCCTGCCACCAGGCCTTGCCGCGGTCGTCACGCGCCAGGCGTCCGGCAGGCAGAAGGACAGCTGTTTCGCTGGACCATGGGGCCGCGTTCTGCCGCGCGAGGTGTGCAGCCAATGGATCAGCAAGCGCGTCGGCAGGCTCCGGCCAACCCAAGCCGGACACGGCTTGCCCCCGTTCGACCACGAGCGCCCTGACCGGCGCGCGAGCCAGATAGAAAGCCAGTTCCGCCTCAAACCGTTCGCCGGGGGAAAAGGCCTGCGCGCGGCGGCCGGCGGAAGCCGGGTAATAATCCTGGAGGACAGCAAAGCGAGGCGTGCCGCTCGTCATCTGCATCAGCCAGGTCGCGTGACTGACCAGCCCGTCCTTGCGAGTTTCGATGCGCTCGCCGAGCACTTCCCAGACGCCTTTGATGCGAAGGGCGTCTGGATCGCCAATGATCTGCTCGCGCGTCTCGGAGCTGCCGACAAGCCGCTTCAGTTCGGCGTCGCCGGGGGCTGCGCGCCATGCCTTGCCAAGCAAGACAAGTTTGCCGAGTTCGCGCATTGCAGCTTCTGGCCGCTCTTCGCTGGCAAGTTGCAAAAGGGTCGCCGGAAACTCATCCAGCCGGCCGGCGAGCCCCGCTGCCTTGGCGTCGACAAGACGCGAGGCGATGCGGCGGCAGCGCTCGCTCGCTGCATCAACAAAGCTGGTCAGCCCCAGCCGCAGCTGGTCCGAAATCCACTGATCAAGATCGTCCAGCCCACTGGCAATTGAAACGCGCGTGTCCTCAAGGCGTTTCTTCTGTGCTGCCTCGCGTTTGGCGATTGCGGCCGGGTCTTCTTGCCTTGTCTCAGCCTCGGCCTGGGCTTCGCCGATACTCTTGGCAGGGCCGGCAGACGCTGGCGGCGCGGCCCCGCCTGATTTACGCCGGCGGCCGAGCCAATCATTGACCCATTCGGGAATGTCAGACGCCGTCTTGAACGCCGCTGGCGTGGTGGCGTCGATCCACATCAGCGCCAAAGCGTGCTTGCATGGAAATTTTCGCGACGGGCAGGTGCATTTGTATCCCTGGTCGCCCGCATCGACCACAACGCGATAAGGGTTTGCGCCCGAACCCTGGCATTCACCCCACAACAGGCCTTCCTGGCTTTCCAGCCGCACCCAGTTCGAGAGCTTCGTGAGTTTGGAGGCCGCACTCAGAGATGCCTGATCTGGAGCAAGCGCTTCAATGGTCTTGAGGTCGAATGCCAATCCTTACCTGCCGCCGGAAAGTTGCGTTAGGCGGGTGAGAATCACCCGATGCAATGAATAGTTGAAGCGACAGCCTGCGAAAAGCCACAGCGCCATTTCGGCAACGAAAGGTCAGTGATGCAGAAAGCTGGCGCGCCCGAAGAGATTCGAACTCCTGACCCCCAGATTCGTAGTCTGGTGCTCTATCCAGCTGAGCTACGGGCGCGCAGGCGGCTGGAAAACCAGCCACATAGAGCCTCGCCACCGGCAAGACCCCTCAAGAGCCGCGTAACTAGCTGCTTGTTTCAGGAATTGCAAGGCGATTTCCGCAGATGCGGTGCGCCGCCGCACATGGCCAATTTGCGCCTCAAAAGAATGCCCGTCACGGCGAGATCGCGTCAGGCGGCCTTGGCCCGGCAATCAGCGCATTGGCCGTGCAGTTCGATCACGGCGCCCGACGGGCGAAAGCCTGATGCACTGCCCCAGCCTTCGAGCTGCGCCGTCACCACCGGATCGGTGAATTCCTCGACCGAACCGCATCCATCGCAGATCGCAAACCCGGTCATGCCGTGATCGTGGTGGTGATGGCCGTGGCAGGCGACAAAGGAATTGAGGCTTTCCAGCCGGTGCACCCGGCCAGATTTCACCAGCGCGTCCAGCGCGCGATACACCTGCAGCGGCGCGCGAAAACCGTCGCCGCGCAATTGGTCGAGCAACGCGTAGGCGCTGAGCGGCCCCTGGGTTTCCTCCAGCCTGGCCAGCACCAGCGACTGGTTGCGCGTCAATTCTGCCCTCGCGGGGCCGGTCTTGTCAGTCATGTGCATTTTTGAACCACATCCGGTTCATCAATGTAAGGTGCCGGATGTCAGACGGCAAATCCGAGCGCACCGGGCAAGGCCGCGAGATCATCGAGGACGATGTCTGCGCCTAGTTTGTCGACTGGTGTGTGCGCATAGCCGCCCCTTACTGCAACCGTCCGCACGCCCGCCGCCTTGCCGCTGTCGATGTCGGCCGCGCCGTCGCCAACCATCACAGCCTCGCCTGCCCCGGCGCCCAGCGCCGATAGCGCGGCCAGGATCATGTCGGGCGCTGGTTTGCGCGGCAGGCCGCTATCACCGCCAATGACGATCCCCATTGGCTCAAACAGGCCGAAATGCGCCAGTATGGCAACCGCCGCACCGCGCGGCTTGTTGGTGACAACACCCATCGGCACTCCATTTGCCGCCAGCGTGCACACGGCGTCGATTGCTCCGGGCATGACGGTGGTCAGATCGGTCAGGCGGGCCGAATATATGGCAACCATATCGTCCGTGACGCGATCAAGTGCGTCCGGCGTCAAGGCAGCATCGCGCTCGATGAAGGCCCGCTCCACCAGCTTGCGCACCCCGTCGCCGACCATGCCGATCACCTGCGGCAGTGACAGCCCTGCCAGCCTGTGATTTTCCAGCACGACATTGATTGCGCCATGCAGGTCGGCGGCGGAATCGACCAGTGTTCCGTCAAGGTCAAACAGGATTGCGCCGATTTTTCTCATTGCGGCGGCTATCGCGCCGCCTTGTCGGCCGCCGCGCGAATGGCTGCGATGTTGGCCTTGTAGGCCGCTTCCGTGCCGCCCTTGAAAACTGCCGACCCGGCAACCAGCACATTAGCGCCCGCAGCGGTGACCAGTGGCGCGGTCTCGGGCGTGATGCCACCGTCGATCTCAATGTCAATCGGCCGGTTGCCGATCATCGCCTTGACGCGTTTCACCTTGTCGATCACGGCGGGAATGAAGGCCTGGCCGCCAAAACCCGGATTAACCGTCATCAACAGCACCAGATCGAGCCGGTCGAGCACATATTCGATGACGCTTTCGGGTGTCGACGGGTTGAGCGATACGCCTGCCTTCTTGCCGAGATCGCGGATGGTCTGCAGCGAGCGGTCGAGATGCGGCCCGGCTTCGGCGTGCACGGTGATGTAGTCGCAGCCCGCATCGGCAAAGGCCGCGAGGTAAGGATCAGCCGGCGCAATCATCAGGTGGCAGTCAAAGACCTTGCCGGTGCGATTGCGGATCGCCTTGATGACCGGCGGGCCGAAAGTGATGTTGGGCACAAAATGCCCGTCCATCACATCAAGGTGGATCCAGTCGGCGCCAGCGCGCACGATTGCTTCCACCTCCTCGCCCAACTTCGAAAAGTCTGACGACAGCACCGACGGCGCAATGATTGTCCCGGTCACGGCAAGCTCCAGAAAATTGTCGCTCCGCTTTGACGCCAGCCGCGCGCGCGGTCAAGCGCCGTGCAGCTTTTGTAATCAAGCGATTGTGATGGCGGGGCAACCGGCGATTGCACAGGACTTCCCAAATCGGCCCAAATCCTGAAAATGCTGGGCGTGGGTGATTGGGAACAGGGCTCGGGAGAACAATATGAACCGTCAATACCGCCGTCTGCTGGGAACCGCAGCGGCATTGATCGTCCTTGGCGTGGGTGTGAGCGAAGCGATGGCGCGCACCAACCGCGCCTTGCTGGTTGGTGTCAGCAAGTATGACAACCTTCCGGAAGCAGACTGGCTGACGGGCCCGGCCAACGACGCCGAACTGGCGCGTGACTATCTGGCGAACAATCCGGTTTCGCCGTTCGCCGCAGAAAACATCACGCTGATCGCAAGCGATGTGCCGGGGTCGGACAAGCCGACGCGGGCGGCGGTGTTGAAAGGCTTGAGCGACCTTGCGGCAAAGTCTCAAGCCGGCGATTTCGTCTATATCCAGATGTCCGGCCACGGTACGCAACAGCCGGCTGCCGACCCAGCCACCGAGACTGACGGGCGGGACGAAATCTTCCTCCCCGCCGATGTTGGCAAGGCCGACGTCAACACCAAGGCGGTTTCCAATGCCATCCTTGACGATGAGATCGGCGCAGCGCTTGACGCCATTCGCGACAAGGGTGCGTTTGTCTGGCTGGTGATCGATGCCTGTCATTCGGGCACCGCCACCCGCGCGCTGGGGTCAGACCCGAACGAGAAGGAGCGGAAGATTTCGGCGGCCTCGCTCGGCCTCACGCCGGACATGTTTCCAAAATCCGAAGCGACGCGCGGCGGCGGCGCCGAACCGGAGCGGCAGAATGCGCTTGGCCTGACGGGCAAGGATGGCGCGGCGGACGGCAAGCGCGGTGGGATGGTCGCATTTTTTGCCGCGCAGACCATTGAAACCACACCGGAAATGCCGTTGCCAGCCGGCGATCCTGAAGCCAAGACCTTTGGCCTGTTCACCTATACGATGATGGGCCGGCTGGGCGAAAACCCGTTTGTCACCTATCGCCAGCTCAGCCAGGCAATCCTGCAGCAATATTCAGCAACCAGCCGTATCAAGCCCACCCCGATGTTTGAAGGCGATCTGGACGCGCCGGTGTTCGGCATGGAGCCGGGCGATGCAGTGCTGCAATGGAAAATCGGCCTGAAAAATGGCGTTGTCACGCTGCCGGCCGGCCGGATGAACCAGGTGGAACCCGGCAGCAAGCTGGCGATCCTGCCCGGACCACAATCGACCATGGAAGACGCGATCGGCTATCTCGATGTTCGCTCCGCCACCAATTTCTCCAGCCAGCTGGCGCCGGTCGCCTATCGCGAACGCGCGGCTTTCGCGCCCGAAGCAATTCCCGACGGGGCGTTTGCACGCATCGCCGAAAAGGCGGTGAATTTTGAGCTGGTGGTCGCCCGGCCACCGGCCGGCGGCGGCGCCGACAAGGTCAATGCTGCGCTGGACGCCATCGCGAGCGACGGCAAGACCCCGGTCAAACTCAAACTGGTCGAAGCGGGGCAACCCGCAGACCTCAGGCTGTTTGTCGCCAGTGAGACGGCGGTGGCTCAGCGGATGAGCGAGCAGGGTGACGACAGCCTCGAGCCCGCGCAACGTTCGGCGCTGACAAATGAACCGATGCTGTGGCTGCTGCCGCCGTCCTCCGAGATTACGTTACGCAGCGGCTTCCGTTCGCCTCAGATCGCGATGACCGACGCCGACCGGTTGCGCGACGGGCTGGCGGACAATCTCGTCATCATCTCGAAAGCGGCCAATCTGTCGCGTCTGGCGGCCGTATCCGACAAAAGCGTCCGCGACGTCAGAGTCGAGTTTCTGATCCAGAGGGCGGATGCAGGCGAAGACGAGTTTGAGGTCATCGAACCCGGCAAGGTGCCGATCCTGCGCCCGGACGACAGCGTGTTCATCCGGGCGGCCAACAAGTCGCGTGGCGCGGTTGACCTCAATGTCATCCATATCGGCAATGACTACACCATCTCGGTCGCCCAGCAGGCCATCAGGCTGCAGAAGTCGGACGAGCAGCCGCCCACCGGTCTGTTTACGGTCGACGGCGAAGGCACGAGCTACGGCAATGAACGCATGATCGCCATCGTCACCGAAGCCAAGTCATCGACGACGCTTGACCTCAGCTATCTCGCCAGCAAAGGGGTTCGCCAGATGACCCGCTCGGCGGCGGCGCCTGACGGGTTTGCCGGTCTGCTCGACGACATCGCAAAGGCTCCGGCTACGCGCCAGATGAAGGATTTTGAAGACAAGCGCGCCACCAAGGGTGCGGTGCTGGTGTTCCCCATCGAAACAAAGCCGGCAGACTGATCGGATGCTTGCGCTGGCCTCGGACCTCGTGGCAAACCTGTCGCCGTATTCCGATCAGGTGAAATGATGAAGCCGTATCGCCTTTCTGCGCTGGTCTTGGCGGTTGCCGCTGCCGGTTATCCGCTGGCGGCTTTCGCACAGGACTGCGCCATCTGCGCCAAATCCGTTGTCATCAACTCTGATCTGGCGCAGTGTTTTCTCGACAAATATTCCAAGCTTGGCGACGATGCCGGAGCCGCTGTTGCGGTTGACCTGACCCAATGCGCCAAAGGCCGCTCTATCGTCCAGGCGCTGCCAACGCCAACGGCGGCGGTTGACGAGCCGGACACCAAATTCCTGCTGTCGCGCAAGCAGGTTGACTGCCTGCGCGAGCGAATTGTCGAAGGCGAAATTGAGCTTGACCCGTCGGCCCGCATTGATCTTGCCGCCTGCCAATGAGCAAGCCGCCAAAGAAGGCTGACACCGGCTCTGGCCTGCCGCTGCCGTCGACGCAAGACCCCAAGGAAGAGCCCAATCCGTTCATCGCCAGCGACTGGCGGTTGTTTGTGTTCGCCTGGAGCGGATTTGCACTGCGCATCCTTCTGTGCATCGGCGCCATTTTCTCGGCGATGCAGTTCATGCAGTCGCGCCACGAAAAGCGGGTCGAGCGATCGCTCGATCTCGTCTCGCTGTGGGAAAGCGACAATATCCAGAACGCCAACAGCGCTGTGAAACGGCGGCTCGGGGAGCTGAACCTCCAGTCTGCCAGCATGATAACGCCGCAGACAACTCCCGAACAACTCGACATCATCATGGGTTCGATCGGCAATAAGGCCATGACCCCCGAAGGCGGCGACATGCCGCTGGTCGAATTCCAGGACCATTTCGACAGGGTTGTCTATTTCCTCAGCAGGGTTGCCTCCTGCGTTGAAGGCAATCTTTGCGACCGCGAGGTCGCTGACGAATTTTTCCTCGACTACGCGCGGTCGTTCTGGCGCTATTTTTCGGGATGGATCGAGAAGCAGCGGCGGCAGGGTTCGCCGAATCTTGCGGTTGGCGTAGAAAATTATCTCAAGGCAGAGCGATGAGTGAACGCCAGAGCCTATTGGGCGCATTGTTTGACACGCGGCATGAATTCTTCCGCCCGCTGTGGGTGCGCTTGCTGGTGCTGGCCATCGCGGGTGGTTGGGCCTGTGTTGAAATCTGGCGCGGCGACCTCCTGTGGGCCGCCATATTCGGCGTCTTTGCCGGCATGGGCTTTTACGGCTTTTTCATCGACCCGAAAAGGCCGAGCGCCCAGCGGCCGCTCGACAAATAGTCAGGCCCGCGGTGCGGCCTTCGACAGCGCCACCAGATCAAAACCGGCATGGGCAGCCGTCTCCAGCCGCAAGGGCTCAGGCAGCGCCAGCAGACGGCGCGCGGCCATATGTTCCCCCGCCGCATTGACTGTCTCGACCCCCAGCAGTTCCTCGCGGCGATAGCACTGCACCGACAATTTTCCGTCCTGCTCGATGATTTCGTGATGGTCTGCGCCCTGCGTCAGGCCGGCGATCTGCAGCTTGTGCGGCCCCTGATCGCTCCAGAACCACGGCACCTTGTGATAGGCCTCCGGCCGCCCGACCAGCCGCAGCGAGACGCATTTGGCCTGATCGACGGCGTTCTGCACCGATTCCAGCCGCACCACGGTTCCATCCTGTCCAAACGGGAACGATGCGCAGTCGCCAATAGCCGAGATCGCCGGATCCTCGGTCAGCATCTGGTCGTCGACACGAATGCCGTCATGCACATAGAGACCAGCCTCTTCGGCGAGTTCGACATTGGGCACAATGCCTGCCGACACCAGCACAAGCTCGGCGGCGATCTGCGTGCCGTCATTGAGCTCCACGCCCGCGGCCTTGCCCTTGCCATCGTTCAGGATCGCCCGCGCCATCGAATCTAGCCTGACGTCGACCCCCGTCTCGCGGTGAACGGCGAGGAAGTAGTTTGACACCGGAGGCGACACGATACGCGACATCAGCCGCGAGGTCGCCTCGATCACGGTCACCTCAAGGCCAAAAGCGCGCGCCGTTGCCGCCACTTCCAGCCCGATAAAGCCGCCGCCAATGACAGCGAGCGATTTTGCGCCCTCGAATTTTGACCGCAGCAGCCGCGCATGGTCGAGCGTGCGCAGTTCCAGCACATTGTCGAGATCGACGCCCGGGATCGGCAGCCGCCTGTTGCGCGCGCCGGTGGCCAGCACCAGGTGGTCGTAATCCAGCGTGATGCCGATCGACAGCGCCACCTGGTGCGCCGCCCTGTCGATGCCTGTCACGGAGACTGCATCCATCAGCTCGATATTGTTCTTCTCGAAGAAATCGCGATTGCGGAAAACCAGCCGGTCCTCGACCCCCTCTTTCAGATAGGCCTTTGACAGCGGCGGCCGCTGATAGGGCAGGCCGGGCTCATCGCCGACGATGGCGATCTCACCTTCAAACCCGTCCTGCCGTAGGCTGGCCGCCACCTGGAACCCTGCCTGGCCGCTGCCGGCGATGACCACACGATCAACCATGTGAAAACTCCTTGTCCGGAGCTTTCTGGCGGTTTGGCGGCTGTCCCGTCAAGCCACCTGCCGGGTCTCATGCCGCAGCTGAAGCAAGGGCGTTACCTGAACAGATCGCCGGTCTTTGGATTGACCTTGCGAAGTTGCGCCTTAGACGGCTTGGCCAGCTTGCCGGAAGGGCGTCCCTTCGGGCGCGTCGCCACGGTATGAACGATCATCACGGCGGCGGCGGCAATCAGAATGACGCCAATGACAACGATCAGATTTATCCAGCCTGCGGTCATGTTGGCGTCCCCAAAAAGTCCAAAGGCTCTTCAACCGCGCCGTAACCGAGGTCCGGCGCAAGCGTCAGGAAACGCTGGCCGTTGCGCACCTCAAGCGATGGCGTCACGACGCGATGTTCGCGTGCAGCTGCCGCCGAAACCGCACCAGCCATCGTTGGTGTGGCAGACAACAGGCCAAGGTTCATCCGGGTTGGAAACACGATTGACCGCTGCTTGCGCGCGGCAAGCTCAAGCGCCAGTCCCGGCTCGATCCATTCGGTCTCGACGGTTTCGCGGCCGTCGGACACCGCCACCTGCCCGGCGGGTGCTGCCGCCAGATAGAAATACGTATCAAAACGCTTTGGCATCACCGGTGGCGTCAGCCAGCGCGAAAACAGGGTGAAGGCTTCAAGATCAATCCTCAACCCACGCTCGGCAAGATAGTTTGAAAAGCGCAGAGACCCGGCCTCGATCGCCTTGCGTGCGGCCAATGTGACGCCATCGTCGCGTATCTCGGCGCCTTCGGCCATCAGCACGCCGCTCTCCTCGAACAATTCGCGCGCAGCTGCAACACGCGGTCCACGTTCACTCTCCGGCACGGTCGACCATCCGCCGGCGAGATTTTCCCACTCCGGCGCGAGATCGGACGGATCGACCTTGCCGCCGGGAAAGACCATCGAGCCGGAAATGAAATCAATCTGCTGATTGCGCCGGACCATCAGCACCTGCATCGGCCCACCGCTCTCGCGCAACAACATGACGGTGGAAGCCGGGCGGATATTGTCTGTCGTGGTCAAGCGTCTCTCCGTCCGGACAATCCGGCGTTGGAACTCCTGCCAGTAGACCCCGTGGAACGGCTGATCGCAAGCTAGACCCTTTCAGGTCCAAATGGAATCGTTCTGCCGGAGCGGATTTGGGCCAA
>DAINRF010000014.1:0-70688 GCA_036742015.1 Mesorhizobium sp. | reverse complement strand
TTGGCCCAAATCCCCTCCGGCAGAACGATTCCATTTGGACCTGAAAGGGTCTAGTTTTCAGCCGGATCGAGAATTTGAAAAGCCGCGGCGTTGTCCGCGGTTTTTTTGTTTTTGTGCTGGCGAAGGACTGTTCTGGCTCAGGTCCGGCGTAGTGGTGAAAAGGTCATGCGGTGGATGCCCGGCAGGGCGCCGTGCATCTCGATGCCGAGCATATGGACCTTGGTGCCATAGCCAGCGTGGCGCTCGAATCCGTAGGCCGGATGCACAGCGCCACATTGGGCCAGCATACGGTCCCGCGTCACCTTGGCGATGATGGAGGCCGCGGCAATTGATTGCGACCGCTGGTCGCCCTTGACCAGTGCAGCGCCCTCACAAGGCAGGCCCGGTGGCACATCGCGACCATCCGCCAGCACAAGCGACGGAGAGAGCGTGAGCCCGGCAACCGCGCGGCGCATCGCCTCAAGGCTGGCCTTGCGGATGTCGGTAGCGTCGATTGATGCTGCGCAGACCGATGCTGCGCAGACAGCCAGCGCCTGGCTGATGATCTCGGCATAAGCTACCTCGCGCTGCTCGCCTGACATGCGTTTGGAATCATCCAGCCCCGCAGGGATCCTGTCCGGGTCGAGAATGACTGCAGCAGCCACGACAGGGCCAGCCAGAGGCCCGCGCCCGGCCTCGTCAGTGCCGGCAACCGGCCACTGGCCGCGCTGGCGCGCCCTGAGTTCAGCCGAAAAGTCGGGCCGGACCGGCAGGTCGAAGAGAAGGGGAGAATCGGAGCGTGAGCGTGCCATTGGGCGGCAAGGCTCGCATCGGCTCCGATTCTCCGCAAGCCATCCCGGAAGTTTGCGGCGAACCGGGATGGCGCCGTCGGCAACGGAGGGGGCGGGTCGCCGGACGGAAGTGGTGGCGCTATGCGCCGTGTTTGTAGCGCCTAGAACAGCATCAACTGCTCGGCCCGCCCGTTGGGGGCCTTGAACAGGTCGGTGCGCAGCTTGCGCCGCTCCACGTTCAGGCCAAGGCGCTTGGCGGCGATCTCGAAGCGGCGGCCGATCTGCCAGGCGTAAGGCCCGCTGCCCTTCATGCGCTTGCCCCACTCGGCGTCATAGTCCTTGCCGTCGCGCATCGAGCGGATCAGAGACATGACATGGCGGTAGCGGTCGGGATAATGACGCAGCAGCCATTCCTTGAACACAGGCGCGACTTCCAGCGGCAACCGCAGGATAATGTATCCGGCCTCCTTCGCGCCCGCATAGGCAACGGAATCGAGGATGCGCTCAAGTTCCTGATCGGTGAGACCGGGGATCATCGGCGCGACCATTGCAGAGGTCGGAATGCCCGCCTGCGACAATGCGCGGATGGTTTCCAGCCGACGCGACGGGGTGGCGGCGCGCGGTTCCATCGTGCGCGACAGCTTTGCGTCGAGGCTCGTGACCGACAGCGCGACCTTGGCCAGTCCGCGCTCTGCCATGCGCGACAGGATGTCGATATCGCGCATCACCAGCGCTGACTTGGTGACAATGCCGACCGGGTGGTTGTGGCGGTCGAGCACTTCGAGGATCTCGCGCATGATTTTGTACTGGCGGTCGATCGGCTGATACGGATCGGTATTGGTGCCGATCGCAATGGTGCGCGGCTCATAACCCTCTTTCGACAGCTCCTTTTCCAGAAGCCGCGGGGCGTCAGGCTTGGCAAACAGTTTTGTCTCGAAGTCGAGACCGGCAGACAGGCCCATATAGGCGTGGGTCGGACGGGCAAAGCAGTAGACACAGCCATGCTCGCAACCGCGATAGGGATTGATCGAGCGGTCGAACGAAATGTCGGGCGAATCGTTACGGGTGATGATGGTGCGCGGCCGCTCCGTCTGCACCATGGTCTTGAAGGCGGGCAGGTCGTCAAGCGAGTTCCAGCCATCGTCAAACACATGCCGTGACATGGGCTCATAGCGGCCGGACGGGTTGATGCCCGACGCGCGGCCACGCCGCCGGTCTTCACCGACCCGCAATCCGCTGTGGTCGATCATTGCATTGGCCATGGCCGCTCCACCTTCCGTGAAGGCGGCAACATCAGCTGTGCGAATCTGTTCCATGTCCTGGGCTCCGGGGGCAATTCAGAAATCAAACGAATCGCCGTTCTGATGAATGTATTCCTATCCATCAAATGAGAACGAAGCAAGAACTTTGATGAAATTTGCCGGAACGGCGGCGCTGGTGCGGCCATCGGCTTTGGGCTATGCGGTGGCGATGATCTCCGTGCTGATCCAGACCAGGAATGACGAGGAAACGCTGGCGCGCACGCTGGCTACGCTGGTTGGCGGCTCGATTGAGGGTGTGGTGCGCGAGGTCGTCGTGCATGATCTGGGGTCAACCGATCAGACGCGAATGGTCGCGGAACATGCCGGCTGCACGCTGGTGGGAGAGGCGGGGCTGGCGGACGCGGTCAGCCGGTCGCGCGGCCAATGGCTGCTGGTGCTGCAACCGGGCGCACGCCTGACCGAAGGCTGGACCGAACAGGCGCTGCTGCACATGGGCGAGGGTGCGAGGCCAGCGCGCTTTACCCGCTCGCACATCGGCATGCCCGGATTCTGGACGCGATTGTTTGAGCAGACGCCGCCCTTTGCGGACGGTCTGCTGATGGCGAAGACGCAGGCGTTGGCCTCGCTGATGAATGGGCAGGATCTGGGGGCGCTGGGGCGAGGCACGCCACCAGTGCAGCTGCCGGCTGAAATCGTCCGGGCGCCGGCGCAGAAATGATCAGCCGCCGCCGCGCTTCAGGTGCTCATCCAGCCGCGGCATGATCTCCACAAAATTGCAGGGCATGTGCCGGTAATCGAGTTGGGCGGCGATGATGCCATCCCAGGCGTCCTTGCACGCGCCAGGAGAGCCGGGCAGCACGAAGACATAGGTGGCGTTGACGACGCCGCCTGTGGCGCGGCTCTGGATCGTCGAGGTGCCGATCTTCTCGTATGAGATGCGGTGGAAGACTGCGGAAAAGCCGTCCATTTTCTTTTCAAAAACCGGTTCAAGCGCCTCGGGCGTCACATCGCGGCCGGTGAACCCGGTGCCGCCGGTGGTGATGATGACGTCGATGCCCGGATCGAGCGACCATGTGAGCACGCGCTCGCGGATCAACGCCGTGTCGTCGGTGACGATGGCGCGGTCCGCCAGCCGGTGACCGGCGGCGGTGATGCGGTCGGCGAGCGTCTGGCCGGATTTGTCGTCGGCCAGCGTTCGTGTGTCCGACACAGTCAGCACGGCGATCGAGACCGGGATGAAGTCGCGGGCGGGTTGGGCGGTCATGTTGTCTCCTCTGATGCAATCGCGCGGGTGGTTGCGACCCACCAGCCGGGGTGGCTCTGACGGATCGACGCTGCGGCGCGCTTGGCGACATTGTTGGTTTCAAACAGGCCAAAGCAGGTGGCTCCCGAACCCGACATGCGCGTAAAGCCGGAGTCTGCCTTGTCGAGTGCGCGGATGACCTGTCCGACGGCTGGTTCGACTTTCAGAGCTGGAGCCTGGAGGTCATTGCGCGTCGTGTCGAGCCAATTGCGCAGGCCGTGGAAATCAAAGCTGCGCGGCAAAGGCGGCAGAGGTGTGTTGTCCCTGTTCTCCAATGCGGCAAAGACAGAAGCCGTTGCCACCGGAGCGTTGGGATTGATCAGAACCAGCGGGATGGCGGGCACATTTGCGACAGGCGTGAGGTCGTCTCCAATGCCGCGCGCAATCAACGGCTTTGCCGTCAGGCACATGGGGAGGTCTGCGCCAAGGGGCAGTGCGATTGCCGCGAGTTGCGCCTCGGAGAGCCCGGCATTCCACAACCGGTTCAGCGCCTTGAGGGTTGCGGCGGCGTCCGACGACCCGCCACCAATGCCGGAGGCGATCGGCAGGTTCTTGGTGAGGCGGATGGCGACAGCGGGGCCAATACCCCCAACCCGCCCTGCGGGCGACCCTCCCCACGAGGGGGAGGGTAAAGCCTGCCGCAACGCGTCGCGCGCTTTCAGCACAAGATTGCCAGCGTCGGTGGGGACGTCCTGTGCGAGGGGGCCATCGACCGAAAAACTGTCCGTATCGGCAGATTCAACTTCGATCAGATCGCCGAAGCGCGTGAAAACCACCAGGCTGTCGAGCAAATGATAGCCGTCGGACCGACGACCCGTAACGTGAAGCGCAAGGTTGATTTTGGCCGGCGCTGTTTCGCGCACGGCTGAAGGCTCAGTGTCAGTCATGCACCGGCTATAGCGGGAAAGGCGTCGTCGTCACAGACCCGTTGTGCAGTCAGTCCTTGGCGAGACGATATTCGCCGGTCACCGGATCCTTGACCAGGGTGCCAGATGCGTGGGTCTTGGCTTCCTGCTCGGCGCGGCGCAACCGGGCCGTGACCTTCTCAGCCTCCCGGATGAACGACCGGTAGCCGACATAGGCGATGACGCCGATAACTGCTAACAGGATCAACTGCGGCATGCCGCTTGCGCCTCCTTAGCGCTGGAAACGGTCACGAATGACCGGACACAGACAGTGTAACCGCGTTTTTGCGGCGGATCAAAGGCCAAACCGCGCCCAAAGCGCCCTGGATTCTGCAATTTCGGCTAGGCCGCCCGCCGCGTTGGCGGCGATGTCGCCAGCGTCAATGCTGCTGCCCATGAAGCCAAGGCGGCGTCCGAAAAAGCCGCGCTGCGGCGTCACCAGCGCCAGCTTGACCTTGTCGCCGAAGCGATCGCGCAGGAAGGAGCGCATGTCTCCAAGTTCGTCGACCAGACCGAGCTTTTGCCCGGCAGCGCCCGCCCAGAACTGGCCGGTGAACAGGTCCGGATCGTCGGCAAGCTTTGCGCCGCGCCGCTCCTTCACCAGGTCGATGAAGGTCTGGTGCACCTCAAGCTGCAACTGTTTCAGGCGCTCGACGTCTTCCTTCTTTTCCGGTTTGAACGGGTCAAGCACTGACTTGTTGCCGCCGGCGGTGTGGACACGCCGTTCAACGCCGATCTTCTTGATCAACTCGGTGAAGCCGAAGCTGGCGGAAATGACGCCGATCGAGCCGACGATGGAGGAAGGGTCGGCAATGATCTCGTCACCGGCGATGGCGATCATGTAACCGCCCGACGCCGCAACGTCCTCGACAAAGACATAGACCTGCTTGTTCTTCTCGCGCGCAAGATCGCGGATACGCTTGTAGATCAGCCGCGACTGGACCGGCGAGCCGCCGGGCGAATTGATCGAAATCGCGACTGCGGGCGCGTCCTTGTAGGCAAACGCCTTTTCGATCAGGGCCGCAGACGAGGCCAGCGACAGGTTTTGCCGGAACGCGCCACCGCCGGACATGATCGCGCCGTGCAGGCGGATAACCGGAATGACCGTGGCGTCAGAACGCCAGGATTTGGGCAGCAAGCGATTGAGGAAGCCGAACAACTGGGAAACTCCGTTTCAGCGGATGTAGGTAGTCCGGCGAGCTTCGCAATGGCGTTACGTTTCGATTAGCCCCATCCGCCCATTGATAATGGCGTCGGCGCGTCCGGTCAGCTGGTTGGACGGCCCTTCATGTAGCACCAGCGGCGGCAGGAGCTGCAGCGGCGCGCGCGAGCCTTTCCAGCCACGCAGCAGCACGCGGATGGCTGGTTCGCTGGCGCGGGGATGGATCGGGACGATTTCAACGCCACCTGCGCGGCCATTGAGAAGATTCAGTAGTTCCGGCAGAGAAGCAGGCCGGGCAATGATCGCAATGCCGGCGCCGGGCGCAGCGATGGCGGCGGCAGTGCGCACCCAGGCCGCCAGCAACCCGTCGCGCAGCACATGGGCGTCACGGCGAAGCATATCGTTGCTCGCGCGGTCGTCTGCAGCGTTGAAGGGCGGGTTCATCAGCACAAAATCGGCGCTGCGATCGAGAAGTCCTGCATCCGTGCGCGCTTTGCCAGCCAGTTCGACATCGGTTTCGACAACTCTGACACGCCCGGCAAGAGCACGATTGGCCGGATGGCCGATGGTCAGCCGTGCAGCTAGCGCCATGTCAGGGTCGCGCTCGACCAGCAGAGCACGTGCATGCGGGCAATGCGACAGGACGGCGAGCCCTGCGACACCCGATCCTGCGCCAAGGTCGGTGACCTGACCAGAAAACCCATCCGGGACCGATGCGGCGAGCACCAGGCCGTCCATGCCGGCACGATGGCCGCGTTGCGGCTGGACAAGATGAAACCGCCCGCGATGAAACGCGTCAAGCGTGTGGCCAGCGGGCAGGTCCTGACTCAATCCTTGATCTCACCGGCGACGCCTGCTTCGGCAAGAAGCCGCTTTGCCTCGTCCAGCCGTTCGCCGTCGACCATGACGCGTTTTGCGAGGATCCCGAGCGATCCTTCGATGATGCTCATGTTCTGGTCGGCGATGAAATGCACAATCCCTGCATCGCGCAGCAGCGCCTCGATAAACGAGATGACGACCGGATCGTTGGTGCGGACGAGCTCAAGCATGGACAGACGTTGGCAGGCAGGCGCTAGGAAGTAAACTGCGCACCGTTCAGTGCGGCACTGACTTCGAGAACAGATTGACGACGATGACGCCTGCGATGATGAGGCCGAGGCCAATGATAGCGGGCAGGTCGAGCGACTGGTTGAAAACAAAATAGCCGACCAGCGAAATCAGCACGATGCCGAGCCCGCTCCAGATGGCGTAGGCAATGCCGACCGGAATTGTAGCCAGCGAGAATGACAGCACGTAGAAGGCCATTCCATAAAAGACGAGAGTCAGCACCGAAGGCACCGGGTTGGTAAACTGGGCTGATTGCTTCAGGAAAGATGTGGCGATGACTTCAAGCACGACCGCAATCGCCAGCGCGCCGTAGATCTGCACAGTCGGGTTCATGTTCTCAGCCTGTGAATTGATACAGGGCAGGCGTTAGCACGCTTGGCAACGGCGTCAAGCGGCAGGCCTGATCGCCAGTGCCGCGCCAATTCGCCCCTTGCCGACGCATAAGCAGTCGACATAGTTTGTACAGGCGTCTTGTGATGCTCAGGCAGGAGTGGTTTTCGTGGGTGTTGTTGTGTCTCTTGGCGAAGGAAAGCGCGAAGCGCCTTCGATCCAGGCATTGGTCGACCTGACGGCCGCCGACATGGCGGCGGTGAATGAGCTGATCCTGTCCAAGGCGGGCTCGGATGTTGAAATGATCCCCGAGATCGCCAACCACCTGATTTCCTCAGGCGGCAAGCGATTGCGGCCGATGCTGACGCTGGCGTCGGCCCAGATGTTTGGCTACACGGGCGACAAGCATGTGAAGCTCGCCACCTCGGTCGAATTCATGCACACCGCGACCCTGCTGCATGACGATGTGGTTGATGAGAGCGATCTGCGGCGTGGCCGCAAGACGGCGCGCACCATATGGGGCAACCAGGCGAGTGTGCTGGTCGGCGACTTCCTGCTCGGCCAGGCGTTCCGCATGATGGTGGAGGTTGGTTCCCTCGACGCTCTCGATATTCTCTCGACAGCCGCTTCAGTCATCGCAGAAGGCGAAGTTTGGCAGCTGGCGGCGGCAAAGAACCTCGAAACAACCGAAGATGACTATCTGTCAGTCATCAAGGCCAAGACCGCCGCGTTGTTTTCAGCCGCAGCCGAAGTCGGCCCGGTGATCGCAGCAGCGAGCAAGGCAGAACGCAACGCATTGCGCTCCTATGGCGTCAATCTGGGACTGGCGTTCCAGCTGGTCGATGACGCTCTGGACTATGGCGGCAGCGCCAAGGATCTGGGCAAGAACACCGGCGATGATTTCCGCGAAGGCAAGGTGACGCTGCCGGTAATCCTGGCCTATCGGCGGGGCACGGCGGAAGATCGAGAATTCTGGAAATCGGCGATCGAGGGCGGCAAGTCTGGCGACGGTGAGCTGGACCACGCACTTGGCCTGATCGCTCGTTATGGAGCAATTTCCGATACGATCGGACGCGCCCGCCACTATGGCGACATTGCCCGCGACGCGCTCGCCCCGTTGCAGCAGACACCGCAGAAGAGCGCCTTGCTCGACGTGATCGACTTCTGCATCAGCCGGGTCAATTGACGCCGCGAGGGGCATTGTCCTGACGAGCACAGTTGAACCGGGTTCGCAAAAAGGCCATGCTTGTGGACAATGTATCCGCAGCCGATGGGCGCAAAGGGATTCGAATATATGCGGTTGAAGGTTAGGACGCTGCTCGCGGCTGTGTCGGTCGCAGCAGTGATCGGCGCAATTGGACAGGCGAACGCCGAGGCCGTTGCGGTCGAGGTGTCTCCGTTTACGTCCTATTCCGGCGCCTATCTGGCTGGCCGTGCGGCCGAGGCTGACAACAATCTCGATCAGGCGATCGCCTATTACAAACAGGCGCTTAGCGAGCGTCCTGATGACCAGACGATGCAGCAAAGCCTGATGCTGGGGCTGATCGCCAACGGCTCCTTCGATGAGGCGCTGCCGATCGCCGACAAGTTGAAGCAGGTGGCTGATGTCGAGCGGTTTTCGCGCGTGGCACTGGCCGTTGATGCCATCCGCGCCAAAAAGTTCATCGAGGCCGAAAGCTTCCTCAAGATCGCGCTGACCTCTGATCTCGATAAGTTGATCGCTGGCGTGATGACCGCCTGGGTCAAGACCGGGGCGGGAGATCCGAAAGCGGGAATGGACTACCTTGGCACCTTGAAGGGACCGGAATGGTATAATCTGTTCCTCAATGTGCATCGCGCCCTGATCGCCGACTATGCAGACATGAAGCCAGAGGCCGCGGCGGCCTACGAGGAAACGACGATTGCGCGGTCGCAAGCTGACGTTGCGCCGGAAGCCTATGTCAGGCTGCTCGAATCGCATGCAGGTTTCCTGGCGCGCACCGGCGACAAGGAAAAGGCGCTGGAAGTTCTGAGCCGGGTTGATGAGTTTAATCCGCTGCGCCCGACCACCGGCGCGCTGCGCGCCGACATTGCGGCTGGCAAGCCGATCCCGAAGCTGGTTCCGACCGTGCAGGATGGGGCAGCGGAAATGCTGTTCGATATTGCCACGGCGCTCAATCGCGGCGGTGGCGAAGCATTTGTCAGGCTCTACCTGCAAATGGCGCGGGCGCTGTCGCCGAAAAATGACGCTATTCTTGTTCAGCTCGGCGGTGTAGCCGAGCAGCAGGGCAATCTGGACGAGGCGATCAAGTTTTATGGCCAGGTGCCAGACACGTCGCCGCTTCGGCGCATTGCCGAACTTCAGATGGGCCTTGACCTTGCCGAGTTGAAGCGCACTGACGAGGCGGTCAAATATCTGAACGATCTGGTTGCGCGCGATCCCGATGATGTGCGCGCCTATCTGGCGCTCGGCGGGGTTCACGCCGGGGCTGAAGACTATGCCGCCGCCGCAAAGGTCTACGACCGCGCTGTCGAGCGGATCAAGAACCCCTCCCGCACGGACTGGTCTGTATTCTACCAGCGCGGCATTGCCTATGAACGGCTGAAGCAATGGCCAAAGGCTGAGCCGAATTTCCGCAAGGCGCTGGAACTCTATCCCGATCAGCCGAATGTGCTGAACTATCTCGGCTATTCCTGGATCGACATGAACATGAACCTCAATGAGGGGTTGGACATGATCAAGAAGGCGGTCGAACTGCGCCCGTCAGACGGTTTCATCATCGATTCGCTTGGCTGGGGCTATTACAGGCTCGGCAGATTCGACGAAGCTGTCACAGAGCTTGAGCGGGCTGTTGCGCTGCAACCGGCAGATCCGGTGCTCAACGACCATCTCGGTGACGCATACTGGCGCGTTGGCCGCAAGCTTGAGGCTACCTTCCAGTGGGCGCACGCCAGGGACCTGAAGCCGGATCCTCCGGTTCTTGCGTCCGTGCTGGAAAAGTTGAAGAACGGCATGCCTGAACTGGCGGCAAGGGATGTTGCAAGCCTGGACAAGGGCTCAACGATCGATGCGCCGACCACGCCGGCGCCGGGATCGCCGCAAGCAACACTGGCCACGCCCCCTAACATGAATGGCGGTGCAGCAACTCCCGCTACAGGTGTCTACAGGGTTGGACCGGGCCAGTCACTATGGTCGATTGCGGTTGAAAAACTGGGTTCCGGCCAGCGCTATCAGGAGATTCTCGACCTGAATCCCGAACTGCGTGGCAACCCGAACCGCATCTATCCAGGTCTTGAGCTGAAGCTTCCCTGATCCGGTCAGCGGCCGTATGTCGGCTTGACAGGGCAGGCGATCCATTTGCCCGCCTCGCGTTTGCTGCAGGTGAGTTTGAGCCGGCTCAGCCGCCGTTCACCCGGATTGTCCTTGGTGCAGATACAGCGCGCCTCGCTCATGCGAACCACATCGCAGGACGGCGTGACGCACAGATAGCCGGTCACCGGGTCGTAATCCTGGAAACCGCCGCGCGGCCCGCCATTTGGGAAAAACTGGGCGGAGGCGACTGGCATGGCTGAGCCAAGTGCGATTGCCGCCACCAGAGTTGTAACAAACAGACGTCGCATCATTGTCTCCTGTGCGTGCGGATGCGGGGTCCCTTGATCTGAACATAGCGCGTTTTCTTGGGCGGGAAAGCGGCCTGAGGTCGACGTCTGGCGGCTATTGCTTGACCCTCCAGCGCTGCGGCTCTAGGGAAGCGGCACTTCGTTCAGGAACCGATTTTGTGACCTCACGCCCCGAACACCTTGATCCGACCCGCTCATTTCAGGGCCTGATACTGACCCTGCATGACTATTGGGCGCGCCACGGCTGCGTCATCTTGCAGCCTTACGATATGGAAGTTGGCGCAGGCACGTTCCATCCGGCCACCACTCTGCGGGCGCTTGGACCGCTCGGCTGGAAGGCAGCCTATGTGCAGCCGTCGCGCCGCCCCAAGGACGGACGCTATGGCGAGAACCCAAACCGGTTGCAGCATTATTACCAATATCAGGTCATCCTGAAGCCGAACCCGCCGAACCTGCAGGAACTGTATCTGGGTTCGCTGGAGGCGATCGGCGTCGACACGCTGCTGCACGATATCCGCTTTGTCGAGGACGACTGGGAAAGCCCGACGCTGGGCGCCTGGGGACTCGGCTGGGAGTGCTGGTGCGACGGCATGGAAGTGTCGCAGTTCACCTATTTCCAGCAGGTTTGCGGCATCGAATGCGCGCCCGTGTCGGGCGAACTGACCTATGGCCTCGAACGGCTGGCGATGTATGTGCAGAACGTCGACAATGTCTACGACCTGAATTTCAATGGCCTCGAAGGCGACGAGAAGGTTACCTATGGCGATGTGTTTCTTCAGGCCGAGCAGGAATATTCGCGGCACAATTTTGAATACGCAAACACTGCGACGCTGTTCCGCCACTTTGAAGACGCCGAGCGTGAGTGCACGGCGCTGCTGGATGCAGGAGCGCCAAAGGCTGGCGCGAACGTTGGCGAGCACCTGATGGTTCTGCCTGCCTATGACCAGTGCATCAAGGCGAGCCATGCGTTCAATCTGCTCGACGCGCGTGGCGTGATCTCGGTGACCGAGCGCCAGAACTACATCCTGCGCGTGCGCAATCTGGCGAAAGCCTGTGGCGAGGCGTTTTTGCAGACGAAGGCGGGTGGTCATGCAACCTAAGAGAGAGATTTTTGTTTTTATTAATCTATAGTTGCTATTTCGACAGGCTTCTGGCGATAGTCTGTTGGAGAGGAACACTTGGAAAATTCTGGCGCACCTGAGAAAATCCATCTGATACCAGATGATTACCACCTCGAACGTGTCGGGCGTTTGCCGGACGGCCGCCTGATCTACCAGGAGACGCAGGTAAGCTACGATGGAAAGACGAGTCTTGATTTCGCAGTAACCTATGTTTTCGACCAGGACGGAAATCTCGTCGAAGATCTGGTCACTTTGGTTGGTGCGAGAGACAAGATCACGAAAGCCGATTGGCAACGCGCCGAATTGGAACACGAACAACGCTTTGGCGAAATTGAGATGACTGACATCTGGGTCCGGCCATTCTCATTGGAACGACACGGATTGGTGTTCGGTCTGGTGCCCGTTGCAATGGAAACAGTCGAAGAGGACGGTGTCAAATACGAGCCAGAGCCAGATGATCTCTGGCGTGTTGAGGCCATGCCGGGAAATACTCTGAGCTTTTATGCTCCGTGGGAAGACGGCGAATACGACACCTGAGGCGAGTTTGAGGGGCACGTCTGGCAGCCGGCGACGTTGTTGGAATGGTGTGTTGCCAAACAAGGTTCCTCACCTCCGGCGATCTGGAACGACCTGAGGCGCGTAGCGGGTGACATTGCCGCCCGCGCTTGCTATTGGCGCGGCGGACAATTTGCCCGAGACACCGATGCCAGATCTTCTGCTTGAACTCCGCTCCGAGGAAATCCCCGCCCGCATGCAGCGCAAGGCTGCCGGCGATCTGCGCAAGATGGTCACCGACGGCCTGGTCGAGGCCGGGCTGACCTATGAGGGCTGCCAGGAATACTGGACGCCGCGCCGTCTGACGCTCGACATCCGTGGCCTGACCGCTCGCTCAAAGGACGTGCGTGAAGAGATCAAGGGACCCTCGACCAGCGCGCCCGATCAGGCGATTGCCGGTTTCCTGCGCAAGGCGGGGCTTTCCGACATTTCGCAGGCCCATAAACATTCCGACCCGAAAAAGGGCGATTTCTACGTCGCTCATCTGGTCAAGCCGGGCAGGGCGGCAGAAGAAATCATCGCGGAACTGATCCCGGCCGTGATCCGCTCGTTTCCATGGCCAAAGTCGATGCGCTGGGGCAAGGCCTCGGCAAAGCCTGGCTCGCTGCGTTGGGTGCGGCCGTTGCAGTCGATTGTCTGCACATTCGGACCCGAGACCGAAGAGCCGGTTGTGGTCGACTTCGACATCGACGGCATCCGTTCGGGCAATGTTACCTATGGCCACCGCTTCCATGCGCCGGGCCGGATCACGGTGCGCCGCTTCGAGGACTATGTCGCCCAACTGGAAGCGGCGAAGGTTGTGCTCGACGCCGGGCGACGCAAGGAAATCATCCGCACCGACGCCAGGAACCTTGCCTTTGCTGCCGGCCTTGAGCTGGTCGAAGACGACGGCCTGCTGGAGGAAGTGTCGGGACTGGTCGAATGGCCGGTCGTGTTGATGGGCGAGTTTGAGCAGGACTTTTTGCAGATCCCCGCCGAGGTGATCCGCCTGACCATCCGCGCCAACCAGAAGTGTTTTGTGGTGGCTCCGGCCTCCGGCGAGGGACTCGCCAACCGCTTCCTTCTGACGGCCAATATCGAAGCCACGGACGGCGGCAAGGACATCGCGCGCGGCAATGGCAAGGTGGTGCGCGCGCGTCTATCGGATGCGCTCTATTTCTGGAAGACCGACCAGGCGAACCTGCCCGACCTTGACGCGCTGAAAACGTCGGCGGAAAAGTTTGGCCTCGATCTGACAAAACCGCTCGACCAGCGCATGGCGCGGCTGGATCATCTTGGCGTGCTGTTCCACGCCAAGCTTGGCACGCAGGGAGAACGCGTCGAGCGGGTGGCTGCGCTGGCGGCAGAGCTGGCGCGTCACCTCCCCCTCGAGGGGGGAGGTCGCCGCGAAGCGGCGGGTGGGGGTGTTCAAGGTGCTCACCCCACCCCGGACCTGCGGTCCGACCCTCCCCCTCAAGGGGAGGGTGATCTGGCGCAATTGGCTCGCCGCGCCGCATCGCTCGCCAAGGCCGATCTGCAGACCGAAGTGGTCGGCGAGTTCCCTGAACTGCAGGGCGCGATGGGCCGCAAATACGCGCTGCTGCAAGGTGAGAACTCTTCCGTCGCCGCAGCTATCGAAGAGCACTACAAGCCGCAGGGACCAGGCGATGTTGTGCCGGCAGACCCGGTGTCGATTGCTGTGGCGCTGGCTGACAAGCTGGACACGCTCGTCGGGTTCTGGGCGATCGATGAGAAGCCGACGGGCTCAAAAGATCCGTTTGCGCTGCGCCGCGCGGCGCTGGGCGTGATCCGGATACTGGTGGAGAATCGGGTGCAGCTGGGCCTGGCTCACTTCCTGCAACTCGCGATGAACAAATTCCCCGAAGCGGGAGGTGAAGCGCGGAATGCGATTGAAGGCGACCTTCTCTCCTTCTTCCACGACCGTCTAAAAGTCTATCTGCGCGACAAGGGTGCGCGGCATGATTTGATTGATGCGGTGATCACGCCCGATGCCGATGACCTGTTGGCAATCGTGCAGCGTGTCGAGGCGCTGGGTGCGCTGCTTGACACCGGGGCGGGAAAGAATTTGCTGGCAGGCACCAAGCGCGCGGCAAACATTCTGGCGGCAGAAGAGAAGAAGGGCACAGCCGTCGCTGACGCGGTTGACCCGGCTCTGTTCAGCGCGCAGGCCGAAAAGACATTGTATGAAGCGGTGAATCAGGCTGAGAAGGACGCAGCGCAAGCGATTCAAAAACAAGACTATTCCGCCGCCATGCGCGCGCTTGGCGCATTGCGTGAGCCGGTTGATTCATTCTTTGAAGATGTTCTCGTCAACGATGAAGACCAGTCAGTGCGCGCCAACCGTCTGGCGCTGCTCGCCCGCATCCGGGCGGCGACCGGCCAGGTCGCCGACTTCTCAAAAATCGCCGGTTAGGCGAACTGGTCCCCGGCTTAGCGGGGGCCAGAGCCTGGCATGATGGCGGGACGGCGCATCGGGTTTGGCGGAGATGTTGGTGGGGCCATAGTCGCCATCGAAGGTGGAGCTGCCGGTATGCCGTTTGCGGCTGTCGGCATAGATTCAACGGGTGCGCCCGGGGCGGCTTTGACGTCTGCAGGCAAGGTAACCGGGGCGGCTGGCGGTGCAGCGAATGCGTCGCCTACGATACCGCCGCGGATCACCATAGGCATCTGTGCCGGCCGGTTCTTCTTGGTGACTGCCGCGACTTTGATCACCTCGACGCCGGGCTCTCCAAGCGCGATAATTGATTCACTTGTGGCAGTGGCAGATGGCGCCGCAGCCGAACCGATATAGATGATCGACGGCGATTCCGGTCGCGACTGATCTGCTGCGGCGACATTGACTGATGCGGTGGCGGCCAAGAGCGCCAGACAGATTCCACGCATGTTCAAACCTCATTCCCCGATTGAGTTGCACCCGTTATACGCGCTTGGGTTTCACGTCGTGTTGAGGCGGTCGTTCGAATTTTATCAATTGCCGCTTTTTTTCTGAAGCTGGTCTGTGCCATGTCGTGCAGCAAGGAGAAGACCTTTGGCACGGATTGTTGACGCAGCGCAGGCGCTGGACGAAGCGGTCGAACTTCTGCAGGCAGGCCAACTGGTCGCCGTGCCGACCGAGACCGTCTACGGGCTGGCCGCTGATGCCGCAAACGGCGGCGCGGTGGCGCGTATCTTTGAAACCAAGGGCCGGCCACGCTTCAATCCGCTCATCGCTCATGTGAGCAGCCTCGACATGGCGCGCGCCATTGGCCAGTTCGATCCACTCACCAAACGATTGGTCGAAGCGTTCTGGCCGGGGCCGCTGACAGTGGTGGTCCCGATGCGGCCCGCCGCAAACATCCATCCGCTGGTGACGGCGGGCCTCGACACGATCGCCTTGCGGTTTCCGCGCGGTTTCGCCTCGCAGGTGGTGCAGCGCCTGGGCAGGCCTATTGCGGCCCCCAGCGCCAACTCGTCGGGCCGGATCACCGGCACCAGCGCGCAGGCGGTGGAAGCTGATCTTGGCGCAAGGATCGGACTGATCGTTGATGGCGGCCGCACGCCGGTCGGTCTGGAATCGACAATCATCAAGGTGGAACATGGTGTCGTGCATCTACTGCGTCCGGGGGGAACGGCGACGCAGGACATCGAACGTGTTACAGGCTTGTCTGTTGTTCAGGCGACAGGCGGCAAGGTGCAGGCGCCAGGCATGCTCCTGTCGCACTATGCGCCCAATGCCGCCCTGCGCCTCAATGTCGACGAAGTGCGTCCCGGTGAAGCCTTGCTTGCATTTGGACGAACGCGTGCGCGCGGAGCCGAACACGCCTCCGCCATGCTCAATCTGTCTGCGGCTGGCAACCTGCGGGAGGCGGCGGCCAATCTGTTCGACTTCATGAACGAACTCGATGCCGGACGCCCATTGAGTATTGCCGTTGAGCCGGTTCCTGCCGAAGGGCTGGGGGAGGCGATCAATGACCGGCTGGTGCGCGCCGCCGCGCCGCGTGACAACCTCGAAGCCACGGCGTAGAGATCGGCAATGAACTATTCGTCTGGCGGTGCGATGGGCAATGAACTGATCGGGCAGTTCGCGGCAATTGTCGGTGATGACTATGCCTTGGACGGCGACGATATGGCGCCCTATTCAGTCGAGCCACGCGGGCGTTATGGCGGCAAGGCGCGCTTTGTCCTGCGCCCGGGATCGGTGGACGAGGTTAGCGCCATCTTGCGTTTGGCGACCGGGACGAAGACGGCAATCGTGCCACAGGGCGGCAATACCGGTCTTGTCGGCGGCCAGATGCCTGACGCAAGCGGCAACGAGATCGTGTTGTCGCTGTCGCGGCTCAATCGCATTCGCGAAATCGATCTGCAATCCAACACAGTGACCGCAGAGGCAGGCGTTATCCTTCACAATCTGCGTGAGGCGATGGACGCAAAAGATCGCCTGTTTCCTCTGACGCTTGCATCGCAGGGGTCTTGCCAGATTGGCGGCAACCTCTCCTCGAACGCTGGCGGCGTCGGCGCGCTGGCCTATGGCGTGGCGCGCGATCTGTGCCTTGGGCTAGAGGTCGTGCTGCCGACCGGCGAAGTTCTGAATGACCTGCGCAAGCTGAAGAAGGACAACACCGGCTACGATCTGAAAGACCTGTTCATTGGCGCGGAGGGCACGCTCGGCGTCATCACCGCTGCGGTTCTGAAGCTCTATCCCAAGCCAAAGGGGCGCGAGGTGGCGTGGGTTGCGGTGGCTGGACCTGAGCAGGCGCTGGCGCTGCTGACGCGCGCCTTGTCGGACGCGGGCCCGTCGCTCACGGCATTTGAATTGATGGCCGATGCGCCGCTCGATTTTGTCCTGCGCCATGTGCCGGGGTCAGTTGCGCCACTTTCTGAGCGCAGCCCGTGGAATGTGCTGATGGAGGTATCATCGGGCCGCTCGCCGGAAGAGGCGCGCAGCCTGATCGAACATATTCTGGCCGCGGCGCTTGAAGCTGGCGAAGCAAATGATGCGGTGCTGGCCGAAACGATTGCGCAATGTGACGCTTTCTGGGCGCTGCGCGAAAACATGTCGGACGCACAAAAGCCGGAGGGCGGCTCGATCAAGCACGACATTTCGGTGCCGGTCGCTGCGATCCCCGAATTCATCGCTCGTGCAGATGAAGCCGTCGAGAACGTGGCCGCGGGCGCGCGTCCGGTCTGTTTCGGCCATATGGGCGACGGCAATTTGCACTACAACGTCTCGCAGCCGGTTGGCGCCGACGCGGCTGACTATCTCGCGCGCTCGCGCGCGATGAATGACGCGGTGCACGAGATCGTGCGTGAATTGAACGGGTCGATCTCGGCAGAGCACGGCATTGGCCGGATGAAGCGCGACGAATTGATCGCCACCGCCCAGCCGCTTGCGATCGACCTGATGCAGCGTATCAAGCACGCGTTCGATCCGGCGGGAATCATGAACCCCAACAAGGTCATTTGAGCGATTCTTTCCAGAATCTTTCGCTTGGTTGGATTCCGCTAACCATCGGAGGCGTCTAAACAAATTTAACCGAACTTCTAAGGCCGACGGTAAGAGGCCACCCGTAGTCTGCTCACATAACAAGCCGGGAACACACCGGCACGGGATCCGGAAAAACGGCTCTCGAGAGCAACAGGGATACGACAATGATGACAACCGGATTGAAGCCGGTCTGGGCAGGCCAGGAATTGCGGCTTGACCCGTTTCGCCTGCCGCAGGCTGTGAGTTACGCGACCCGCGACGAGAATGGGGATGTCAATTTTTCCATTGACCAGCGTGGTGTTGTTGTGAAGCGGGTGCTTGAAAAGAGCGGCCTGCCGGTGACCATGCTGATGCCGGCCAAGGCGTTTCGCGGCGTTGCCGCCCGAGCCATGGAAGATGGCGAAGGCGTTGTCACGGTGACGCTGGAACTGATGCATTTTGATCCGACCATGTCTGTACCGCTGCTGGTGGCGCATGACCTTGAAGATGTCGCTGCTGACTGGCGTGCCTGGGCTTCGGCCTACAAGCTGCCAATGATGATCGTCGAAGCTGACGGCGTCGCCCGCACGCTGGAAGAATCGCTGGGCGACCTGCGCACCCGCGAGGCCAAGGGCCGCCGCAAACGCTCCTCCTCGACGCCGCGCCGTTCACGCTTTGCGGCGCGCCGCAAGGAAGGCAATCTCGGCATGCGCCTGGTTGTCAACGGCGCCGAGATCATCGCCCGCGATTAAGAGCCAATTTTGCCTCTCGTGAGTCTGGCCTGCAAATGGCGTTTTTCTGCGCTTCGGTGCTCACGTATTTCAGATACGCTCCGCTCCGATGCTCGAAAATCGCCATTTTCGTCTCAGCCTGACGGCGGCAAAACAGACTCTTGAGTGTTTCCTAGAACCAAGGTCTGACGGCGGGCCAAAGCGCGCCGCCGATCAGACCGAGAAAAATCAGCAGCCCGACTGTGTTGTTCGACCGGAACAGCCTGATGCACTGATCGGGATTGTCGATGTCGAGCGTCCTGATCTGCCGCGACATGTGGGCGGCGGCGGCAATCAGCCCGGCAAGTGCGGGCATTGGCACCTCGGCCATCGCAAACGCCCAGGCAAACAGCACAAGCGCTGCCGAGTAGAGGCCGATCAACCAGTAAATCGTTTTGTCGCCGAACAGCCGCGCTGTCGATTTGACGCCCACCAGCGCGTCGTCTTCCTTGTCCTGATGCGCATAGAGCGTGTCATAGCCAATGACCCACAGGATCGAGCCGGCGTAAAGCAGCAGCGATGCAGGGTCGACGGACGCAAACTCTGCCGACCAGCCCATCAGCGCGCCCCACGAGAACGCCAGGCCAAGCACGAACTGAGGCCACCAGGTAACCCGCTTGGCGAAGGGATAGATCGCAACGATCACCAGCGACGCCACGCCGAGCAGGATTGTAAACGAGTTGAACTGCAGCAGCACGGCAAGGCCGATCAGCGCCTGGACAAGCAGAAACAGCCAGGCCTGCTTGCGGCTGACCTTGCCTGACGGCAGCGGCCGCGACCTGGTGCGCTCGACCTGATTGTCGATGTCCTCGTCGACGATGTCATTGTAGGTGCAGCCCGCGCCGCGCATGGCGACGGCGCCCGCCCAGAACAGGAACAGCACCCAGGGCGATGGCAGAAGCGTCCAGACCGATTCCGACGGGGTGGCGAAGGCGCTTGAAGCCAGCGCCACCGACCACCAGCATGGCCACATCAGCAATTGCCAGCCAATCGGCCGGTCCCATCGCGCCAGCTGCGCGTAAGGCCAGGCGGCGCGCGGCAGCCAGCGGTAGACCCAATGGCCGGATGGTGCGTCGAGCACGCGGCCCTGCTTGTCTTTGCTCTGGATCGTATCCATGGACAACCGCAGTGGCAGGCGGCGGCCATTGCGTCAAGGCGGTGGGGTGGCGCATCCCGGGCCGCAATGGGATTTGGGGATTAGCCGCCGGACAGCTTCCATCTCGAAGCAAAAGGTTTTAGTCGTCTGGTCGAGACCGGGGAGGGAATGGCAATGCGCAGGATCTGGCCACTGATGCTGCTTCTGGCAGCGTGTGCAATTGCGCCGGCATCGGCACTTGCCGCAGAAAACTCTGAAGGCCTGCCAGGCGCCACCATGTCGCTGATCTGGGCGATACCTTTTGCCGGCATCCTGTTGTCGATCGCCACCGGCCCGTTGCTCTACCCGCATTTCTGGGAACACCATTACGGCAAGATCAGCGCCTTCTGGGCAGCGCTTGTCATCATTCCGATGGCGATGTCGTTCGGCCCGGCAACTGCAGCCGAAGCGGTCGCACACACAATGCTGCTCGAATACATCTCGTTTATTGTGCTGCTGTTTGCGCTGTTCACCATTGCTGGCGGCATCTTTCTGGCGGGCAACCTGCATGGCACACCCTGGCTCAATGCCGGCCTGTTGCTTGTTGGCTCGTTGCTGGCATCGGTCGTGGGCACCACCGGCGCGTCAATGATCATGATCCGGCCGATCATCCGAGCCAACGACAATCGCCGCCACAATGTGCATGTCGTGGTATTCTTCATCTTCCTTGTGTCCAACATCGGCGGCTCTCTGACGCCGTTGGGCGATCCGCCGCTGTTTGTCGGCTTCCTGCGCGGCGTCGACTTCTTCTGGACGACACAGCATCTGGCGCTGGAAACGCTGTTTGTCGGCTCTCTGGTGCTGGCTGCATTCCTTGCGCTCGACCTGTATCTCTACAGGTCTGACGACAAGAAGCAGCCGATCAAGGACCCGACGCCGGACTCGCGCATCAGGTTGTGTGGTCTGGTCAACATTCCGCTGCTGGCAGGTGTGATCGGCGCCATCCTGATGTCGGCCTCATGGAAGCCGGGTGTGGCATTCACCGTGTTCAACGTGCCGGTGGAACTGCAGAATTTGGTTCGCGATGTCGTCATCTTTGCCCTCGCGATGATTTCGCTGGTTGTCACGCGCAAGGATTGGCGCGCCGCAAACGGCTTTTCCTGGGGACCGATCCTGGAAGTGGCAAAGCTGTTTGCCGGCATTTTCATCTGTATCATCCCGGTAATCGCGATCCTCAAGGCCGGCATGGATGGCGCGCTGGCCCCGCTGGTTGCGGCCGTGACCGGGACTGACGGTCAGCCCAATGAACTGGCCTATTTCTGGATGACGGGCATTCTGTCGTCGTTCCTCGACAATGCGCCGACCTATCTGGTGTTCTTTGAACTTGCAGGCGGCGATCCCCAGGTGCTGATGACCGATCTTGCGCTGACGTTGACGGCGATTTCTGCCGGCGCAGTATTCATGGGGGCAAACACCTACATCGGCAACGCGCCGAATTTCATGGTCTACGCCATTGCGCGCGAGCAGGGCGTCAAGATGCCGAGCTTCTTCGGCTATATGCTTTGGTCGGGCGCGGTCTTGATCCCGATTTTTGTGGTCGCCGGATTCCTGTTCTACGGGTGAGTTGATGAATGTTCTGCTGATCGGTTCTGGCGGACGCGAGGATGCGCTGGCTTGGAAACTCGCCAGATCGCCTTTGCTGACTCGCCTCTATGCGGCCCCAGGCAATCCGGGCGTGGCACGCTGGGCGGAACTCGTGGCGTTAGATACCGCAGACCATCACGCGGTGGTGAAATTTGCGCATGACAATGACATCGGTCTTGTCGTGGTTGGCCCCGAAGCGCCGCTGGTTGCGGGATTGAGCGATGCTTTGCGCGACAATGGCATTCGTGTCTTTGGTCCGAGCCAGGCCGCAGCTGCGCTCGAAGGCTCAAAGAGCTTCACCAAGGAACTATGCGCCGAATACGGTATCCCGACTGCCGCGTTTGGCCGCTTCCGCAACGCCGCCGATGCGTCTGCCTATGTGCGCGGTGTTGGCGCACCGATCGTCGTCAAGGCCGACGGTCTTGCGGCGGGCAAGGGGGTGACAGTGGCAATGACGGTCGACGAGGCGCTGGCGGCGATCGATGACTGTTTTTCCGGGTCGTTTGGCGTTGCCGGTGAAGAAGTTGTGGTTGAGGCATTTCTCGAAGGTGAGGAGGCGAGCTTTTTTTGTCTTGTGGATGGCAAGACCGCGCTTCCGTTTGGCACCGCGCAGGATCACAAGCGTGTCGGTGAGGGCGATACCGGGCCAAACACCGGCGGCATGGGCGCATATGCGCCTGCGCCAGTGATGGACGACGCGATGGTCGCCCGCGTCATGGACGAGATCATCGAGCCCACCGTGCGCGGCATGGCGGCAAGAGGCACGCCGTTTTCGGGCGTGCTGTTTGCGGGTCTTATGATTACCACAGACGGGCCGCAGCTGATCGAATACAATGTCCGTTTCGGCGATCCGGAATGCCAGGTTCTCATGATGCGGCTGAAGGACGATCTGCTGCCGCTGCTGAACGGCGCGGTTGACGGGCAACTGGCGCATATGTCGGCGCGCTGGCGCGACGATGCGGCACTTACGGTTGTTCTGGCTGCGGATGGCTATCCGGGAACTCCGGTGAAGGGCAGCGTCATTTCCGGCGTCGACCAGGCAGGCGCCGATGGTGTTGAGATATTTCACGCCGGAACGGCGATGAAGGATGGGAAACTGGTCGCCAATGGCGGGCGCGTGCTGAACGTTACCGCGATGGCTCCAACAGTCCGCGAAGCTGCCGCCAAGGCCTATGCTGCGGTTGATCGCATCGTCTGGCCGCAGGGCTTTTGCCGCCGCGATATTGGCTGGCGCGCAATCGAACGCGAGGACGGCTGAGGCTATTCGCCCGGAAACGGCTGGACGGCGTCTGACATGGGCGGCTGCCGGTCGATCGTGTCTGCTGGAACCGACCCGGTGAGGATCTGTGCATCGGTCAACGCAATCAGATGCATGGCGAATGCCTGGTCGCGCGCAAATCGCTGCCTGATCTCGGTTCGGGCGTCCGGCCGGTCTTCCTCCCAGCGGTCAAGATAACCTGCGCATGCCGCGGGGCCGAGCCGGTCCGAGCACTCGACAAATATCCGCGCATAGTCGAACCCGGGCTGTTTACGTTCGGCCAAAGGCGCAAGCGCTGCTGCGGCCAAGAGGCCGCCAGCGAGCAGGAAGGGCACGATTCTCACCGAAAGCTCCAGGACACGACAATTCGAAAGGATAGCTGATGGAATGCCATCGGGGCGGTTAATCAATCGGTAACGACAGCTGCTTCTCCCCATGTCTCAATGCGCGATCGCGCAAAAAAAATCAGCAAACGCTGTCGCGGCATTCGACGACGGCCCTGGCGTCGCGTTTCTGGTCGATGCTGCCGGTCTCTCGCAACAGCCAAATGCAGCTCGTCGCCATGGCGTCTGACAGTTCCGTTGACGTTCGCGTCAGAACGACATAGGCCGGTCTGGACAGCTCAATGGCACTGCGGAGAAACAGTCATGTATCGCGCCCCGGTCGACGACATCGCATTTACCTTGAAACACGTTGCCCGTCTCGAAAAGGCGCTGGACGAGGGCCGCATGGGCGATCTGTCAGCTGATCTCGTTGATGCCGTAGTGCAGGAAGCTGGCCGGTTCGCCACCGACGAGGTCGCGCCGCTGGCCGCCAATGGCGACAAGCAGGGCGCAAAGCTGAAAGATCACGCCGTCACGATGCCCGATGGCTGGAAAGACCTCTATCGCCGCTGGTCCGAAGGCGGCTGGAACGCTGTGACCGGGCCGGTTGATTTTGGGGGGCAGGGGTTGCCGGCGTCACTCGGCGTCGCAACTTTTGAAATGTGGAACGCAGCTTCAATGGCCTTTGGCCTCGGGCCGATCCTGACCAATGGGGCGGTTGAGGCGCTGGACAAGCATGGGTCGGATGAACTGAAGGCGACCTATCTGGAAAAGCTGGTGTCGGGCGAGTGGATGGGCACCATGAACCTGACCGAGCCCCAAGCGGGGTCCGACCTTGCTGCGCTCAAGTCGCGTGCAGAACGCCGCGACGACGGCTCCTATCGCATCTTCGGCCAGAAGATTTTCATCACCTATGGCGAGCACGATTTCACCGACAATATCGTGCATCTGGTTCTGGCGCGCCTGCCTGACGCGCCAGCCGGAACCCGCGGCATTTCGCTGTTCCTGGTGCCGAAATTTATTCCAGATGCGGACGGCAAGCCTGGCAAGCGCAATGACGCCTATTGCCACTCGATCGAGCACAAGCTTGGCATTCACGGCTCGCCCACCTGCACCATGATCTATGGCGACGGCTTTGTGAAAGGCGAAGAGGCGGGAGCTGTCGGCTGGCTGATCGGCGAGGAGAACAAGGGCCTCGCCTGCATGTTCACCATGATGAACAATGCCCGCCTGCTGGTCGGCATTCAGGGCGTGGCAATTGCGGACGCTGCCTATCAGAAGGCGCTGGCCTACGCGCAGGAACGCCTGCAAGGCAAGACGCCAGGCTGGACCGGGCAAGGCATGGCCCCGATCATTGGCCATCCTGACGTGCAGCGAAACCTGCTGACGATGAAGGCGCTGACGCAGGCCGCGCGCGCGATCTGCTATTCCTGTGGCCATGCGCTCGACATGGCGCATGCGAGCGAAGGCGATAACGCGACGTTCTGGAACGAACGCGCCGGCTTGATTACGCCGATTGCCAAGGCCTTTTCGACAGATGTCGGCGTCGAAGTCGCCTCAATTGGCGTGCAGGTGCATGGCGGCATGGGTTTCATCGAGGAAACGGGCGCTGCCGTGCTCTATCGCGACGCCCGTATCGCGCCGATCTATGAAGGCACCAACGGCATTCAGGCGATTGATCTGGTACAGCGGAAGCTGCCGCAGTCGGGCGGCGAGCACGTGCATGGCTACATTGCCGAACTGCGCGCCGACGTTGACGCGCTGCGGCAGTCAAACCTGCCCGGCCTGGGGCGCTCGGCTGATCGTCTTGACGCTGCGCTCGACGATCTCGATGGTGCAACACGTTTCATGCAGAAGGCGCAGGCCGACGGAAAGACTGTTGAGGCATTGGCCGGCGCGACGCCCTATCTGCGCCTGTTTGGCCTGGCTGCTGGTGGCGCGTATCTGGCGCGCGGCGCTGTCGCCGGCGGCGATGCAGCCCGCGTCTCGCTGGTTCGGTTCTTTGCAGAAAACCTGTCCGGTGAATGCGCCGCATTGCGCGACCGGGTCGAAAATGGCGCTGAAAGCCTCGAACAGGCGGCCAAGGCGCTGGCAAGCTGAGAGAAGAAATGAGCGAACACGTCGAGATCGAACGCCGCAGCGCGGTGCAAGTGATCCGGATGAACCGTCCGGACAAGAAGAACGCGATTACGCGCGCGATGTATGGCGCAATGGCTGCGGCGCTGACTGCGGGCGACGCCGATCCGGCGGTGCGCTGTCATGTATTTCTCGGCGTGCCTGGCGCGTTTTCGTCGGGCAACGACATGGCCGATTTTATGGTCATTGCCATGGGCGGTGATGGCGGCACCGAGGTCAATGATTTCCTGCTGGCGCTGGCGCAGTCGCAAAAGCCGATGGTGTCGGCTGTTGACGGCATTGCTGTCGGCATTGGCACGACAATCCACCTGCATTGCGACCTGACCTTCGCCACCCCGCGCACCCAGTTTGTCACGCCGTTCGTCAATCTCGGCCTTGTGCCGGAGGCGGGATCAAGCCTGATCGCGCCGTTGCTGATGGGCCGTCAGCAGGCTTTTGCACTGCTGGGTCTCGGCGAGCCGTTCTCGGCTGAACGGGCAAAGCAGGCCGGCATGATCTATGACGTCGTGGCCGAGGACGAGCTTGAAGCTCGCGCGCTTGCCGCAGCCGAGGCAATTGCGGCAAAACCGCCGCAGGCGCTGAAGATCGCGCGCGATCTGATGCGTGGTGACCGCACAGAGCTGGTCGAGCGCATCAAGGTCGAGGGCAAACATTTCCGCGAGCGGCTGACGTCGGACGAAGCGCGTCAGGCGCTGACCGCGTTCATGTCGAGGAAGAAGTAGAGCCCTTGGCGCGCCTCACGGATAGAGCCGCGCCTTGTCCCAGCCGTCGCCGTTGCGGGTGAAGACGACGCGATCGTGCAGGCGGAATGGCCGGTCGTGCCAGAACTCGATCTGCGACGGAACGATGCGAAAACCGGACCAGTAAGCTGGGCGGGGGATTTCGCCAATGGCGTGGCGGGCAGTGAATTCGGCGACTGCCTTTTCCAGTGCAAAGCGGCTTTCGAGAGGCCGCGACTGTTTGGACGCCCAGGCGCCGATCCGGCTGCCGCGCGGCCGCGACGCGAAATAGGCGTCGGCTTCCTCATTGCTGACGATCTCGACCGGACCGCGCACCCGCACCTGCCGCCGAAGGCTCTTCCAGTGGAAACACATCGCGGCCTTCATCGAGCCGAGGATTTCGCGGCCCTTGGCGCTTTCGAAATTGGTGAAGAAGACAAAGCCCCGATCATCGAGCCTCTTCAGCAGCACCATCCTGACATCTGGCAGCCCGTCTGCGTCGACAGTGGCAAGCGCGAGCGCATTCGGGTCGTTCAATTCGGATTTGGTCGCATCCGCCAGCCATTCTGCAAACAGCGCAAACGGTTCGGCGCGGGTTGTGAAGTCACTATCTGTTAACTCAACCGGTCCCATAATTGTCCTCGTGGGATTTTGTCTGGGGAGATGACCCATTGTCGCGCAATGCGCAAGCATTTGCCGGCCAGCACAGGGGACGCGGGGACCAGTTTCCGGCGGCGCTGATAGCTGTAGCGGCTTCGCTCATTCTGGCGTCCTGCGCCGGTGGGGTGAAGCTGTCGCAAGTTGATTCTGATCCGTCGCTCATCACCAATTCGGTGCCTGCCAATCCAAACCTGCCAACCGATCCACAGACAGTTTCGGACCAGACAACGATCCAGAACGCGGTTTCGTCGGCCAATCTGGAACAATTGCATGGCGGGGCGCTCGCTTGGGCCAACACGGCAACCGACTCGCGTGGCTCGATTTTTGACATTGTCGAGATCAAGCGCCCCAGCCAGGTTTGCCGCAGTTTCAAATCGTCGCGCGAGAGTTTTGAGGGCGTATCGCTCTATTCCGGTGAGACCTGCACAGTGAGCGGCGGCACGGCCTGGTATATGCGGATCTTCAAGCTGCTATGAGTCTGAAAAGCGCGCAGTGAAAAATGCGTCCGATTTGACGCGCAGTCTGGAATTTGTTCCTAGATCGCCACATATATAGGCTGACTATTCATTTTCTGGAATCGGCTGGATACCCATGCGCAATCCCTATGACGTGCTGGGCGTCGCCAAGAGCGCGACACCCAAGGACATCAAGTCTGCTTTCCGCAAGCTCGCCAAGAAGCACCATCCGGACCAGAACCCGGACGACCCCAAGGCGAAGGACCGGTTCGCAGCATTAAATCAGGCTTATGAAATTCTCGGCGATGACAAGCGCCGGGGCGAATTTGATCGCGGTGAAATCGACGCGGAAGGCAAGCCACGCTTTGCCGGCTTTGAACGTGCCGGAGCTGGCGCAGGTGAAGATCCGTTTGCGGGTTTCCGCCGGCAGGGTGCGGGACCCGGTGGTGCGCGCTATGAGTATCGATCATCCGGTGGCGGCAATCCGTTCGGGCAGAGCGGTGGCCGCAGTCCCTTTGGCGATGCGGATGCCGGCGACGCCAGCGATATTTTCAGCGAACTGTTCGGATCTGCTTTCAAACGGGGTGCGGGTGAAGCCCAGGCGCAGCCACAGGCGCGCGGCGAGTCCGAAATCCTGATGGACGTGTCGATTGAAGAGGCGGCGACCGGAATTCGCAAAAGCATCCTTTTTCCTGATGGGCGCAAGGTGGCGGTGCAACTGCCGAATTATGTCGAGGACGGCACGCTGATCCGAATGCCTGGCCATGGAATAGCGCTGCCAAATGGTCAGCGTCAGGACGCTGTGGTCAAGGTGAAGCTGCGCACGCAGGGCCGTTACCGGCTTGAGGGCCGTGACCTGCACGAAGACCTGCAGGTCAGCCTGCGTGATGCAGTCCTGGGGGCGAAAGTGCCGGTCGCGACGCTTGGCGGCCGTGTCGCCGTGACTGTGCCTGCCTGGTCTAGTTCCGACAAGGTGCTGCGCATCAAGGGCCGGGGCATGCCGTTGAAGGACGGCGGCCATGGTGACCTCTATGTGCATGTCCGGATCATGTTGCCGGAAGGTGGCGATCCAGAGCTTGAAAAGCTGATGGGCCAGCGCAGCGCTTGAATATGGCGCCGCTATGCGATAGCGACGCCATAATCTAGCACTGGAGACAAGCTCATGGCGGCAGGAAATGGCCTGATGCAGGGCAAGCGCGGCCTCATTATGGGGGTCGCGAACAATCGTTCGATTGCATTTGGCATTGCCAAGGCCTGCGCCGACCAGGGCGCGGAGATCGCGCTGACCTATCAGGGCGAAGCGTTCAAGAAGCGTGTCGAGCCGCTGGCGGATGAACTTGGCGCGCACATTGCTGGTCATTGCGACGTCACCGACATGGACTCGCTCGACGCTGTGTTTGACGGCCTCAAGCAGAAATGGGGCAAGCTCGACTTCGTCGTGCACGCCATCGCGTTTTCTGACAAGGACGAGCTGACCGGCCGCTATGTTGAGACGACGCGCGACAATTTCCTCAAGACCATGGACATTTCGGTGTTTTCGTTCACGGCCGTCGCCAAACGCGCCGAGGAACTGATGACCGATGGCGGTTCGCTGCTGACGTTGACCTATTACGGCGCGGAAAAGGTAATGCCGCACTACAACGTCATGGGTGTCGCAAAGGCGGGTCTCGAGGCCAGTGTTCAGTATCTGGCGGTTGATCTGGGCGCCAAGAACATCCGCGTCAACGCGATTTCAGCCGGTCCGATCAAGACGCTGGCAGCGTCCGGCATCGGCGACTTCCGCTACATTCTCAAGTGGAACGAATACAATTCGCCGCTCAAGCGTACCGTGACCATCGAGGAAGTCGGCGATTCGGGCCTCTATTTCCTTTCCGACCTGTCGCGCGGCGTCACCGGCGAAGTGCTGCATGTCGATTCCGGCTACCATGTTGTCGGCATGAAGGCCGTCGACGCTCCGGACATTTCGGTCGTCTGATAGCGGACCAGCTTCGAACTGATGGCGCAGCCAATTTACATCGTCCGGCACGGACAGACGCCCTGGAATGCCGAATTGCGCCTCCAGGGCCAGTCGGAAACGGACCTCAACGAGACAGGCCGCGCCCAGGCTCGCGCCAATGGCGAGCAGCTGGCGCGGCTGATTGGCGATCCATCGCGGTTCAATTATGTTGCCAGCCCGATGCGGCGCACCCGCCAGACGATGGAAATCGTCCGTGGCGCGCTGTCGCTGCCGCCTGATGGCTACGCGACTGATGTGCGGCTGATGGAGCTGAACTACGGCGATTGGGAAGCGTTTACGTTCGCTGAACTGGACGCGAAGGAGCCGGGAATTTCGGCGACCCGCGACCACGACAAATGGCGGTTCAGGCCGCCAGGCGATGCATCAGAAAGCTACGAAATGCTGGCGGCGCGCGTCAGGCCGTTGCTGGAAAGCGCTGCTGGTCCGCTGGTTGTCGTGACCCATGGTGGCATACTGCGGGTCGCCTTCCACATTTTCAACGGCATGGACGACAACGAGGCGGCATCGATGGAAGTGCCGCAGAATCGCGTCGCCATGCTGGAGAATGGAAGAATCCGATGGCTCAATCCTGAATGATCTGCAGAACGATCTTCTGTCCCTTGATCTCGTCGTACTGGATCGTCACGTCCATTCCTTCGGAATAGTCCTCGAAGTTGAACTCTTCGGACAGTTTGAATTTTTCGCCATCGTCGAGCGTCAGCGTCAGCGACGCCCGGTCAATCGACTTGATTGTGCCTTCCGTATTGGCCGCAAACGCGCCGCCGGCAAACAGCAACAACGCCGCCAATGCACCTGTGATCGTCTTCATGCCTACCTCTGGAAATGAATTGCGCTCAGAAATAGCCGCGCCCGATGTCTATTCAGCAAAAATAATGTCCGGCGATTGTGTCAAAACTATCGTGTTTGGTCCATCGCCCAGACCTGTGGCGGTTTGACCGGGCGAAAAATCGCCAATAGAGAAGCGCCAGCGGCAGATGAGCCGGCGGGGCAATGATATGTCGCACAACACATTCGGCCATTTGTTCAGGGTCACCACCTGGGGTGAGAGCCACGGCCCGGCTTTAGGTTGCGTGGTTGACGGCTGTCCTCCCGGCATCCGCTTCCGCCTGGCAGATATCCAGCTCGATCTCGACCGCCGCCGCCCCGGCAAATCCCGATTTGTCACCCAGCGCCAAGAGCCCGATCAGGTGCGCATCCTGTCGGGCGTCGTGACCGGCGACGACGGCGAAACGCTGATAACCAGTGGCACGCCGATCTCGATGCTGATCGAAAACGTCGACCAGAGGTCGAAGGATTACGGCGAGATCGCCAACCAGTATCGGCCAGGTCACGCGGACTATGCCTATGAGATGAAATACGGCGTGCGCGACTACCGTGGCGGTGGCCGTTCGTCTGCGCGCGAAACAGCCGCGCGCGTGGCGGCCGGCGCACTGGCGCGTCTGGTGGTTCCGGGCATGGTGGTGCGGGGCGCGCTTGTCTCGGTTGGTGTCGAAGACATTGACCGCGCCAACTGGGACTGGAATTTTGTCGACGACGCAGAAAACCCGTTCTTCACGCCAGACCGCGCTTCAGTGCCGCGATTTGAGACCTATCTCGATGGCCTGCGCAAATCCGGCAATTCGGTTGGCGCGATTGTCGAAATTGTCGCCGAGGGCGTACCGGTGGGCCTCGGCGCGCCGCTCTACGCCAAGCTCGATCAGGACATTGCCTCGAACCTGATGTCGATCAATGCCGTGAAGGGCGTCGAGATCGGCGAGGGGTTCAACTCTGCCCGGCTGACCGGCATCGAAAACGCCGATGAGATGCGCATGGGCAATGATGGTAAGCCGATCTTCCTGTCGAACCATGCTGGCGGCATTCTGGGCGGCATTTCAACTGGCCAGGACATTGTTGCCCGTTTTGCGGTCAAGCCGACATCGTCGATCATCACGCCGCGCCGCTCGGTCGACAAGTTTGGCAAAGATGTCGATGTCGTCACCAAGGGCCGCCACGACCCGTGCGTGGGTATCCGCGCCGTGCCAATCGGTGAGGCAATGGTCGCCTGCGCGCTGGCCGACCACTATTTGCGCCACCGCGCCCAGACCGGCAAGGGATGAAGCCGGCACATTCTTGAATGCCGCTTGATTTGACGCTATATTGCGTCAGAACCTACGGTGTCTGGAGAATGCGATGACCCTGACAGATTTTGCCGACAAGGGCCTGTTCGCGCCGCGCAAGATGGCGGAACTTTTCCGCACCACCAGCGAGGAGATTGCCCGCACTGCTGGTCTTGGAAAGGACGCTGTCCAGCGCAAGGAGCGCGTGTCGTCTGACAAGACCCAGCGGCGGCTGCGCGAGATGGCCGAAGTCCTCAACAAGGTCGAGCCGCGATTTGGTTCGGCGCTGATGGCTTATGCCTGGTATCGCTCCGAGCCGCTGGCTGGTCTTTCAGGCCAGACGGCGATGCAGTTGGTGCGTGCGGGACGCGCCGAAGATGTGCTCGACTATATCGACGCGATTGACGCTGGCGTGTTCGCCTGAGCGGCGGGATGCGCTTTCGGGGAAAGCTGTTTCGGGCGTTGAACCCGGTCTATGCGCGAGAACCTTTGTCGGGGCAGGGCGCAGCACTCTATGGCGGCCGCTTCAACCCGAAGGGCATGCCGGCGCTCTACACATCCCTGTCAGTGCGGACAGCGATCCGCGAAGCAAACCAGGTCGGCAATCTGCAGCCGACGACGCTGGTGTCCTACGAAGCCGATATCGACAATGTCTTTGACACGCGAGACGGGCCGGTTCTTGCCGCGCATCGCATGGATGAGGCAACGCTGGCCGATCCTGCCTGGCGCGACAGAATGAAGAAGACGGGCGAAGCGCCGACGCAAGCCTTTGCCAGAAATCTTGCCGGAAAAGGCTTCAACGGAATGCTTGTCCGCAGCTTTGTGAAGGGCGCAACCGAAGCGGATCTCAATCTGGTTCTCTGGCGCTGGGGCTCTGACCTTCCGTCGCGCCTGACTCTGATCGACGATGAGGGCCGTCTGGGCTGACGCCGGAATCTCCCGCGGCCGGTTTGCATTTGCCGCACAGTCGGCTATTGCGGCTGGACGAAAATGGAACGTCTCATGCCCTACGACCAGAAGAAGATCGTTGAAGCCCTGCGCGCCTTTGAGCGCGGCGAGATCGTTGTCGTCATGGACGATGACGGACGCGAGAACGAGGGCGATCTGATTGTCGCTGCCGTTCACTGCACGCCGGAAAAAATGGCGTTCATCGTGCGTCACACCTCTGGCATCGTCTGCGCGCCAATGCCGCGCGAGGAGGCAAAACGTTTGAACCTGCAGTCGATGGTGGCCGACAATGATTCTGCCCATACGACCGCCTTTACCGTCTCGGTCGATTTCAAGCATGGCACGACGACCGGCATCTCAGCAGAGGACCGCACTTTGACGGTGCGCAACCTCGCCAATGGCAATGTCGGCGCAGCGGACTTTGTCCGTCCCGGCCACATCTTCCCACTCGTGGCGCGTGAGGGCGGGGTGCTGATGCGCTCCGGCCATACCGAAGCGGCCGTTGATCTGTGCAAGCTGGCTGGCCTGCCGCCGGTCGGCGTCATCTGTGAATTGGTCAACGATGACGGCACAGTCATGCGTGGGCCGCAGGTGCAGTCGTTCGCCGAAAAGAACAAGTTGCATCAGGTGTCGGTCGCCGACCTGATTGCCTACCGCCAGCGCAAGGAAACTCTGATCGAATGTGTCGGCGCGTTTGACATCACAACGCCTGCGGGACCTGCGCGCGCCAATGCCTACCGGGTACCGTGGGACCCGATGCAGCATCTGGCGGTGATCTTTGGCGACATCCGCGACGGTGAAGACGTGCCGGTGCGGCTGCACTCCGAAAACGTTGCGGCCGATGTGTTCGGCGGCTCGACGCAGATTGACCGGGTGATGAAGCTGATGGCCGAGCGCAACCGTGGCGTCATCGTCTATCTGCGCGAGGGGTCGGTGGGTGTCGGCACTCAGCCGCGCGGCCGCATCAGCGCGGCAGACACGGAGGCCCATGCCGAGGCGCTGGGCCGCGAGGCCGAGTGGCGCGAGATCGGCCTTGGCGCACAGATCCTCAAGCACCTCGGCATCTCGTCGATCAACCTGCTGGCGTCGCGCGAGCGGCACTATGTCGGCTTGGAAGGTTTTGGCATTTGCATCGCAAAGACCGAGATTCTGTAGCCCGGTTATTGCCTGGCAAATTGTCTCAATATCTCTGTTGACGGCGGGGCAACAGATCTTTTGCCGGCATGGCCATTCCTTGGGCATGGGCTTATATGTTGTGTGATGACCACCCGTCTTTACTCGCACCCGATCTTTCTCGAACACGTCACCCCGCCTGGCCACCCCGAAAGGCCGGACCGGCTGCGCGCTATCGCCAAAGTGCTCGCGCATGATGCGTTTGACGCGCTCGACCGGGTCGATGCGCCGCCGGGTGACTCGACGACACTGCTCTATGCCCATCCGCGCGAATATATCGACCGCGTCTACAAGACGAATCCTGTTGAGGGAATGGCGCGCATCGATGCTGATACATCGATGAGCCCGAAAAGCTGGGAAGCGGCACTGACGGCGGTCGGCGCGGCCAACGCTGCAGTCGACGATGTGTTTGAGGGCAGGGCCGACAATGTGTTTGTGGCCTCGCGTCCGCCCGGCCACCATGCCGAACGCAACCGGGCAATGGGCTTTTGCCTGTTCAACAATGCGGCGATTGCCGCCCGCCATGCCCAGAAGAAGCATGGCGCGGAACGCGTCGCCATCGTTGACTGGGATGTGCATCACGGCAACGGCACGCAGGATATTTTCTGGTCGGACAAGTCGGTGATGTATTGCTCGACGCACCAGATGCCGCTCTATCCGGGCACCGGGGCATTGGGCGAAACCGGCGCCGGCAACATCGTCAATGCGCCGCTGTCGGCCAATACCGGATCTCACGACTTTCGTGACGCCTTCCGATCGCGTGTCCTGCCGGCCATTGACCGGTTTGGGCCGGACCTGATCATTATCTCGGCCGGTTTTGACGCCCACTACCGCGATCCGCTGGCGGAGCTGGAACTGGTCGAGGAGGACTTTTCCTGGGCAACCGCCGAACTGATGGACCGCGCAGACCACTTTGCAGGCAACCGACTTGTCAGCCTGCTTGAGGGTGGCTACGACCTGCAGGGACTGGCTCTGTCAGTCGCCGCCCATGTCGGGCGGCTGATGAAAGGGTGACCCATGGCTGAGAAGCTCGACGACGACATCAAGACGATGAGCTTTGAGCAGGCGCTCGAGGCACTGGAGAAGATCGTTGAAAATCTTGAGAGGGGCGACGTGCCGCTCGACCAGTCAATCCGCATCTATGAGCGCGGCGAGGCGCTGAAGGCACATTGTGACCGGCTCTTGAAGGCCGCCGAAGACAAAGTTGAAAAGATCCGGTTGTCGCGCGACGGCAAGCCTACTGGCACCGAGCCGCTGGACAACTAGTTCACCATTGCGCCCTGGGTCCTGACCCCCCCGGGTTTCCACACCCTCCGCTGGGGCAATCGCGTTCACGACTTATCGTCTTGCCAGTTGGACGCCGCAGAGCAAAACTGTGCGGCAAAACCAGCAAGAGGGGTTAGATGAGTTATTTTCCCGTTCGCGATCCAGAACCCGGCGACGCCTTCTCCTGCGACGCCGTTGAGTTGATGGTCATCCCCAACTCAAAAGACGTTGGCGGCTTTGAGGTGCGCCGCGCATTGCCGACGGCGCGCCGGCGCCTGGTTGGTCCGTTCATCTTCTTTGACCGTATGGGCCCCGCCGTATTGCGCGCCGGCGAGGCGATGGACGTGCGGCCCCATCCCCATATCGGCCTGTCGACGGTCACCTATCTGTTTGATGGCCGCATCCGGCATCGCGACTCACTAGGAACCGAAATGGTGATCGCGCCGGGCGACGTGAACCTGATGACAGCCGGGCGTGGCATCGTCCACTCCGAACGCACGCCGGAAGAAATCCGTGGCGGGCCGCTGTCGATGTCGGGCCTGCAAACCTGGATCGCCTTGCCGGACGGCAAGGAGGAGATCGCGCCGGAATTTTCCAACACCGCCCAATCACTATTGCCGGATTTTTCCGCCAATGGCGTGTCCGGCAGCGTCGTCATCGGTTCGTTCCAGGGCATCGCTTCGCCAGTCAAAGCCTATTCCGACACGCTCTACGTCTCAGTGCGGCTGGAAGCCGGCGCCAAGGTGCAGATACCGGCGGAAGCGGAAGAGCGGGCGATCTATGTGCTGGAAGGCTCGGTCGTCATCGCGGGCGATCGTTTTCCGGCGGACCGGCTGCTCGTATTCCGTCCGGGCGACGAGATTGTAGTCGAAAGCGAGCGCGGTGCTCACTTCATGTTGTTCGGCGGAGCGTCGCTTGGCTCGAAGCGCTACATCTGGTGGAATTTTGTCTCGTCCTCGCGTGAACGCATCGAACAGGCGAAGGAAGAATGGAAAACCAGAAAATTTGACATCGTGCCCGGTGACGAGAAGGAATACATTCCGCTGCCAGAGAGCTGAGCGACAAAGCTGACGTTGCGACGGTTGCGCGCCTTTATTTGGACCACGCAACCGCCTATGTTCGCGGGCGTATCTGGAATCGACCATGACGACACGCCCGAACACCCCGCTGCTCGACAAGGCTGCAGTTCCTGCTGACTTGCGCCAGCTGCCGGAAGCCGACCTGCCACAGCTAGCCGCTGAACTGCGCGCCGAGCTGATCGACGCCGTATCGCAGACTGGCGGTCATCTCGGCGCTGGCCTTGGAGTGGTGGAGCTGACGGTTGCCCTGCACCATGTGTTCAACACGCCTGATGACAGGATCATCTGGGACGTTGGCCACCAGGCTTACCCTCACAAGATCCTGACGGGACGCCGTGATCGCATCCGGACCCTGCGCCAGGAGGGCGGGCTGTCCGGTTTCACCAAGCGCAGCGAGAGCGAATACGATCCATTTGGCGCGGCCCATTCCTCGACGTCGATCTCGGCTGGGCTTGGCATGGCTGTGGCGCGCGACCTCGACGGCCGCAAGAACAATGTCATTGCGGTGATCGGCGACGGCGCGCTGTCGGCTGGCATGGCTTATGAGGCGATGAACAATGCCGGTGCGCTCGATGCAAGGCTGATCGTCATCCTCAACGACAATGATATGTCGATCTCTCCGCCATCAGGCGCCATGAGCCATTATCTGGCGCGGCTGGCGTCTGGACGTACTTACCAGGGCATCCGTGATTTCGGCAAGAAACTGACATCGTACCTCGGCAAGCGCGCCGACAAGGCGATCACCCGCGCCGTCGAACACGCGCGCGGTTATGTTACCGGCGGCACGCTGTTTGAGGAGATGGGGTTCTTCCACATCGGGCCGATCGATGGTCACAACCTCGACTATCTCGTGCCGGTGCTGAAGAACGTGCGCGACAATGGCGACGGGCCGGTGCTGATCCATGTGGTGACGCAAAAGGGCAAGGGCTATGCGCCGGCGGAAGCCGCAGCCGACAAATATCACGGCGTCAACAAGTTCGACGTCATCACCGGCGCGCAGGCCAAGGCGCCGAGCAATGCGCCTTCATACACGAAGGTATTCGCCGAGAGCCTGATCGAGGAAGCGCGGCACGACGACAAGATTGTCGCCATCACGGCAGCGATGCCGTCGGGCACCGGGCTTGATCTGTTTGGGGAGGTGTTCCCCAAGCGCACCTTTGATGTCGGTATCGCCGAACAGCACGCGGTGACGTTTGCTGCCGGCATGGCGACCGAAGGCTACAAGCCGTTTGCGGCGATCTATTCGACCTTCCTGCAACGCGCCTATGACCAGGTCGTGCATGACGTCGCGCTGCAGAAGCTGCCGGTGCGGTTTCCCATCGACCGCGCCGGATTTGTCGGCGCAGACGGGGCGACCCATTGCGGAGCATTTGACACAACATTCCTCGCCAGCCTTCCCGGCTTTGTGGTGATGGCGGCTGCAGACGAGGCCGAGCTGCGCCACATGGTGCGAACGGCTGCAGACTACAATGAGGGTCCGATCTCGTTCCGATATCCGCGCGGCAACGGTGTCGGCGTCGAAATGCCGGCGCGCGGATCGCTGCTTGAAATAGGCAAGGGCAGGGTGCTGCGTGAGGGCTCGAAGGTGACGCTGCTGTCGTTCGGTACACGCCTTGCAGACTGTCTCGCTGCCGCAGAAGAACTTGATGCGGCGGGCCTGTCGACGACTGTCGCCGACGCCCGTTTCGCCAAGCCGCTCGACACCGGTCTCATCGCGCGGCTGGCGCGCGAGCATGAAGTGCTGATCACGGTCGAGGAAGGATCAGCCGGCGGTTTTGCCAGCCAGGTCATGCAGTTCCTGGCGACCGCCGGTCTGCTTGATCACGGCCTGAAGATCCGGCCGCTTGTGCTGCCCGACGAATTCACCGACCACGCCAAGCCGGAAAAGATGTATGCCGACGCAGGTCTCGATGCGGCAGGTATTGTGCGCACAGTCTTTGCCGCACTGGACAAGGACATTCGGGCCGCCCGCGCCTGATTCAATAGTTGAGGCTGTTGAATCAGATTGCCAGATAGCTGAATCAGTCTGTTCGTATCTTTGTACAACCTGTTGTTTACGTTACTTGTTGGGCCTTCCCTAACTCTGTCTTTTGGCCGTTTCTAAAGCTGATTGTTCTAAGTGTTTGCTCCAGGGACAGGGGCGAACAATGAAAAAAACAATCGTGAGCGCCGCGATGCTGACCGTCTTTGCGACGGCGGCCGGGGCACAGCAATATGACCGCAAGCTTGAACAGGCGGCGATGGACGTGGCGGCTTCCAAGATGGGCGAACTGCGCGGCGCCATCGATGTTGGACAGAGGCTGGTGATCGTCGAACCGATCGACCGCAACAAGCCGACACATCTTGGCGCGGACCGTTCGGGCGGCATGATCGAGATGGCGTCGTCGTCCTTATTGCGCTCATTCTGAGCGGCTTGCATTCGCGCGCGGCTGCGGCCAGAAGGGCCGTATGCGTGATGCACAATCTGACACGTTGAGACTTGACGAACTGCTCGTTCAACGCGGCCTGTTCGCGTCGCGCTCGCGCGCCCGAGACGCTGTGCTGCGCGGGGCGGTCAGCGTCGGTGGCGAGGTCGAAACCAAGCCCGGAAAAGCGGTCGCGAACGCGGCGGCAATTGCCGTTGACGACCCGGCGCAAGCCTATGTCGCGCGCTCGGCGCTGAAGCTGATTGCGGCGCTCGATCATTTTCCCCTGGATCCGGCGGGCAAGGCCGCACTCGATATCGGGGCATCGACCGGCGGCTTCACCCAGGTGCTGCTGCAGCGCGGCGCGGCCCATGTGGTGGCGCTGGATGTCGGCCATGGGCAGCTGCATGGCAGCCTTCGCAACGACCCGCGCGTCACCGTCATCGAGGGCATGAACGCGCGCGACCTGACCGCCGATGATCTGGGTGGACGCAGCCCCGGCTTCCTCACAGCCGATGTCAGCTTCATCTCGCTGCGCCTCGCGCTGCCTCCCGCACTGGTGCTTGCCGCGCCCGGTGCGAAGGCTGCACTGCTGGTCAAGCCGCAGTTCGAAGTGGGGCGTGAAGCCGTCGGCAAGGGAGGTATCGTCCGGGACGCCGCCGAGGCCGAACGCGCCGCGCAGGCGTTGGCTGTGTGGCTCGATGGACAGGCGGGCTGGCGTGTGCTGGGGTTGATCGCATCGCCTATTGAAGGCGGCGACGGCAATCGCGAGTTCTTGCTCGCAGCGGAGAAAGCAGTTTGAACATGCGGCTGACAATTGACCGGCTGGGCGCGCAAGGCGACGGCATCGCCAACACGCCAAGGGGACCGGTCTATGTGCCGTTTGCGCTGCCGGGCGAAGAGGTCAATGCGGCGGTCGAAAAGGATCGCGGCACCCTGATAGCTGTGCTTGAACCATCGCCTGAACGTATCGATCCGGTCTGCCGCCACTTTGGCGAATGCGGCGGCTGCACCCTGCAGCACCTGCGCGCCGACGCCTACCACGCCTTCAAGCGCGAGCGGGTCGCAGAAGCTCTGCGGCGCGAGAAGATCGAGGTCGAGACCGCCGGACTGGTTACGTGCAAGCCGGGCTCGCGCCGCCGGGTGGTTCTCTCGGCCAGAAAAACCTTTGGCGGCATGGTGCTGGGCTATCACCGTATGGCATCGGCGCAGATCATCGAGATCGCGGAATGCCCGATCTCGCTTCCGGCGATCGTCGAAGCACTCCCGGTGCTGAGGGCGCAGGCGGCAATCGTGGCCCAGACCGACAAGCCGTTCCACATCGCGGTGACCGCGACTGACACGGGACTGGACGTGGCGTTCACCGGCTCGGGCAAATTGCCGGACGCTGTCCGGCGCGAGGCCGGGCACTTTGCCATGACGGCTCGCTTTGCGCGGCTGACTGTCGATGGCGAGATCGTCGTCGAACCGGTCAAGCCGGTGGTGAGTTTTGGTCCGGCCAAGGTGAGCCCGCCGCCCGGCGGCTTCCTGCAGGCGGTGGCGTCGAGTGAGGCGGCGATGGCTGGGCTCGTCACGGGCCACCTCGCCAAGGCAAAAAAGGTCGCGGACCTGTTTTCGGGCTCGGGCGCCTTTGCGCTCCGGCTGGCCGCCAAATCGGAGGTCCATGCGGTGGAGGGTGATGCGGCGGCACTCGCTGCGCTCGACAAGGGGTTCCGGCTGACGCCCGGCCTGCGCCGGGTGACGACGGAAAAGCGCGACCTGTTCCGCCGTCCGCTGACTTTCAAGGAACTGAACGGGTTTGACGGCGTGGTCTTCGACCCGCCGCGCGCCGGGGCCGAAGACCAGTGCAAGCAGCTTGCCAGGTCGGACGTGCCGCTGGTCGCGGCTGTGTCATGCAATCCCGCGACCCTGGCGCGCGACCTGCGCATTCTGGTCGACGGTGGTTACAGGATTGAGAGCGTCACGCCGGTCGACCAGTTTCTCTGGTCCGGCCATGTCGAGGCGGTGGCACTGCTGTCCAAGCCGAAGAAGCGGAAGTAGTTTTCCGGGTTTTGACGTACGCGCCAGCGTGACCGGGAGCGAGAGCGCTTCCAATCTGAGCTGAATCGGGTTGAGGCAGGTGGATTCCGGGCGTTTGGGGGCTGTCTAGGACGTGTCGAGATACGGCGTGCGGGCGCGCATGGCCGGCGTGTTGAACGCAGGCGCGCGCATTGCAAGCAAACGCGTGATGCGGGCCGAAATGTTCTGCAACGCCGCTTCACGCTCGGCGATATCCAGGTGTTCGATATGGGCGACGAGGAAAGACAGCGCCCGGCCAAGCTCGCTCAAGGCTGAGGCAATGCGCATCAGGTCTTCGGCGCTGTCGTCGCTGCTCTTCAGGTCGATGTCGGAGAAGACGATGTCGAAGCCGAGTTCGAGCCCGGTTTCCGAGATCATCTCGCGGACGGGGAAAATGACGAGGCCGAGGATCCAGCAGAGTGTGCGGCGCAGAATGCGGGAGCGGTTGGTTGCGCGTTCGGCAAGAGCGGAGAGCGCAAACAGCATGGCGACGATGCGGTGAAGCATCGATAGTCTGCCGTCGTTTTTGCCCTCCCTTTGCATGTGTGCCTCCGAGTTGCGTTGGAGACATTGTGGGCGGCTGGTGAGGCTGTGGGATAAGAAAATGCGGCGCTTTATCTCTCCCCTTGCGGGAGAGAAAGCGATTTCAACAACTTAGACGAGGCGAAGCCGATGGCTAAGTGTTAGAAATCGCAAGTGAGGGGCAAATTTGTCCACGCCGCGAGGGCCACGGGCGAAGCGAAACGAGCCCCTCTCTGGCATTTTCCAAGCATTTGCTCGGGGACAAGCCCGCTCGCAAATACAGGAAAATGCTTTCTCTCCCGCAAGGGGAGAGATTGGGCGCTGGCACTGCCGAGGTTACCCCACCCCAACGGGCTTCGCCTGGCCACTGGCCCTTCGCTCTCCCTTGCGGGCGTTCGTTGCTCGAAAATCCCATTTTGGGGCTTTTCGTTTGCTTTGCAAACCGCACGTCACCCCCGCAAGGGGGAGGGGTAAGCCGCGCCCAAACCCTATCCGCGTGCTTTCGCAATCAGATCATCGACAAAGCGCGGCACGATCTCGGTCGCGGGGCCGTGGATTGCCTCATCAAAAGACGATGCGCCTTCGGATGGTTCGAGATTGAGCTCAACCGTGCGTGCGCCGCCGCGCGCCGCCATCTGCACAAAACCGGCGGCGGGATAGACCGTGCCGCTGGTGCCGATCGAGATGAACAGGTCGCATTCGTCGAGCGCGTGGATAATCGTTTCCATGTGGTAAGGCATTTCGCCAAACCACACGACATCAGGGCGAAGGCCGCCTTTGGCGGAACAGACCGGGCAGGGGGTGTCGAGGCTGAGATCATCGGCCCATTCCGCGCGCATGCCGCAAATGTTGCACAGGACCTGATTGTGCTGGCCGTGCATGTGGATGAGTTTTTGCGAGCCGGCGGCCTCGTGCAGCGAATCGACATTCTGCGTCACGATCAGCACCTCGCCGGGATAGTCGCGCTCGAGCTTTGCCAACGCAAAGTGGGCGGCGTTGGGTTTCACCTCGCGCACGGTCCGGCGGCGCATGTTGTAGAATTCGTGCACGCGCGCCGGGTCGCGCGCAAAGCCTTCCGGCGTCGCCACGTCACGATAATCGATTTTTGACCAGATGCCGTCCTTGTCGCGAAAGGTCGACACACCCGATTCGGCCGAAATGCCGGCCCCGGTGAGGATGACGATGGAGGCGCTCACGCGGCTGCCTTCGTCCCGCCGACGGTGACCTGGTTCATGCGCAGGTGCGGCTGGCCGACGCCGACCGGCACGCTCTGGCCGGCCTTGCCGCACATGCCGATGCCGCGGTCGAGCTTCATGTCATTGCCGACCATCGAGATGCGGTGCATCGCGTCCGGGCCGTTGCCGATCAGCATCGCGCCCTTGATCGGCTGGGTCACCTTGCCGTTCTCGATCATGTAGGCCTCGGTGCAGCCGAAGACGAATTTGCCGGACGTGATGTCGACCTGGCCGCCGCCAAAGGAGACGGCATAGATGCCGTTCTTCACCGAAGCGATGATTTCGGCCGGGTCCTTGTCGCCGGCGGTCATGTAGGTGTTGGTCATGCGCGGCATCGGCTGGTGCGCATAGCTTTCGCGCCGGCCATTGCCTGTGGCGGCCACGCCCATCAGCCGGGCGTTCTGCCGGTCCTGCATGTATCCGACCAGTTTGCCGTCCTCGATCAGCACGTTGTAGCCCGACGGTGTGCCTTCATCGTCGATGGTGAGCGAGCCGCGCCGTTCGGCAATGGTTCCGTCGTCGACAACGGTGACGCCCTTTGCGGCCACTTGCTGACCCATCAGCCCGGCAAAGGCAGACGTCTTCTTGCGGTTGAAATCGCCTTCCAGCCCGTGGCCGACGGCCTCGTGCAGCATGACGCCCGGCCAGCCGGACGACAGCACGATGTCAAACGTGCCGGCAGGTGCGGGAACCGCTTCGAGATTGACCAGCGCCTGACGCAGCGCCTCGGCAGCGCCTGCTTTCCACGAGCCGTCCTGGATGAATTCGCCAAAGCTGGTGCGCCCGCCCATGCCATAGGAGCCGCTTTCCTGCCGGTCGCCCTCTCCAACCATGACCTGGATGCTGACACGCACCAGCGGGCGGATGTCGCGCGCGATCTGACCGTCGCCGCGCAAGATCTCGACATGCTGCCACGACGCGGTGAGCGCCGCAGTGACCTGGCGCACGCGCGGATCGCGGCTGCGCACCCAGGCGTCGATTTCCTGCAGCAGCTGCGCCTTCTCCGCAAAAGCAGGCGCGTCGAGCGGGTTAATATCGGTGTAGAGGTGTTTGTTGGTGCGCGGCGGCGCATCGGCCAGCGTGCCGGAATAGCCGCTCTTGACCGCAGACACGGCGTCCGATGCCCGCTTCAGCGCTTCGCCCGACAATTCGCTGGCGTGGGCATAGCCGACAGCCTCGCCGGCGACTGCGCGCAGGCCAAACCCCTGATCGGTGGAATAATTGGCGGTCTTCAGCTTGCCATTATCGAAGACAAGCGCCTCGGACTGGCTCTGTTCGAGATAAAGCTCGCCGTCGTCAGCGCCGGCAATCGTGTCGCGCACAATGCGGCGGACAGCTTCATCGGAAATGTCAAAAGTCGAAAGCAGGGAATTCATGCGGCAGGCCCGGTCTTGTGAGGGTTCCTGCCACATGTAGGCGCGCGCTGTCTCAAAGACAACGCACGGCAGCCGGACTCATGGCAGGGCGGCGAACGCGTCGGAGAAGCCGGTCAGGTCAACCGGAATGCCAATGCCTTCTTCGGGAGCCTGGAAGACGATGAACACAGCCGACTTGCCGGCCTTGATCGTATCGAGAAGCGTCTTTTCCAGAATGACCTCGGCATAGCAGCCGTCTTCAAAGCAGCGCGCGAAATAGGCGCGGCCAATATCCTTGCCGTCGACATAGAGCCCAAGGCCGTTTGGCAGCAGCACGCCAAGCGGTGTGAGCACCCGGAGAATCTCGGCCTTGTTGTCGGCGGTCTTGAAGACAACCACCGACAGGCCCATTTCGGGCCGCTCTTCCGCGACGACATTTTGCATCATCGCACATTGTTCGGCAGTTGCTCCCGCGGGCGTTGAGCACACAATCGACCACGCGCCATGAGTGCCCTTCACCGATTCCGCCTGCTGTGCGGCAGCCGGCGACATGGCGCTCGCGGCGAGCAAAAGGGACAGGAAAAGGCGTCTGATCATCAGGAACTCCGGGACGAATCATGCAAATCTATAGCGGGGTCGCGGCTTTTCATAGCAAACCGCGCACCCAAAACCTCTCTTCGGCTGCAAATCGGTCCGAAATGCGGCCCGTGCGCCTGACCGGGCGACAGGGTGGCCAATCCGGTTGCAATGCGTTGAATCCATGAGGTTCCGGCACAAATGGCGTGGATATCGGGCAAGCCGCGCAAAATGCCGCATCTTGGATCGAACGGGTTCCTTGCGGCTCGATTGAGAGTATGGTTTGAACGGCACGAATTGGTGAGGGACTGCGCCCGACGACTGGCGCACACCTAGCTTTGCGGGAGATGAACGCAGTGACGAAGAGATTTATGGCCCTTGCCGCGGCCGCCTCCGCCACTCTGGCGCTGACAGGCGCTGCGCTGGCTGACCAGCCACGCGATTGGGAATGGCGTTTCCAGGAGCCGGCGACGGCGATCATGGAGCAGATCGAATGGTTTGAGGTGTACACGCTGTGGTTCATCGTTCCGATCACGCTTCTGGTGCTCGGTCTCTTGGCCTGGTGCATTCTGCGCTACCGCGCCAGCGTCAATCCGACCGCATCGCGGACCAGTCACAATACGTTGATTGAAGTCATCTGGACCGTTGGCCCGGTTGTCGTTCTGCTGTTCCTGGCGGTTCCGTCCTTCCAGCTGCTCACTGCCCAGTATACCCCGGGCGAAGAGCCGGCGCTGACCATGAAGGCGACGGCCAACCAGTGGAACTGGGACTACGAATATCAGCTCGAAGAGCCGCTGACCTTCAACTCGGTCATGCTGACCGAAGAGGCCCGTGAAGAGGCCGGCAAGCAGGACAAGTCGAAATATCCGCGCCTGCTCGCTGTCAACAACGAGATCGTTGTCCCGGTCAATGAAACAGTGCGCGTTCTGGTGACCGCCTCTGACGTGATCCACGCCTTTGCCATGCCGGCCTTCGGCATCAAGAGCGACGCCGTGCCCGGCCGCATCAATGAAGTCTGGTTCAAGGCGACCAAGACCGGTCTGTTCTACGGCCAGTGCTCGGAATTGTGCGGCAAGGACCATGCATTCATGCCGATCGCGATCCGCGTCGTCGAACAGGCGCAATATGATACATGGCTGACAGCAGCGCGCAGCGACATGGACGCAGCAAACAAGGCGCTGATGGCAGCGGTCGACGGCAACAGCAAGGTAGCAGACGCCAACTAAGGCGTCGCTTTCAGGAATTTAGGGAACGGAGCGGGACAATGGCAGGCGCGACAGCTCACCAAGATCACGACCACGATCACGCACACGGAGCGCCAACCAGCTTTGTGAAGCGTTGGCTGTTTTCAACCAACCACAAGGATATCGGCACGCTCTACCTGATCTTCGCGATCATGGCGGGCATCGTCGGCGGCTTCCTGTCGGTGATGATGCGCTGGGAGCTGGCTGAGCCAGGTATCCAGATCTTCACCGGTCTGGCGCAGATGGTCTACGGCGTCGAGGGTGATGCGGCGATCGACGCGGGCAAGAACATGTTTAACGTGTTCACCACCGCTCACGCGCTCATCATGATCTTCTTCATGGTCATGCCGGCGCTGATCGGCGGTTTCGCCAACTGGATGGTTCCGATCATGATCGGCGCGCCTGACATGGCGTTCCCGCGCATGAACAACATCTCGTTCTGGCTGCTGCCGCCGGCATTCTTCCTGTTGCTCTATTCGCTGTTCGTGCCAGGTTCGCCCGGCGGCTGGGGCGTTGGCGGCGGCTGGACCATGTATCCGCCGTTCTCGACCAGCGGCACGCCTGGTCCCGCAATGGATCTGGCGATTCTCGCACTGCACATTGCCGGCGCATCGTCGATCCTGGGCGCCATCAACTTCATCACCACCATTTTCAACATGCGTGCGCCGGGCATGACCCTGCACAAGATGCCGCTGTTCGCATGGTCCGTGCTGATCACCGCTTTCCTGCTGTTGCTGTCGCTGCCGGTTCTGGCAGGCGCCATCACCATGCTTCTGACCGACCGCAATTTCGGCACCGCGTTCTTCGCGCCTGAAGGCGGCGGCGACCCGATCCTGTTCCAGCACCTGTTCTGGTTCTTTGGTCACCCGGAAGTCTATATTCTGATCCTGCCGGGCTTCGGCATTGTCAGCCACATCATCTCAACCTTCTCCAAGAAGCCGATCTTCGGTTATCTCGGCATGGCCTACGCCATGGTTGCAATTGGCGCGGTCGGTTTCGTCGTGTGGGCGCACCACATGTATACGACCGGCATCTCGCTGAACGCGCAGCGCTATTTCGTCTTCGCCACGATGGTGATCGCTGTGCCGACGGGCGTGAAAATCTTCTCCTGGATCGCCACGATGTGGGGCGGATCGATCTCCATGCGCACCCCGATGCTGTGGGCGATCGGCTTCATCTTCCTGTTCACCATCGGCGGCGTTACAGGCGTGCAGCTGGCCAATGCCGGTCTCGACCGCTCCTTCCATGACACCTACTACGTTGTGGCGCACTTCCACTACGTGCTGTCGCTGGGTGCTGTGTTCGCGATCTTTGCGGCGTGGTACTACTGGTTCCCGAAAATGTTCGGCTACATGTATTCGCCGTTCATCGCGCGCACCCATTTCTGGGTGACGTTCATCGGCGTGAACCTGATCTTCTTCCCGCAGCACTTCCTCGGTCTGGCCGGCATGCCGCGGCGCTACATCGACTATCCGGATGCGTATGCAGGCTGGAACCTGGTGTCGTCCTACGGCTCCTACATCTCGGCCTTCGGCGTGCTCGTCTTCCTCTATGGCGTGTTCGAAGCCTTCCAGAAGAAGCGCGTTGCGGGCGCCAATCCGTGGGGCGAGGGTGCAACCACGCTCGAATGGCAGCTGCCTTCGCCGCCGCCTTACCACCAGTGGGAACAGCTCCCGAAGATCAAGTGAGCTCCTGAAGTCTGAAACCGCCGGAAACGGCGGTTTCCACTTCGGAAGGGTAACTAGACATGGCGTTAGTTGACGATATCGGCCGGGGAACGGCCCAGCTCTCGGAGGCGACAGCCGCCGACTATCTCTCGCTGCTCAAGCCGAGGGTGATGGCGCTGGTCGTGTTTACGGCCTTTGTCGGCCTGATCGCGGCGCCGCCCGGCATCAACCTGTTCGACACCGTTGTGGCGATTGCCTGTATCGCCGTTGGCGCAGGCGCGTCGGGCGCACTGAACATGTGGTATGACGCTGACATTGACGCTGTCATGTCGCGCACTGCCAAACGCCCGATCCCGAGCGGCCGCATCCAGCCTGAACAGGCGCTGTCGTTTGGATTGGTCCTGTCGGTCCTGTCGGTGCTGACGCTGGGCCTGCTGGTCCACTGGGCCGCAGCCGCGCTGCTGGCCTTCACGATATTCTTCTATGCAGTCGTCTACACGATGTGGCTGAAGCGCTCGACGCCGCAGAACATCGTTATCGGTGGCGCTGCAGGCGCATTCCCGCCCATGGTTGGTTGGGCTGCCGCCACCGGCACGGTGAGCCTGGAAAGCGTCATCCTGTTTGCGATCATCTTCCTGTGGACGCCGCCGCACTTCTGGGCGCTGGCGCTGTTCAAGTCAGGCGACTATGGCCGCGCCGGTATTCCGATGATGCCGAACGTTGCTGGCGAAGCCTCGACCCGCCGGCAGATCTTTGCCTACGCCCTGATCGTCGCGCCGGTTGCGGTGCTGCCTTGGGCAATGGACTATGTCAGTGCTTTCTATGGCGTTGTCTCGATTGCACTCGGCGCCGGCTTTGTCTGGTATGCGTGGAAAGTTCTGGGCATGCCCAACGGTGACAAGGCGATGAAGCCTGCCAAGCAGCTGTTCGCCTATTCGATCCTCTATCTCTTTGCCATATACGCCGCATATCTGATCGACGTTCTGGCTTCGCGTGCAGGGTGGTTTGCTTGATGGCTACAGAAGACGAATTCGTGATCATGACTGCTGCGCAGAAGAAGGCGCAGCGCAGCCGCAACGTGGCCATCGGCCTTGCGCTGGCGGCACTTGTTGTCATCTTTTACGTGTCGGCGCTCATCAAGGGCGCATCACTGCTGGACAGGTCGTTCTGATGGGCGGTCCGGAAAATAGCGGCAAGGACAAGCAGAACCAGCGCAACACAATCGTTGCGCTGTGTTGTGGCGCATTCTTTGTTGGCATGATCGGCATGTCATACGCTGCTGTTCCGCTCTACCAGATGTTCTGCCAGATCACCGGCTACGGCGGCACGACCCAGCGCGTAACGCAATATTCCAACAAGATATTGCAACGCACGATCCGTATCCGTTTTGACGCCAACGTATCCGGCGGATTGCCCTGGCAGTTTGAACCGGTTGAGCGCGAGATCGAGATCAAGATCGGTGAGACGGCCCAGATTGCCTACAAGGCGAGCAACCCGTTTTCGATGCCGACGTCCGGCCGCGCCACGTTCAATGTGTCGCCAAATCTCGCAGGCGCCTACTTCAACAAGGTCGAGTGCTTCTGCTTCACCGACACGACGCTGAAGCCCGGCGAGACGCTCGATATGCCGGTTGTGTTCTATATCGACCCGGACATCGTCAACGTTCCCGAACTGGCGAACGCAAAGACGATCACGCTTTCCTATACTTTCTTCCCGACCGATGCTTCGCCGCCATTGGCAGTTGCGCCAGGCAACGAAAATGCTACGACCGGGAATACGACCCAATCGACGACCAATGGGGGCTGACATGGCCGACGGACACGCAAAACCGAACCACGACTATCATATCATCGACCCGAGCCCCTGGCCCATCCTTGGATCGCTCGGCGCGCTCATCATGGCGATCGGCGGCGTTGCCTACATGCAGTACCTCAAGGGCGGTGCGCTGCATTTCTTTAACATTGACCTGTCAGCGACATTCCACATCTGGTTGCTGCTGATTGGCGTGGCTGTCGTGATTTACACCATGTACGCCTGGTGGTCGGACACGATCAAAGAAGCCCACGAGGGTCACCACACCCGCGTTGTGTCGCTTCACCTGCGCTACGGCATGATCATGTTCATCGCTTCGGAAGTGATGTTCTTCGTCGCCTGGTTCTGGGCCTTCTTTGACGCGAGCCTCTATCCAAACGAGGCTGCTCAGGTGGCGCGTGAGGCCTATACTGGTGGCGTCTGGCCGCCGAAGTCGATCGAGGTGCTCGATCCCTTCCACCTGCCACTCTACAACACGATCATCCTGCTTCTGTCGGGCACGACCGTGACCTGGGCGCACCATGCGCTGCTGCACAATGACCGCAAGGGCCTGATCTGGGGCTTGGCGATTACGGTTGCGCTTGGCGTGCTGTTCTCGGCCGTACAGGTTTATGAATACGTGAACGCTCCGTTCGCCTTCAAGGACTCGATCTACGGCGCGACCTTCTACATGGCGACCGGCTTCCACGGCTTTCATGTGTTCATCGGAACGATTTTCCTGATCGTCTGTCTGTTCCGCGCAATGGCTGGCCACTTCACACCGCAGCAGCATTTCGGCTTTGAGGCGGCTGCGTGGTACTGGCACTTCGTTGACGTGGTCTGGCTGTTCCTGTTCGCAGCGATCTATGTCTGGGGTTCGGCTGGCGCGACCATTGCCGGTCACTGACCGCAAGAAATTCGAGCAAACGGCCGCCTCAGGGCGGCCGTTTCTTTTTGCGGACAAAGTTCCGGTATTGGATCGGCGATGCGAGTTGTCCCGCCGTCCTGTTTGCTGTTGCCTGCCTCAAACCCTGCCTTTGATGCCGGGAGAAATACGGCTGCGGCAACTCGCGGCGTCGATCCAGCCGGTATGATCATGATACACGGTCAGCCCGAGAAGATGGGTCTTGCCGGTCCGGTCCTGCAATTTCCCGAATGGGCCGATGGCCGCATCGCAGTGAGAAACACTGACATGGACGAGCTATGAACGATGCTGCCGACCCGAACGCCAATCGAGCTCAGGCCGTGAGCGGGGATCAGGCGCACTACCCGCCGGTTGACCCGATCAAGTCGGGTCTGTCGGGGCGCTGCCCGCGCTGTGGTGAGGGCAGGCTGTTCAACGGGTTTCTTTCTGTGCGGTCCCATTGCGGCATTTGCGGACTCGACAATTCTTTTGCCGATTCGGCGGATGGCCCGGCTGTCTTTGTCATTATGATTATTGGCTTCATCGTCTGCGGTCTGGCGCTATGGATGGAGGTGAGCTACGGCCCGCCTCTGTGGGTGCATTTCATTCTTTGGATTCCGCTCATCCTGATCCTTGGCTTGCCAACTTTGAGACTACTGAAGGGCTTGATGATCAACGTGCAATACGCGAAGAGCGCCGCTGAAGGGCGTCTGGACAGACCGAAATGACCGCAGCCGCTAACCAGACGCGACAGGGCTTTCCCTGGATCCTGTCAATCCTTGCGCTGGGGGCATTTGCCATCCTGATGGGTCTCGGGTCCTGGCAGGTGCAGCGGCTGGAGTGGAAGAACAATCTGATCGGCGCGATCGATACGCGGCTTGCCATGCCGCCTGTTCCGTTGGACGAAGCGGTGGCCGCGCAGCTGCCAATCGCCGATCAGGAATACCGGCCGGTGACGCTGTCCGGGACGTTCCAGCATCAATGGGAGCGGCATTTCTTCGCCACGCACAAGGGCGCGACCGGCTATTTTGTCTACACGCCGCTGCTGCGCGCGGCAGGCGACTATGTCTGGGTCAATCGCGGCTTTGTGCCTTACGAACTGAAAGACGCGACCAAGCGCGCCGAAGGGCAGGTGACCGGGCCGGTTGAGATCAATGGCCTGTTGCGCGAGGCGATTGCGCAAAAACCGTCGTCACTGGTGCCCGACAATGATCTGACCAAAAACATTTTTTACTGGAAAGACATTCGCGGCATGAGCGAATCGTCCGGGATGCCGGCTGACGCAAATGTGCTTGGCCTGTTTGTCGATGCAGACGATGCGCCGAATCCGGGTGGCTTGCCAGTGGGTGGGGTGACGCTGATCGACCAGCCCAACAACCATCTTCAATACGCCATTACATGGTATGGCATCGCGGCAGGACTGGTCGGGGTATATCTCGCCTGGATCCTGCGCTGGCGGCGGACGCGCGCCGCACACCCTTGACATTCGGCCACCCGAACGCCCATGTCCGGCCATGCCTGATCGCAATACAAAACCGCCTCTGACCATTCGCCTGTGCGGCCCGCGCGGCTTTTGTGCAGGCGTTGACCGCGCCATCCAGATCGTCGTGCTGGCGCTGAAGAAATATGGCGCGCCGGTCTATGTGCGCCACGAGATCGTGCACAATCGCTACGTGGTCGAGGGCCTGCAGAACCTCGGCGCTGTGTTCATCGAGGAGTTGAGCGAAATCCCCCCTGAGCATCAGCAGAGTCCTGTCGTGTTCTCGGCGCATGGTGTGCCGAAATCGGTGCCGCAGGATGCGGTGGAGCGCAACCTGTTCTATCTCGATGCGACATGCCCGCTGGTGTCGAAAGTGCACAAGCAGGCGATGCGCCACCAGCGGCTCGGCCGCCATGTGCTGCTGATCGGCCATGCTGGCCACCCCGAAGTGATCGGCACGATGGGGCAATTGCCTGACGGCGCAGTGACGCTGATCGAGACCGAGCAGGACGCAGAACAATTTGCGCCGCCGGATGGGCAAGAGCTTGGCTTCGTGTCGCAGACGACATTGTCGGTTGAGGACACCGCCGGCGTCATCCGGGCGCTGGAAGCACGCTTTCCCGAAATGAAGGCGCCTGCGGCAGAATCGATCTGCTACGCCACGACCAACCGGCAGGATGCGGTGAAGGCGGCAGCGCCCGGCTCAGACCTGTTCCTGGTGGTAGGTGCGCCAAACTCCTCCAACTCGCGCCGTCTGGTCGAAGTGGCCGAGCGGGCAGGAGCCAAGCGGTCGCTGCTGGTGCAGCGCGCGTCCGAAATTCCGTGGGACGAGATCGGCGATATTTCGGTGCTCGGCCTGTCGGCCGGCGCGTCAGCGCCCGAAATCATCGTCGATGAGATCATTGCCGCTTTCAGGCAGCGATTTGATGCGAAAGTGGAATTGGCCGAGACGGCGATCGAGACCGAAAACTTTCCGGTGATGCGCGCCATCCGCGACGTCGAGCTGACGAGCGCCGACATGGCCTTTGTGAACGGCGGCGTCTAGTTCATGGCCGTCTACACCGACATTGGCGAAGTCGAGCTCGGCGATTTCCTCAAGCAGTATGACATCGGCGAACTGCTCTCCTACAAGGGCATCGCCGAGGGCGTCGAGAACTCGAATTTTCTCCTGCACACGACCGCAGGCTCGTTCATCCTGACGCTTTACGAAAAGCGGGTGAACCCCGGCGACCTGCCGTTTTTCCTCGGCCTGATGCAGCACCTGAACGAGAAGGGCATTCGCTGTCCGCTGCCGGTGCCGCAGAATGACGGGACGGTGATCGGCCATCTGGCGGGCCGCCCGGCCGCGATCATCACCTTTCTCGAAGGCATGTGGATCCGGCGTCCAACCGTTGAACATTGCCGAGAGGTGGGCGCGGCGCTCGCCGGAATGCATCTGGCAGGTAAGGATTTTGGCCTCAGCCGCCCGAATTCGCTCTCGGTCGACGCCTGGCGGCCGCTGTGGAACAAGGCGCGCGATCGCGCTGACGAGGTCGAAGCCGGTCTTGCCGGCGAAGTCGAGGCTGATCTCGACCTGCTCGAGACGCGATGGCCGCGCGACCTGCCGCAGGGCGTCATTCACGCGGATCTGTTCAACGACAATGTGTTTTTCCTCGGAAAGAACCTGTCGGGCCTGATCGATTTCTATTTCGCCTGCACCGATACGCTGGCCTATGACGTGGCGACCTGTCTGAACGCCTGGTGTTTCGAGAAGGACAATTCGTCATTCAACCTGACCAAGGGCATGGCCATGCTGTCGGCCTATAATGCGGTCAGGCCGCTGTCGCCTGAAGAGGCCGAGGCGCTGCCACTGCTGGCGCATGGTTCTGCGATGCGGTTCATGCTGACGCGGCTCTATGACTGGCTGAACACACCGGCCGGTAGCCTGGTGGTCAAGAAAGACCCGCTGGAATATCTGCGCCGCATGCGCTTTCACCGGCAGGTGAAATCGGCGTCCGAATACGGTCTGCTATCATGAAGACAATCGAAGCGTTTACCGACGGAGCGTGCTCCGGCAATCCGGGACCTGGCGGATGGGGCGCGATCCTGCGCTACAACGGCAAGGACAAGGAATTGTCCGGCGGCGAGGCCGAGACGACGAACAATCGCATGGAACTGACGGCAGCGATCGTGGCGCTGAACGCGCTGAAGGAACCGTGCCATGTGCTGATGCACACCGATTCCAAATATGTGATGGACGGCATTTCCGGCTGGATCCACGGCTGGAAGAAGAATGGCTGGAAGACCGCCGACAAGAAGCCGGTAAAGAATGCTGACCTCTGGCAGGAACTGGATGAGGCGGTGAAGCGGCACAAAGTCGAGTGGACCTGGGTGAAGGGCCATGCCGGCCACCCGGAAAACGAACGCGCTGACGAACTGGCGCGCGAAGCCATGGCGCCGTTCAAAAAGAAGAAGGCGGGCGCGTAACCGCGGCCCGCCAACGCAATATCAAAGCTGTTCGAGGATCTTGGCCGCGCCGGATATTTCGGCCTTGCCCGGCGCTTCCTCGACATTGAGCTGCGTCACAACGCCGTCTTCGACGATGGCCGAAAAGCGGCGGTAGCGTGTGCCCATGCCGCCCTTGGAAAAGTCCGCATCGAGGCCGATTGCCTTGGCAAAATCGGCGCTGCCGTCAGCCAGGAACTTGATCTTGCCTTCGCCACCGGTCGCCTTGGCCCAGGCGTTCATCACGAACACATCGTTGGCCGCAACGACCGCAATGTCGTCAACGCCTTTGGCCAGGATCGCATCGCGGTTCTCCAGAAAGCCGGGCAGGTGGTTCATCGAGCAGGTTGGCGTGAACGCGCCGGGCACGCCGAACAGCACGACCTTCTTGCCGGCAAACATCTGTTCGGTAGTCAGGTTGGCTGGACCGTCGCCATCGTTGATCTTGAACGTGGCTTCGGGAAGTTTTTGGCCAGCGGCAATGGTCATGCAAGTCTCCGATCAGGATGCAGGATGTTGTAGAGCGCACTTAGGTGTTTGACGAAATTTGTCCAGCCCAGGAACAGCAGAGAGTGCGGGTCTGGTCTATCGCAGATCGGCGCTGCCGCTGACGGCGCGGTCGCCTGCGACAAGCGTGTATTGCAGGGACGTTGGCTGCTCACCGCCGGTGGGCCGGCCTGCAATGTGGATGTGAAAGCCGCCCGCGCCATCGGCTTTCGGCGCGCCAAGCAGCCAGCCGGACGGCGCAACCACAAACAGGTCGGATTGAGTGGACCCGGTGGGCAGGGCAGGCTTTGCGATGATGTTGTCGCCCGACAGCTTGAACGCCGCCACGCCAAACGTTGCAGATGGTTCTGCAGGCAGTTTCGCGTAAGCGGCGGCGATTGCTGCACCTGCAGGATTCGTCTCAGCCTGCGGGTCAGGCGTCACCGACAGCACCGTCTGCACCGGAATGCACACATCCTGGCACACGCCAAGGAATACGGTCGCGTCGATTGCCGTGAATCTTGACGTGTCGGCGACAGTGAAAGTGACCGGCAGGTCCACCGGCTGGCCGTAGCCGGCCCAATGCGTTGACCCGTCGTCAAACCGTTTTGGTGCAGGGAAGTGGATTGTTGCACCGGTGACATTGGGGCTTTTGCCGGGATCGATCTGCGGCGGTACGCCAGCGTCGCCTGGGTCCATCCAATAGGTCTTCCAGCCGGGCAGCAGCGCCACTTTCAGGACGCCCCGGAGATTTCCGTCTGCATCGGCGCGGTCGTCGGTCACCAGTTGCAGGCGGACGCCGTCTGTTTCGAACCAGACGCTCGAGGCGGCAGACGCCGCACCGGCAAGCGCCGGCAGAAGAAGAAGTGAAACGAGGCAGGAACGCATGCGCAACTTGATGCAATGGCGGCACCGCGTCTGCAAGCCTGTCCTAATCATTTCTTGGTGACATGCCGGAGGACGGGGATGGGACCCGATATCCCATGTCTTCTTATGCTCCTACGGAACTCTATCGCAGGCCCGGAAAACAAGCTACCTTTGCAAAATGGACCTTCTTCGACAGAAGCGGTCGTCGCTTGAGCGCGGCTTCCTGAACGACCATTTCCTTGTTGCCATGCCTGGCATGAGGGATGATCGTTTTTCGCGCACCGTGATCTATGTCTGCGCCCATTCGGAAGAGGGTGCGATGGGGCTGATCATCAACCAGCCGCAGCAGATGCAGTTCTCTGATCTGGTGGTTCAGCTCGGCATTATGGAAGAAGATCAGCTGATCCGGCTTCCCGCGCGGGCGCGTGACTTTGTTGTGCGCAATGGCGGGCCGGTCGACCGCAGCAGGGGCTTTGTGCTGCACACGGACGATTTCCGGGTCGAATCCTCTTTGCCAGTGTCGGAAGATATCTGCCTGACAGCCACCGTCGACATTCTGCGCGCCATATCGCGTGGCAAGGGGCCGCGCAGTGCGCTGATGACGCTGGGCTATTCCAGCTGGAGTCCGGGGCAGCTTGAGCGCGAGGTCTCGGAAAACGACTGGCTGACCTGTCCCGCCAAGTTCGACCTGTTGTTTGATACCGACATGGACGCAAAATACGACCGGGTGCTGACATCGATTGGCATTGACCTGTCGCGGCTGAGCACAGTGGCCGGCCACGCCTGACGAGACGGCCTCGCCCGATCAGGCCGCAGCAGGCTTGAACTGTTCCTTCAGAACCTTGATCGCCTGTTCGGCGCCCATCGGTGCGCCAAAGGCAAAGCTCTGCACATATTCACAGCCCATCTGGCGCAGTTCGAGCGCCTCGCTCTCGTTGGGGACGCCTTCGGCGACGACAGCGAGACCCAGGTCATGCGCCATATTGACCATCGAGCGCAGCAGCACAGTCTTTTTTGGGCTGGTGTCGTCGACAAAGCTCTTGTCGATCTTGATCGTGTCGAAGGGGAAGCGGGTGAGATAGGCGAGCGACGAATAGCCGGTGCCAAAGTCGTCCAAAGACAGGCCAATGCCAAGCTGACGCAGCTTGGACAGAACGTGGTTGGACTGTTCCGGATTGTCCATCACCAGTGATTCAGTCAGTTCCAGCCTCAGGCAACGGGGCGCGAGATTGGAGCGCGTGAGCACCGACCGGACATCGCTGACCAAATCGCGCCGCAGCAATTGCCGGCTCGACAGGTTGACCGAAACGGAAAGGTTGATGTCGCCAAGCTGTCGCTGCCAGCTGACGAGATCATCAGCCGCCTGTTGCATGGCAAACAGACCAAGTTGCACGATCAGGCCGCAGCTCTCGGCAATCGGAATAAATTCTGAAGGCGGGATAACGCCGCGGCGCGGGTGTTCCCAGCGCAGCAGCGCCTCAAAACCCGCCACGGAACGATCTTCGAGCCTGACGATCGGCTGGTAGGCGAGGCGGAACTCGTTGCGCTCGATGGCGCGGCGCAGGTCTGATTCGAGTTGCAGCCGGTCGCTGCCGAATGACCGGAACGCTGGCCGGAACGGCTCGATGCGGTCGCCGCCAAACCGTTTGGCCTGCTGCATGGCAAGTTCTGCGTCTTTCATCATGTCGTCGGCCGAAGTATGCGCCGAGTTCCAGGTGATGAGGCCGACAGAAGAGGTCAGCACGATCTCGCGCTTGGCAAATTGCAGCGGTGCGCTGATTGCTTTCTTGATCGCTTCGGCGAAGGCCGCGATGCGCGCGGGGTCCTGTTCGGACAGCAGCATCAGGGCAAACTGGTCACCTGCCATACGCGACAGCGAATCGCGTGGCGACAGCAGGCGGTGCAGGCGCCGCGCAATGGTCAACAGCATCGTGTCGCCCGCCGACATGCCGAGGCTGTCATTCACCAGCTTGAATCGGTCGATGTCGATGGAGAAGACCGTTGGGCGCACATTGCTGTCGGTCTTGGCCAGCGTCATCATCGCGTCGAGACGGTTGGAAAACAGTTCGCGATTGGGCAGGCCGGTCAGGTTGTCGTGAATCGCGTCGTGGAGCAGGCGTTCTTCGGCCTTCTTCTGCTCGGTCACGTCGGCGAGCGTGCCGACACAGCGGATGATCTCTCCATCCGAGCCGATTACCGGGCGCGCGCGCAGCTGAAACCAGTGGTAGTGGCCGTCTGCGCCGCGCAGGCGGAACGATTGGTTGATCTTGCCGCGCCGGTGTTCCAGCACAACGTCGAGCGTTGTCCGGAACGTGTCGCGGTCGTCGGGATGCAGGGCCGGCAGCCATGTGCGCGCGGCGCCATTCAGGCTGCCGGAGGCCAGGCCCAGCGGGTCAGCGACGTCGGGGCGGGTGACGATCCGGTCGCGCAGCACGTCCCAGTCCCAGACGATATCGCCAGAGCCGGTGACAGCCAGCGCCTGGCGCTCCATGTCAGAGAACAGGCCCTGTTGCAGGCCGCCGCCGGCAAATGCGTGCTGCATGACGGTAAAGCCGATCAGCAGGATGATGAGGATCAGGCCCCCGCCAAGCGCTGGCTGCACGATGTCGTTGTTCAATTGCCCGGTGACCGCCATCCAGGACCCGACCAGCCACACCAGCACCATCAGCCAGCTTGGCACCAGCATGATGGCGCGGTCGTAGCCGTTGAAGCCGAGATAGGCGATCAGGGCGAGGCCAACGACAGCTGTCGCGGCAAACGAGATGCGCGCAATGCCGGCCGCGATTGACGGGTCGATGATCGCCACGACCGCAATCAGCGCAAGGCCGAGGATCCATGCCAGCGCGCCATAGCTGAAATGGTTGTGCCAGCGGTTGAGATTGAGATAGGCAAACAGGAAGACGACAAAGGTCGCAGCAAGCGAGACTTCAGCGCCAGCCCGCCATATCTGTTCATTGCCGGGAGAGATTTCGATGATCTTGTTGAGGAAGCCGAAGTCAATCGAAACATAGGCGAGCACCGCCCAGGCCAGCGCCGCCGTGGCCGGGAACATCGAGGTGCCCTTGACCACAAAGAGGATGGTCAGGAACAGCGCCAGCAGGCCGGAAATGCCGATGACGATGCCGCGGAACAGCGTGTAGGAATTGACCGAATCCTTGTAGGCGTCCGGCTGCCAAAGATAGACCTGCGGCAGCGAAGGCGAGGCCAGTTCGGCGACGAAGGTGACGATGGATCCCGGGTTGATCGTCACCAGAAATATGTCGGAATCAACACTTGCCTCACGGTCGAGCGCAAAGCCCTCAGACGGCGTGATTGAGACAATGCGGTTGGAACCCAGGTCAGGCCAGATCAGACCGGAGCCGGCCAGCCGGAAATGCGGGGCGACGATCAGCCGGTCAAGCTGCTGCTCGGTATTGTTGACGAGTGCAAATACGCCCCAGTCGCCGGACGAGCGCGGGCTTGACGCCTCAACCTCGATGCGCCGCACGATGCCGTCGCTGCCGGCCGCAGTCGACACCTGGAACGTATTGCCCTGGTTGCGGTAAATCTGCACGGCCTTGGAGAGGTCGAGCGCGACATCGTTGCGGGAAATATCGATGGGTTCGACGGCCAATGCGGGCAGAACCGCAATCAGCGCCAATATCATTGCCAGAATTGGAGCGAACAGATGGCCGCGTCCGGATCGTGTCAAAGCTCGTATCCTTGTTCGCGCCCATTTCCGCCGTCGCCGGCGATGCGCGCGTAAAGCACATGATCCCGCCAGACGCCATTGATGCGCAGATAGGACCGCAATTGCCCTTCGCGCTGGAATCCGGCTTTTTCAAGCACACGTATCGATCGCCTGTTGTCGGGAATACAGGCAGCTTCAATGCGGTGCAACCGCAGGGTATCAAAGCCGTGGTGCAAAACCAGCCTGACAGCGTCAACCATCAGCCCCTGACCGGCAAAATCCTTGTTCATCCAGTAGCCGATCTGCCCTGATTGGGCGACGCCGTAACGGATGTTGCCAATGGAAATGCCGCCAGCCAGTGCGCCGGAAATATTGTCGAAGATCAGAAACGACACGCCGCTGCCCTGACGTAGTTCTTCGCGGTAGCGGCGAAGTCTTTGCCGCCATGCCGACGGTTCAAGTTCATCTGGTGTCCACACGGGTTCCCATGGGGTCAGGAACTCGCGGCTGGCTTCACGTACCCTCGCCCATTCGGCAAAGTCGCCTGACACAGGGACTCGCAACGTCACCCGTTTGCCGATCAAGGGCGGGTGCAGCGGGCGGCCAAAGGGCAGGGCGAACACGCCACCGCGTCCTTGTCAGACGGCGATTTTCTGTTCGCTCGCAGGCCGCGATGCGAGCAGGTCGCTGATTCTGTCGTAAGAGGCCAGCCGGTCAAGTGGACCGATGCCGGTGACCGTAGGCCTGGTCGAGAACAGGCGCGACGCGAGGTCGGTGACGCGCTCGACCGTGATATTGCTCAACCGGTCCATCAATTCTTCCTTTGGCACCGGCCGGCCGTGCAGTATCATCTGCCGCGCCAGCTGCGATGCGCGACTCGACACGCTCTCGCGCGACATCAACAGGCCCGCACGGTATTGCGCCCGCGCACGGTTGATTTCTTCGACCGAAATGTCCTGTCCGGCGCGTTTCAGTTCATCGATGATGACCGGCACCAGCTTCGCCACATCGGTCTGCCCGGTGGCGGCGTGAACGCCAAAAATGCCGGTGTCCGAAAAACCCCAGTGGAAGGCATAGACCGAATAGCAGAGACCGCGCTTCTCACGCACCTCCTGGAACAAGCGGGAGGACATGCCGCCGCCCAGAACCATCGACAGCAATTGCGAGGCATAGAAATCGCGCACATGGTAGGCGCGGCCTTCAAAGCCGAGCACGATCTGCGCGTCCTGCAGATCGCGCGTCTCGCGGTAGTCGCCGCCAATGTAATTTGCAGGCAGCGCCGGCTTGCTGTCGCAGGTGGCGCGGAACGAGCCGAGATGCCGTTCGACTTCGCGCACGAACTCGTCGTGATCGACAGCGCCCGCCGCTACGACAACCATACGGTCGGCGGCGTACTGACGCTGCATGAAGGTGCGGATATTGTCGGCGCTGAATGACTTGACCGTTTGCGGGGTGCCGAGAATCGAGCGGCCGATGGTCTGGTCGCGAAATGCCGTCTCGCTGAATTTGTCGAAGACGATGTCGTCGGGCGTATCATGCGCGGCGCCGATCTCCTGCAGCACCACATGCTGCTCCCGCCGCAACTCGTCCACGTCAAATTGCGAATCTGACAGGATGTCGGCAAGAATGTCGATTGCCAGCGGCACGTCGTCCTTCAGGACGCGGGCGTAGAAGGAGGTTGTCTCGACGCTGGTCGCGGCGTTGATCTCGCCGCCAACGTCTTCGATCTGCGACGCGATCTGCCAGGCGCTACGGCGCGATGTGCCCTTGAACGCCATGTGTTCGAGCAGGTGCGCAATGCCATGTTCCTCGGGACGTTCGTCGCGCGCGCCCGACTTGACCCAGACGCCAAGCGCTACCGTCTCGATGCTTGTCATGGTGTCGGTCGCAACCGTCAGGCCGTTCGACAGACGGCTTACTTCAACCACCATACGGAACTCTCTCCCTAGACTTTCGCCGCGTTGGACCGCTGCGAAATGTGTTCTTCCACCATTTCGAGGTCAGATGGAAGGATATTGTAGTTTTCGGACCGATCCATCAGGTCAGACAGCCAGTCGGGCAGGGCAGGAGTGACGCCGGACGCCTGCTCCACCGCATCCGGGAATTTCGCCGGGTGAGCTGTCGCCAGCACGATCATCGGGGTTGTGGTCTGGTGTGAGCGGGCGACGCGCACGCCGGTGGCCGTGTGTGGATCGAGCAGGTAGCTGGTATTCTTGAGTGTGCGTTTGATTTCGTCAGCGGTGTCAGTCATTGTCGAGCGGTCTGCGTCAAACTCGGTCCGGATCGCCTTGAGCGTCTTGTCATCCAGAGAAAATCCTCCGGATTGTTTTAGCTGGTCCATCCAGCCGCGCACCGCCGCCGCGTTGCGGCCCGATGCTTCAAACAGCAGGCGTTCGAAGTTGGACGAAATCTGAATGTCCATCGACGGCGAGGTGGTCGCCACGACGCCCTCAATCTCATAGGCGCCAGTCGCCAGCGTGCGCACCAGAATGTCATTGTCATTGGTGGCGATCACAAGCCGCTCGATCGGCAGGCCCATGCGCTTTGCGGCGTAGGCAGCAAAAATGTCGCCGAAATTGCCGGTTGGCACGGTGAACGACACCGGCTGGTCGGGCGCGCCGAGAGTCAGCGCGCTCGAGAAATAATAGACGATTTGGGCCATGATACGCGCCCAATTGATCGAGTTGACGCCCGAAAGGGCCACGCCATCACGAAATTTGTGGTCGTTGAACATGCCCTTCACGAGGTTCTGGCAGTCGTCGAAATTGCCTTCGATGGCGAGAGCATGGACGTTGGCGGCCTTCGAGGTCGTCATCTGACGCTGCTGCACCGGCGAGACACGTCCATTCGGGAACAGGATGAAGATGTCGCTGCGCTCGCGGCCGGCAAAAGCGTCGATGGCAGCGCCTCCGGTGTCGCCTGACGTCGCGCCGACGATTGTCGCGCGCTCGCCGCGCTCGGCAAGGAAATGGTCCATCAACCGCGCCAGCAATTGCATTGCCACGTCCTTGAATGCGAGCGTCGGGCCATGGAACAGTTCGAGCGAAAACAGGTTGGGACCGATCTGCACCAGCGGGCAAACGGCGTCGTGGCGGAACGTTGCATAGGCTTCGCGCACGATTTTCTCGAACGTGGCCTTGTCAATGTCGCCTTCGACAAAGGGCGTCAGCAGCCGCACCGCCAGACCAGGATAGGACAGGCCACGCATGGCGGCGATTTCGCCTTTCGAGAAGTGTGGCCATTGTTTCGGCACATAGAGGCCCCCATCTCGTGCGAGCCCGGCAAGCAGGACGTCGGAAAAACCAAGTTCGGGCGCTTCGCCGCGTGTGCTGACATATTGCATCAGAGTAATCACCTCATCGCTGGCGGGAGTTGTGACCTTTGAGGTTACATTTGCAGCGCGGCATTGGTATAGAGGCGCGGTTTGCGTCAGGAAAGTGCGTTCAATGAAACAATTCCGTTCGTTTCGCATCGGCGTGGCCGTCAGCTCGGTGGCTCTGGTGCTTGCAGCATGCCAGTCAAGGGATCCCGCCGCCGCGCTGGCTGTCGACGGGACAAGTCCTGAAAAGATCACGACCGAAGAGTTGCAGGCCTTCTGCCCGGGTGTTGGCTTGCGGGAAGGGACCGCAACGTTCCGCACCTATGCCAAGGGCGGGCAGGATGACCCGGCCAAGTTGGCCTATCAGGGGTCGATCAGCGATGTGACCCGCTCCTGCACCTATCCAGGCGGCGGGGTGACAATGAATGTGGCGGTCGCCGGACGTATCGTTACCGGCCCGGCAGGAGCTGGCGGCTCGGTGACACTGCCGATCCGGGTTGTTGTTCTGCGCGGGTCCGAAGTGCTCTATTCGCAGCTTCACAAGCATCAGGTTGCTGTGACGTCCGGCACAACCCAGTTCATCTTCAATGACCCGGCCGTCCAGGTTCCTGCCGGCGCGGAAAAGACCGTGCAGATCTTCGCCGGCTTTGACGAAGGCCCGGCCAAGCCGAAGGCTGGGACAGCAAGCGCCGACGAATAGTCTGTTCACAAGCACAAATGAAAAAGGCGCCTCCGGGCGCCTTTTTGTTGACGGATGTAAGTCAGCGATCAGGCCTTGCGCCCAAGCAGCGCCCAGATGGCGGGCGCCGCAGCGGCGACCAAAGCAACCTTCACCAGATCACCATAGATGAACGGGGCAACGCCGAAGGCCCAGGCCTTTTCAGCGCCGATCAGGGTCGACAGCCAGGCAAAACCGAGGCCGAGCACCAGCGAAGTGCCGACGACAAGCGCCGCGCCAAGCTTGATCGGGTTGCGGTCCCAGCCACGATCGGCGGCCCAGCCGGCAATGACCGCGAGCAGTACGTAGCCGACCAGATAGCCGCCCGTCGGGCCAACCATATAGGCGAGGCCAATGCCTTTTTCAGGCGTGCCCTGGAACACCGGAAAGCCGGCGGCACCCTCTGCGAGGTAAGCAAGCAAGGTGACCAGCGCCAGACGCCAGCCATAGGTGACGCCGATGGCCATGACAGCGAACGTGCCGAGATTGATGTCGACAATGCCGAGCGGAACCTTGGTCTTGGCTGCGAGCGTCAGGATCAGCGTTCCGCCGATGACCATTGCGGCCTGCGTGGCGAAGCGGGCAGCGCCGCTCTCAGGCAGTGCGAGCGACGACAACGGACGCGTCGCGATCGAATTGTTCATGAATTCCCTCCATCGACACAGCCCGACCGTCGGGCAGCCGTTTCGAGTTTCCGTATAGGGGTATCCATGTTATGCGGCAACCGGTTTTGATGTGCACCAACAACCAGCCGGGTTGCAATGAGTTTGAAATTCGACACGACATTCGACCCGTCCTATGGCGTTCCGGTCGAGCTTGCCCCTGGCGTCATGCGCCTGACCGTCAACAATCCCGGCCCGTTCACGTTTCACGGAACCAACTCATATATTGTCGGCACAGACGCCTTGGCGATCATTGATCCGGGCCCTGATGACGATGCACACCTTGATGCGCTGCTCGCGGCAATCGCCGGCCGCCCGGTCAGCCACATCTTTGTCAGTCATACGCACAAAGACCATTCGCCGCTGACGCCGCGCCTGAAGGCGGCGACGGGCGCAATCGTTGCCGCCGAAGGCCCGCACCGTGCGGCGCGGCCGATGCGGCTGGGCGAAGTCAATCCGTTGCAGGAAAGCGCCGATATCGATTTCATGCCAGACGTCAGGCTGGCAGACGATGAAGTGACCCGGGGCGACGGCTGGGCGATCCGCACGATCCACACGCCAGGTCATTGCGCCAACCATGTGTCGTTTGCGCTGGAAGATACCGGCATACTGTTTTCGACGGACCATGTGATGGCCTGGGCGACGACGATCGTTGCTCCGCCGGACGGCGCAATGACCGATTTCATGCACTCGCTCGACCGGCTGCTCGGCCGCGACGACAAGATCTATTATCCAGGCCACGGCGGGCCGGTCACAAAGCCGCTGCCGTTCGTGCGGGCGCTGAAATCGCACCGCAAAATGCGCGAGCGCGCCATTATCGAGCGGCTGCGCAATGGCGACCGGCTGATCTCCGAACTGGTCGCTGCGATTTATCGCGACACCGACCCGCGCCTGCATGGCGCAGCGGCGCTCAACGTGCTGGCGCAGCTTGAAGACCTTGTGGCGCGCGGTGTTGCAATCGTCGAGGGCGAGATGTCGATTGACGCTGCTTACCAGCTGGCATGAGACGAACTATTCGGCCGCCTTGTCTTTCAGGGTATGGTCGATGGCGCCCAGGAAACTGCTGATCTGGCGGGCGTTGCTGCCGAGGTCGTGCCGCCCGTAGCGCGAGACCATCCGCATATCGACAAAGGTGGCATTGTCATCTTCCTCCAGCCGCACGACCGCGTCGTCAGCAAAGGCGAAGACCGGCGTATAGGCGATCATTTCGATAGTGGCCTCGCGGGCGTCTTCATTCGGCGTTGAAACGTTGCGGGGAGCCCATCCGCGCCGCAACGCTTCGGCGACGACAACTTCCTGGACCCGGTCAATCGTCGCCTCGAACCGGCGGCCGGTCATTTCGGGATAGGCCTCGATCTGGGTGGCGAGGTCCTCGGCCGACGGAACTGTAATCGGCGTCATGCCAGGACTGCGTTCGGCAGAAGCGATCGGCAGGGCAGGCGGATCGACCGTGTCGGTCGTGATGTCATGCAGCACCGGGTAATAGAAATAGGCCCCGGCAGCTGAGATCACCGGCAACAACGCCAGCAGGGCCATGAAAGCGCCGGCGGTCGCGTTGCGGCCTGCCTTGTCGCCGCGTTGCCACAACCGGGCAAATCCGAAGGCCGCACATAAGAGGGAGAGGATGGCCAGCCCGGTGACAACACCAAGCACACTCAGAAAGGGCAGAGTGTCGACAAAGCCGTAACGATGGCCAATGCTCGAGACCAAGAGCAGCACCAGCGCGAAATAGCCGGTGCGGCGCGACCAGTCTGCCGCCCGGGATCTTCGCCGCTCAAGATAGATTGTCGCCATATGGGCCAACTAACATTGTCTGCGGCGGTTCGAAACCGCCGCAGACAATTGCTTACGTCTGACTTCAGGCCGGCAGTTTGTAGTCCTTGAACTGCTCGCGAAGCTTCGTCTTCAGGATCTTTCCTGTCGCCGTGTGTGGAATCTCGTCAACGAACGCTACGTCGTCCGGCATCCACCATTTTGCGATCTTGCCCTTGAGATGGGCGAGGATCGCTTCCTTCGACGGGTCTTTGCCAGGTTTGCGAATCACGATCAGCAATGGCCGCTCATCCCATTTCTGGTGGTAGACGCCGATGACGGCGGCTTCAGCGATGTCGGGGTGGCCGACCGCCATGTTCTCGATGTCGATCGTCGAGATCCACTCGCCGCCTGACTTGATGACGTCCTTGGCGCGGTCGGTGATCTGCATGTAGCCGTTCTCGTCGATATGGGCGACGTCGCCGGTGTCGAACCAGCCTTCCTCGTCGAACTGCTCCTTGCCTGCGCCACCGTAATAGGCGCGCGAGACGGCTGGTCCACGCACCTTGAGGCGGCCAAACGATTTGCCGTCCCAGTCACGCTCGACATTGTCGTCGTCGGTGATCTTCATCTCGACGCCGAACGGCACGTGGCCCTGCTTTTCCTTGATGTCGTATTTCTTCTTGCCCTTGAGGCTGGCGACTTCCGGCTTCATCGAGCCGAGCGTGCCGAGCGGGCTCATTTCCGTCATGCCCCAGGCGTGGATGACTTCGACGCCATAATTCTTCTCGAACTTTTCGGTGACGATGCGCGGGCAGGCCGAACCGCCGATGACCACTTTGGACAGGTAAGGCAGTTTCAGGTCGTTGGCTTCCAGGTGTTGAAGCAGCATCAGCCAGACGGTCGGCACGGCGGCGGTGAAGGTCACCTTTTCGGTGTCGAGCAGTTCATAGATCGATGCGCCGTCCATCTTGCCGCCGGGCATCACCAGCTTTGCGCCGATCAGCGGCGCCGACTGGCCGAGGCCCCAGGCGTTGGCATGGAACATCGGCACCACCGGCATGATCGAAGCGCGGGACGAAATGCCCATCGCGTCGGGCATCGAGGCGATCATCGCATGCAGCACGTTGGAGCGGTGCGAATAGACGACGCCCTTTGGGTCGCCGGTCGTGCCAGAGGTGTAGCACATGCCAGCCGCGTCGTTTTCGTCAACCTGCACCCACTGGAAATCGCCATCCGCGCCTTCGAGCCATTCTTCGTAGGAGACGATGTGTGGCAGCGCTGACGGCGGCATGTGCGCCTTGTCGGTCAGCACGATCACTTTCTTGAGAGACTTCACCAGCGGCGCGATCTTTTCGACAATCGGCATGAAGGTTAGGTCGACAAAGATCGCCCGGTCTTCGGCGTGGTTCATGATCCAGGCGATCTGCTCGGGGAACAGGCGGGGATTGAGCGTGTGGTAGACGCCGCCCATGCCCATAATGCCGAACCAGGCTTCAAGATGCCGCGCTGTATTCCACGCCAGCGTCGCGATGCGGTCGCCGGGCTTGTGGCCCTCGCGCGCCAGAAGCTGCGCAACTTTCAGCGAACGCTTTTTGATGTCGGCGTAAGTGGTGCGGACAATCGGACCTTCGACCGAACGCGAGACGATTTCACGCTTTCCGTGATTGAGCGCTGCGTGATCGAGAATTTTGTAGCACAGCAGCGGCCATTCCTGCATCAAACCTTGCATATGTTCCTCCAGAATATGTCGATGCGGATATTGGCCCGAAAGCTGAGAATGGCAAGAGGGCGGAAAGCTACTTTAGGTCCGTAAGGCGCTTGCGCAATTCATCAGGCAGGCTGGCGTCCGCAGGCGCGAGTTCGCCTGCGGCTTGCATTGCTTCTGCGATTTCCAGCGCCTGTTCGAGATTCCGCACGGGTTCAATATTGGCGGCCGCCAGATTGACATGGGAAACGATAAGGTCGCGTTGCAGCAGACTGTTATCAGGGCTGAGTGAAGCCAGTTCCTGGCGAATCACAAGCGACCGGCTGTAGGCGTCCTGTCCAGCAGCCTCATTGCCAAAGAGGATGCTCATTCCGCCGGTGCGGTCGAGGCTGACTGACAGGTCTCGCCGCCAGTCGGCGTTCTTCGTATCCTGCGCCACGAGGGTCTCGGTGATGGCCAGCGCCTTCACGTAGACGACAAACGCATTGGAGCTGTCGCCTTGCTGGATATAGACATCGCCCAGCTTGTTGAGAGCGACGGCGAAGTCACGCTGCGCCTGGCTGTTGGTGGCGTCACGCGCGGCGAGACCTTCGGCGATAAGTGAACCGTCCCGGTAGGCGATGATGGCTTCGGGCAAGTTTCCAAGAGCGATCTTGATGTCGCCGATCCTGTCATGGCTGATCGCCAGGTCGCGCTGCCATTGGCGATTGTTGGGATCATGCGCGATCAGCTTTTCAACAATGGCCAGCGCCTCCTCATAGGCAGACAGCGCGCCGGTGAAGTCGCCATTTTGCCGCCGCAGATCGCCGATCCGGTCGAGATTGACGGCAATGTCCCGCTGCAATTCCGTATTGGCCGGATCCTGATCGGCAAGCTTGCGGCGAAGCTTGATGGAAGCGTCAAAGGCGTCACGCGCAAGCGACAGGTCGCCCATCAAGCTTGCGACATCTCCATTCATGACAAAGCTGATCGATAGATCGCGCTGCCAGTCGGAATTGGACGGGTCGATGCGGGTGATTTGCCGGGAAACCTCAAGTCCGCTGGCATAGCGGGCTCCAGCGCCGCGCAGGTCGCCGAGGCTTCGAAGCACGTCGCCGAGACGGTTGTTGCCGACGGTCAGGTCTCGCCGCCATTCGGCGTTTTGAGGATCGAGCGCCACAAGTTCCTCGCGCTGCGCCATGGCGGTCTGGGTGAACTCAAGCGCCTTGCCCAGATCGCCCTGGAGCATCGCGGCGTCACCAAGCCGTTCCGTGACGATCACAACGTCGCGCCGCCAGCCGGAATTTCCCGGATCCGAGGCTGACAGCTTTTCGGCAACGCCGAGAGCTTGGCGGAATGAACCCGCCGCACCGGATACGTCGCCGAGGTTGAGCGAGATGTCGCCGACCTTGATATAGAACACTGTCTGGTCGCGCTGCCAGCCTGCGTTGTCAGGATCGCGGGCGACCAGTTGCTTAACGATCGCCAGCCCGTTCCGGTAGGCGGCGATAGCGCCTGACTGGTCGCCCTGCTTGTTGAGGATGTCGCCGATCCGGTCGTGGCTGATGGAGACCTCGCGCCTCAGTTCGGTATTACCGGGGTCATTGCCGAGCAAGGTTTCGCGGGTCGACAGCACGTGGCGATAGATCCTGAGCGCCTCGGCCAGATTGTTCCGGTCTCGATGAATGTCTGCGACGCTGTCGTAGCCGAAAGCTGCGAAGCGTTCCCGTTGCTTGTTGCCGGGGTCGAGTTCCGCAAGCTTGCTCGCCACTGCCAACGCATTCTGGTAGGCGTCGACAGCATCGCTCACGTTGCCCATGGCGCGATGCAGGTCGCCAATATTGAAATAGCTTCCCATCAGATCATCTTGCCAAAGCAGATTGCCGGGTTCGGCCTGCGCCAGCCGTGTGGTTACGGCCAGCGATTGCTCGTAGATATCGATCGCACCAGCCAGATTGCCTTGTGTCGAGCGGACCGATCCGATACGCTGCATGCCGACGGTCAGGCCGCGCTGCCAGTCGGTGTTGGCGGGATCAGCCGCAGCCAGCTTCTTCTTCACGTCAAGTCCGCGCTCATAATTCGCCAGCGCGTCATCCAGGTCGCCCTGGAGATTGCGGACGTCACCGATCCGGTCGAAGCTGGCCGCCAGGTCACGCTCGACATCGAGATTGCCGGGCGACAGGGTGAGCCGCAGCTGCGTCGCTGCTTCCATCTGCTGATAGGCGGCGAGCGCCTTGCTGGTTGATCCGGTGCGCAGGAGCAAATCGCCGAGATCGGCAAGCAGCCAGGTGCGCGTGTTGCGCGCCGTGTCGGATAGGTCTTCCTTCTCGACCTTTTCGTGCAGGGCGGCAGCCTGCTCGTAGGCGGCGATTGCCCCGTCATAGTCGAGTTGGGCGAGCGCGACGCCGGCGCGTGCCTGATGCGAATCGGCTTCCGACAGGCGGCGCGCAACAAGGTTTTGTGCCAGCGTATCGCCCGACGACGCATCGATCTGCGCTGCCTGCGACAGCAGGTTGCCGGCCCTGGCGAATGCGCCCAGTCCCATCGCCTGCTCGGCTTCGGTGCGCAGGCGCGACACTTCCGGGTCGGCGGAAGACAGGCTGCGCAGTTCCTGCCTTGTTTTCACAAACGCCTGCGCCGCTTCGCCGAGCCGCTTGTCGCGTTCGTCGGTGGTCATGGCCTTGAGGTCGGCTGAAATCAGCGCGCCATAGAGCGGAGCAAGCGGCATCTCGTTTGACGCAGCCACCCGCTCAACCTCGGCGCGCAGGTCTGGCGTCACGTCGGCCATTGCCAGCAGCAGCGCCTCGCGCTCGGGCAAGGGGCCGGTCTCGGCGGCGAAGAACATGCGTGGCAGGCCGTCTTCGACATAGGGCGTCTGTTGCCCGCCGGATTGCTCGTAAACCTCTTGCTGCACGAGCTTCAGCACCGACCCGATCTGCAGCCCGCCTGTGCCGAGATAGCGGGCGAGTGCAGCAGAGAAAGGCGAGTTGTCGCCGTCGCCGTCAGCCGCGGTTTCGCCCGGCGCCGCCGAAAAGGCGAACAGAGTATTCTGCGACTGGCCGATGCGGCCAAGGCCGGGCTTGATCGAGGCCGGACGGGCGCGGCCGCCAAACGGCTTCATGCTCCGCCCTTCGCTGGTGGTCGAGCCAAAAGGGTCGTTACGGCAGGCGTCAAGCACGATCAATACGGAGCTTGCCACCGATGCCGCTACCTCGCGCACCTCGTTGAGCGGCAGGGAGGTTGCGGTGAGCGCCTCAAGCGAGGCGGGGTCTGCGTCGACGGGCAGCAGATAGTTCTGGCCGCCGATCTCGACGCCATGGCCGGCGAAATAGACCAGCGCCACGTCGGCGTCTTTGGCGTCGTCGCGAAAATCTTCGAGCGCGCGGCGCATGCGGCGCAGGTCGCGATCGGATTCGGCAAACACCTCGAAGCCGAGTTTTTCGAGCGCGTCAGAAACAATGCTGGCGTCATTGCCGGGATTGTCGAGCGGGCGCAGAAGTTTGTAGCGGTCAGCCGACAGCACCAGCGCCACGCGCTTTTCAGCAAACGCGTGCGCCGGCCAGCAGGTCGCCAGCACGATCAGAATGATGCCCCAGAACCTGCCCATGCAAGTCCTCCAATGCCCGGCGGCAAAGCTACCATCGGAAATCGGGACGAAGAAAGGCAGCGGCTGAATTTTGTCAGCTGGTCATGTTGCAAGGCGCACGCGCCAGCGTGATCGGGAGCGATGTCGCTTCCAATCGGAATTTGATTCTGAGTCAGGCGGATTCCAGGCGAGGGCGCGGTCAGGATGTGTCGGGATAGGGCGCCCGGGCTGGCGCGATGTCGAAGGCCGGGGCGAGTGTTGTGAGGCAATGTGTGACGCGGTGCTCGATACTTTGAAGTGCAGCTTCGCGCTCGGCAAGATCGAGTTGCTCGATGTGGGCGACGAGGAAAGACAGCGCCCGGCCAAGCTCGCTGAGCGAACTGGCAATGCGCATCAGGTCTTCGGCGCTATCGTCGGAGTGCGTCAGGTCGATGTCAGAGAAGACGATATCGAAGCCAAGTTCGAGCCCGGTTTCGGAGATCATCTCCCGGACGGGGAAAATGACGAGACCGAGGATCCAGCAGAGTGTGCGGCGCAGAATGCGGGAGCGGTTGGTGGCGCGCTCGGCAAGAGCGGAGAGGGCAAACAGCATGGCGACGATGCGGTGAAGCATTGTCAGCCTGCTGTCGTTCTTGCCCTCCCTTTGCATGTGTGCCTCCGTTTGTGGTGGAGACATTGTGGGGGCGGTGAAATGGAGGGGGAGAGATTTTGTGAAATATTTTTGATGGGACCCTGAAGGATGTCATTTTTGGGCTTGTCCCAAGAATCTGCCACGCATCAGCAGGCGGCTGATCCGTTGCACCTTTTGTCCATTCAGGCAGTAGACTCTCGGGACAAGCCCGAGAGTGACAGCGGACGCAGTGCCCCCTCCACCACGCTTCGCGTGGTCCCTTGCCGGGGCGAGCCACGGGGCTCGCCCGTCCTTCGGCCCCCCGCTTCGCAAGGGAGGATATTGGGTTGCGGACGGCCACGACCTTGATCCTCCCCAGTTTACGGGGGAGCGACTATCTGTTGTGTCAAGTTGCATTGATGATCTCCGCTCG
>DAINRF010000013.1:0-71222 GCA_036742015.1 Mesorhizobium sp. | reverse complement strand
TGTACCTACCCCAGCGGTCGGGGAAGGCAAAGACTGATAGCGCCGGACCAGCGCGCCTGCCGCATTTCACGGTTGGGACGCTTGGGAGCGGATAGCGGAAATGACCGTACCCGCACCTATGCGCGTGATTGCATGCCATCGGATTCCGTTCCCCCGCAGAACAGACCAAAGGTGGTAGCAAATGGCTAAATCCCTCGACAGCTTTAACTGCAAGCGCACCCTCAAGGTGGGCAATGCCGAATATACCTATTTCAACCTGGTTGAGGCCGAGAAGAACGGCCTGACCGGCATTTCCAGGCTGCCCTATTCGATGAAGGTGCTGCTGGAAAACCTGCTGCGCAATGAAGATGGCCGCACCGTCACCAAGGACGCCATCCAGGCGGTTGCCAACTGGCTGAACGACAAGGGCACGGCAGGCGTTGAAATCGCCTATCGCCCGGCACGCGTGCTGATGCAGGACTTTACCGGCGTTCCCGCGGTCGTTGACCTTGCTGCGATGCGCGACGGCATCAAGGCGCTGGGCGGCGATCCCGAAAAGATCAACCCGCTGGTTCCGGTTGATCTGGTGATCGACCACTCGGTCATCGTTGACGAATTCGGCACGCCGATGGCGTTTGCCCGCAACGTTGAGCTCGAATATCAGCGCAATGAAGAACGCTACAAGTTCCTGAAATGGGGCCAGCAGGCGTTCCGCAATTTCCGCGTCGTGCCGCCCGGCACCGGCATCTGCCACCAGGTCAATCTCGAATATCTCGGCCAGGTGGTCTGGACCAGGGATGAGGACGGCGAGACCGTCGCTTACCCAGACACCTGCGTCGGCACCGATTCGCACACCACGATGATCAACGGCCTTGGTGTTCTGGGCTGGGGCGTTGGCGGCATCGAGGCGGAAGCTGCGATGCTCGGCCAGCCGGTGTCGATGCTGCTGCCGGAAGTGATCGGCTTCCGCCTGACCGGCAAGCTCAAGGAAGGCGTGACCGCCACCGATCTGGTGCTGACCGTCACCCAGATGCTGCGCAAGAAGGGCGTTGTCGGCAAGTTTGTCGAGTTCTTCGGCCCCGGCCTGTCGAACATGACGCTGGCTGACCGCGCCACCATCGGCAACATGGCGCCGGAATATGGCGCGACCTGCGGCTTCTTCCCCGTCGACACAGAGACGCTGCGTTACCTCAACATGTCGGGCCGCGACGAAGACCGCATTGCACTCGTCGAGGAATATTCCAAGGCGCAGGACATGTGGCGCACCGCCGATTCGGCTGATCCGGTGTTCACCGACACGCTCGAACTCGACCTCGGCGACGTCGTGCCGTCAATGGCCGGCCCAAAACGTCCGGAAGGCCGCGTAGCGCTGGAAGGCATTGCCGCCGGTTTCGAAACTGCGCTTGCCAACGAATACAAGAAGACCGTCGACACTGAGCGCCGCTATGACGTCGAGGGTGAAGAGTTCACCATCGGCCATGGCGACGTGGCGATTGCCGCGATCACGTCCTGCACCAATACGTCGAACCCGTCGGTGCTGATCGGTGCTGGCCTGCTCGCCCGCAACGCGCTGAAGCGTGGCCTGAAGCAGAAGCCCTGGGTGAAGACCTCGCTGGCGCCTGGCTCACAGGTCGTCGCCGAATATCTGGAAAAGTCGGGCCTGCAGAAGGATCTCGACCAGATCGGCTTCAATCTGGTCGGTTTCGGCTGCACCACCTGCATCGGCAATTCCGGCCCGCTGCCGCCGGCGATTTCCAAGACCATCAACGACAAGGGCCTGATCGCGGCTGCCGTTCTGTCCGGCAACCGCAACTTTGAAGGCCGCGTGTCGCCCGACGTGCAGGCAAACTACCTCGCCTCGCCGCCGCTGGTCGTCGCCTATGCGCTGGCTGGTTCAGTGACCAAGGACCTGACCAAGGAGCCGATCGGCGAGGACTTTGACGGCAAGCCGGTGATGCTCAGCGAGATCTGGCCGACCTCGGCGGAGATCAACGAGTTCATCGAAAAGAACGTCACCCGCGATCTCTTTGCACGCAAATATGCCGACGTATTCAAAGGCGACGAATATTGGCAGAAGGTGCAGGCCCCGGCTGGCCAGACCTATGCCTGGGACGATGGCTCGACCTATGTCCAGAACCCGCCTTACTTTGCCGGCATGCAGAAGCAGTTTGGCCGCGTTTCCGATATCAAGGGCGCGCGCATTCTCGGCCTCTTCGGCGACAAGATCACCACCGACCACATTTCGCCGGCAGGCTCCATCAAGGCCGCGTCGCCTGCGGGCAAATATCTGACGGACAATGGCGTCGGCGTCGCCGATTTCAACCAGTACGGCACGCGCCGCGGCAACCATGAGGTGATGATGCGCGGCACGTTTGCCAATATCCGCATCCGCAACCACATGCTGGGCGAAAACGGCCGCGAAGGCGGCTACACGATCCACTATCCGTCGAAGGATGAGATGTCGATCTATGACGCAGCGATGGAATACAAGGATCAGGGCGTGCCGCTGGTGATCTTTGCCGGCGTCGAATACGGCAACGGCTCGTCACGCGACTGGGCCGCCAAGGGCACCAACCTGCTCGGCGTGCGCGCCGTCATCGCCCAGTCGTTCGAGCGCATCCACCGTTCGAACCTGGTCGGCATGGGCGTCATCCCCTTCACCTTCGAGGACGGCGCAAGCTGGGCTTCGCTGGGTCTGAAGGGCGACGAGACGGTCGAGATCGACGGCATCGAGAACATCAAGCCGCGCCAGAAGATGGTGGCCAAGGTCACCTTTGCCGACGGCACGGTGAAGAATGTGCCAGTGCTCTGCCGCATCGATACGCTGGACGAACTGGACTACTTCAAGAACGGCGGCATCCTGCAATACGTGCTGCGCGACCTGGCTGCATAAGCCGGTTCAGCAGGACATCAGAAAAGGCCCCTTTCGCGGGGCCTTTTTTGTAGATCCTCGCCGGGATCAGCAACGCTCTGATTTTCAACCCGCCTGTGGCGAACCGGGGCTGGGGCGGGGCCCGCTGCCTCCGGCAGCTCCCGCCCGTTCGGCCCCTTTGAAAGGTCCACCGGACCTTTCAATTCGCCTGTGGCGAACCGGGGCCTCACTCCAAAGTGACTTTTCGTTGACCAGCAGCCTGCATAATGTTTGGGCATGTTGCCGGCGCGAGACCGGTCATAGGGATTAATCGTGGTATGAGTTTCAACCGTCCGGCCCGGCTTGCGCTGGCGCTTCTGGCTTGCTCCGCCGGTCTGGCGGTAGCTGGCGACCGGCCCTACGGCGTGGTCGAACTGTTCACCAGCCAGGGCTGCAACTCCTGTCCGCCCGCCGACGACAATCTGGCGGCGCTTGCCAAACGCGGCGACGTCATAACGCTCGGCTACCACGTCAATTACTGGGACTATCTCGGCTGGCGCGACACGCTGGCGACGCCCGAAAACACGGCACGGCAGAACGAATACAAGAAATCGTTCCAGAGCCGTTCGGTCTACACGCCGCAGGCCGTGGTCAACGGCCGGGTGCATGTCAACGGCGCGCAGCGTCAGGCGCTGGAAGGCGCATTGTCATCGCTGAGCGGCAACGGCGACGGCATGGATGTGTCAGTCGACATCGAGCGCCGGGGCGACACGGTTGTCATTACCACCGGCGATGACCCCGAAGGCCGCGAGGCGCATGTTACGCTCGTCTATTACGACCAGCCGAAATCGATTGAAGTTGATGGCGGCGAAAATGACGGCAAGCGCATTCTTTATGTGAATCCGGTTACCAGGGTCCAGACCGCCGGCATGTGGCACGGCAAGACCAAGCAGTTTGAACTGCCGGCCAGCGAGTTTGAAAAGAATGGCGCGGGCGGCTGTGCGGTCCTGCTGCAGGCCGTTGCAAAAAATGGCGGCCCCGGCGCCATTCTCGGCGCAGCCAACCTGCCTGCCGGAAAATGACACCCTCCCTGAACTGAAAAGCCGGTGTGCAATCATCTGATCGCACACCGGCTGAAAGTCACGTCGCCAGGCCTTCTTTGCGAGGCCATAAGGATCGGTCCAGCGCGGGCCCCGTGGGCGGGGGGCTTGGGGTTTACAGAGCCGGCGCCGGACCGAACCGTCTTAGGCAACGAAGCGATGTTGGAAACCAATCCGGGCCATAGATTGTAGTTTTTGCGGCAAGATTGTGATTGACCCGATTTGCCTGATCTGGCGCGATAACGAATTTTTTCCGATCTGCAATGTATCGTGATCACCAAATCGCCCCTTCGGGCGGGGCTTTTTGGGTTGCAATTGGCCAGATCAGGCGTCAACCTTCGCCAAATCAACGCGGGGTGACCAATGGACGACGGTTCAGGTGGCGTGGAGGGTGGGGACGCATCCGGGACATTGATTCCGCTGTCCGACATCCGGCGGCAGCGGGCGGGTATTCCGATCACCTTCGACAGACGTGAACTCGACCAGATATTGCGGCTCTACGGGCAGATGGTGGCGGCCAATGAGTGGCGTGATTACGCCATAGACCATCTGAGCGATCAGGCGATTTTCTCGGTCTTCCGCCGCACCTCCGAAACGCCGCTGTTCCGGATCGTCAAGGACCCGTCGCTGGCGCGCCGCCAGGGCGCTTACAGCGTGGTCGCGGCCACCGGCCAGATCCTCAAGCGCGGCCACGAACTGGCGCGCGTGCTCACCGTGTTCGACAAGACGCTGAAGCTGGCACATTCGCGCTGACCGGCCGGGCACGGCTTGTGCCCCTTCCACCACTCACAACCGTTCCGGCAAGGAACCCGGATCAGGCGCCGCAGTCGTGCCACCGTTCAGCGTCAGCTGCATGAATACGGTGTCGAGCCAGCGGTCAAACTTGTAGCCGGACCCTTCCAGAACACCCGCATGGCGGAAACCGGTGCGCTCGTGCAGCCTGACCGAGGCCAGATTGATCTTGCCGTCGCCGATGACAGCCGCAATCTGGCGGAAGCCGAGGGCGCGGCATTGCTCGATCAGCGCCTCCATCAACAGCCGGCCAACGCCCTGCCCCTGGGCTTCAGGGGCCAGATAGATCGAATCTTCCACGATGAAGCGATAGGCGCGGCGCGGGCGGAACGGACCGGCATAGGCGTAGCCGATCACAACGCCATCACGCACAGCCGCCAGATAGGGATAGCCCTGCCCGGCAAGGGTGTTGAACCGCGCCAACATCTCGGCGCGCGACGGCGGCTCAAGCTCATAGGTCGCCGTGCCGTGCAGCACCGAATGCGCGTAGATCGCCGTTATGGCGTCGAGATCATCGTGCGTGGCGGGGCGGATCTGGATGCTGCTCATGGCCGGTCAAACCACGCTGCAGCCTAAAAGAAAAGGGCGGCAAAAGCCGCCCTTTCCGAAGTTCATTTGTCTGCGGCTATTCGCGGTTGCCCAGGAAGTTCAGCAGGAACATGAACAGGTTGATGAAGTCGAGGTAGAGCGTCAGTGCGCCCATGATCGCCTTGCGGCCGGCCACGAGCACGTCGTCGCCCTCGAAATACATCTCCTTGATCTTCTGCGTATCGTAGGCAGTGAGGCCTGCGAAGATCAGAACGCCTGCGCCCGAGATCACGAACTGCATCATCGAAGACTGCAGGAAGATGTTCACGACCATGGCGATGATCAGGCCGATCAGACCCATAAACAGGAACGTGCCCATGCCGGTCAGATCACGCTTGGTCGTGTAGCCCCACAGCGACAGCGCGCCAAACGAGGCGGCCGTGATGAAGAACGTCTGCACGATCGACTGGCTGGTATAAACCAGGAAGATCGACGACAGCGAAATGCCCACAAGCGCGGCATAGACCCAGAAGGTCGTCTGCGCGGCCGATACGCTCATCTTGTTGATCCGGAAGCTCATGAAGAACACGAGTGCCAGAGGTGCGAGCATGACCACCCAGCGGAGCGGCGAGCCATAGACGGCGACGCCAAGCGAGGTGAGCATCTTGCCATTCGGCAGGGTTGCGACAGCCGCCGACGGATCGTTGGTGGTAGCCAGCATCACCATGCCAATTGCGGCAACGCCGGTGATAACCAGACCCAAAGCCATGAGATTGTAGACCTTGAGCATATATGCCCGCAGGCCTTCGTCGATGTCGGCGCGCGTCGCGCTTCCGGCCTGCGACTGATAGTTGCGGAGTTCAGCCATAGAATTCCTCTTGTTTGCTTCTGTCCCGTCCGGTGTCGGTCGCGCTTCTCACGCGCCCAGGCGCCGCTGGCGGGACTCCAGCATGCCTGTGGCGCAATATGATGATTCCGGCGTTCGATAACAAGAGCCGTAACGCCCGGAAACCGCGCGTGATCATACAATGTAGTAAATTTTGCGGGAAATCAGAGGGTTGCGATCACAGCTCCCGCAAGACAGGGGCAGCCTTCTGGCCGAGAATGCGCCACGTACCAGCCAAACCCATGCCGATGGTCAGCACCAGGGCGATGCCGATGGTCGACAGGCCGACTTCAGGCAGGAATGAGGAAGGCAGGTTCATCACCCGCGCCACGACAAACCACGCCGCCACGCCACCGGCCAGCAGGGCGAAGATTGCAGTGGCAAGACCAATCAGCAGATATTCCAGCGAATAGGCGGTGATAAGCGTGCCGCGCGTCGCCCCCAGCATTTTCAGCACCACCGCGTCATGCGTGCGTGCCCGGTTGCCGGCGGCAAGAGCGCCTGCCAGCACCAGCACTGACGAGATCAGCGCCACAGCGGCAGCTGCCCGGATGGCTGCGCCGAGCTGGGCGACGAGGCTGTTGACGATGTCGAGCGCGTCTTTCACCCGCACGGTCGTGACCGCCGGATAGGCGCGCGTGACCGCGTTGAGCAGCCGCGACTCTTCCTCAGCGGTGGCCTGCTTGTCCTGCAAGGTGGCCAGCCAGGCATGCGGCGCGCCGGCAAACGTGTTGGGCGAAAACACCATGACAAAGTTGATGCCCATCGATTCCCATTGCACCTGCCGCAAATTGGCGATGGTTGCAGTGATGTTTCGGCCAAGCACATTGACGGTGACGGTGTCGCCAAGCTTGAGGCCAAGCTCGCCCGCCTCTTGAGCGGAGAACGACACCAAAGGCGGGCCGGAATAATCCGCCGCCCACCATTGTCCGGCAGACAGCGTGGCGTTTTCAGGGATCGACGGCGAATAGGTGATGCCGCGGTCGCCGCGCAACACCCAGGCAGCCTCCGGCGGCACGGCGATTTTCTGCACATCGACGCCGTTCAGTTCAAGCACCCTGCCCCGCAGCATCGGCACCCGCATCAGATCGCCATTCGGCGCTTCCTTGGCAATCAGGCCGGCAAATTGATCGACCTCGGACGCCTGAATGTCGACAAAGAAGAAGTTTGGCGCGCGATCCGGCAGGTCGCCAGCGATCTGGCGGCGCAGATTGCCGTCGATCAGGGCGAGCACGACCAGCAGCGTCAGCCCGAGGCCAAGCGACAGCACCACCGACGGCGTCAACGCGCCGGGGCGGTGAATATTGCCGATGGCCAGCCGCAGCGGCGTTGAGCGAACGGTTGGCGCGCGGCGCGCCAGCCATTGCACCAGTTCCGCGACAGCCCGCAGCACCAGAAACGCACCGACTGCTGCGCCGACAAAGATCACGGCGATGCGCCGGTCCGCCGAATACCAGATGGCGAGCCCCGCCAGCGCCAGCGCGATCAGGCCAACGGCGGCGACATAGGGCAGACGCGGCCAGCCGCGCGCCTCAAGCCCGAGTTCGCGGAAAAGCGCGGTGGCCGGCACATCGCGGGCGCGGCCGAGCGGCAGGATGGCAAATGCCAGCGTGGTCAGCAGACCAAATACGACACCCAGCGCCAGTGCACCGGGATAGATGCTGGCTTCAGCGGCAATCGGCACGATGGACGACAGCGCGGTCGACGCCGCAAACGGCATGGCCGCAGCAATGGCCAGCCCGATGATGATGCCGATGACCGCGACAATCAGCACCTGGAACAGGTAGAGCGCAAAGACAAAGCCGCCGGACGCGCCGACGCTCTTCAAGGTGGCGATGACGCCGCGCTTGGCGTCGAGATGGGCGCGAACCGCGTTGGCCACGCCGACGCCGCCGACGACCAGCGACGTCAGGCCAACCAGCGTCAGAAACTGCGAGAAACGTTCGACATTGGACGCCAGTGCAGGCGCCGCATTGGCGCGGGAACGAACGCTCCAGCCAGCCTGCGGGAACTCCGTGCTGGCGCGTTCCGTCAGCGCCTGGATCGCGCTTTCAGCCGTGCCGGCAGGCATCCTGATCTTGTAGACATGCTCGACAAGGCTGCCCGGCTGGATAAGCCCCGATGCGCGCAGGCCGTCCATCGACACCATCAAACGCGGTGCAAAACCAAAGCCATCAGAGATCGCGTCCGGCTCGGACACCAACTGCGCCCGCAACTCAAACACGCCTCCGCCGACACGAACCTTGTCGCCTGTTTTGAGGCCAAGCCGGTCAAGCAGCAGGTCAGGCGCGGCCGCACCCCAGACGCCATTGCGCTCGCCGAACAGGTCTGCATGCGGCAGCGCCGGACTGGTTTCGAGGCTGCCGTAGAGGGGATAGGCGGCATCGACGGCCTTCAACTCGACCAGCGCCTGATCGGACCCGTCTTCCAGCCGCGCCATTGAGCGCATGCCGGCGCTGACCGCGATCTGGCCCTGGGCGTCAAGGAAAGCGCGTTCCTCTGTCGAGGCTTCGCGCTGGTTCAGTTCGAAGCGGATGTCAGCGCCAAGCAGCGATTGGCCCTGCGCCGATACGCTTTCGGTGATCGAGCGCGCCACTGAATTAACGCCGCCGATGGCGCCCACGCCAAGCGCAATACAGGCGATGAAGATGAGAAAGCCGCTGAGGCCGCCGCGCATCTCGCGCAGAGCATAGCGCAGGGGAAGGGCAAAGCTGCTCATGGCGATTTACGCCGGGACCGCGACGGGCTGCGGCGCAGCCGTCTCGATGCGGCCCGACCGCATGGCGATCTGGCGCTGGCAGCGCGCGGCGAGCGACGGATCATGCGTCACCAGCACCAGCGTCATGCCGCGCTCTTGCGCCTTGGCAAACAGCATGTCGGCGATCTGCCGGCCGGTTGCCTGATCGAGATTGCCGGTCGGCTCATCGGCGATCAGGATGCTGGGGCTCGGCGCAAGCGCGCGTGCAATCGCCACGCGCTGCTGTTCGCCGCCCGACAATTGGCCGGGATAGTGGTTGAGCCGCTCGGACAGGCCAACGGCTGCGAGTTCTTTCGCGGCGACCTCGAATGCGTCGGCGCGGCCTGCGAGTTCCAGCGGCACGGCGACATTTTCAAGCGCGGTCATGTTGGGGATGAGATGGAACGACTGGAACACGATGCCGACATGGCGGCCGCGAAATGACGCGGTCTGGTCCTCGTTCTTGGAATTGAGCAATTCGCCAGCAATTGAAACAGTCCCGGCATCGACACGTTCAAGCCCGGCCAGCACCATCAGCAGTGTCGACTTGCCAGATCCCGATGGCCCGACAATGCCTGCCGCCTCACCACGTCCGACCACGAGATCAATGCCTTTCAGCACATGCACGCGCGATGCGCCCTCGCCAAGCGTCAGGGACACGTCTTTCAGTTCGATGACGGGTTCTGTCACGGCGGGTGCTTCCTATATGTGTGTTTATTGTTCAGTCGATCAGGCGGATAGCCGCCTCATATGGGAATGGAACCGGCGATGAAACAGATGATGCGTTCATTTTGCACTGCACTTGTTTGTGTTTTGCCGTTTTCCGCGCCCGCCTGGGCCGATACGACGCAGATCGTCGGCTTTGGCGACAGCCTGATGGCCGGCTATCAGCTGCCGCCAGACGACGCCTTTCCGCAAAAACTGCAGGCGGCGCTGAAGGCCAAAGGCCATGATGTGGCAATCGCCAATGCAGGCGTGTCGGGTGACACGACGTCGGGCGGTCTCGCCCGGCTCGACTGGTCGGTTCCCGACGGGACCGAACTGGTGATCCTCGAACTTGGCGCCAACGACATGCTGCGCGGCATTGCGCCCGACATCACGGAAAAGAACCTCGACGCCATGCTGGCGGCGCTCAAGGCGCGCGGTGTCAATGTCGTTCTGGCGGGGATGTACGCCGCGCCCAATCTCGGCCCCGACTACCGCGCCGCGTTTGACGCCATTTTCCCGCGGCTGGCGCAAAAGCACGGCGTGCCGCTGATCCCGTTTTTTATGGAAGGCGTGGCGGCAACGCCGTCGCTGCAACTGCAGGACGGTATGCATCCGAACGCAGCCGGCGTCGACAAGATGGTCGAGAACGCCCTGCCCGTGATCGAACCGCTGCTGAAATAGCAATTTACCCTGTCATCAGCTGTTCACAGGCAATGCTCAATAAGCGCTTGCCCGGACCGGCAAGAGATGATTCGCTGCTATCTGAGGTCGAATCGAGACGATAGAAGCCATGCCGCGACTATTTGCTGCCCTCGAAATTCCGCGTGATGCGGCCCTGTCGCTGTCGCTGCTGCGCGGCGGTCTTCCAGGAGCCCGCTGGATCGACGTCGAGAACTACCATCTGACCCTGCGCTTCATCGGCGATGTCGACGGCCATATCGCCGACGAGATCGTCAACGCATTCGACCGGATCGACAGGACGGGGTTCGACCTGATGCTGTCGGGCGTCGGCGCGTTCGGCACCAAGAAACCGCACTCGATCTATGCCGGCGTCGCAGCTTCGGCGGAACTCAACGCCTTGCGCGGCGAAATCGACCGCATGTGCAGCCGCGCCGGCGCGCCCGCCGACCAGCGCAAGTTCGTGCCGCATGTGACGCTGGCCCGCCTGCGCAATTCGAGCGACCGGGACGTGGCGATGTATCTGTCTGGACGCGGCAATTTCTCGACGCTGCCGTTCAAGGTCAGCCGCTTTGTGCTGATGTCGTCGCGCGATTCAACCGGCGGCGGACCTTATGTGATCGAGGAAGCCTGGCCGCTGCTGGCCCCGGCAGGGTCGCGCGCCAGCCTGTCGGCCACCGCTTCCGACGCAGCGCGAATCATCCCGTAGACATCTACAAATCCGTTCGGGCCACCATAGTAGGGGTCGGGCACCTCACCCGGCTCGCCGTGTGCGTAGTCGAGAAACAGATGGATGCGCGACTGCTTGTCCGCCGTCGATCGGGCGCGCAGTTCGTCCAGATTTGACCGGTCCATCGCAAAAATCAGATCGAACCGCGAAAAGTCGTCGTCCCTGACCTGCCGGCACACCTGGCCAGCAATGTCGATGCCATGCTGCTGCGCAACCTTGATCGAACGCGGATCAGGCGCAGAGCCCGCATGCCAGCCGCCGGTACCAGCCGAATCGATTGTGTAGCGGCCACCCTCGCCCCGCTCATCGACAACGGCGCGAAACACCCCCTCCGCCAGCGGCGAACGGCAGATATTGCCAAGGCAGACAAAGAGAACCGAGATTGGAGGCTGTTCAGACATTCAACCAGCGTTATGTTTCATTCAACGACGCACATAGACCGGGAACGCGACAATGGCGAGAGACAGATTGGACAAGGCGGCGCTCGACGCTGCCCTGAAGGAACTGACCGGCTGGTCGCTGACAGATGACGGAACGGCGATTGCCAAAAAATTCAAGTTCCGCGATTTTAGCGAGGCTTTTGCCTTCATGACGCGGGTGGCGATTGCTGCAGAGAAGCTCGACCACCACCCGAACTGGTCGAATGTCTACAACAGAGTCGAGGTGAAATTGTTCACCCATGACCGGGACGGCGTTACTGCGCTCGACATTGATCTCGCCAGACTGATGAACGGCTTCGCCGCGCATTGATTTTGCCGCAACCGGGGCCACATATGGATTGAAGGAGGATTTCGATGAAACATGTCGAGATCGACGAAATCCTGACGCCGGGCGACAAGACCCAGAACCGGCGTCGTGAGGCCAATGTCAAGCGCAGCTTCTGGCAGACCGCCAGGCGCGCAGCGAAGCACATCCCGTTCATGGACGAGGTCGTGGCGGCCTATTATTGCGCGCTGGACCCCAAAACACCGCTGCGCCCCAAGGGCGTTCTGCTGGCGGCACTTGCCTATTTTGTCCTGCCGTTTGACGTCATTCCCGATGTGCTGCTCGGCGTTGGTTTCACCGACGACATTGCGGTGCTGACAGCTGCGATTGCCTCGATCCGACAGCATATCAAGCCCGAGCACCGCAATGCAGCCGCCAAGGCGCTCGCGGAACTGTGAAGGCAGCAGCCTGACAGGTCAAACTCTTGCCGTTTTCATGGGATGAGTCCGCAGCAAGTCGGCGCAAGCGATTTCACACATCGGTGATATGCCGGCCTGAGTGATGGCTGCGGGCCAATCGTAACGAATTGGTAACCGGGGCTTAATCTAATTGAGTAAAGATGCGCCTAACTCGATGAGCAGGCGGGTTCCGGCTCAAACTGAAGAAGTGCGGCAGGCAACAATGAACAGAACTTCACTGATGATCGCGGCAGGCATTGTGATTGCCGCATGCGGAACAGCGGGCGCGCAGGCGCAGAACATGGCCAAGCTGGGCCAGAAGAACGATTGGGCGATCTATTCCTATAAGGATGACAAGGGAAAGGTCTGCTACACGCTGACGGTACCGACCGACAAGCAGCCGGCGACGCTGGACCATGGCAAAGCAATGTTCTTTGTCGTGACGCCAAAACCCGGCGGTTCGGCTTTTGAGCCGCAGTTCAATGCCTCCTACAACCTGCAGGAAAATTCCAAGGTTGAGGTGACCGTCGGCGACAAGACCTTCCAGATGTTCACCCGCGGCAACCGCGCCTGGATGGACAAGCCGGAAGACGAACCAGCGCTGATCGCCGCAATGCGGGCCGGCAGCGACATGAAGGTTGCGGCGAAATCAGGACGCGGCAATCCGACAAGCTATGTCTTCTCGCTGAAGGGCATTTCGGCAGCGCTAAAGGACGTGGCCACCTGCAAGTAGGCGACCCATCTGGCGGTGACCCGATCCGCCATCCGTGCTAAGAGGTTTAGGAAGCCGGCCGTCATGGTCGGCTTTCGACCGTTTTGAAGACTGCGATCCGATGACTTTCACCATTGAACCTGTTGTGCGCTCCAATCCCGGCGCTGCTGCCAAACGACCAGCCGCAAGCCTGCCGTCGCTGATCGGCATGTCGCGCGAGGAGATGGCTGAGGCGCTGATCGAGGCCGGCGTGCCGGCCAAACAGGCCAAGATGCGTGTGCAGCAGCTCTGGCATTGGCTCTATGTGCGCGGCGTGTCCGACTTCGCCCACATGTTCAACATTTCCAAGGAGCTGCGTGCGACGCTCGCCGAAAAATTCTCGATCACGCGCCCGGAAATCGTCGAAGAGCAGGTTTCGGAGGACGGCACCAGAAAATGGCTGTTCCGCTTTCCGCCACGCGGCGCTGGCCGCCCCGTCGAGATCGAGACTGTCTACATCCCCGAGGAGGGCCGCGGCACGCTGTGCATCTCCTCCCAGGTCGGCTGCACCCTCACCTGCTCTTTCTGCCACACCGGCACCCAAAAGCTGGTGCGCAATCTGACAGCTGAAGAAATTCTGACGCAGCTGATGACCGCCCGCGACCGGCTGGGCGATTTTCCGGACCGGGACACGCCTGCAGGCGCGATCGTGCCCGCCGAAGGCCGCAAGATTACCAACATCGTGATGATGGGCATGGGCGAGCCGCTCTACAATTTCGAGGAAGTGAAAAAGGCGCTGCTGATCGCATCGGACGGCGACGGTCTGTCGCTGTCAAAACGCCGCATCACCCTGTCGACATCCGGCGTCGTGCCAGAAATCGTGCGCACCGGCGACGAGATCGGCGTGCTGCTGGCGATTTCGCTGCACGCACCCAATGATGATCTGCGTGACCTGCTGGTGCCGATCAACAAGAAATATCCGCTGAAAGAGCTGATCGCCGCCTGCCGCGCCTATCCGGGCCTGTCAAACGCACGCCGCATCACCTTCGAATATGTGATGTTGAAGGACGTCAACGACTCCCTCGACGACGCCAAGGCGCTGATTGCGCTGCTGAAGGGCATCCCGGCAAAAATCAACCTGATCCCGTTCAACCCATGGCCGGGCACCAACTATCAGTGCTCGGACTGGGAAACGATTGAACGTTTTGCCGACTTCATCAACAATGCCGGCTATGCCTCGCCGATCCGCACGCCGCGCGGCCGCGACATTCTCGCCGCCTGCGGCCAGCTGAAATCCGAATCCGAACGCCTCAAGAAGCATGAGCGGCTGGCGCTCGAAGCCATGATGATCGCCGGTCACGGCGAATAGGGTTCGAGCCATCGCATGCGGCGCTTTTTTAACCTGCTCGCCCGCGCCTTCCTGATGATCGGCGGCTTTGTGGCGGCGGCCCTTGCCGCCAGCGCTGCACTGCATCTGCTGACGCTTCCGGCGCTCGGATTTGAGGGCGCCGAAATTCCGATGATCGTCGCAGGAACGGCGATGTTTTCCGTTCCGTTTGTGGCGCTGTTTGTAGCCTATTTCACCTTCCTGCCATCGCTGGCCGTCATCGCAATTGCCGAATTATGGAGCCTTCGCAGCTGGGTTTACCACGTCGCAGCCGGCGGGCTGATTGGCCTGGGCACTGCCATGCGGTTTCGGGCCCACGCGCCGGAAGACGCCATGACGGTTGGATTAGACAAACCATTTCTGGCCCCCGGAAATTCGATCCTGGACCCACGCTTGATGGTAGTTCTGGTCCTGTCAGGCATGGCCGGCGGCCTTGCATACTGGCTGGTGGCCGGGCGCTCGTCGGGCAGTTGGAAAGACGGACACATGGCGATTGCGGAGAGGAGCCCGAATTGAAACTCATCCGCACACTCGCCATGATCACCGCTGGCTATCTGGTCGCGGTGGCTGTCGCGACTGTCGTGGCGCTCATGATCTCCTTGACCCCAACGGCGCTGCCCGACCAAGGGGCCATGGGATCCATTTACGGATGGTGGGTTGACGCCGGCATGGCATTGGCGTTCAGCAGCGGTCTGACCTTTGTCTTCGCACTACCTGGCTTCATTGTCGCCGTTGCGCTGGCCGAGCGATTCAGTTGGACGAACTGGCCCAAATATTCTCTGGCGGGCGCATTGAACGCGATCGTCGCCCACATGCTGATGGCGATGTATTCTTCAGGTAGTCTGACGCATTTCTATCCTTTTGGCACTCTGAAGCTGATGATACCGCTTATTCTGGCGAGCATCGTCGGTGGTTTTGCGGGCGGCGCGGCCTACTGGTACGCCGCCGGGCGCTATGTCGCCAGACGCCGAGCACCAATCGCATCTGCAGAAGAGAGCCCAAATTGAAGCTCATCGGCACCCTCGCCATCATCGCCGCAGGCTATCTGGTTGCAGTCATTGTCGCGACCGTTGTGACAGTCTTGATCTACACCACGCCAATGGCGCTGCCCGACCAGGGCGCAATAGGGTCAATCTACGGCTGGTGGCATGAGGCCGCGCCGTTCTTCAGCGTTGGCAGTTTCTACACGTTTGTATTCGCCTTGCCCGGCTTCATTGCCGCAGTCGCCATTGGCGAGCGGTTCAAATGGAACGGATGGGGCAAATATTCTCTGGCGGGCGCAATCGACGCAGTCGCTGCTCACATTCTGATGGAGATGTATTTTTCGAATGGCCTGATGGACATGATACCGCTCATTCTGGCGAGCATCATCGGCGGTTTTGCCGGCGGCGCAGCCTACTGGTACGCCGCCGGGCGATTTGTCGCCGCCCGGCGCAAGACCGTCATTGCTACTTCGCCTGCGCCATCAGGATCTTGAGCGCGAAGGCCGAAAAGACGCCGGCAAACAGATAGTCGACGATGCGCGTGACGCGCGGGCTCTTCTTCAGCAAACCGGCGAACTTGTCAGCTGCGACCACCATCGGTGCTGTAATCGGAACCGACAGGGCGATGAAGAGAATACCGAGAAAAAACAGCTTTCCGGGTGCATTCGGATCGCTGGCCGAGACGAATTGCGGCAGAAACGTCATGAAGAACAGGATGATCTTCGGGTTCATCAGGTTGACGCCAAGACCGGTGAGAAAGTTCTGAATCAGCGAGCGGGGTTTGCGCGGTGTTGCATCGGGCGAAAACGCCGAGCCATGCCGGATCGCCTGATATGCGAGCCAGATCAGATACCCCGCGCCAAACACCTTTAGCGCAAAGAATGCCTGCGGCGAGGCGACGATCAGCGCCGACAGGCCGACGACAACCAGCGTTGTGTGGATCAGGCAGCCGGTGAGCGCCCCAAACATGCACGCAAAGCCTGCAGCCCGGCCCTCCGACAGCGAGCGTCCGACAAACAGGGTCATGTCGGGGCCTGGCGTGATCGCGATGATAACCGTGGCAATAGCGAACTGGACGAGCGTTGTCGTGGTCGGCAGGAATTCCATCAGGGCACCGGGATAGGAGAAAAATGCTCAGTCGGCCAAAACTCTGAATGCGGCAGCCATCTGGACGGCCGCGCTTCTCGCATAACCACTCGAAACGCTCAAGACGTTGTCGCGGCGACGTCCGGCCGAACCGGCGAGACCCGCCCGGCCCCGCACTTGCCAAAATTGCAGTTTGCATCATCTGGCGGCAGACCATGCCGGGTCTGATCCCTGTCTCACTTGCCCCGGACGCGCATTCCTGATTAGAGGTGCGCGATCAAATTCGGGAACACAGATGTCTAAGTGGAAGAACGTCAAGAAGGTCGTGCTCGCCTATTCCGGCGGGCTCGACACCTCCATCATCGTAAAATGGCTGCAGAACGAGCTGGGTGCCGAAGTCGTTACCTTCACTGCCGATCTCGGCCAGGGCGATTCCGACCTCGAACCTGCCCGCCGCAAGGCTGAATTGATGGGCGTGAAAGACATATACATCGAAGACGTGCGCGAGGAATTCGTGCGCGACTTCGTCTTCCCGATGTTCCGGGCCAACGCGGTCTATGAAGGCACATATCTGCTCGGCACTTCGATTGCCCGGCCGCTGATCTCCAAACATCTTGTAGATATCGCCCGTGAGACCGGGGCTGACGCCGTAGCGCATGGCGCGACCGGCAAGGGCAACGACCAGGTGCGTTTCGAGCTGTCAGCCTACGCGCTGAACCCTGACATCAAGGTGATTGCGCCCTGGCGCGACTGGTCGTTCAAGTCGCGCACCGACCTGCTCGAATTTGCCGAGCAGCATCAGATCCCGATTGCCAAGGACAAGCGCAACGAAGCCCCCTTCTCGGTTGACGCCAACCTGCTGCACTCGTCATCTGAAGGCAAGGTTCTGGAAGACCCGTGGGAAGAGGCTCCGGAATATGTCTACCAGCGCACGATCTCCCCGATGGACGCCCCGGACAAGCCGACTGAAATCGTCATCGGCTTCAAGAACGGCGACCCGGTTTCGCTCGACGGCAAAGCATTGTCTCCGGCAACCATGCTGGCAGCGCTGAATCAGCTTGGCCATGACAATGGTATCGGCCGGCTTGATCTGGTCGAAAACCGTTTCGTCGGCATGAAGTCGCGCGGCGTCTATGAAACGCCGGGCGGCACGATCCTTCTCGCCGCCCACCGCGCCATTGAATCGATCACGCTGGATCGCGGCGCGGGCCATCTGAAGGACGACATCATGCCCCGTTATGCGGAGCTCATCTACAACGGCTTCTGGTATTCGCCCGAGCGCGAAATGCTGCAGGCGTTGATCGACAAGAGCCAGGAAGATGTCGAAGGCGAGGTGCGGCTCAAGCTCTACAAGGGTAATGTCATCGTCACCGGCCGCCGCTCGCCAAAATCGCTCTATCGCAACGATCTCGTCACGTTCGAGGATGATCGCGGCGCATATGACCAGAAGGACGCCGAAGGCTTTATCCGCCTGAACGCTTTGCGTCTGCGCACACTGGGCGCACGCAGCCGGTAGTCAGGAACCTTCGATCCCGAACAGCTTTTCCATGTCTTCCCATGAGCGGTCCATCGCGAAGGTGGATGAAAACAGCGGGATCCCGAAATGGCCGAAGCCTGGCGAAAGCTGCTCTTCGGCCTCTTCTTCGGTCATGCCGGCAATCTTGTACGCGTAGATTGTGGCCACCAGCCCGGTGCGGTCCGCGCCGGTGCTGCAATGCACAAGCATGGGCTTCGGCGCATTGCGCATGATTTCAACCAATTGCAACGCCCTCTCACGCGTAAGGTCTTTGCCTGCTGACATGCTGAAATCGATCAGCTGAACGCCGTTCGATTGTGTCACGCGCTGTTCGTCGCGATACCAGTCGTCGTCAGGCTGTGAACCACGCAGGTTGAGCACTGACTTCAGTCCGTATTGCTTGATATAGCCTTGCAGCTTTTCGGGCGTCGGTTGCGCCGAGCGATAGAACTCGCCAGTCTTGACCTCATGCAGATTGCCATCGGCGCGAAGCCAGGCCTGAAATCCGAGAATTCCAGTCACGATCGCGACCGCAGCGCCCGACAAGCCCATAAAGAACCATTTGTGAGACACGTGCCTTCCCCCGACCAACGCGCGCCTTGAATCACACCCCCAATACGGCGGTTCTATGGACGTCAATCGTGACGCCTGAACGAAAAATCCCCGGGACCTGCCCGGGGATTTTCAGGTGATGTGCCTATGAGGTCAGTTGCCGTCGATCTGGTCGGCCATGATGATGATCGCCTGCTGATAGACCGAAGCGGAATTCCAGCCAGCAATTGCACCACGATTGGCACTGGCAGGTCCACCACGATAGCCATGGCCGCGCAGGAAATTGGCGGTCGAGGCGAGAGCGGTCGCCTTGTCGCGCAGATTGCCGCCACCAACGCCATATTGCAGTACGTTGCCTGGCAGGAACTGGGTGTGGCCGACTTCACCATGTGCAGCGCCAACCGAGCTTGACGACAGCACGCCACGATCAACCAGCTTCAGCGCGGCGATCGCATGCGGCGTGAAGAACCCCGGACGGCGGCAATCATAAGCCAGCGTCGTGATCGCAGAAATTGTGTTCTGCTTGCCCATGTTGTTTCCAAACCCGGTCTCCATGCCCCAGATCGCCAGGATCGGGCCAGCCGGCACGCCGTAGCGGCGCTCAATGTCTGCAAACAGCGCCGCATTCGACTTCTTCAGCTGACGGCCCTTGGAAATGATGGTAGCGCCGCCACGGCGTTTCATGAATGAATTGACGTCGCCGCTGAAGGCTTTCCTGACTGCCCGGTCAACCTTGATCGTTGCTGTGGCGTAGCTGGCGCCGGCAAGAGCCTGCAGCCCCTTGGCCTTCACTCCGGATGCCTTTGCCTGCTGCGCAAAATCCCGCTTCCAGTCTTCAAATCCGCTGGCATTGTTACCGCAGGTCTGCGCCGCAGCCGTTCCGGCCATGAGGCCAAGGGAAAGCATCGTCGCCGCGACAGTCATTTTTGGAAAGCGCATCCATATCTCCAGAATAGTTTGATCCCACCTCGTCACGCCAATTCAGCCCTGACGACACATCACTTCTCTTACTGCTTTACTGGAAATAACGGCAAAACTGCAACCGGCTGTAAAAAGCTCTGACTGCTTCGTGAATGAATCTGGGAAGCATGTTAGGTCGTAGTGACAAATTAACGCTTGGCTGCGTTGGCGACCAAAATTGGTCGTGAACAGGAGAAAAGCGCAAGGCGGTGTTGACCACCGTCGAGCATTTTCAACGCATTCACGGACGATTTTGGTCCAACCCCGAAGGGGCCGCGCGCAAATCCATCATTCCGGCGTCGCTCGTCGTCGAATATGCGCTGCATGTCCGTCCTCCTCGCTCCTGGGACTGACGGATTTTCGCTGCGGCGCAGACAAACGTTAATTCGTCACTACGACCTAAAGCTCAGCCGCTTCAATTTGCAGGAATCCTGGCTTGTCGCCCGACTGCGCGCACACGTCCGGCAATCCTTGACAGAACTGCCAATTTGCTGTTGAAGCACGGCGATCCAGCGGAGAGTTCAACCTCAAAGCCGCCGACCGGGACAAGATCCCGGAGGCTACCACCCGGCAGCGCGATGCGCCCCCGGGTGTTTTTTGGCTTTTGGGTGCAATTCGACGCCGGGCGCACTACCTCTTTGGCTCAAGCCAAAGCACAGGACAAAGATATGTTTGAATCACTTCAGGAACGCCTCGGCTCTATCCTGAACAATTTGACCGGGCGCGGCGCACTGTCGGAGGCTGATGTCTCCGCCGCCTTGCGCGAAGTGCGCCGCGCGCTGCTTGAGGCCGACGTGGCGCTCGAGGTTGTGCGCTCGTTCACAGACAAGGTGCGCGCCAAGGCGGTCGGCGCCGAAGTGCTCAAGTCGATCAAGCCCGGCCAGATGGTCGTCAAGATCGTCCACGACGAACTGGTGGACATGCTCGGCGCCGAAGGCAAGACGATTGATCTCAATGCCCCGGCCCCCGTCGTCATCATGATGGTTGGCTTGCAGGGATCGGGTAAAACAACCACATCGGCCAAGATCGCCAGGCGCCTGACCGAACGCCAGGGCAAAAAAGTACTGATGGCGTCGCTCGACACACGCCGTCCCGCCGCACAGGAACAGCTGCGCCAGCTTGGCGAGCAGACCAAGGTGACCACGCTGCCGATCATCGCCGGCCAGTCGCCGGTCGAAATCGCCCGACGCGCCGAACAGGCCGGCCGCCTTGGAGGCTACGACGTCGTCATTCTCGACACCGCCGGCCGCACGCATATCGACGAGCCGCTGATGGTCGAGATGGCTGACATCAAGGCCGCCGCCAAACCACATGAAATCCTGCTGGTCGCAGATTCACTGACTGGCCAGGACGCAGTCAATCTCGCCCGTTCGTTTGACGAGCGCGTCGGCGTCACCGGCCTTGTGCTGACCCGCATGGACGGCGATGGCCGCGGCGGCGCAGCGCTGTCGATGCGTGCCGTCACCGGCAAGCCGGTGAAGCTGATCGGCGTCGGCGAAAAGATGGACGCGCTGGAGGAATTTCACCCCAAGCGCATCGCCGACCGCATTCTCGGCATGGGCGACATCGTCTCGCTGGTCGAGAAGGCCGCCGAAAACATCGACGCGGAAAAAGCCGCGGCGATGGCCAAGAAAATGCAGTCGGGCAAGTTCGACATGAACGATCTTGCCGACCAGCTTGGTCAGATGCAGAAGATGGGCGGCATGGGCGGCATCATGGGCATGATGCCCGGCATGGGCAAGATGAAGGACCAGATGGCCGCCGCCGGTCTCGACGACAAGATGTTTGGCCAGCAGATCGCCATCATCCAGTCGATGACCAAGGCCGAACGCGCCAATCCGGACCTCCTCAAGCACTCGCGCAAGCAGCGCATCGCCAAGGGTTCCGGCACCGACGCCGCCGCGATCAACAAGCTGCTGAAAATGCATCGCCAGATGGCCGACATGATGAAGGCGATGGGTGGCAAGGGCAAAGGCGGCGGCATGATGCGCGGCATGATGGGCGGCTTGGCCAACAAGATGGGCCTTGGCGGCATGATGCCTGGAATGGGTGGCATGCCCGATTTGTCCAAGATGGACCCCAAACAGCTTGAAGCCCTGAAGAAACAGGCCGAAGCAGCTGGCGTGAAACTGCCTGGCGGTATGCCAGGCATGGGCGGCGGCATGCCCGGCGGTTTGCCTGGTCTGGGCGGCGCGCCGCGGCTGCCGGGTCTTGGTGGTCTGCCTGGTCTCGGCAAGAAAAAGTAGGCGATGACAAGCGACCCAAAACAGATCCTCGCCGGCTACCGCGCCTCGATCGACAATATCGATGCAGCGCTGATCCACATGCTGGCTGAACGTTTCCGCTGCACGCAGGCGGTCGGCGTCTTGAAGGCGACGCATGGTCTGCCTCCGGCGGACCCAAACCGCGAAGCTGATCAGATTGCCCGCCTGCGCCGGCTGGCCAAGGACGCCAATCTCGACCCGGACTTCGCCGAAAAATTTCTGAATTTCGTGATCAGGGAAGTCATCCGGCATCACGAGCAGATCGCGGCGGAAACGCCGGCAAAAACATAACTCGATCAAACAAAATCAGTAGACATCAGGAGAATACAACATGGCACTGAAGATCAGACTGGCCCGCGCTGGCTCCAAAAAGCGCCCTTACTACCACATCGTCGTTGCCGACGTGCGTTCGCCGCGCGATGGCCGTTTCATCGAGACCGTTGGCGCATGGAACCCGATGCTGCCAAAAGAAGGCGGCGAGCGCGTCAAGCTTGAAGCTGACAAGATCCAGGCATGGCTTGGCAAGGGCGCACTGCCGACCGACCGCGTTGCGCGCTTCCTCGACGAAGCTGGCATCACCAAGCGCGAAGCCCGCAACAATCCGACCAAGGCTCTGCCCGGCAAGAAGGCGACCGAACGCGCCGCCGCGCTCAAGAAGGCGCAGGACGATGCTGCTGCTGCCATTGCTGCAGCTGCCGCTGCACCGGCTGCAGAAGAAGCCGCCGCTGAGTAATTGGTAAGCATGGTTTGAATACGAAACGGCGGGTCATTGGCCCGCCGTTTTGCTGTCAGTCTCTAAAAATAGTCGTCGCGCGGCATTCCGTCAAAGCGACCGCCTTTCAGGCAGCAACGTTTGAAATAACCTCCGTGAGCCGCAGGGACATAAATCTTTGCGGCCGAGCTTTTCGACCAGCTCGACATCGCCATGGACAAACCGCAAGCCACGTTTGACTGCGGTCTCGGATGGATAGGATTTCCGCCGTTTTGAGGTGACTTCAAAAGGAGGCGAGTTCAGTGAGATTCCTGTTCTTGCGCATGATTTCCTCCACTAAGTTGGATAGGTTGAGCTAACCGAATCTGCTTGGGAGTCAACAAATGACCCGCAACCTCACCACTATCGGCTTCGATGCAGACGACACGCTGTGGCAAAACGAGCAGTTCTACGCCCAGTCGCGCGAACATTATTTTGATCTGCTCAGGGACCATGCCGATCCGGATGTTCTTGCCGGGCAGCTGGATCAGATCGAACGCCGTATGCTGGGGACATACGGATTCGGCGCCAAGGGATTTGTTCTGTCGATGATCGAGACTGCAATCATTGTGAGCGATGGCAAGGTGCCTGCGGCAACGATTCAGCAGATCCTGGAAACCGGCCGCTTCATGCTCAGCCATCCGGTCGAGCTGTTGCCCGCCGCACGCGAGACCGTTGAGTCGCTGGTTGGCCGCTACCGGCTGGTGCTGGTCACAAAGGGGGATCTGTTCCATCAGGAATCAAAGCTTGCCGCTTCAGGTCTTGGCGATCTGTTCGATGGCGTCGAGATTGTCTCCGACAAGAACCGCATCACTTACGAGCGCGCATTTTCACGCCACGGCGACGGACCGGCGCGGGCGATGATGATCGGCAATTCACTGAAATCAGACGTTCTGCCGGCAATCGAGGCCGGTGGCTGGGGCGTGTTCGTGCCGCACGACCTGACCTGGATTGTCGAACATGCTGACGAACCGGAGGGCAACCCCCGCTTCCACAAAATTGAGACGTTGCGCGGACTGCCACAAATCCTTGACGCGATAGGCTAGACCCTTTCACATCAAGATCGGTTCGGTCAGCGTTGCGCCTGCGTTGCCGGGCCGAAAACGGTCGCCAGAAACTCCGATAGCCAGGCTTTCAGATTCCGATCCCAGATCAACCGTCCATCGAGATGGGCGCGGCCAAGCTGCGCGCCGGGCAGGTCAAATCTCCCCGCGCCGCGCACCACCCATCTCTGCATCATCACCTGTGTCAATTCCGCATGAAACTGCACACCCCAGGCATTGCCGCCAAAGCGGAACGCCTGGTTCTCGTAGTCGTCTCCGCTCGCCAGCAGAGTTGCTCCCGATGGCAAAGAAAACCCCTCGCGGTGGAATTGGTAGACCATGTCCGGCCAGTCCAGGACGTCACGTCCTGCATCGGTGGGGCGCAGCGGATACCAGCCGATCTCGACCTTGCCGTCATCGCGCCCGCCCACTGTGCCGCCAAGATGATTGACCAGCATTTGTGCACCCAGGCAAATGCCGAGAAACGGCTTGTCCTCGGCCAGCGGAACCGCGAGCCAGTCCGTTTCGCGCTTCACATATTCATGAGGGTCATTGGCGCTCATCGGTCCGCCAAAGATCACTGCGCCTGCGTGCTGTTCCAGCGTTTCAGGCAGCTGGTCTCCAAGTGGCGGGCGCCGGATATCAAGATCAAAGCCGGACGCCTGCAACATCTGGCCGACACGTCCCGGGCTCGACCCTTCCTGATGCAACACAGTCAGGATTTTCGGCCGGCTCTCAGTCGACATCGCTGTCATCGGGTCCGTTTGTCGAAGGGGCGACCCGCGCCGCTTCCTGCCTTGTCCTGATCCGGTCGGTGCGGTCAACGCCAAGCAGTTCGGCTACGCGCCAGACGATATTGTCTTCGACTTCATCACGAACGCCGTCTGCATAGACGATGTCCCACATCATGCCGATGAAGGCGATACGTGCGTCGCTGTCGAGACTGCGCTTCAACACGCTGGTGAAGGAATAGAGATCAACTGCCTCGGTCTCGGCGCGCTCGCCTGCCGCCAGAATGTCACGCAGCGCCTGACCGTCGAGCTGATAACTGACGGCGATTTCACTCTCCAGCACCTGCCTCTCAGCCTCCGCGCGGATACCGTCTGCATCCATCACATGAAACAGCAAAGCCGCTGCGGCCACCGCAGGATTGTCTGCGCCGGGACCAGGCTGCGCTCCGCCGGCCTCGCCCGAGAGATCGCGTATAAATGAGAGAAATGCTTCAAACATGAAACCCCGGAGCGCCCGACTCAGTTGACTGGATTGTTATTCGCCCTGATCAGTCAGAACAATCGGAAGCCACGGCCGGAAGCCTTGGCGTCACCCTCTTCAACACCGGGATCGTCTGGCGACGGCGGGGCCGCGTTGTCAGCCTTTAACTCAGCAGGGCGGGCAACACTGTCATTGGCGGCCACCGGTTCGGTCTCGACAATCTCGGCCGCCCTGTCGGCTGCAACGGGACGCACAACCGCAATCGCAGGCTGCTCCACGACCGGACCGCGCACTTCCTGCTCTTGCTGCTCGATCACCTGTCCGATCCGCTCGACCGGAGACTTCCACTCAAAGGCGCCGATGCGGCCCGTGACAGGCGAGAACGGCGCCCAGCGCTCCGCCACATAGCCGTCTGCCGTCCAGGCCGGATCGCGCGGCGCGCGCACCGCTTTGGCGAGGTTTTCGCGCACCTTGCCCTGCGATCCGCCGGATGCTTCTTCTATGTCCGCCAAGAGCAGATAGGTTCCTTCGCGCGGGCCCCGGCTCAGCGCCTGTTCGGCGGCAGTTCGGGCCGTAGCATAATCTCCTCCTTCAAGCGCCGTGCGCGCAATTACCAGAGAAGACTCGACACTGTCTGGCTGCATCTCGGCCAGCTTGCGCGCACGCTTCAGGCGATCGCCGACAGCATCGCCGGATCGGGCGTGGACATAGAGGTCCGCCACTTCCGGTATCGGAGCCACTTTCCAGGCGGCTTCGAGAATTTTCGAGCCCTTGCGCAGATCGTCCTGCTTGAACAGGCCCCTCGCTGCGGCAACTGCAGCCGGTGCAAGCGTCGGATCGAGCCTGTTTGCCTCGACAGCGGCATTCTTCGACGCCAGTGCATCCGTGTCGCCGAGGCTGATTGCCTTGGCGGTCAGCAGCACCGCGCGGTTCTTGGCCATTTCCTCGCGCTCGATCTGACGGCTAGCCTTCTGCGCTTCCAGAATACGCAGCGCCCCGTCCCAGTCGCCCTGGACCATGCGTCCCTCGAGCGCCGACCCGGCGGCCCAGGCAAGCTGCGGCGCAAGCTGGTTAGCCCGTTCTGCATAGTGACGCGCCACTTCACGCTCGCCATGCCGCTCGGCTTCGAGAAACAGCCCCCGCAGGCCGATAAGCCGCATTTCGGGATCGTCCAGCATTTCCTCGAATTTCTTGCGCGCATTCACGTGGTCGCCTTCCAGCAGTGACGCCTGCGCGCCCAGCAGATGCACCAGCGGCTCCTGATCGGCGCTGAGCAGCTTTGCCGTCTGGCTGTGCAGTTTGCGGGCAGCCGCCGCGTCGCCTGCGCCAGCCGCAATCAGGCCGGTCGACAGCGACTGATAACCACGGTCACGCCGGCGCACCCGGAAATAGCGCGACACGATAGCCGGGCTGTTCCAGATGTTTTTCACCAGCCACCAGATGATCATCACTGCAGCGACAGTGCCAACCAAGGCCGCGGCGGCGACGATCAGCGTCACCTGATAGTTGTAGCCGTTAAAGGTGATCAGCATCGTGCCGGGGCGATCAGCTAGCCAGGCAAAGCCGAGGCCAAGAAGCAGGACAATGATCAGGAAAAACAGGATACGAAACATCACGACCGGTCCCTTACGCCTTTAACGCGCTTGCAAGCACGGCATCCGTCAGGCCGTCGGCGGCCTGCCGCGCCTTGACCAGGCCAATGAAGCTTGCGCCGGCAGCCTTGGCCGGCTCCGGCAGCTTGTCATATTCGGCCACTGCAGCTGCATAGTCGCCGGCCTTGAGATGCACCTCCATGCGCGCGACAATTTCAGCCGCGCCCTCGCCCTCGACCATGCCGACAGGACGCACGTCAACCAGAGACTGGGCACTGGACAAAAGCTTGTCGAAGAAGCCGGCGTTCGGGTCCTCGACCCTGCCGGCCGACACGATGGCCGATGCTGCCGCAGGGAATGCAGCTTCAATCGCGGCGCGCGACGCAACGCCCGCTGCCGCCATTTGGCGTAGCTGATCGATTTCAGGCGACGGCGGCGCAATCGCCGCAAACGTGTTGACTTCGGTCACGAATGGTTCGCCTCGGTCAATCGCAGCCTTCAGCGCCGAAGCGGCAATCGCCAGTGCAGCATTGGGCTGTGCGGCCTGCTCGGCCACTTTGCCGGAGATGTCGCCCATCGTCTTTTCGAGCACAGAAATCCGGTTGTTCGCCTCTGCGGCCGATGAAGCTGCCGCCCTGACCGCATTTGCAGCTTCAGTCAGTCCTGCCTCTATCGAAACCAGCCGGTCATTGACCGGAGCGAGATTGACCGCGGCGGTATCTGACGCCGCCGAAATCGACGATTTGGCAGCGGCCAGGCCGTCTTCAACTGCCTTGATGCGCTCGCTAAGCCCTTGCGCCACTTCTGCCCCGCCTGCAGCAACAGCTTCAGCGGTTTGCCTCAATTGCTGGTCAAGCGCGTCGAGCCTGCCGGTATAGTCGACGGGAACCGGCAGCGCCGCAACCTGGCTCTGCAGTTCATTGATGCGGCTTTCGAGTATCGTCTGATTGTTTTCACCAAAGGACGGCAGAACGCCACCCCATTGCAGGGCTCCGGCTCCGGCAAGCGCCACGACGCCGCCGATCAGACCTGCTGCAATAATGGACATGCTTCCGCTCCGGCGCGGCTCGTCCACGGGCGGGCGCGGCGGGATCGACGACCTGGTTTCAGGCTTGGGGGGATCCTTCGGCGCAGCCGCCTTGGCCGTCTCATCGGGCTTGGACATATCAGGGCCTCTTTCGGGTCTTGCGGCTTCTGTTGCCGCAGGCTTTGCCGTGACTTCTGCCTCGATTGGCTTTGACTGGGCCGAAACGCCCGGCGCCGCCGCAGCTGGACGCGTTGTCTCAGCCGCCTTGGGCGCTTCGGCTGGCTTGGCCGTTTCTGCCGGTTTTGGCGTCTCGACGCTTGCAGCCTGAAGGTCGATGGTCACCGGCTGGCGGCGCGGCTTTGAATGCCGCATGTTCGGCGTCTTGACCATGAGTTCTCCCCGCTAGATGCACTATTTCAGAACTACGGCCTATTGGGCCGAATGAAAAGGGTTGTACTGTGGCGTTGCCAGTCCAGAGCCTCCAGCATTGCCTGATCGGTCGGTGCCCGGGCAATATCCACAGCCACGCCGATTGCCTGCAAGGGCTGGGCAGCACGCGCTGAAATCGCAACAACCCGCATCCGTTGCGCCATGCCGGCATGGCTTTCGATCAAGCCTGCCAGCATGCCTCCAGCCTCAGGCGAGTGGCACATTGCGACAAGAGATTCATCGGCCGTGGCAAGCCTGGCAAACGCGCGTGACTGATCAATCGGCACCGCCTTGTATGTTTCGACAGGGATCACCTCGACGTCCGCCTTTTTCAGGATTGCCTCGAACTCCGGCCGGCGGACCGATCCGCACAGATAGAGCAACGGGCCATCCGGCCTGTCTTGCAGGACCAAGGTTGTCAGCGCCTTTCCGTCATCCGCCCCGGCGGTCACCGTCTCGAAGCCCACATCGCGCGCAGCCTGCGCCGTCGCCTCGCCAACTGCAAACAGGGGCTTGGCGCACAACAGGCCGAGCAAGATTTCGGGCGCATGGCGCAGTGCGTTGGCGCTTGTGGCCGCCACACAGGCAGCGCGGATCGCTTCTGCCGAAAATTCCGGCGCAAGCGGGCGGATTTCGGTCAATGGCATCAGGACAGGCGCAAATCCTGCCGCACGCAGACGCGCCGCGGTTTCCGATGCGCCGGGTTCGGGGCGCAACACCAGCACCTGTCGTCCGGTCACGATTGCCTGCCTTGAGGCTCGAAGCGGAATTGTCTGGTTTGCATGCCTGCTGGACCGTGATAACCCCTGCGCCGTCCGGTTTGGCGCAACGCGATCACCGGAACGAAAACTGTTCCTAACTGGGATTGAACGACCCGGCAATCATGCCTTTGCCCGCCCCTACCCGCCTGATGCTCGGCATCGAGACCAGCTGCGACGAGACCGCCGCCTCGGTGGTGGCGATGGATTCGGCTGGCCGGGGCGATATCCGCTCCAACATCGTGCTGAGCCAGATCGAGGAGCACTCGGCCTTTGGTGGCGTGGTGCCCGAGATCGCCGCGCGCGCCCATGTCGAGGCGCTGGACGGCATCGTCCGTGCCGCACTCGACGAAGCGGGCGTGACGCTCGACGACGTCGATGGCATTGCGGCAACTGCCGGTCCGGGCCTGATCGGCGGACTGATCGTTGGCTTGATGACAGCCAAGGCGCTGGCTGCCGTGTCAGGCAAGCCGCTGCAGGTCATCAATCATCTCGAAGGCCATGCACTTGCCCCGCGCCTGGTTGCAGACGCGCCGTTCCCCTATCTGGTGCTGTTGGTCTCCGGCGGTCATACCCAGATCCTGCTGGTGCGCGGCGTCGGCGACTATGAGCGCTGGGCCACCACAATTGACGACGCGCTCGGCGAAGCCTTCGACAAGACGGCAAAACTGCTTGGCCTGCCTTATCCCGGCGGGCCCAATGTCGAGAAGGCCGCGTTGAATGGCGATCCGCTCCGCTTCGATTTTCCGAGGCCTCTGCGCGGCGAGAAGCGCCTCGACTTTTCGTTCTCTGGCCTCAAGACAGCGGTGCGCCTGGCAGCCACCGCTATTGCACCTCTCTCGCGTCAGGACATTGCCGACATCTGCGCCTCGTTCCAGCACGCAGTGACCGAGACGTTGCAGGAGCGTGTTGGCCGCAGTCTAGCGCGGTTTCGCGACATTTATCCGGATGTGCAAACGCCACCTCTGGTCGTGGCCGGTGGCGTTGCCGCCAACAAGGCACTGCGTTCGATGCTGGAAACACTGGCAGCAAAAAATGGTTTTATCTTTGTCGCCCCGCCTATGGCTCTGTGCACCGACAACGCGGCGATGATCGCCTGGGCCGGACTTGAGCGGCTGCGCGCCGAAATGGAACCGCCGGAGCCAATGGCATTTGCGCCACGCTCGCGCTGGCCGCTCGACGAAGACGCCGCGCCGCTCATCGGCGCCGGGAAACGTGGAGCAAAGGCATGAGTGCGCGCATCGCAGTGCTTGGTGGCGGCGCATGGGGCACAGCACTCGCTGTAACGCTTACCCGCGCCGGCAACGAGGTCGGTTTCTGGATGCGTGATCCCGTAACGGTTCAGGCAATCAACCAGCGCCACGAAAACCCGGCCTATCTCGAAGGCATCCAGCTCGATCCACGCCTGAAAGCAACCGCCGGCCTCGAAGCTGCCGTTGCGGGCGCCGATTGCGTCCTGTCGGTTGCGCCCGCACAAGCGTTTCGCAACCTTGCAACCCAGCTCGCCGGAAAGATCGGCAAAACTCCGCTGGTTAATTGCGCCAAGGGTATCGAGCGCGACACTGGCAAACGGCTGAGCCAGGTGCTGGCCGACATATTGCCAGATAGCCCCGCCGCCTGCCTGTCCGGGCCGAGTTTTGCCACAGACGTGGCGCGCGGCCTCCCGACAGCGGTCACGGTGGCGGCCGAAGACGAGGCATTGGCGACCGAACTGGCGCGCCTGCTGTCGGCCCCCACGTTTCGCTGCTATTCGACCGACGATCTTGTTGGCGTCGAAATTGGCGGGGCTCTAAAGAACGTGCTGGCCATCGCGGCCGGTGCCGTCACCGGAGCCGGCCTTGGCGCCAGCGCGCAGGCGGCAATCGTCACCCGCGGCTTTGTTGAACTCCGCCGGCTGGCGGCGTCCTACGGCGCTAGGCCGGAAACCCTGATGGGCCTGTCTGGGCTGGGCGACCTGATCCTGACATGCGGCTCTGCGCAGTCGCGCAATTTCGCCTACGGTCTCGCGCTTGGCCGGGGCGATGACCGCTCAGGCATGAAGCTCGCCGAAGGCGTCGCAACAGCCGGCATTGCCTCGCGCCTTGCAACGGATCTGGGCATCGATGCGCCAATCACACATGCGGTGGCGCGAATGCTCTCCGGTGAATTGACGATCGCCCAGGCAATGGGTGAATTGCTATCCCGCCCGCTCAAGGCGGAAAACGAATAAGATCTGGAGGAACTCATGCTCTACGCCGCAATCTGCAACGACAAGCCCGGCAATCTGCAGGTGAGGATCGACAATCGTCCGGCCCATGTCGAATGGCTCAATGCGATCAACGCGGCCGGCGGCCTCGCATTTGCAGGCCCGTTCCTCGACGCAGACCAGAAACCAACCGGCTCGCTCGTGGTGATCGAAGCGTCCAACATCGACGAAGCCACTGCCATTTTCGCCGACGACCCCTACAATCTCGCCGACCTGTTCGAGAGCGTCGAAGTCCGCGCCTGGAACTGGGTCTTCAACAAGCCGGCGCAGGGGTGAGTTCTCGACATGGCTTATTGGTTGTTCAAGTCCGAACCCGACGTATTTTCCTATGACGATCTGGTCGCGAAAGGCAGCGCTGGGCAGGAGTGGGACGGCGTACGCAACTATCAGGCGCGCAACAACATGCGCGCAATGAAGCTCGGCGAACGCGGCTTCTTCTACCACTCAAACGCCCGCAAGGACGTTGTCGGCATTGTCGAGGTTGTTGCGCTGGCGCATCCTGATTCGTCGACAGACGACATCCGCTGGGAATGCGTCGACCTGCGCGCCGTCGAGGCGGTGCCAAACCCGCCGGCACTGGACGAGATCAAGGCCAATCCAAAACTGTCTGCGATGGTACTGGTCAATAATTCCCGCCTGTCAGTGCAGCCTGTATCGGATGACGAATGGGCCGAAATCTGCCGTATGGGCGGCTTGAAGGTCGCGTGAACTCTGCGGGGCCAACAGCAAGATTGACGCCGGAGCGCGCCGAAGCGTTTATCCTTGCCAACACGGCGCTGCTCGCGCCGCCGCATGTGCCGGAGATCATGCTCCGGCTGGCAGACGAATCGCATTCGCTCTGGCTGAAGACCGAGGAAGAGCTGGCAGAAATCGGCCTGCCGCCGCCGTTCTGGGCGTTTGCCTGGGCAGGCGGCCAGGGTCTGGCGCGTTATGTCCTGGACAATCCGGCAACCGTGCGCGGCAAACGCGTGCTCGATTTCGCCACCGGCAGCGGACTGGTCGCAATCGCCGCGCTGATGGCTGGCGCAGACCATGCAACGGGCTCTGACATCGATCCTTTCTGTTCAGCGGCCGTGGCGCTCAACAGCGCCGCCAACAAGGTTGTGGTCGAGTTCAGCGGCAAAGACCTGATCGGTTATGACGACGGCTGGGATGTCGTATTGGCCGGCGACGTGTTCTATTCTAAGCCGTTTGCCGATGCGCTTGTGCCATGGTTCGAAAAGCTGGTCACTCGAGGCGCAACAGTGCTCGTCGGCGATCCGGGGCGGGCCTATCTGCCGAAGGACCGGATCGAGAACCTGGCGGTCTTTCAGGTGCCGGTTACGCGCGATCTGGAAGACGCCGAGGTCAAACGCACCACTGTCTGGCGCTTCATGGCGGCCTGACCGGTCAGCGCATCACCTCAACCATGCTGCCAGTCCGCAGCAGAGGCAGCAGCCGCGCCATGTCGCGGGGATGAAGTGCGACGCAACCCTCTGTCGGTAGATAGCCCGGCCGGGCGAGGTGCATGAAAATGGCGCTGCCGCGATTGCGGTTGCGCCGCGTAACGTTCCAGTCGAGCACGATGCAGACATCATAGAGGTGGTCGCCGCGGCGCATGTTCTCATGGCTCGCCTTGTAAGGCAGGTCGACAGGCCGGTTGTAGTTGCGGTCGTCCGGCGCGTCGCACCAGCCCAGATCGGCGCGGATCGGCGTCAGCCGCAGCGGCGACCTCCGCGACACAACGCCATCGGTCCGGCAGAATCCGCCGAGAACACGCATGCGCGCCAGAGGCGTCGCGCCATCGCCCTCCCGCTTGTTCGACGACACTCCGCCCTTGCCCAGCGCACAGCGAAAGACCAGCGGTCCAGCAGCCAACAAACCCTGCGTCGCATGTCCCGGACGGCGGCGAACTCTCAGCTTCATTAGGCGATGGGTCGACTTGGACATGCTTTTGATGCGATCATTCACTTAATATTGTTCAGGCGGCCACCTCAAATCACCGTGATCGCCTTTTCTTGGCCTTCAGGTTCCGCATATGGGCTATGCGGTCAACCAGTTTTCGCGCAAGCCCCGGATCAAGACATGACATCTCGGACCATCCTTCTAATCGACGACGACGAGGACCTGCGTTCGACGCTGGTGGAACAGCTTTCGCTCTATGAGGAATTCACCATCCTGCAAGAATCGACGGCCGCCAAGGGCGTGCAGGCGGCGCGTGCAGGCGTGGTCGACTTGCTCATCATGGATGTCGGCCTGCCGGACATGGACGGGCGCGAAGCGGTCAAGATGCTGCGCAAGAACGGCTTCAAGGCTCCTGTCATTATGCTGACTGGCCACGATACCGATTCGGACACGATCCTCGGTCTGGAAGCAGGCGCCAACGATTATGTCACGAAGCCGTTCCGTTTTGCCGTGCTGTTGGCTCGTATTCGCGCGCAATTGCGCCAGCACGAACAGAGTGAAGACGCAACGTTCACTGTCGGCCCCTACACGTTCAAACCCAGCCAGAAGCTGCTGATCGACCAGCGCGGCACAAAAGTTCGCCTGACCGAGAAAGAGGCTTCGATCATCAAATATCTCTACCGTGCCGACCAGAAAGTCGTGACGCGTGACGTGCTGTTGGAAGAAGTCTGGGGCTATAATTCCGGTGTCACCACGCACACGCTGGAAACCCACGTCTACAGACTACGGCAGAAGATCGAGCGCGATCCTTCCAATGCTGAAATTCTTGTGACAGAAAGCGGCGGTTACAAGCTCGTCCCGTAATCAGTGATCGATTCGCCGATGCGGCCGGGCCAGGGGATGGCCGCCGCACATGGCGCTCGATGACGACATACGCATGCTTTCAGGAATCGGGCTGCTCAAAAGCCTGAACCCGGAACAGTTGCGTCTGCTCGCCTTTGGCGCAGAGAACATGCATTTACATGCCGAGCGGGAACTGTTCCGCCAGGATACGCTGGCCGATTGCGCCTATATCGTGCGCAGCGGCTCACTGGCGACCTTCAAGATGAATGGCGGCGAGCGGCGCAAGATCGCGACAGTGGGTCCAGGCGACGTGCTGGACGAAATGGCGCTGATCGTCGATGTCAGGCGCTCGGTTGGCGCCTATGCAGAAGTTGACACAGACGTGGTGCGCATCAACCGGACCCTGTTCCGGCGGATTCTCGAAGAATATCCGGAAGTTGCTGCCGCCTTGCATGAGCAGATCACCGGCAGGTTTACATCCATGGCCGAGAGGATCGTCGACCTGAAATCCCGCTTCAACGATTGACCGGCGCAATCTCCGTCTCCGCTCCCGGCGCGAGGCCCTAAATGCTCCAGTCAGCCGCTGACGTCGTCATTGGCCGCACGCTCCTGCTCCGGCGTCAACTTTGCGCTCGGCCGCCGGATTTTTGCCGACGCCTCGAATACAATTGGCAACAGCCCAACGCCTCCGTGATCGACAATTTCAAAGAACTGCCTGCGCATTCTGGGCTCCCAGAACTTGTTGATGTGCTCGGCCGTTCCGGCCACGCCCTCTTCATGAGGCTTGGACAGGAAAAATGTTCCGATCTGGTTGGCCATGCGGACCAGCTTGGCGTTCGGTTCGATCTTTTCGTCATGCGACATGGCGGTTGTGTCCGTCTTCGATCCGCTCGGGATGGGTGAAAATATCAAACTCGTCGCCGCGTACCAGCGCCACCAGCGTCATGCCTGCGCTCTCGGCCGTACGGATGGCGAGCGCAGTCGGGGCCGACACCGCGATTATGGCGGACGCGCCGATGGCCGCCGTCTTCTGCACCATCTCGACCGAGACACGCGACGTGACGACGACTGCACCAGTTGCTCCAGCTACACCGGCTTTGGCGAGTGCACCCGCCAGCTTGTCGAGCGCATTGTGGCGGCCAACATCTTCGCGTGCAGCGATGACGCCTTTGCCTGGCACATAGAATCCGGCGGCATGCACTGCACCCGTATCGGCATGCATCGGTTGCTGCGCCGACAACAACCGCACTGCCTGGGTTACGCCAGCGGAACTCAGTCTGAAACCGGCAGCAATTTCCGCAACCGGCCGCATGGCCTCGTCGATTGATTCGATGCCGCACAGACCACAGCCGACAGGACCGGCAAGCCGCCGGCGGCGGGCCTGAAACGATGTGTTCGCCGCGTCCTTCAGCCTGATCTGGATGTCTATGCCCGCGCCAACGTCTTCCACCGTCACCGCCTCGATCTCGTCAGGCGATTTCACAATGCCTTCGGTCAGCGAAAAGCCGAGCGCAAAGTCTTCCAGATCAGACGGTGAAGCCATCATCACCGCGTGGGTGGTGCCTGCATAGGACAGGGCGACCGGCGTCTCTTCGGGCACCATTCGGGCGGCTGCCGACGTGCCACCAGTGCGGCGCGCGATGCGTGGCGCAGACGTGAGCGCTGAGCGCAGTTCTACCCCTCCCCCTTGCGGGGAGGGGGCGCCGCGCAGATCGCTTGTCACTCCGCGGCCTCCACATGGCCCTCGATCCGCCGTGAACGCTTCGACAACGCCTCATAGTCTTCCTGCCACTGGCTCGGACCATTGGAAGGCGAGATCTGCACCGCCGTCACCTTGTATTCCGGGCAATTGGTTGCCCAGTCTGAAAAGTCGGTGGTGATGACATTCGCCTGCGTGTCGGGGTGATGGAACGTCGTGTAGACAACTCCCGGCGCAACACGATCGGTGATGTCAGCGCGCAGCGTAGTCTCACCTGCCCGGCTCTTCAGCCGCACCCAGTCGCGATTGCGGATGCCCCGCTGCTCGGCGTCATGGGGGTGGATCTCCAGTAGATCTTCGTCATGCCACTTCACATTGTCGGTGCGCCGTGTCTGTGCGCCGACATTGTATTGCGACAGAATGCGCCCGGTCGTCAGCAGCAGCGGATAACGCGGCCCGGTCTTCTCGTCGGTCGCGACATATTCGGTGCGGATGAACTTGCCCTTGCCGCGCACGAAGCCGCCAATATGCATGATCGGCGTGCCGGCCGGCGCCTTGTCATTGCACGGCCATTGCACCGAACCCAGCTTTTCGAGCAGATCGTAGGACACATTGGCGAAGGACGGCGTCGTCTGTGCAATCTCGTCCATGATCTGGGACGGATGCGTATAGGTCCAGTCCAGTCCCATCTCCCTGGCCATCAACTGCGTCACTTCCCAGTCGGCATAGCCGTTGCGCGGCGTCATCACCTTGCGCACGCGATTGATGCGGCGCTCGGCATTGGTGAATGTGCCGTCCTTTTCGAGGAAGGTCGAACCCGGCAGGAATACATGCGCGTAGTTGGCGGTCTCGTTGAGGAACAGGTCATGCACGACAACGCATTCCATCGCCGCGAGACCAGCCGAGACGTGGGTCGTGTCGGGGTCGGATTGCAGAATGTCCTCACCCTGGATGTAGATGCCCATGAACGAGCCTTCGACGGCCGCGTCCAGCATGTTGGGAATGCGCAGTCCAGGCTCGCTGTCGAGCTTGACGCCCCACAGCGCCTCATAAATGTCGCGCACGGCGTCGCCCGACACATGCCGGTATCCGGGCAATTCGTGCGGGAACGACCCCATGTCGCACGAGCCCTGCACATTGTTCTGGCCACGCAGCGGGTTCACGCCGACGCCCGGGCGGCCGATATTGCCGGTCAGCATGGCGAGGTTGGCGATAGCGATGACCGTGGTTGAGCCCTGACTATGCTCGGTGACGCCAAGCCCATAGTAGATCGCGCCATTGCCGCCGCTGGCGTAGAGACGGGCCGCCTGCCGCATCGCCTCGGGATCAACGCCAGACACCGCCGCGATTGCCTCGGGGCTGTGGCGCTCATGCGAGACAAATTCCGCATAGTCCTGGAACTCGGACCAGTCGCAGCGTTCGCGGATGAAGGCTTCGTTGTAGAGCCCTTCGGTGACGATGACATGCGCCAGCGCAGTGACGACCGCGACATTGGTGCCAGGCTTCAGCGGCAGATGAACATCTGCTTTTGCGTGAACTGAAGTCACCGTCTCGGTGCGGCGCGGGTCAAGCACAATCAGCTTTGCACCCTGCCGGATGCGCTTCTTCATGCGCGAGGCAAACACCGGATGCGCTGCCGACGGATTGGCGCCGATCACCACGATGACATCGGATTGTTCGACCGAGTCAAAGTCCTGCGTGCCGGCAGACGTGCCATAGGTCTGGCCGAGACCATAACCGGTCGGCGAATGGCAGACGCGGGCGCAGGTGTCGACATTGTTGTTGCCAAAGCCCTGCCGCACCAGCTTCTGCACCAGGTAGGTCTCTTCATTCGTGCAGCGCGACGAGGTGATGCCGCCGATCGAGCCCTTGCCATATTGATACTGGATGCGGCGGAACTCGGCATTGATGTGGGCGAACGCCTCCTCCCAGCTGACTTCGCGCCACGGATCAGAGATTTTTGCCCGGATCATCGGCTTGGTAATGCGGTCCTTGTGTGTGGCATAGCCATAGGCGAAACGGCCCTTGACGCAGGAGTGGCCACGATTGGCCTTGCCCTCTTTCCAGGGCATCATGCGCACCACTTCTTCGCCCTTCATCTCGGCCTTGAACGAGCAGCCGACGCCGCAATAAGCGCAGGTGGTGACGGTGGATGAGGTTGGCGCGCCCATCTCCAGCACGCTCTTTTCGCGCAGCGCATTGGTCGGGCAGGCCTGCACGCAGGCGCCGCAAGAGACACATTCTGACGACAGGAAGTCTGTGGGGCCCGGCACAATGCGCGATTCGAAACCGCGCCCCTCGACGGTGAGCGCGAACGTGCCCTGCACTTCCTCGCAGGCGCGCACGCAGCGCGAGCAGACGATGCATTGCGAAGCGTCATAGCTGAAATACGGATTGCTCTCGTCGCGCACCATGTAGTCGATGGTCAGCGACCCTTCGCCGGGAGCTACGTGATTTCGAACATCAGTGCCGTAGCGGTTTTCCGAGAGGCCAACCGCCTCAAGCACCTGGTCGAATTCGGTCTCGGGCCCGGCATCCTTGTTCCACGCCGATGGGTGGTCGGAGACATAAAGCTCCATCACGCCCTTGCGGATGGCCGACAGCCGGTCGCTCTGCGTATTAACGACGATACCGTCTGCGACCGGCGTGGTGCAGGACGCAGGTGTGCCGCCGCGTCCTTCGATCTCGACCAGACAGACCCGGCAGGAGCCAAAGGCGTCGATCATGTCGGTAGCGCAGAGTTTCGGGATTTCAACACCCGCATCCATCGCCGCGCGCATGATCGACGTGCCTTCGGGCACTGTGACGGGCTTGCCGTCGATGGTCAGCGTGACCTGCTTGTCCGACTTCGAGGCCGGGGTGCCGTAGTCGACTTCGTGGATGAGACCCATCGTGGTTCTCCTATTCAGCGGCTTGCGACACAGGTCGCGGTGCAAAATCTTCAGGGAAATGATTGATCGCGCTCATGACAGGGTAAGGTGTGAACCCACCCAGCGCGCAGAGCGAGCCAAACTTCATCGTGTTGCAAAGGTCGGTCACCAGCGCGAGGTTCTTCTCGCGCTCGATGCCGGCGCCGATCTTGTCGATGGTCTCGACGCCGCGTGTCGACCCGATGCGGCAGGGCGTGCACTTGCCGCAACTTTCGATGGCGCAGAACTCCATCGCGAAACGCGCCTGCTTCAACATGTCGGCGCTGTCGTCAAAGACGGTGATGCCGGCATGGCCGATCAGCCCGTCCTTGGCAGCGAAAGCTTCGTAGTCAAAAGGCGTATCAAACAAGGATGGCGGGAAATAGGCCCCGAGAGGTCCGCCGACCTGCGCCGCCTTGACCGGCCGGCCGGACGCCGTGCCGCCGCCGATCTCGTTGATGATGTCGCCCAGCGTCAGGCCGAAGCCAACTTCGAACAGACCGCCATGTTTGACATTGCCGGCGATCTGGATCGGGATCGTGCCGCGCGAACGGCCCATGCCAAAATCCTTGTAGAAGGGCGCGCCCTTGTCGAGGATCACCGGCACCGAGGCCAGCGAGATGACATTGTTGATGACGGTCGGCTTGCCGAACAGGCCCTGAATTGCGGGCAGCGGCGGCTTGGCGCGCACCACGCCGCGTTTGCCTTCCAGCGAGTTGAGCAGCGAGGTTTCTTCGCCGCAGACATAGGCGCCCGCGCCGACACGCACTTCCATGTCGAACGCATTGGGGGAGCCGAGCACCGCCGGGCCGAGCAGCTTCGCCGCACGGGCGATTTCAATCGCCGCATTCATCGCCGCAATCGCGTGCGGATATTCCGAACGGATGTAGACAAAGCCCTTGGTCGCACCCGTCGCGATACCGGCAATCGCCATGCCTTCGATCAGCACGAAGGGGTCGCCTTCCATGATCATGCGGTCGGCGAATGTGGCGCTGTCACCCTCGTCGGCATTGCAGACGATGTATTTGCGGCTGTCGGTCTGGTCGGCAACTGTCTTCCACTTGATGCCAGTCGGGAAGCCCGCGCCGCCACGGCCGCGCAGTCCGGACTCGGTCACCGTCTTGACCACGTCTGCCGGCGTCAGCGCCAGCGCCTTGCGCAGGCCCGCAAGCCCGCCATGCGCCTCGTAGTCGGCCAGCGACAGCGGATCGGTGACGCCGCAGCGGGCAAAGGTCAGCCTTGTCTGCTTGGCGAAAAACGGAATGTTTTCAGGATCGCCCAAAGAAAGCTTGTGCTTGCCGCCCTTGACCATGTCAGCGTCGAACAGCGACGCGACGTCCTTTGCCTTCACCGGACCATAGGCGACGCGGCCCGAAGCTGTCTCAACCTCGACCATTGGCTCCAGCCAATACATGCCACGCGAGCCGGTGCGAACGATGCGGGCGTCGATCTTGCGCGCGGCCATTTCGGCCTCGACAGCCTTCGCGACTTTTTCAGCGCCTAGCGCCAGCGCACCGGAATCCTTCGGGATGTAGATGGTCGTTGTCATGCGCGGATCTCCGCAACGATCTCTTCAACCGCGTCAGTGTCAATCCGCCCGATCACTTCACCGTCGAGCATAGCCGACGGCGCGCAGGCGCACAGGCCAAGACAATAGACCGGCTCAAGCGTCACCGACCCATCCGCCGACGTTTCATGAAAACCGATGCCGAGCGCCTGCTTGATCTGCGCCGCAATTGCGTCCGATCCCATCGATTGACAGGCTTCCGCCTGGCACAGTTTCAGCACATGGCGGCCTGCCGGGGCAGCACGATAGTCGTGATAGAACGTAGCGACGCCGTGCGCTTCCGCCTTCGAAATATTCAGCGCCTTGGCGACAATCGGCAGACTCTGCGGCGGCACGAAGCCGAATTCATGCTGCAATCCGTGCAGGATCGGCAGCAGTGGTCCCTCAAGATCGCCATATTCGGAAATGACCGAGGCTGTGCGCGCAGCAAGCTCCTCCACCTCAATCTCGGTACCTGCGTGCCGCAATGCCATGCAGCGCCCTCCCTGGATCGCGCGTTACGCGCCATTCTTCGATGAAGACAGACAAAACCCGCCAAATCAATAAAGGGATATCGTCGCTTGATAGAAGAAAACTATCGATTGCTATTTCCAAACATGTCACGGTCGCTCTTGCCAAGCTGGTTTGCCAGCGCCGTCGCCTCGTCAAGAAGCGCCGCGACCAGCGGCGTGTGCGGCTCACGCGGTTGGACGACGACGCCGACTGTATGACTTGCGTCTGGTTCAACGATCGGGATCGCCCTGATGGGTTCCGCAAAACCGAGCGTTTCTGCCAGATTCAGCGGCATGATCGATGACCATTTGCCAGTCCTGATATGCGAGAACAACACGATCATTGAATTGGATTCCAGCGTTGGCCGTGTATGTGCGCCAGCTTCGGCCAGATGCTGGTCGATGATGCGGCGGTTCTGCATGTCGGGCGTCAGCAGGCAAAGCGGCAGGTTGCCGACCTCTGCCCAGGTCACTTCCTTGCGGTCATAAAACTCCGTGCCTTTGGCGGTGATCAGCCGGTAACGTTCGAGGTAGAGCGGGATCGACGCGACACGCCCCAGCGGCTCGTTGTCGAGATAGGTGATGCCGGCATCGACATCGAAATTGCCAAGCAATGACAGAACCTCGATGGAGGTACGCGACAGGATCGAGAAGGTCACGCCCGGATGCTTTTCGCGCAATGGCGTCGTCAGGCGCGGGATCATCGCCAGCGCGGTCGGAATGGCGGCAATACGGATGCGCCCTGACAGGCCGTACCTGGCGGCGCGCATCTCGTCCTTCATCGCACGCGCATCGCCGGTGATGCGCCGCGCCCAGCCCAGCACCTGCTCGCCCTCATCAGTCAGACCCTGAAAGCGCGACCCGCGCCGCACCAGCATCACGCCCAGTTCCCCTTCGAGCTGCTTGATCGCCGCCGAGAGGGTCGGTTGCGTGACGCCAAGTTCTTCAGCAGCCTTGCCGAAATGTTGTGTGCGGGCGAGCGCGATAAAGGCTTCTAGTTTGTCGATCATCCCCCATCTGCACCACGTCGCAGCCATCAAGACAAGCTGACTTGCGCCGCAAGCCGCACGCGCCTATGTTCGCCGCGCTCTAACGGGGTGCCGGGCGTCAACGACGCGCCGGCTGAGAGGCAACCTGCCAACCCGCTGAACCTGATCCGGTTAACACCGGCGGAGGGATTAGACGCGTGCAGACCTGCGCATCTTCCCTTTCAACACGAACGAAGGAGGCGCAGATGCGCAAGACTTTACATGTCCTGTTTTCGACACTCGCATTGACCGTTTCAGCTGCATCAGCTGAGACGCTGACCATCTACACCTATGAGAGCTTCACCGCAGAGTGGGGCCCCGGACCCCAGGTCGAAAAGGCCTTTGAAGCCAAATGCGGCTGCGACGTCCAGTTTATCTCGGTTGCCGATGGCGTGGCGCTGCTCAACCGCGTCCGGCTCGAAGGCAAGGCGGTCAAGGCAGACATCGTGCTCGGCCTCGACACCAACCTGACCAAGGAGGCAAGCGACACCGGCCTGTTCGCCCCCCACGAGGTCGCCGCGGCCAATGTCACTGTTCCCGGCGGCTGGGCCGACCCGAACTTCCTGCCCTTCGACTACGGTTATTTCGCCGTGGTCTATGACAGTGAAAAAATGGCGGCGGCGCCGGCCAGCCTGAAGGAACTGGTCGAGGGCGACCCTGTGCAGAAGATCGTCATTCAGGATCCGCGCACCTCGACACCCGGTCTCGGTCTCGTCCTGTGGATGAAGTCAGTCTATGGCGACGGCGCGGCTGACGCCTGGAAGAAGCTGAAAGGCAGGGTTCTGACAGTGACGCCCGGCTGGTCTGAAGCCTATGGCCTTTTCACCAAGGGCGAAGCGCCGATGGTCCTGTCCTACACGACCTCACCCGCCTATCATGTGATTGCCGAGAGCACCGACCGCTACAAGGCAGCTTCGTTTGCCGAAGGCCACTACATGCAGGTCGAGGTCGCAGGAATGACGGTCAAGGGCAAGGACAATCCGCTGTCGAAGCAATTCCTCGAATTCATGCTGTCGCCTGAATTCCAGGACGTCATTCCTGAAACCAACTGGATGCTGCCGGCGGCCCCCACCTCCAAGCCTCTCAACACCGCATTCGATGCGCTGGTGAAACCTGCCAAGGCGCTCGCATTCAGCCCGGCCGAAGTTGCTGCCGACCGCAAGGCATGGGTCGAGGAATGGACCGCGGCGATGAGCCAATAATGGCGACGGCCGCCGCATGACCAGCCTGCCCGGCCGCATAGCCCTTGCCTTCATCGCGCTGCTGATCGGCGGCGCATTTGTTGGCTTGCTGGCGATTGCGGCGCGCGACTGGTCTGCGGCCGCCGCCGCTTTCAACAGCCAGACAATGCGCATTGCCGCCTTCACGCTGTGGCAGGCGCTGCTGTCGACATTGCTGTCAATCGCGCCCGCAATCCTGGTTGCCCGCGCGATTTCGCGGCATCCAGCATTTCCCGGCAGGGCGCTGCTGCTGCGCATGTTCGCGGTGCCCCTTGGCCTGCCTGCGATTGTCGCAGCGCTAGGAATTCTGACGCTCTACGGCAATGCCGGGCTGGTCGCCCGCCTTTCCGAAGCGATCGGCTTTGGCCACCCCGCACCGATCTACGGCCTGACCGGCATCCTGCTTGCCCATGTCTTCTTCAACCTGCCGCTCGCATCGCGGCTTCTGCTGGAAGGGCTGGAGGCCGTGCCACCCGATCAGTGGCGGCTGGCGGCGCAGCTTGGCATGGGACCGGGTGCAACCTTTCGGCTGATCGAATGGCCGGCGATGCAGCGCGTGATCCCGGGCGTTGCCGCGCTCATCTTCATGCTCTGCGTCACCTCGTTCACGCTGGTGCTGACGCTGGGCGGCGGCCCGGGCGCAACAACGCTGGAAGTCGCGATCTACCAGTCGCTGCTGTTTGACTTTGAACCCGCCCGCACCGCTGCACTGACCTTCATCCAGATCGTCATCACCGTCGTTGCTCTGTGGGCCATGTCGAAACTTGGCGCCAATGCCGCCGGCGACGCCGATCTGCCACTGTCGGGCCGGCGCTATGGCGCCCCTTCCGGCATGGAGCGGGCGGCCAATGTTTTGGTGATGGCGCTCGCCGCCCTGTTCGTCGCCGGGCCGATGGCTGCAATTGTCCTGTCTGGTCTGCAGGCCGATCTTGTCCGTCTCGCCGGCGAGGCCGCCGTGCACCGCGCAACGCTCACCAGCCTCGTCCTGGCAACGCTGTCAGCCCTGCTCTGCCTGACACTGTCAATGTCGCTCGCGGCCATGCGCCAGCGGCTTGAAACCGCACGGCGCGGCGGGCGCATTGGCCTGGCAGAACTGCTGGCCGACAAGGGCGCAAGCCTCGTGCTCGTCGTGCCACCTATCGTCATCGGCGCAGGCTGGTTCGTGCTGATGCTGGTGCTCGGCCTCGACGCGTTCGCGATTGCCTCGATCATGGTCGTCGCCGTCAACGCCGTCATGGCCATGCCATTTGCCGTGCGTATCCTGCGCCCGGCGTGGGACAGCGCTGCTGGCCGCAATGACAGGCTCTGCGCCCAGCTCGGCATTGCAGGATGGCCGCGCGTGAGGCTGATCGACTGGCCGGCCATGCGCCGCCCGCTCGCCGTCGCGCTCGCCTTTGCCATGGCGCTGTCGCTCGGCGACCTTGGCGTCATCGCCCTGTTCGGCTCGGATGCGGTCCAGACCCTGCCCTACCTGCTCTATTCGCGCATGGGCGCCTACCGGACCGCAGATGCGGCAGGACTTGCCTTGTTTCTCGCTCTGCTCTGTTTTGCCCTGATGACATTGGCCGACTGGCTGGGAAGACAAGACCAATGACCGTCAAAGGAAACATCAGGCTTGACGGCATCCGGTTCGCCTATGGCGAGACGAAGATGGCGTTCGACCTGACTGTGGCTTCCGGCGAGATCGTTGCGATCATGGGACCGAGCGGATCTGGCAAGTCGACCTTGCTCAACCTTGTTGCCGGTTTTGAGATTCCAGCAGACGGTCATGTCTTCATCGGTGATCGCGACGTGACAAATGAGCCGCCGGCGGACCGGCCAGTGTCGATGATCTTTCAGGAGAACAATCTGTTTTCCCATCTCGACGTTGCAGCCAATGTCGGCCTTGGACGCAACCCTGCCTTGAACCTGTCCTCCGAAGACCGTGCGGCAGTGGCCGAAGCGCTTGAGCGCACGGGGCTTGCCGGCAAGGACAAGCGCCTGCCGCGCGAACTGTCAGGCGGCGAGCGCCAGCGAACAGCTCTGGCGCGAGCCCTCGTGCGGCGCAGGCCGGTCCTGCTGATGGATGAACCGTTTGCCGCGCTTGGTCCGGCGCTGCGCGCCGACATGGCCGAACTGGTCAAGGCGCTCAATGCCGAGACCGGCATGTCGATGCTTGTTGTCACCCACTCGCCGCAAGACGCTGAACGCCTTGCGGCGCGCATGGTCTTCATCGACAGCGGAACCATCGTCGCCGACGGACCAACGGGCGAGTTGCTTGGCCCGGCTGGACCGGAGCCGGTGCGGCGCTATATCGGCAATATCGCGCAGCGGTGACACATGGCGCGCCCGCAATGCGTCACATTTGAAACATAGAAAACCCCTGTTGCCGTAGCGTCTTGTCAGGCAGCGGCGGCTGTGGCTAGGTCGCCAGCAGAATCGGGCGAACTATCGCCGGAAGGGAATTTCAGGCCGGATGACAGGTCAGTCGACATTGCGGAACGCCAGCCGTTTCCGTCATCGCAATCTGCTTACAGCGGGAGCGATGGTGCTTGCGCTCGCCGGTTGCCAGTCGATCGACCAGATTTCCAATGACATCAAGCCATCCGATAATCCGGTAACGGTTGACACGGTAGGCCGTGGTGACAAGCTGGCGGAGATTGCAAAGCAGCAGCATCCGCGCATTCTCGCTACCTATGGCGGCGAGTACAAGGATCCGAAGCTCGAACGCGCGGTGGCAAAGGTTGTCGGTGGCTTGACGCTTGATCCCGACAATCCGAACCAGACCTACCGGATCACCATCCTCAATTCGCCGAACGTCAACGCCTTCGCGCTGCCGGGCGGTTATCTCTACATTACCCGCGGCCTGCTGGCGCTGGCAAATGACTCGTCGGAACTCGCAGCTGTGGTTGCCCACGAGATGGGTCACGTCACCGCCAATCACGGCGTGCAGCGACAGCAGCGCGAGGCCAATGAAATTCTGGCTGCGCGCGTGGTCAGCGATGTGCTTGAAGATAATCCGGACGCCAAGGCAGCATTGTTGCGCGGTAAGTTGAGCCTGGCGCAATTTTCCCGCAACCAGGAACTGGAAGCTGACGCAATCGGCATCCGCGCCATTGGCCGCGCCGGCTACGATCCGTTTGCAGCCGCGCGCTTTCTCCAGTCGATGGCGTCGTTTGCCGACTTCCGCAGCGTGTCGGGCGCATCGGACGCCAGCCTCGACTTCCTCGCCAGCCACCCGGCAGCGCCCAAACGCATCGAACTGGCGCTTGGCCACGCACGTAACTTCGGCGTGCCGGGCACCGGCAACCGCGACCGCGACTGGCTGCTGTCAGGCATTGACGGCATGCTGTTTGGCGACGCGCCGCAGGAAGGCTATGTGCGCGGCAACGATTTTCTGCATCCCGGTCTTGGCGTCGCGTTCTCAGTGCCTGAAGGCTTTGTCATCGACAACTCGGCGACCGCTGTCACGGCGGCGGGCCCAGGCGACGTCGCCGTTCGCTTCGACGGTGTCGCGATTGCGCGTTCAACCTCGCTTGACGCCTATCTGCGCAGCGGCTGGATCGCTGGTCTTGATCCCAATTCGATCCAGGTTTCGACGATCAACGGAACCGAGGCTGCGATGGCGCGTGCGGCCGCTGACGGCTGGCAGTTTGACATCACGGTCTTCCGTGCCGGCGGACAGGTTTACCGCCTGCTGACGGCTGCGCCGCGGGGCAGCGCAGCGCTCGACCCGACGGCGCGCTCGGTGACTGGCAGTTTCCGAATCCTGTCAGCGGCAGAGAAGGCAGCTCTCAAACCGCTTCGCATCCGGGTAAAGACAGTGAAGACTGGCGAGAACGTCGCATCACTCGCAGCGCAAATGCAGGGTGTTGACCGCAAGCAGGAACTGTTCCGCCTGATCAATGCGTTGCCGGCGAACGCCGGCGTGCGGCCGGGTGACAAGGTCAAGATCATCACTGATCAGTAAGACGATTCAGGCCGTCAGTGCGAAGGAATGCCCTTGAAGGCGTCGGCGCCCCAGACCTGCTTGACGCGATCATTGCGGCCGCAGGCGAAGCGGTAATATTTGTACCGGGCCGGATTCACCTTGTAATAGTTCTGGTGATAGTCCTCGGCGGTGGTGAACTCGCCGGCTGGCGCAACCTCGGTTTCGAGCTTCTGCCCAAGCTGCGCTTCCGCATCGGCCTTTGCCTTCTGCGCTGTCGCGAGCTGGGCATCGCCGATGGCGTAGATCGCGGTGGTGTAGGCATGACCGCGATCACAGAACTGGCCGCCGCCGTCGGTCGGATCAATCGTGCGCAGGAAGATCGTCACCAGATCGGGATAGCTGATTTTTCCCGGATCAAACTCGACCTTGAGCACTTCGCGATGGCCTTCATGATTCTGGTAGGTGGGATTCTTGAGCGTTCCACCGCTGTAACCTGAAATGGTTTCTGTGACGCCGGGCACCTGATCCATGTCGGATTCTACACACCAGAAACAGCCGCCGGCAAAGATCGCAGTTTCGGCAGAGGCTGGCAGCGCCGCCACCGGCGATGCAAGCAATGACAGGGCGAGAGCGGCTCGGGCGATCATGGATTTCTCTCCGGGAACAGCGCAGCAACGTAGCAGCGCATTCCGGAGTTTCAATTCAAGCTCCGGTGAACACCCTGCGACCGCTGTTCGAGAAATCTGCGAAGTTCGGCGATTTCTTCCTCCAGCGCCGCGACACGCGCTTCAATATCAGACGGCAGCACGGACTGATGGGATGGCGCTGTCCGCGACGGCGTCTCGACCGGACCCGCGAACAGATGCGCGAACCGGTCTTCGCGCTGGCCGGGACCACGTTCGACAAGTTGCACCAGCGCCGGGCGGCGGCCGATTAACAGATCGAGGTCAGAAATCAGCTCATCAGCCGAGCCGTAGCGCGCCATGCGTTCGCTGCGCGCCAGAAGTTCATGAACTGTCTGAGGACCACGCAGCAGCATCAGCCCGATCAGGGCCGTCTGGCCGCGGGTGAGCGAAAAGCGTCCCGACAATTCGTGCTCGTAGCGCTCGACCCGGGAGCCCGAGACCTGGCGGACCAGACCCTTCTGCTGCAGTGAGGAAAAGGCGCGATGAATGTCGGACGGCTCAAGCGCCATCACCGGCTCGCGCGCCGTTTTCTGATTGGCGGCGGCCTGGGCTGCGTTGAGCGTCAGCGGATAGACGTCGGGCGTCAGCTCCTTCTTTTCGATCAGGCAGCCAAGGACACGCGCCTCAATGGCGTTCAATTGTACAAGTTCGGTCATCCTGCCGTTGTGACAAAGCGCAAGGCGGGGAGCAAGAGATATCGAGATGCCGGTACTGGTCGTTTGCGAATGATTTCCCGCTCAGGACGTGTCGATCAGCGGTATTTTGGCGATTGCCGCATTGGACAACAGGCGTTTGCAGATCGTTGCGGCAGCAATGACGCAAGCAGCAAGCGGCACGGCCCGATGTCTTTCGTCCGGAGCAGACAGAAACGGCATCGCACCGGATGCAGCAAGATAACCGAGCATCATGGCGAGCGAGCGCAGATTGGCCGCCAGCCGCTCGGCCTCTGCCGGATCGCTGGTTCCGCCGAGCAGGATGACGTCGGCGTCGGAAATGTCGGTCAGGCCAGCCACCCGGAGACCAGACGCTTCGGCCCGGCGCAGCAGGCAAATGAGTTCATAGCGGCGGCGTGGCGTTTCATGCACCGCAAGGTCTGCAATCGACGCAAGTGACCACAACAGCGCAACAATGCGCTTCAATGTGTCCCTCTCGATAATGTCGTCCCAGCCCATGGCCGCCCTTTCGTTTTGGCGAGGCAAGTGTGCGGCAGGTTGGAAGGTGGGGAATAGAATCTGTGCGGAATTTTTGTTGGGATGGGCTGCGACGCAATCGGCGAAGCGACCCCTCCCTCTTGCGAAATCAACTTCTTGGCGAGCGCGCTTGTCCCCGAGACAAGTGCTAGATTTCGCAGGAGCGGGGCACGATGATGTGACGCAATCCGCTCCTCCCCCTACTGCGACACCACCAGCCCGAGCTTGCGGCGCAGGCGGTCGATGCGCTGCGGATACATCGCGTGGCGTTCGTCTTTCAGAACAACCGATTGCACCATCGCAACCAGCTCTTCCTTTTCACCATCATTGAGCTTGCCCGTGAGAAGCGAAGCGGTCTGGTCGATGACTGTTTGCACATCGGCCACCTGATTGCTGGCCCAGATCGCATAGGTGACGGCCTCGTCGGTCTTTTCATTCGACACGGCGATGACGGAAACCGCGCTGCGCACGCGCTCCTGCAAGGCGTCGGAGACGATATTGTCTTCGGCTGCAATGGCCGTCATCACGGTGGCAGCGGCGACAACCGGATCGTCGATTGCGGCGACGGGTGCGACCGCCGCTTTCTTGCGCAGCTTCTGACGGCGGAAATGGCCCTGCACGCGACCAACCTGGTGGGCAACCTCATTGGCTGCATCGCCCATCATCTTGAGGCGGTACCACCAGAAGGCTGCCGCCCCCAAAGCACCGAGAACGATCAGAACAATGTGCATTCGCTGTTTCCTTTCACAAGGAATACTTCGTTGCCAAATCTTATTGTTGAAAATCAGAGGCAAGGCAATTTTTAGTTGGTGGAAGGCCAACTATTGCTGTCGTTCCACCCAATGCCGCCAGAACGCATCGACGCGTGTTTCGCTTGTGGCAGCGTCGCGCAGTGCGGGAGCGTCCCGCCAATGGCTGGACGCTTCAAACTCCTGCTCAATGAAGTTTCGGATTTCGGCCGGAACAGGCCCACGGCCAATCTCGCGTGTTACGCGTTTCTGCTCGACCAGAATGCTGATCGCCTTACGCGCTTCCGAAGGCATCTCAGTCTCGGCACACATCTGATTGAAGTTCATCGGCGCTACAGATTGATCAGGGTGCTGCGTCAGCCAGCGCAGCGCCATCAGGGGGCGGAGCACATAGAGCAGTTTCTTGAGGGCAACGTCATCGTTCTTGGCGAGGATCCTGTTCCCCTGCCCGTCTGCCAGATGGAAATAGTGCCGCCCGAACAGATTGCGGTCGCCGACCTGCCGGGCAAGGTCGAGAAATTGCGAACGGAATGTGTCGTCAACCTGGTAGGCGAACGGCGAGGTCAACCATTCGACGATGACAGCATTGCCGCGCACGAGCAGCCGCAACGCTTTCGATAGTTCCCAACCGGACACGTCGATCAATGCCGAGATCGGATGCTCGATCACGTCCCGGCGCGGAAAAAGCGTGTAGCTTTCGGCCATTGGCCGGATGAAGACGAACCGGCAATCATAGTCGCTGTCTGGTGACGGGAAGCCCCAAGCCCGGCTGCCGCTTTCAATCGCCAGCGGAATGACGACTTTGTGCTCGACAGCATGTTTCGACAGCAGGTCGCCGATTTCGGCGACCGGTCCCGCTTCCATTTCGGGCGGTAAGGGCCCTGCTGTCAAACCCGCCGCTCGACCATCATCTTCTTGATTTCGGCGATTGCCTTGGCTGGGTTGAGACCCTTGGGGCAAGCCTGGGTGCAATTCATGATCGTGTGGCAGCGATAGAGCCGGAACGGATCTTCAAGATTGTCGAGACGTTCGCCGGTGGCTTCATCGCGCGAATCGATCAGCCAGCGATAGGCCTGCAACAGCACGGCCGGGCCAAGATAACGGTCGCCGTTCCACCAGTAGGACGGGCACGACGTCTGGCAGCAGAAGCAGAGAATGCACTCATAGAGGCCGTCGAGCTTCTGGCGGTCTTCGTGGCTCTGCTTCCACTCTTTTGCAGGCTCTGGCGACACCGTCTGCAGCCAGGGCTGGATCGAGGTGAGCTGCGCATAAGGCACGGTCAGATCCGGCACGAGGTCCTTCACCACCGGCATGTGCGGCAACGGGTAAACGCGCACCGCACCGTCAATTTCGTCCATGCCCTTGGTGCAGGCCAATGTGTTGGTGCCGTCAATGTTCATGGCGCAGGAACCGCAAATGCCTTCGCGGCAGGAACGGCGCAGCGTCAGCGTCGGATCAATCTTGTTCTTGATGTAGAGCAGGCCGTCCAGGATCATTGGGCCGCAATCGTCAAGATCGACATAATAGGTGTCGAGACGCGGGTTGCGGTCATCGTCAGGCGACCATCGATAGATGCGGTATTCGCGCAGATTGGTGGCGCCTTCCGGTTTCGGCCAGGTCTTGCCTGTTTCAAGGCGCGAATTCTTGGGGAGGGTCATCTCGACCATATGACAGTCCTTCCGGCTGGCGCGGCGCGCGCGTGGCGTATTCGCACATAAAGGAAAGCTTGCATTATCCGCAAGTTACCGCGTTGCGGCAAACGCGCAAAAATCGGTTTAATTGGCGAGCTAGCGCCGTTTGCACAGGAACACATGCAAATCGGTACGCAGTGGCGGCGGCATGATCGACTGATAAGCGCCAACCAGATTGAACAACAGCGTCCGGTTGGCGTGATATTTTGGCGTCGAATTGATGGTGTAGCTGCAATTGCGCCAGCGATCAGATCCAAAATGCCGATTGATCGCGCCGAGCGTGTTCAGCGCATAGACAGTGGGGAACACGTCTTCGACCTCGCGCTCGGGCCAAACGCGCTTGAGAACCGCAGTGTGCAGCGAATTGGGCACCAGGCTGGCGGCGAGCGCCACATAGCCAAAGCGGTTTGGCGTGCGCGCACAGAACCAGCCGCCGGGCTTGAGCACGCGAAAGATCTCGTGGGCGGCCATCTTGGGATCGGCAATATGTTCAAGCACCCAGTCGGCGGCGATCAGATCGGCGCTGTTGTCGGCAAGCGGATAAGGCTTTGCCGGATCAAAGACGTGATATTCGTCGAGAAAAGGATGATCGGCGACCGCGCCGTCGACATCGAGACCGATGACCTTTTGCACCTTGCCCTGAAATTTCATCAGATCGCCGATAAAGCTTTTTGGACCGAGCAATTGTGTGCCGCGGCCAGCGCCAAGGTCGACGATCGTCATCGACGGATTCAGCAGCGAATTGATCCTGAGATAGTAGGACATTTCGCTGGAATCGCGGGCATAACCGCCGGCCGCCATTTCCGGGCGCATGCGTTCGAGGAATTCGGGTTCATGCACCGGCTCGTCCTCACGCCCCAATTTCAGCAAACCAGCGTCTGTCATTTTTTGTTCCACAAAATGCCTATCTTGACATCGCAAGGTCTGCATCCGGGATAGCACAGCGCAATTACTCCGCCGTTAAACAGGCTGGAAGAATTTGAAACGGATCACGAAGCAACTTACCGAATGTCAGGAATTTGCTGATAACCGGTATTGCCATGACCGGGATCGCATTTGTCGGCACAGGCTTTGTCGCCGATTACTATTTCACCACGTTGCAGAACCATCCGGAGCTGAAACTGGCGGGTGCGTTTGACAGTGCGCCCGACGCGTTGAAGCGGTTCACCAGCTTCTACAACGTCCGCGCCTATGGCTCGCTGGATGAGGTGCTGGCGGACCCTAATGTCGGGATCGTCGCCAACCTGACCACGATCGAGAGCCATCATGCGGTGTCGCAGGCCATCATCGAAGCCGGAAAACACCTCTATTCAGAAAAGCCGCTGACACTGGACTACGACGACGCAGCCAGCCTGCTGAAATTGGCGCGCGAGCGCGGCGTGCTGGTCGCCACCGCCCCGGCAAATGCGCTGACGCCGCTGCATGACGAAGTGGCCAGGCTGATCGCGGGCGGCGCAATCGGGGCGCCAAGGCTGGTCTATGCCGAGATGGAAGACGGCGCGGTGTTTCGCGAAAAATGGCGTGACTGGCGGTCGAAATCAGGTGCGCCCTGGCCGGGCGAACACGAATTTGTCGTTGGCTGCACGCTCGAACACGCGGTCTATTCGCTGGTCTGGCTGGTGTCGCTGCTGGGACCGGCAAAAAGCATGACGGCGTTTTCGTCGCTGTGTTTCCCGGACAAGGGAACCTCTGGCCATGAGCCGCTGGGTCCGGATTTTTCAGTGGCGATGTTGAACTTTCATAACGGCGCGGTGGCGCGGCTGACATCAGGCCTGTGCGCGCCAAAGGACCGGTCGCTGATTGTCATGGGCGACAAGGGCACGATCACCGTCGACGATCTGTGGAACATCAATTCGCCTGCCCGCATCGAGCACGCGGGCGAGAAGGCGACGCTGTGGCAACGCGCGGCAGGCCGGATCGAGCGGCGGTTCGGCTTTGCACAGGGCCAGATCGCCAGCCGCGGACAGCCGATCAAGGCAAGGAACGCGACGACGCCGGTGGTACCCGCTTTCCCGTCGCAGATCGACTTTGCGGCGGGTGTGGCGGCGCTGGCCCGCGCCATAAAGGGCGGCCCGATGCCATTCATGTCAGGCGAAATGGCGCTGCATGTGACCGAGATCGTGCTGGCGATTTCCAATGCCGGGCCTCAAGGCGGGCACGTGGAGTTTCGCACCAAGCCTTAACCGGGCGGCTGGCGAAGCACCTGTTCGATTGTTTCGAGCACCGAGATACTGTCGGCAAGTGGCGCGATCTTGCTGGACCGTTCACCGGCGCGCACGGCTTTCATGACCGCCGCCGCTTCGAATTGCAGCCCGCCACCGGAAAAGTCGTAATTGCGGGTCTGCCGTCCGGGCAGCGGCAATTTTCCCGCAATCCTTGCCAGCGGGCCGGAGGCGTCTGCGCCGATCAATGGCAGGCGCGCGGCAAAACCGTCAAACACGGTCAGACGCTGCGCCTTGAGGAAGGGCGGGTGGATGCGCAGCGCGCCCTTTGAACCAAATACCGTGAAAGCGTTGTCGCCGTCGCGGTCAAAGCCGCAGGAGAGGTCGGCGGTCATCGAGCCAAAGCGCAGCTGGTAGGACGCGGCCATGTCGACGCCGGAGCGCGCGGCGCGCCACTGGCCTGTCACGTGGTCTGGCCGCCCGAATAGACGCATGGCGAGCGACAGCGGATAGACGCCAAGATCAAGCGAAGCACCGCCACCGGCTGGATCAAAGAAGCGGCTGTCAGCGGCTTCGTCGCGGCGATAGGCAAGCTCGGCTTGCACGCGCTGGACATCGCCGATGCGGCCCGAACCGATAATGTCGCGGGCGGCCTCGATGGCAGGGAGAAAACGCGTCCACATCGCCTCCATGGCGAAGACGTTTGCGGCCTGCGCGGCACTGGCGATGCGGCGCGCATCGGCGCTGGTTGTGGCCAGCGGCTTTTCCACCAATACCGGCTTGCCGACAGCAATCGCCGCAAGTGCCTGCTCGGCATGGGCCGCATTTGGCGTGGCGATATAGACCGCATCAACGCCGGGATCGGCCAGCAGGGCGTCGAGCGAAGCATCGACAGAAGCGCCAGGAACAAGTGATGCGAACCCGTCCGGCAGCTTGCCAGAACGGGTGTGCACGCGGGCAACGCGCGCGCCCGGCACAGAAGCCAGATCACCGGCAAACTGCCGCGCGATGACGCCAGCGCCGACGATGCCCCAGTTGAACAGCCTGGTTGGCGAGGTCATGCAAAAATGCCCGGACGATAAATCATCCGGGCATGATAGCGATTGCGCCTTTGGGAAAGGTTACGCCAACGCGCGTTAGTAGACGCGCGCCTTGGGCAGGATCTTCTTCGGGTCGATGCCGCCGTCTTCGTAGGCGAGCGACGTCTCGGTGTGCACGCCGCGATAGTCGAGCTTCACCTCGCCGTCTGGTGACACCCAGGCGAGCGTATGCTTGCGCCAGTTGGCGTCATCGCGGTTGGGGAAGTCCTCATGCGCATGCGCGCCGCGGCTCTCCTTGCGGGCTTCCGCCGAGTAGACCGTGGCGATGGCGTTGGCCATCAGGTTTTCCAGCTCAAGCGTCTCGACGAGATCCGAGTTCCAGATCAGCGAACGGTCGAAGACCTTGATCTCCTTGAGCTCGTTCCAGACTTTTGAAATGCGCTCGCAACCCTGCTTGAGCGATTCCGAGGTGCGGAACACGGCAGCGTCTTCCTGCATGGCGCGCTGCATCTTTTCGCGCAGTTCTGCCGTCGGCTGCGAGCCGTTGGCGTTTCTGAGACGATCAAACCGGTCCATGATCTTGTCGACAGCAGCCTCGTTGATCGCCGGGATTTCCGAGGCGCGGTCGATGACTTCGGACGCGCGGATGGCGGCAGCGCGGCCAAACACGACCAGGTCGATCAGCGAATTGGAGCCGAGGCGGTTTGCGCCATGGACCGACGCGCAGCCGGCCTCGCCCACAGCCATCAGGCCGGGGAAGATCGCATCCGGGTTCTTCTTGGTCGGGTTGAGCACCTCGCCCCAGAAATTGGTCGGGATGCCGCCCATATTGTAGTGCACGGTCGGCGACACGGGGATCGGCTCCTTGGTGACATCGACGCCAGCAAAGATCTTTGCCGATTCCGAAATGCCCGGCAGGCGCTCGTGCAGCACAGCAGGATCGAGGTGGTCGAGGTGCAGGAAGATGTGGTCCTTGGCCTTGCCGACGCCACGGCCCTCACGGACCTCCAGTGTCATGCAGCGCGAGACAACGTCACGCGAGGCCAGATCCTTGGCCGATGGCGCATAGCGTTCCATGAAGCGCTCGCCCTCGGCGTTGACGAGATAACCGCCCTCGCCGCGCGCGCCTTCGGTGATGAGGCAGCCAGCGCCATAGATGCCGGTCGGGTGGAACTGCACGAACTCCATGTCCTGCAATGGCAATCCAGCGCGGGCAACCATGCCGCCACCGTCGCCTGTGCAGGTATGGGCTGAAGTAGCGGTGAAATAGGCGCGGCCATAGCCACCCGTCGCCAGCACGACCATCTTGGCCGAGAAGCGGTGGATGGTGCCGTCGTCGAGGTTCCAGGCGACAACGCCGGTGCACTTGCCATCGGTGATGATGAGATCAAGCGCGAAATATTCGACGAAGAACTGTGCCGAGTGGCGCAGCGACTGACCGTAAAGCGTATGCAGGATGGCGTGGCCGGTGCGGTCGGCGGCGGCGCAGGTGCGCTGCACCGGCGGACCGTCGCCAAAGTTCTGCATGTGGCCGCCGAACGGGCGCTGATAAATCTTGCCCTCTTCGGTGCGCGAGAACGGCACGCCGTAATGCTCAAGCTCGTAGACGGCGGCAGGCGCTTCGCGCGCCAGGTATTCCATCGCGTCAACGTCGCCCAGCCAGTCAGAGCCTTTCACGGTATCGTAGAGGTGCCACTGCCAGCTGTCGGGGCCCATGTTGCGCAGCGAGGCGGCGATGCCACCCTGTGCGGCAACGGTGTGCGAGCGGGTCGGGAAAACCTTGGTGATGCAGGCGGTCTTGAACCCCTGCTCGGCCATGCCGAGCGTGGCGCGCAGACCAGCGCCGCCGGCGCCCACGACAACCACGTCGAACTTGTGGTCGACAAAGGTATAGGCCTTTTCAGTAGCCGAAGATGAATTAGATGCCTTGGCCACGCTCAGCCTCCGAATGCGATTTTCAGCAGCGAGAAGACGCAGACAGCGCCGACCGAGACCGAGAAGAATGTATTGAGGATCAGCAGGGCGTATTTCCAGAACTCGCCATGGGCATAGTCGAGCAGGATTTCCTGCATACCGAGCCACATGTGATAGAGGCCGGTGATGATGGTGACGAGCAGCACCAGGCTGATCAGCGGATTGGCGAGCGAGGCGCGCAGTTCCTCATAGGTCGAGCCGTTGAGCGCGACCAGCAGGCCGACGACAAACAGCGTCAGGAAGACCAGCGCGAGACCAGTGACCCGCGACAGCCAGAAATGGCCGGTGCCCTCATGGGCAGCGCCCAGACCGCGCACACGGCCAAGCGGAGTGCGCATATCGGAGTTCTTGCTCATGCTGCGCTCCTGACCCAGAAGATGACGACCCAGATAGCGATGGTGATGATGATCGAGCCGAACAGGGTCGCCCAGGCAAGCTTGGTGGCGGTATGCTTTTCGAGCATCGCGCCGGCGTCCCAGATGAAGTGGCGGATGCCGCCCAGCATGTGAACGATCAGCGCCCAGGTGAAGCCAAACAGCACGAGCTGGCCGAACCAGGACCCGTAAATCCCGGCAACCCAGTTGAAATAGTCTTCAGAACCGGCAGCCGCTGTCACCCACCACGCAACCAGCAAAGTGCCGAAATAGAGCGCCGCGCCGGAGACGCGGTGAATGCCCGACATCAGCATGGTCGGCAGAAGCTTGTAATGCATCAAATGAGGCGACAATGGCCTCGGCTTGGCGCGGGTGGCTGGTGTGGACATGGCTCCCCCGGAGAGTGCAGCGCCGCAGCCGTCGCCCGAATGCGGCAATTTCGTGAAGCGTCATAGTGCGGTTTTTGCATCGCGTCAAAGCAGGAAACGCGAGTTCGGACTGGCATTTAACTGCGAGAGGCTTAGCCGTTGAGCTTCAAATCGATTGAAGGTGGCGCGGTCACTTTGAATGCCGACGCCGGCCCTTTCTTGCAGGTGAGCGGGCTCGATTTGGCGCGGAAGAACAGTGCTTCCTCGCCGTCCACCACAAATGCGTATTGCTGAAACACATATCGGGTGCGCGAATCGGGCGGCGTGGCGGGCAATTCCATCGTCTGCCCGTCCGGCGAACTGACCACGATCTGCGACACCGTATTGTCGACAAGATAGGTCTCGCCATTGTCGCAGCGCCACGATGCCTTGCCCGCGCTCAGGGCATTGTCGTCATAGCCGGTCGCCTGGTCGCCCTCAGCGCCTGCAGCGGCAAGTGCGCCGGTGGCGTTGCCATCTTTGGCAGTGGTGCAGGCCGACACCGCAAGCGGGGCGGCAAGAGCGACAAGGATGGGGAACAATCGAACCAACATTGTTGCGAACGTAACCAATTCTGCAGGTGAGACAAGTGAGGCCAAAAAACTACAGTTTGAAGCACGCAGGCATTACCGCGAAACGACAGGAAACAGATCAAAGATGATTGGCGGTGAGCCTGCCACCTGCTGATCGGCCGAAAGCGAAAGATCGTAATTATATTAAATTGAATCAATGAGTTAACCAAAATTTGCAGTTCACGGATTTTCGGCGCCGCACCGGGTGACAACGGTTAACAAATGATTAAAGGTGATCCTCAGACGCCATTCCTGTGGCACCGAAAGGACCAGTCATGCGTAAGATGTCCACCTTGCTTCTCGCCGCCAGTGCAGCGGCAACACTCGCAATCGCCACCGCGCCGGCTTCCGCGTACGAAATCGACGGCGATATTTACCGTGCCGACTCATCCGGCAACCTGATCATCTACAGTGCGTCGGGCTACAAGCGCATCATCGTCGGCAAGGGCCACCTGCTGGCCCAGTATCAGGCGGAACACGCCGTTCCTGATCCGGACGTTGTCTATTATGACGACGAGCGCCCTGTGAAACCTGACATCAGCCGCTGCCGCGTTGAGCCGGGCATGTTCAAGGGCCGAAGCTACATGTATGGCCTGCCGGAAGGCGTGGTTCCGAGCCCGGCGCGGCGCGTCTGCGACTGAGAGCAGCCGGCAGGCTCATTGTCCTTTCACGATTTGGTGCGCCGCCTCGCCTTCGCCGCGTTTGTTGCTATCCTGATGACAAGAGTCGTGCGCCTTTTGCGCCGCTCGCCATGTGGAACGCCAGATGCCGAATACCGAGGCGCATGACGAGGCAACCGGAAAGCAGCCATTGACGGCAAGGGGCCGTCTTGGCGGTGCGCGCTTCACCACCAGCGCGACCATCGTCTTCGAGCGGTTGTGGCCGGTGCTGCTGCCGCTGCTTGTCATTGCCGCCCTGTTTGCCAGCTTTGCCTGGTTTGGCCTGTTCAGGATCATGCCGGACTGGCTGCGTCTCGGCGTGATCGGCCTGCTTGGCCTCGGCGCGCTCGCCGCACTCTATCCGCTTCGCTGGTTTGCCTGGCCAAGGCGTGCCGAGATCGACCGGCGCATCGAGCGCTACAACGAATTGCAGCACACGCCGATCCTGGCGCAAGCTGACCGGCTGACGGGCTCAAGGGATGGATTTGCGGACGCATTGTGGCGCGAGCACCAGAAGCGCATGGCCGGCAAACTGGACGGCCTGTCGAGCGACCTGCCGCGCACCCGTATTCCCGAACGCGATCCGTGGGGCCTGCGCGCAGTTGCCGCGCTGCTGCTGGTGACGGCGTTCGGTTTCTCGTTTGGCCCGCTCGGCGGCTCCCTGTCTGACGCGATCAATGGCCGCCCGGCAGCGCCGCCGGTGCCGCCACGCGTTGACGCCTGGGTGACGCCGCCCGCCTATACCGGCCGCGCGCCGATCTTCCTGACAGCCGACGCCAACCGCGACACCCAAGTGTTTGACGTGCCGCAAGGCAGCGGTGTGACATTGCGTGTGACCGGCGGTGGTGGTGGCGAAACGCTGGCCTTTTCGGGCCTGACCGGCGAGCCGCAGGTGATCGAGCCTGACGTGGCAGGCCAGTCGGCAGCCCAGCAGCGCGCCGGAGTGCGCAATTTCACCAGCAAGCTGGACAGCGACGGGTCGCTGGCGCTGTCGGCAGGCGGCGCGCCGCTGATGCAATGGGCGTTCCGGGTGATTCCCGACACGGCTCCTGAGATTAGCTACCTTGGCGAGCCAAAACGCGCCGTCAACGGCACACTGGAACTGACCTATTCGATCAAGGACGATTACGGCCCCGCATCAGGCAAGGCGGAGTTTGAGCTTGTCGAGCCGCAGGCGGCGGACGCACGGCCTCTGTTTGAAAAGCCCGACATGCCGCTGTCGATGCCGCGCCGCACAGCAAAGGATGGCGCGGCCAAGACGTCGCGCGACCTGACTGAACATGTCTGGGCGGGCGTCGAGGTGAACGCGACCCTGTCGGCGACTGATGCCGCCGGTCAGACGGCTCAAAGTGAGACCAGGACGTTTCGTATGCCGGAGCGGCCATTCTCCAACCCGCTGGCGCGCGCCGTTATCGAGCAGCGCCGCATTCTGGCGCTGGACGCCAACCGCAAGCAGCGGGTGCTCGACCTGATGGACGGCGTGATGCTGCGTCCCGAAGAGACAATCACCATGCCGGCGCACTGGCTGGCGCTGTCGAGCGCCCGCACCCGCCTGAAACTGGCCACCAGTGACGAGGATCTGCGCGGCGTGGTCAAGTATATGTGGGAGATTGCGCTGTCGATCGAGGACGGCGACCTGTCGGCAGCAGAACGGCGCATGCGCCAGGCTCAGGAGGCATTGAAAAACGCACTCGAAAACGGCGCCAGCGACGAAGAAATCGAAAAGCTGATGGCCGAGTTGCGCCAGGCAATGCAGGAATATCTGCGCGAGTTTGCCGAGCGCGCCCAGCAGAACCCGAACATGGCGCAGCAGATGCCGCAGCAGAACGGGCAGGAACTGCGCCAGAGCGACATCGACAAGATGCTGGACCAGATCGAGCAACTGGCCAAATCGGGTTCACGCGACAAGGCGCAGGAAATGCTGTCGCAGCTGCAGGAGATGATGAACAACCTGCAGGCTGGCCGTCAGCAGCAAGGCCAGCAAGGCCAGCAGCGGAGCCAGATGCGCCAGCAGATGGACAAGCTGGGCGAATTGATGCGCCGCCAGCAGCAGATGATGAATGACACCCACCGTCTCGACCAGATGCAGCGCGGGCAGAACCGGGGCCAGCAGGAGGGCGAAGGCGAACAGCAAGGCCAGAATGGCGAGGGCCGGCAGGGTGAGCAGCGCCAGGGCCGGAACGGAAAAGGCCAGCAAGGTCAAGGCATGTCGGAACAGGAGCTGTCCGAAGCACTGCGCGGCATGCAACAGGGCCAGGGCCAGTTGCGCAATGAGCTGGGCGAACTGATGCAGGGCCTTGAAGGCATGGGCATTCAGCCGGGAGAGGGTTTTGGCGAGGCCGGCGAAGCGATGGGTGAGGCCGGCCGGGCACTGGGCGACGCACAGGGTGAAGAAGCCGTCGGCGAACAGAGCCGTGCACTGGAGGCCCTGCGCAAGGGCGCGCAGGACATGATGCAGCAGATGCAGCAGGCCATGCAGGGCGAACAAGGTGGCGGTGAAGAAGGCGGGCGCCAGCAGAACGCCGACCGCGACCCGCTGGGCCGGCCACGCGCCACAACCGGACCGGACTTTGGTGACACGGTAAGAGTGCCCGACGAGATAGATGTTCAGCGGGCGAGAGAAATCCTCGACGCCATCCGCCGCCGCCTCGGCAACGCACTGAGCCCTGAGATCGAGCGCGACTATCTCGAGCGTCTGCTGGAGATGCAGTAGGGTTACTGCATCGGTCCGAAAATCTGTATCGATTTTCGGAAGCACTATGCCGCAGATTCAAAGTGTCAGAGCGTCCTTTGCGCGCCCAATTGGGCGCGCGGCGCTCTACGCAGCCAGATTGCGCTCGACTGTCTCGCGGATCGAGTTGAGCGTGAACGGCTTCATCAAGACGTCCATGACGATGCCGTTCAGTTCGTCGGCGCGCTCGCGCTGGTCGGCATAGCCGGTGACCAGCATGATCTTCAGGCCGGGAAAACGCGCGGCTGCATTCTTGGCCATCTCGATGCCGTCCATGGCCGGCATGCGGATGTCGGACACAACCAGATCATAGCGGCCGCCGGCGTCAACAATACGCATCAGCCCCTCTTCGCCGTCGCACGCCACCTCGATCTGGTGACCGGCGCGCTCAAGTGCGCGAGCTGCCAGCGTCCGCACCGAATCATCATCTTCGACGATCAGTAACTTCGCCATCAGGCGTCTCCCTTGACGATACCGACAAACGGCAGCTCACGGAACGCGTGCCCCGCATCCATGCCGTAACCGACAACAAAATGATCGGGGCAGTCAAATCCGACATAGTCGGCGTCGATTGCGACCTGGCGGCGCATCCGCTTGTCGAGAAGCGCCACAATCGAGCAGCTGCGTGCGCCGCGCTCCAGCATCAGGTTACGGGTGAAAGCCAGTGTCTTGCCGGACTCCAGAATGTCGTCGATCAACAGAACGTCGCGCCCCGATACGTCATTGTCGATGTCGCGCAGGACGCGAACCTCGCCACTTGTCTTGCCGGCGCCATAACTGGAGATGAAGATGAACTCGACCTCAGGCGACAGGCCGACATCATGCATCGCGCGAATTAGATCCGCAGCGAAGATAAACGAGCCTTTCAGAACCGAGATGACCAGAAGATCGTGATAGTCGCGCGAAGCGATTTCCTTTGCGAGTTCGAGATTGCGCCGCGCAATTGTCGATGCGCTGTAGAGAACCTCGATATCCTTGCCCCGCACCAACGCCATCATTTACCCCCTGCAACCGTGACCGACACTGATCTAACGCCTGTTGCAGGCGCGACAAGACGGCTAGAGAAATTTCGCGCGCCACGCGGCTCAATCATTGCGCCGCCATTACCGAGGCGATAGCGCGTGACGCCGCCACCGACGGCTGCGACCTCGATGTCAAGGTCGGGCGCTTTCGCTCCGGTCGCGGCACGGTTTTCAAGCATTCCGTCGATCACAAGATGTGCGCCTTGTGACGAACGCCGGACCTCGGACCTCAGCGACGCGACCTGCACCTGGGTTTCAGCATCCGGCGAAAAGCTGCGCGTCAGCGAATGACCACCGGCCATCCAGAACGCGGCTGCTGCGGCAAGTGCGCCACCTGCCCAGAAGCCGGGACCCGACCGCGCCCATTTTGCAGGTGCAGGCGACTTACCCAGAATGTCGAGACCGGCAGTATGCGGAGTTTTCGGCTGTTGCGGCGCAAGGTTCGCGGCAACTGGCGTGTAAGCACGGGGGAGCACCGTAGTGAATTCGGCGTCAACCACATCTGTCTGAGCCCCAAGACCGCTCTTTGGTGCTGGCGCAGCTGACATGATTTCGCCGGAGAGCGGCGTGATGCTATTCGGTTCAGACATTGCGTCCGTCCGTTCCTTGATTCGCGGTCCAGACCGTAATCTGAGGCGTAGGAGCAAATGGTTAACGAATTGCAACTATTTGACCACACTGACCGCAAACTTAACCTGCCATTAACCATGGGGGCCGAAAGGTCCGCCCTGAGAAACCATTCGACACGCGTCAGGACCGATGCCTTGATCCGCTTTGAAAATGTCGGTTTGCGATATGGGATGGGTCCGGAGATCCTGAGCGATATCTCGTTCGACATCCCGCCCCGCTCATTCCAGTTCCTGTCTGGCCCGTCTGGCGCTGGCAAGACGACTCTGTTGCGCCTGCTGTTCCTGTCACTCAAGCCGACGCGCGGCCTGATCACAGCATTTGGCCGCGACCGGGCGCGCCTGTCGCCACGCGACCTGCCTGCGATCCGGCGCCGCATCGGCGTGGTGTTCCAGGATTTCCGCCTGCTCGACCACATGACGACCTACGAGAATGTTGCGCTACCCCTCAGGGTGCGCGGCCGCGAGGAGGCAAACTACCGCTCCGACGTGGTGGAATTGCTCAAATGGGTTGGGCTGGGCGAGCGCATGAATGTGCTGCCGCCGGTCCTATCAGGCGGTGAGAAGCAGCGTGCAGCAATCGCCCGCGCTCTGATCGAACAGCCCGAAATCTTGCTGGCTGATGAGCCGACGGGCAATGTCGATCCACCATTGGCGCGCCGCCTGCTGCGCCTGTTCATCGAACTGAACAAGCTCGGCACAGCCGTCGTCATTGCCACCCACGATCTCGGCCTGATGGAACAGGTCGACGCGCGCCGCATGATCCTCTCCAAGTCCAGGCTTGAGGTCTATGACTGACGCGCCCGAGATCAAGACCGGGATCGAGGTTCAGGCAGCCGCGCCATCACGGCGTGATACGGTACACCGTCCGCAACAGCCAATTGTGCCGTCGCAGACCGTGTCAGGCAATGCACTGGTGCTGGTGATTGCGATCATGAGTTTTCTGTCCTGCCTGACGCTGGGCACGGTGGCATTGATCCGCGATTCCGCGTCAGTGTGGCAGAGCCAGATTTCGCGCGAGGCGACGATCCAGATCAAGCCGGTCGACGGGGTCGACATGGAAGAGGCGCTTGCCAGCGCCCAACGCATCGCTTCGGGATTTGCGGGCGTGCGCGAGGCAAAGATTGTTGACCCGGAAGCGACAGCACGCCTGCTGTCGCCCTGGCTTGGCGAGGGCATCGACCTGAACGAACTGCCGGTGCCGCGGCTGGTCATCGTGACGATTGATGAAAATTCACCGCCAGACTTTGCCGCCATGCGCGGCCTGCTGACTGCCGAGGTCAAGGGTGCGTCGCTTGACGATCACCGCACCTGGGTCAATCGCCTTGTATCCATGGCGCGAACGACAGTCATTATTGGTTTGATTGCGCTGGCTCTGATGCTGTCCGCCACGGTGCTGACAGTCATTTTCGCTACCCGTGGCGCAATGGTTGGCAACGGCCAGATTATCGAAGTTTTGCATTTTGTCGGCGCAGACTCCTCATACATCGCGCGCGAGTTCCGGCAGCATTTCTTGCGCACCGGCATCAAGGGTGCAGCCGGCGGAGGGTTCATTGCGATCCTGATCTTTCTGGCGCTGGGCTGGTGGACATCGCGCAATCTTGCGACGCCTGAAGCCGATCAGGCAATCGCCCTGTTTGGCGACTTCACCATCGGCATTTCCGGATATGTCGGCATCGCCGTCGTCATTGTTGCGGTCGCCGCGTTGACCGCAGTGACGTCACATCTGACCGTGATTGCCTACCTGCACGATATCGAGATGCCGGGCCGGGAAGCGTGATCCGGGTCAATTTGTATCCTGTTCAAATCACATTTGACGCCCTACATCTTTGCTGCAATGACGAGTGATCCGATTCTCTTGGACAAGGTCCGGCCACAGCGTAATCGCTGGCGCGCCGTGCGGCGAGTTGCGGCGGTTCTGACGTTTGGGGTCTTACTTTTCGGTCTCGGCTTCGTCGGCTTCTCCACCTATGTCGCTGCGCTTTCGGCGCCCGAACAGATTGAAGCAGCCGATGGCATAATCGTGCTGACCGGCGGCCAGGCGCGTGTCGACACAGCTGTCGGCCTGATGAATTCCGGCAAAGGCAAACGGCTGCTTATCAGCGGCGTCAATCGCACAGCACGGCTCGAAGATTTGCGCGTGGCGACCGGTGGCGACAAGCGCTTGTTCAATTGCTGCGTCGATATCGACTACGAGGCGCTTGATACGATTGGCAATGCCGCAGAGAGCGCCAAGTGGGTGCGCGAGCACGAGTATGACAGCGTCATTCTTGTCACCAACAATTACCACATCCCCAGAACTTTGCTGGAAATGCACCGGCTGCTTGGCGACGCGAAATTGCAAGCCTACCCGGTGGTGAACAGCCGTCTAGATGGTGGAAGCTGGATGATCAAACCGCAGGCGATCCGTGTTCTTTTCACCGAATACACCAAGTTTCTCGCGTCGGTTGCCCGGGGAGCCATTCCCGGTTCATCCGACAGGGCCGACACACGGGTTGTCAAAGCCAGTCCCTGATCCTCTGTCAGGGCTTGATGAGATTGTGTTGAAACATCTTCAAGCTCTACTGCTTTGCCACGCGCTTGCACTGGTGTAACCAACACGGATCCGTTTCTTGAAGGCTCCGATGCTCGCTATCCGCTCCATCCTGTTCAACGTCGCGTTCTATCTGAGCCTGATCGTCCAGATGATCGTGTGGACGCCGTACTACTTTCTGGTCTCGCGCCGCCGGGCCTGGATTGTCCCGAAATTCTGGTCGCGTTCGAGTCTGTGGCTGCAGAAAGTGCTTGCCGGCACCAGGACTGACATTTCGGGCATGGAGAACCTGCCAGACGGCCCGTTCATTCTGGCGCCAAAGCATCAATCATTCTGGGACACGATCGCTTTCTTTCCCTATCTCAAGGATCCGCTCTATATCCTGAAGCGCGAGCTGACCTGGATTCCGTTCTTCGGCTGGTATGTGATGAAGATGCGGATGATCCCGGTCGATCGCGGCAAGAAGGGTCAGGCGCTGAAGGCCGTCATCAAAGCGACGAACGCGGAACTTGAGCGCAATCCGCGCCAGCTCATCATCTACCCCGAGGGCACCCGGCGCGCGCCCGGCGACACACCAAACTACAAATGGGGTATTGTCGAACTCTACGACGGTCTGAACCTGCCGGTGGTGCCGGTAGCGCATCAGGCGGGTCTCTATTGGCCACGCCGCAAATTCCTGCGCTATCCGGGCACGATCAAAGCGCGCTTCCTGCCGCCTATCCCCGCCGGTCTCCCGAAGGACGAGTTTCACGCCAGACTGGTGCGCGAGACGGAAGCTGCCTGCGACCAGATCCTGATTGACGTCGCGGCCGGACCAAACCCGCCGGCGATGCCGCCGACGGCGGTGAAACGGCTGGCCGAGCTTGGCCACCCTGTCAAACAGAGTTAGGGCGCAATCGTTTGCCGACCGCCTCAAGCAGACTGTCGTGGATACCGATGCCGCGTAGATGGTCGAGTGTGTTCAGCACATACTCCTCATTGCGCCCCGACATGCCCGACGCACCGCTGATCTGCCCGACGGCAGTATCGACGTCGAGATCGCCCGCATATTGCCGGTGATGCCGGTCGACCACATAGGTCAGTGCGGCGGCGCGCTGACCACTTGCCAGCCGCACCGGAAGAATGCGTTCCTGGTAGACATTGGTCACCAGTTCGCGCTCCCGCAGGTAGGCGATAACCTCTGCCTTGAGATCGTCCGGGACACGGAACGCAAGGCCCAGGCACGAGCCGCCGCGATCAAGCCCAAGCACCAGGCCGGGGCGCTGTTCGGTCCCGCGGTGCACGAAGGAGCGGACGCACAGCGACCGGCGATAACCGGAAAGGCGCGCCATCTGCGTTTCGACATGCGCAAACCCCGGCCGCCACATCAACGATCCATAGCCAAAGACCCAAAATTCGCTCATATCGCCGTTCACACTGCTTCGAAGAACCGGTCTAGGAATCCCGTTACATGACGTCAAGCGAACAAGCTGCCAGCGAGCAGCCGCAAAAAGGCTCTCGCCGTTTCGTCTGGTTGGCCGCCAGCATCGCCGGCGCAGTGGCCGCCTATACCGGTGGCTGGTTCTGGGCGGCAGGTAAACTCGAGACGGAGACGGCAGAATTTCTCTCGAGCCTGCATGCACGGGGTCAGGAAGCTGAGTGCACCAATGCCAAAGCCAGAGGCTATCCGTTCCGGCTCGGCCTGTTTTGTGATGGGCTTGCCTTCGCTGATCCGAAACTCGGGCTGTCATTGTCAGGCGCCGGCTTGCGAAGCGCCGCCCAGATCTATCAGCCGGCCAAGGTAGTGGGCGAATTGGACCGTCTGACCGGCGACTTTGCTGCACCGGGCGGTGCGATGCACGCAAGCTGGCAAGACATCCGCTTCTCGACACATCTGGCGAAGCCACTTCCGTCAATTCTGTCAGCGGAATCCGGAGCGGTGACCGTAACCACGGCCGATGACCAACAGATCGGCTCCGCCAGGGACAGTATCGTGCACTTTCGTCCGCGTGCCGCAGATCTCGACTTTGCAGGTCAATTGAACGGTGTGACGGCAATCGCTTTGCAAGATCTGCCACCGCTGGCACTGGCGATTGACGGAACCGTAGCGAATGGCGTCAGCCTGCTTGTATCACAGGAGCGTTCACTGCTCGGCGTTAGCGGGGAATTGCGCGAACTGTCGATTGTTTCGCCTGATGGCAGGCTCGCTCTATCCGGGAAGGCGTCAATTGACCAGAAAGGACTGATCGATGCCGAGCTTTCTGTCAATCTGACGAACCCGCCAGCGATTGTGCGACTTATCTCCACTGCCCTGCCAGAGATGGCCGGGAGCCTGAAACAGGTTGAAAGACTCATTGCCCTTATGGGCGATAACCCGACGGTACCCGTCAACATCGTGAAGGGCGAGATCAAGTTGGGTTTCTTCACGGTCGGCCAAATTCCCCCGGTCGGACCATGAAAAAGGCCGGTCTTTCGACCGGCCCTGAACAATTCACGACGGCGATGGCTCCGCTTAGCGGATGTCGTCGTGGATGGCCGTCAAATGGTTGAGGAACGATTCGAGCTTCGTCTTGTCGTCATCGTTAGACGCGTCGGCGAGTTCCGACTTCGCTGCCTCAATGCGGCGGGCAAGATCATCCCTGCTGACATCAGCCAGCGGCAATGCCGATTCGGCCAGCAGCGTGCAGACATCCGGCAGGATGTCGGCGAAACCGCCAAACACGACGAACTTCTCTTCAGCGCCCGAGACCGGCTTCACGGTCACGACGCCCGGCTTCACCGTCGCCATCACCGGCGAGTGGTTCGCCATCACAGTCATCTCGCCTTCAGCGCCAGGAATGACGATCGACTCGACCTCTTGCGAGATCAGCAGCCGTTCAGGCGAAACGAGATCAAATTTGTATCCGGCCATCAGACAATCAGTGAATGGAGAATGGTGAATGGTGAATGGTCAAAGACACATTCGCCGCACAACATTTCCGTTTTCACCCTCCATTCACCATTCACTATTGACCATTTACAGGCCGCATTATGCGGCTTCAGCAGCCAGCTTCTGTGCCTTCTCGATGGCCATTTCGATCGAGCCGACCATATAGAATGCCGCTTCCGGCAGGTGGTCGTATTCGCCTTCCACGAGGCCCTTGAACGAGCGGATCGTGTCTTCGAGCGGAACCAGCTGGCCCGGCGAACCGGTGAACACTTCAGCGACGAAGAATGGCTGCGACAGGAAGCGCTCGATCTTGCGGGCGCGGGCAACGGCCAGCTTGTCGTCTTCCGACAGCTCGTCCATGCCCAGAATGGCGATGATGTCCTGCAGCGACTTGTAGCGCTGAAGGGTCTGCTGCACCTGGCGGGCGACCTGATAGTGCTCTTCGCCAACGATCTGTGGGTCGAGCATGCGCGAGGTCGAGTCGAGCGGATCCACGGCTGGGTAAATACCCTTTTCCGAGATGGCGCGCGACAGAACGGTCGTGGCGTCAAGGTGGGCAAACGAGGTAGCAGGCGCAGGGTCGGTCAAGTCGTCGGCGGGAACGTAAATCGCCTGCACCGAGGTGATCGAACCCTTGGTGGTGGTGGTGATGCGTTCCTGCATCGAGCCCATGTCCGTGGCCAGCGTCGGCTGATAGCCCACAGCGGAAGGAATACGGCCGAGCAGAGCGGACACTTCCGAACCTGCCTGCGTGAAGCGGAAAATGTTGTCGACGAAGAACAGCACGTCCTGGCCCTTGTCGCGGAAGTCTTCGGCAATGGTCAGACCGGTCAGGGCGACACGGGCGCGTGCTCCCGGCGGCTCGTTCATCTGGCCGAACACCAGTGCGCATTTCGAACCTTCGGTCGAACCGTTGTTCTCGTGCGGGTCCTTGTTGACGCCCGATTCGATCATTTCGTGATAGAGATCGTTGCCTTCGCGGGTGCGCTCACCGACACCGGCGAACACCGAGTAACCACCATGCGCCTTGGCGACGTTGTTGATCAGTTCCTGAATGAGAACGGTCTTGCCGACGCCAGCGCCGCCGAACAGGCCGATCTTGCCGCCGCGGGCGTAAGGGGCCAGCAGGTCGACGACCTTGATGCCGGTGACAAGGATCTGGGCTTCGGTCGACTGCTCGACATAGGCAGGCGCGTCAGCGTGGATCGGACGGCGCGACTTGGTCTTGACCGGGCCGGCCTCATCGACCGGCTCGCCGATGACGTTCATGATACGGCCAAGCGTTTCGTCACCAACCGGAACTTCGATCGGCAGGCCGGTGTCAGCGACAGGCTGGCCGCGAACCAGACCCTCGGTCGAGTCCATTGCGATGGTGCGAACGGTGTTTTCACCGAGATGCTGGGCCACTTCGAGAACCAGGCGGTTGCCGCCATTGTTGGTCTCAAGTGCGTTCAGGATCGCCGGCAGTACGCCTTCAAAGGACACGTCGACAACGGCGCCGATGACCTGCGCGACCTTGCCGTGTGCGCCCTTGCGCAGATCAAAATTGGCAGTTGCGCCGCGCGTCTCGACCTTGCCGGGCTTGCTTTCGCGAACGATCTTGGCTGCCTCTTTGTCGGCTGCTGATTTTGCGGCTGCCTTTGCGGGCGCCTTCGGGGCTGCTGCTTTAGCCATCGTGATGACCTTTCCTCTTGTTTCGTTACCGGCGCTTGCGACAGCGGCCCGGCCTAGAGCGCCTCAGCGCCCGAAATGATCTCGATCAGTTCCTTGGTGATGTTCGCCTGACGCTGACGGTTATACGTGATCGTCAGACGATTGATCATGTCGCCCGCATTGCGCGTGGCGTTGTCCATCGCCGTCATTTTCGCACCCATCTCGCCTGCTGCATTTTCCAGCAAGGCGCGGAAAACCTGCACCTTGATGTTGCGCGGGATCAGATCCGTGAGAATTTCGCCGGGCTCCGGCTCGTATTCGTAGGCTGCATTGTCGCCGGCGGCAGGAGCAGCTTCTTCAACTGCAGGCGCGGCGGCCGGGATCAGCTGCAACGCGGTCGGCACCTGCGAGATCACCGACTTGAATTCCGAATAGAACAGCGTGCAGACGTCAAAACCGCCCTGATTGAACAGCGCGATCACCTTCTTGGCGATCATGTCGGCATGATTGAAGCCGACCTGCTTGGCGTCGCGCAGTTCGATACGCTCAATGATCAGCGGCGCAAAATCGCGGCGAAGAATGTCATAGCCCTTCTTGCCGACGGTAATGATTTTCACAGTCTTGCCGTCGCGCTGCAGCTTGCGAATGTGTTCGCGGGCAAAACGCACGATCTGCGAGTTAAAGCCGCCGCACAGGCCGCGTTCCGAGCTGGTGACGACGAGCAGATGCACATCGTCCTTGCCGGTGCCGGTCATCAGCGCAGGCGCGTCCGAACCGCCGGTCACAGCACCAGCGATATTGGCCAGAACCGAGCCCATGCGCTGCGAATAAGGGCGCGCAGCTTCGGCAGCCTCCTGCGCACGGCGCAGCTTCGCCGCAGCGACCATCTGCATCGCCTTGGTGATCTTCTGCGTCGCCTTGACCGAGGCGATGCGGTTTCTAAGGTCTTTTAGCGAAGGCATGCGCCTGTCCCGGTTTCGATCTCGACAGTTTAGGCGAAGGTCTTGGCAAAGGCGTCGATGCCTGCCTTGAGCTTGTCGCGGGTTCCGTCAGTGATCTGCTTGTCCTTGCGGATGGCCTCGAGCACGTCTTTGCCCTCGGTGCGGAAGTAGTTGAGCAGGCCCTGCTCGAACTTGCCGACCTGGTTAAGCGCCAGCTTGTCGAGATAGCCGTTCACACCAGCAAAGATCACGACCACTTCTTCTTCCGTCTTCAGCGGCGAGAACTGCGGCTGCTTCAGGAGCTCGGTGAGGCGTGCGCCGCGGTTCAGCAGGCGCTGCGTTGCAGCGTCAAGATCCGAACCGAACTGGGCGAAGGCGGCCATTTCGCGATACTGGGCGAGCTCGCCCTTGATCGAGCCTGCAACCTGCTTCATCGCCTTGACCTGCGCCGACGAACCGACGCGAGACACCGACAGACCGACGTTCACGGCTGGACGGATGCCCTGGAAGAACAGGTTGGTTTCGAGGAAGATCTGGCCGTCGGTGATCGAGATCACGTTGGTCGGAATGTAGGCCGACACGTCGTTGGCCTGGGTTTCGATGACCGGCAGAGCCGTCAGCGAGCCGTTGCCGTTTTCGTCGTTCAGCTTTGCAGCGCGCTCGAGAAGACGCGAGTGCAGGAAGAAGACGTCGCCAGGATAGGCTTCGCGGCCCGGCGGGCGGCGCAGCAGCAGCGACATCTGGCGGTAGGCGACGGCCTGCTTGGACAGGTCGTCATACGCGATAACAGCGTGCTGCTTGTTGTCGCGGAACCATTCGCCCATGGCGCAACCGGCAAACGGAGCCAGGAACTGCATCGGGGCAGGATCAGACGCCGTTGCGGCGATGATGATCGAATATTCCAGCGCGCCGCGCTCTTCGAGAACCTTCACCAGCTGGGCGACGGTCGAACGCTTCTGGCCGACGGCGACATAGACGCAATACAGCTTGGCGCTGTCGTCGTTGCCCTGGTTCAGCGGCTTCTGGTTCAGGAACGTGTCGAGAATGATGGCGGTCTTGCCGGTCTGGCGGTCGCCGATGATCAGCTCGCGCTGGCCACGGCCGA
>DAINRF010000012.1:73141-102647 GCA_036742015.1 Mesorhizobium sp. | reverse complement strand
ACCTTGTCCGGAACGGATGACAGCCGGCGCCGGAAATTCGGCAGACCACCCTCTGACGGGCTGCGGAAGCGGCCGTCGCCGATTTCATAGGAGTAGCCATCGCGCAGAGGATTTGGCAGCTCGGCCGGATAGACTGGCATCGGCATCAGCGCACCTTCGTCCGGTTTCGGACGCCCATACCACTCAGTGCTTTGTTGAAGGGCGATCCTCGCCTCGTCGCTTCCTGGGCAGCCTGCTCCGAAAACCAGACGTCAATGCGCTTGCCGCCAGCGCCATCGTCTTGCTCTTCACGGCGCTCGACGGTCGGCGCGTTGTGGAAATGCATCTCAGTCTTGCCCGCAAAACCGCTGCTTCCATTGGCGGCGCTGAGTGCCTTCACGCTGACATCGTGAGGGATGATCTGCGAGCCGCGCGGCAGCTTGACGATCTCGCCACGGCCACCTTCGTTCATCCGGGCGAAGCCACCCGGAAAATTGTCGGTGCCGCCCGCAAAACCTGGCAGGAATCCGAACAGCGTCTTGAACAGCATATCGAGCAGACCGCCGCCGCCAGCGCCTGCGGGAGCGGCCGGGATTGGCGGGAACGCACCAGCCATCGCCGGCATGGATGGCACGCCGCCCGGGCCGCCAAACACGGTCTTCAGGAGCCCGCCCAGTCCGTCGCCGGCATCGACCGACTTGACTGCGAGTTTATCCAGTGCCTGAGATGCGGCCGTGGCAGTGGTTTGCAGCTGCGGGAAAATGCCCTGCTGACCAGCCTCGATTCCCCTGGCCTGAGCCGGGTTCTGCGCGCCATACCACCAATTGCGTGCCCGGCCCGCGTGTTCATCGAGGTGAATGCCGCCGCCGCGCATTTCCAGGCCGGTTCCGCCCCACCCCTTGGCCTGCCAATATTGACCAAGCGGTGCGAGACGGTCGCCCGTGATCTGCCGGTTCTGCGCGTCAAAAATGCGCAGATCACCTGCATGACCGAGGTCATGGCGCGTCGTGCCGACACGTCTGCTTGTCGTTCCAATTGCGCCCTGCCCGCCGGAATAGACGCTTGCATATGCGTCAGCGCCATAAACCGCGCCAACAGCTTCACGGATCTTCGTTTCGAGGCTTTCGGTGAGCGACATGTTCCGGGTCGCGCCAGAGTTGGCATAACGAAGACCGCCCAGAACGTCATTGGCGTTCGACGGCGAGAACATGCGTGATGCGGCGCCGAAGCCGCCAGCCATTTCGGGCAAACCGCCCTGTCCCTGATAGCCGAGAGGCCCCATGCCCGGCGCACCAAGTGTTGCGCCGTTGATCATCACGGTTGCGGCCTGCACATTCATCGCGCCGACATTCTGGCCGGCCGCAGGGTTCGGCGTCATCCCGAAGAACGTGCCGATGAGCCCCTTGAGCCCGCCGGTTTTGTCGAGCGTCGGCAGGTCGGTCCCATACATCGAATTCATGAGCGGGTTTTTGGCGCTGAAATCGAAGATCATACGGGCACCGGTTGCCATCAGGTCCGACAGCCTGCGCTTCCAGTCGCTCGGATCAAATGCCAGGTCGAAGATGCTGGACATCGCATCCATGCCTTTGCCGCGGATATCTTCCCACAGCGCAACCTGCTTTTTCAGTTCCTCGGTGCGCCGGATATCGGCAGCCAGCGACGGATCGTTCGCCATGCCCCGCATCTTGTCAGCGATCGTCCGCTCGATCTCTGTGCGCGCAAGCTGCTCGCGCTCGAACCGCAGGTCTTCAATGAGGCGCAGGCGCTCGGCAGCATCGGCTTGCTTACCCAACGCATCAGCGGCCGCTTGGATGGCCGCGACCTCCTTCGGATCGACAAATCCGCCAGTACGGCGCGCCTCGTCGCGAAGCTCCTGTACGCGTTCCGCTTCGAAACGCATCTTCGTGATCTCGCCGGTCGTCTTGCCGATCATGCTGAGTTCCAGCTGCTGCCGCTCGATTTCGGCGGTTATGGAGTTGCTGCGAGCCTCTGACGCCTCGCGCTTTTCCATCGCCTGTCGATTAAGCTCTGCCTGGCGCGCGCGAGCGACACGCGCTTCGAGACCGCCTTCGCTGTCCTTGTCCTCAAAGGCACGGGACCGGACCTGAGCCTCAATAGCCGCCAGCCGCTCCTGATAGGTGCGCGCCATTGCCAACTGCTGCTCCGCAGCGAACTGCTCATTGAAGCGACGAAGCTCCGCGTCGCGCTGGCCGGCGTAACGCGTGTCATCGCGCCTATCACGCAAACCAGGTCGAGTGTCTTCTCGGTCGATCTCCCTCAGATATCGAAGGATTTCCCGCAAACTGGTGATGAGCGATACCGCATTCTTCGACGAGAGGATGATCTTATCGGCGACTTCACCGAGGCCATTTATCTCGCCGATACGACGGACGTTCGAAGCGAACTTTTCAATGTCTCCATTGCCCTCCTTTAACCCAAGAAGCAGCCGGTTGATTTCGGCCTGGAAGGGAGCGTTCTGGCCTGACACGGCAAATGCGTCGATGGCAGCATTGTTCAAACGCTCCATCTCTGCCGCAAGCGCTGCCGGCTCTTTGTTGCTCCGCCGCATCGTCTCGAACATGGCGTTGAGATCGTCATTGAACGAACGGAAGCCATCTCCACCCTTCCGGATGGATTCCATCATGCGATCGATGGCCGGCTGGAACTGAGATCCTTTTGTCCCGAGCAATGTATCGAGCCCTGCCGTGTTCGATCCAAACAGGCCACCACGCAGAATTCCGCCTCCGAGCAACTGCTCACTGAGGTCTCCCGACTGATCGCGCAGCGCCGCCTGCATGGCCGCAATCTGGCTGCGAGCCTGTGACTCGGTGAACGCCAAACCACCTGCTGGCGCTACCCGTTTCGACGCATCGCCCAATTCGCCATACTGCTGTTTCAGCAGCCGCACGGTGTCTGCCTGACCTTTCAACGCATCGTCGAGGGACTTGGCGCCATCCCTGCCCTGGACGATCCATTGGATCGTTGCGGCCGAGAGACCGATAACGCCAATCGTCAAGAGCGAGACCGGATTGAGGATCTGCGCAAATGCGCCTGCCACAGCAGGTCCAATCGCTTGTCCGCTTGCCCGGATATCATTAAAAACCTGGGCGACTTGCGGCCCCTGTTGCAACGCTACTGAGTAGAACGGCATGAAAGCGGCCGTCGACGCGACATCGAAACCCTGCGCTGCAAGGTTTGAGCTGTTGAAACTCGACGCCTGGCGAACATTGCTATTTGCCGATTTTGGGATGTTCTGCTGTTTCAGAAGTTGAAGGTTGGCGCGTTCGACCGCTGCGGCGAGCATGTGCTGGCCTTGCGCAGCCAGTTCCGCACCGTCGGCCATCAGGCCGAGTTTCTGGCGCATTCCGATGATGACCTGCTCCGCGCCCTCCATCGAAATTTTGCCGGTTTCCAGCGCCCGACCCAGCCCGCCGAGGTCCCGGGTAAACTGCTGGATTTCCCGGCTACCGCCAACATAGCGGCCTGAGTAGATCGACAATGCATCGGCGCTCACGTTCAATCGCGTGTCGACCGCTGCTTGAGCCGCAGAGACTGCGTTCGCAGAATCGATCATGCTCTTGTCGGCAGCAACTTTCTGGTTGGTGCCGGCGACATATTTGCTCGCGTCGACTTCAGGCGAGACACGCAGGCTTGATATCTGGACGGTCAAAGTGGAACCTGCATCGTTGTGATTTGAGAGGCGGACTAGCTATGCCCACGTGCACCAAATGCGGCGACACCGTCAGCTCGCTTAACTTTGATAAGAATTCTGGGATGTGCATCGCTTGCAAGAACGACACAAACAGTGGCGGCAGCACGAAGGCGACAACAAAATCCAACGAACATAGACGCGTGATCGTAACGACCGCGATGACAATTCCCCATCGCGAAATATTAGACGTGGTGGAGGTGATTAGCGCCGAGAGCGCAATCGGCGTAAATCTGTTCAGAGACATTGCCGGGTCGTTGCGTGATGTATTCGGTGGCCGAAGCAGCAGCCTGCAAAGGCTGCTGAGGGAAGCAAGGCATACATGCCTTGATGAACTCCGTCGCGAGGCTCACTCTATCGGCGCTCATGCCGTCGTTGCGATCGATCTCGATTACAGTGAATACAGCAGCAACCTCGTTAGTGGTGGGATGCTTCTGGTCGTCGCGACAGGCACTGCCGTCAAACTCGCACCGCTCACGCAGTGACATCCTTGCGCTGAACTACCTTCTCGTTCTCCATCGCGATCCACTCGGCATCGATCTGCTGGAGGAAGAACAGCAGATTGTCGAATGCGTCGCCGGTCATGTCGAAGCGGCGGGCAAACCCGTCGATCGCCATGAAGCTGATCGGCGTCTGACCGCCCATCCCGAAATATTGCCGGTCAAAGCGAAGCGTCTGCCAGGCATTGAGGTAGAACTCGTGCCAAGCCTGCGGCTCGGCTCCGGCCGGTGGTGGCGGATCGACCTTCCTAAGCCATGTCGCGGCCGGGTCATCCTTGATCAGTTCCTTGATCCACTCACGCTGCTCCTCGGAAAGCGCCTCCCGGCTCATCTGGTGCCGGAAGGCGCGTCTCAGTTTTTTGCCGCGGCCGTGACGAACTCGACTTTCTTCTTCCCGACGCGGCCGGCGCACCAATAGATGATGGCGCGGATGTTGCGGTGTTCCGGTGCCTTGACAGTGTCGGCTGCTGCCGCAGCCGAGTATTCGGTATCGAAGCCCCTCCAGCCGAGCAGGAGATGTTCGGCCGCGAGCGAGCCCTCAATCTGCGAGGCGACATCGGGCGGAACGACACTGTCCGGATAGTCCTGCTTGATGCGCTCAAGCTCGGTCTGGCGCGCAGTCACGTAAGGCGAGTAGTTGACCGAACGGACGTGGAACGCGACGCCCGGCAGATCGACCATCTGGTTCGGATTTTCCGGATTTAGACCGGGCCAGCTTTTCGGCTCGATCCAGTCGCCGTCACGCTCACGTTTCAGGTCAGCCGCGAGGCTGTCAATCTTTACGACCATATCGTTCTCCTATTCCGCCTTGCCTTCGTCGCGCATCTTCTTCGCGAACGCGGCTGGCACCGGTGTCGATTGCTGCCCGGCCATGAACATCATGACGGTCTCGTCGCCCGTCTCCCACGGATCGGCGCGGAAGTCGGTCAACGGCATGATTGTGATAAGCGGATCTGGCTGAACCGGCTCGTCGGATGTGTCGGTCTTCTTGGCCATTACACACCTGCCCGGGTGATCTGCATCGAAGCGCCAATGCCGGGATCAATGATCGCCTGGAACGGCACTTCGAGGATGACCGGCTGGCCGTTGCCCGGCGCCGACGGCCCGCCATCCGTGAACTTCACGCGCGGCATCGAGAATGTATATTTGTTACCCACCGCGTCGACGAGTTCGAAGCTGATGGCGACGTTCTCGTGGTTGAGGATGGCGGTGTAAGCCTGAAGGTCGAGTAAGAGAAGTGTGAGCGTGCCGCTCACCTCGAACCGGCCCAGATTGTGGCCGTACGGCGCATACAGGCCGACGATATCAACCTGGCTGATATTGTTCGTGATGCGCAGCGTCATCGCCTGAATTTTCGGCGTGGCGACCATCGTCGTCGACGTCATCGTCAGGTTGGCAACGTTCAGACCGGCATTGAAGTCCTCGGTCGTGGTCGCGGCCGGATAGGTTGCGCCGGTGACAATCGACGTCGCCGGTGCAGGGCTGTCGATGCCCATGATCCCCCACGTCGCATGAACTGCCTGACGTGAGCGCAGGTTCAGGTCAAGCGTGTTCCAGCGGCACGCGCGATAGCGGACATAGCTGGTCGTGCCAGACGGATGCGGATAGGTCAGCTCCAGTGCGCCGGTCTTCACCGACACCCCGTTCTTCAGGACGTTGGCCGTCCATGTTCCGCAGAGAAGACGCTCCAGCCACACATCATAAGTGCCGTAGCTGAACCGCGTCTCGATATTGCCGGCGACCGACCGGCCAACATCGGTGATTCCGGACACGTTGCGGTCCGGACGGACCTCGTCGCTGATATCGGTCTGCTTGTTCAGGCGAATCGAGGCAGTGCGATACCGCATGACCCTGAATGCCGGCGTGGCGGGGATCGTGCCGATGACTGCTTCGGGCACATCGCCCAGGCGGACTTGACTGCCGTCAGTAACGGACATTGAGGGCTCCTATGTTGAGGTTCAAAATATCTGGTCAGATCGACGTGATGTCGCCGCGACGCCAGCGGATCGACAGGCACATAGACCAGTAGTTCGGGAATTCCTTGCCGGGCTCGCCGGCGCCGATCGACATCTCGGGCATGAACAGGCCGCCAATCGGCTGCTCGCGGAACAAATTGGCCAGATCGTTTGCATATGTACGCGCCTCGCGGCTGCCGGTCTGGGCAGGCACCATCACATGCAGATTGGTGACGCCTTCCTCAATCCAGAGGTTCGCTCCAGGTGCGCCCATCGTTTCCTGATCGAAGCGGTCGCCATACACTTCAACGAACAGCCACGCAGGCGCGCCACCGTCGACAAGATCCTGCGTCCGCTCGTTTTCGAACCGCACTGGCATGGCCGTGTATGCGCCGAGCCGGGTGGTGAACGCGTCGAAAGCGGTCGGCGACGACATCAGATGACCCTTACGGTAATGGCGGGATAGGTGATCGGTTTGCCAGCTTGCCGATCCTTGCGGCGGCCACCACCGCGCAGGATGTATGGCATCAGCGGATGAATGCCGGAACCAAACTCAAGAAATCGCATCTGGAAACTGAAGACATTCGCGAGGCGGCGGCTCATGGCATTCTTGGTGCTCTCGAAAATCCTGCGCCGGCCGGCACGCTTGCCAGCCTCCAGCTTGCGGACATAGGGCTGTGCGTTGGTGATGATGACCTCGTCAGCGGCGCGGATCGTCCGGTAGTTCGTGACCTGCCGGCCATTGGCGATGACAAGAAACGTTGCGGCGAACTCGCCAGACCGGCGCGGCGAACGCGCACGCAACTCCGCAATCACAGCATTGACAATAAGCGGCCAGTTCGCGAATTCGTAGACGATTGCGCCGGGTGCCTGAAAGCTTTCTTCCAGTGCGCCATGCACCGCGTTGACGTAGCGCTTATACTGCGCACTGGCCTGCCCCGCTGCGATCACCCGGTGAAGTTCTTTCTTGGCGAATTTGGCCGTTTCACGGTTGATCTCGTCCGGCTCCAGACCGGCAGTCGCAACCTTTAGGTCACGCGCGAAATACTCGAAACCGGTCCCGGCCATCAGCCGCCGACCGTCAGGTTGATGCGGACAACGACGTCATCCATCGCGATTGGATCAGCGAACATCACCTGCCGCTGTTTTCCCTTAACGATAATAAAATCATTGCTGCGCGGGTGGCGCGGATCGACGGCGTCAGGGTTGACAACATGACCGGCAGGCCATCCTGCGGCGAGGATCTGCGTCATGGAAAGCGACACTTTCAGCCATGACTGCTTGGCATCTCCATGAAGTTCTTCCGCGCGAAGCCCCCGCACAAATGCACGGACAGCCACATCCTTATCGACAATCGGCGACCCTTCCTTGCGCCGCAAGATGCAGTCCTCACCATGCCCGGCCAGCTGCGCGTCCAGCGATGCGATAGCCTGGGCAGGTATCATACGCGGTAAACCTTCAGACCCGCGAGCAATCGATCGCAGGTGCGCTCAACAACCTTGTTCGCCGCCTCAGACAGCGTGAATTCCTTGCGGCCAATACCCTCGACTTCATCGGTTTTCAGGTAAAGACTTGGAACAGCGAGTGATTTCAGATGCTGGACGGTCAGGATGATGGCCTGGCGTGCACGCTCAGGCACTTTTCCCGTCTGCCGCTCACCCGTGCCAGCGCCGGAATCACCGTTGTATCCGGCAATATAGCGGACGCGATGAACCGGACGCCGAACCCACGCCGCGCCGCGCGCCACAACGATCTCGTCGTCATCCATGCGCCAGCTGCCTGCATCTTCGGTCACATCCACCCCATCCCGATCCGACGTGATGACGCTGGTTATCTTGATTATCGGGCCGCATGGGAGACGGAAGCGCTCGCAACCGATCCAGCCGGTTGCCTCAAGCGTTTGCGGCCCGAGCGATCGGCCGAGCCAGCCGGTCGGGCCGTCGATCTCTTCTGTCACGGCCGCGATCATTGACGCCACTGACGGATCATCGGATGCATGCGAGCCGGCAATATCTGCCGGTGTCACGACGGGCGCAGGTGGCGTGATGACGCGGACATGCATGGCCGATTACTTCTCGCTTTCAGCCTTGCCGTAGACGCTCAGATCAAGGCCCTGGCCCGCAAAGTTCGGGTCCGACGGATGACGTCCACGCGGGTCATTGAAGTCGCCACCGTTCTGCAAGGCGGAGGTGCCCTCGCGCGCAGCCTTGATTTCCGGTTCGATGAACGCACCGCTGGCACCATCCATTTCCGTTGCCGGTGCAGGGTTGGTCAGGGCCATCGTTTCGGGCAAGCGACCCTCAGCCTCAGCCTTTGCGGTGGCATCCTCAGCTGCATGCTTCTCAGCCTCGCGGTGCGCCTCGTCGGCTTCCGTCATGCGATCGGGCACAGACTTGTCACCTTCGGCGACGTTCTTCGTGTTGGTCAAAATGGCCTCCTGTCGATAGGTTGAAGAGAGTGGGTGGCGAGGCGAGCTAGTGCCCGCCTCGCCCGGGATCAGGCCATCTTCAAGGCCTTGATAACCGTCGGGTCCTGCACGCCGCCACCAACGCGCTTCGTGGTGTAGAACATCACGTAGGGCTTGTTGGAGAATGGGTCGCGCAGCAGGCGAACGCCGATGCGATCGACGATCAGATAACCCTTGCGGAAATCACCGAAAGCAATGGGAACCGTTCCGGTTGCAACATTGGGCATCGCCGCCATTTCAGTAACCGGGTAACCGAGCAGCGAAGCCGGCTGGCCGGCGACATAGCTGGGCTGCCAGATGTAGTTGCCCTGGCCATCCTTCAGCTTTCGCACCGCACCCTGGACCGCCCGGTTTAGAACAAACCTGGCGTTCTGGGTGAACTCGCCAGGCAGCAGGTAAACGAGGTCAACAAGTTCATCGGTTTCGATCACGGTGGCAGACGCTGCCGTTTTCAGTCCGATCGCGCCCCAGGGATGCTTTCCGGCATTCGCTGCGCCGGTCACGTAGGTGAGGAACCCATCCGGTTTGTTGGTTCCGTTTCCAGCGACGAAAGCCAGACCTTCCTGATATGAAAATTCGGTCTCGACCTCGTTAGCGAGCCAGGTCTCCAGATCAATTTCGGCGTCATCGAGAATGCCCTGCGTAGCCGCCGGGTTCGCGTAGATTTCGCCGAGATTGAAGGGCAGCGACGAGAACCCCGCTGTCGAGGTTTCAGGGCGCGCGGCAGTCTCGCCGACCCAACCCGAACCAGTGCCACGATTGTTGAACAACTTCGAGAAGCCGGCCTTCGATGTCGTCTGCAGCTGAGCGATCTGACGCATCGGCGAAACCTGCACCAGCTTGTCGACGATGGTGCGGTCCCACTCGACCGGAGCGAGATATCCACCCTCTCCGCTCGAGCCCTTATTCAGGCTCGCCTTCACCTTCGCGCCTTCCGTGCCTTCACGCATCCACGCATTAAACTGCGTGGTGTGCTCGGCATCCTGAAGAGTGCCCGTCGCGTCGCCCGAGACGTTGAGAGCGGCGATCTTGACGTTGAGGTCATCGACCGTCTGCTGGAAGTTGCCGACGGCCGCGTTGATGCGCTCTACCTTTTCATCGAGCACAACATCGGCCTTGCCCTTCTTCAAATCGTCGATCTGTTTCGTGTGTTCAGCCTTGAATGCCTCAAACCCACGATTAACGGCCTCAATCGCCGCTTTGACATCACCGCTAGCTTCAGAGCGCACGGTTACGAGCCCGCGCATCGGCGGGTGGAAATGCTTGCCCATTTGGGCCTCCTGTTATTTTGAGGTGACTGTGGAGACGAGCATGTTGAGGCTCGCCAAGACGCCAGCGTCCTGCATGGCGGGCGCGGCAGCGTCCTGCGTGCCGCGAATTTCGTTGAATAAGGCGCGACGTTCTGACTTCGTCAGCTTGCCGCCCTCGGCCAGTTTCTTGTCCCAGCCGCGAAGTGAGGCCGGTAGTTCGTCGACATCATCGGCAAATTCGGGCGCTTGGGCTGATGCCTCCAGCAGCGCGTCTGCAAGGCCCATGTCGATTGCCTGCTGGCCTCGCAGGAACGTTCCCGCGCCGCCATTCTTCGACATCATGCGCATCATCTCGGCTGCATCCCGGCCGGCGCGCTTGCCATAAGTATCGGCCATAGCCTGATCGAGATGCTTGAGCGTTCCGATTGTTGCCGCGTGATCGTCCGAGTTCCCGACGGTGATGCCCCACGCCTTGTGGATCATGATCTCGCCGTTCGACGGGATGAGGATGGTGTCGGCGGCCATTGCGACAAGCGAGGCCGCTGACGCCGCCAGGCCTAGCACATGCACTGTAACCTTGCCGCGATGTCGAGCGAGCATGTTGAACATTGCAACGCCTTGGAAGTAGTCGCCGCCCGGCGAATTGATTTCGACGGTCACATCGGTATCGGCGCCGATCGTTCGAAGCGCCGCCGCCATTCTCGAGTCGGAGAAGCCCTCATCACCAATGAAATCGAACATGGTGATTGTCGGGCTGTCTCCTTCGGTGAGGCCAGATCGCGCGCGAAACGATGCGGCAAGGGGCTGCTCGGGCTCATACCGAAAGCCCTGCGGCCGCGAAATGCCGTCCTCGATAGCCGGCAGCTTCGCGAAGAACTGGCTAGACCTTTGCATCATCGTCTTTCCCATCGGTCTTGGGTGGCTGGCCCATCATCAGATTTGGCGGCGCGGCGCGTTTGCGCATATCCATCGTGTCGCGTGCCTCGTCGGCATACATCCATGGCTGGTGGCCACCGGCACCGAGCGCCTTCGAAAGATAGTCGGCCTGATCCTTGAGCGAACCGCGTAACAATGCGCCGGGATTAAACTTCACTGCGAACTCGTCCTGCTCGTCATCATCAAGTAGCGAGCGTTCCGCCGCCTGCTGCCATGCTTCGAACCACGGGTTGAGCGCGTAGGCGACGAAGAATTGCCCGAGCGCTTCGATGCCCGAACCCCAACTCGTCTCATCGGCCATCAGGAGCGGTCGGGGAACCCCCGTCGCGCGAGCGACTTCCTCGACCTGAAGCTTGCGTAGTTCGCCTAGCTGCGCATCACGAGCTGTCGAGCCCTTGTCGGTGAAGTCCAGGCCTTCCTCCAGAATGAGGTTCTTACCTGCGTTTCGCGCACCCTCTTTGTCGGAAAGGCTTTCTTTCAACCTGCGATACGCTTCGTCCGAGAGTTTGTTCGGCGCTTTCAAGGCTCCTTGCGTGAACGTGCCGTTTTTGAGCAGGCGTCCAGTGGCAAGCTCCGCTTGCAACGCCACAGTGACCGCGTTCCAAGCCTGCCGAAGTGTGGAAACGCCGTTCACCCCATCAAGCGTCACACCGCGCAGGTGAAACACCTCCCGCGAGCTCAAGAGCTGTTTGCCGTTCGGCCCCTGAACACGATAGTCGACCATGCCTGCATTCAGCCTCGGCTCGACTTTCCCCTCGTCGAACGGCAATAGCGCAACAACCCGATCCTTGCCGGTCCGGACATCCCTGCTTCGAACGATGCGCGCGAACCCATCACCGTAGGACAATGCGCGGCCTTGCATCAACGACTTGAAGTCGAACGCCGACTGATAGCCGTTTGGCCTTCGGTGCAGAATCTTATAGAGCGGGTGCTCTTTTGCCTTTTCGTTGGTGTCCTGATGGATCAGGTGCGTCGGCAGCATGCCGATCACATTGGAGATAAGGCTCCATGCTCGAAACATCGCCGGATTGCGCAGCGCTTGTTCAACGCTGAACGGCTCCCCGGTGACAGAACCGGCTCCTGCACGAAGGAACAGTGCAAGGCGCGGATCTTTCAGGTCTTCAAATACGACGTCATCACCGACCATAGCTTTCGGCTGGTGAGTTTCGGATCGACGGAACAGGCGGAGGATATTCTTCATCAAACCATCAACAACCCACGTGCCTCATATACTGAGGCACCGCCACCTTTGAACATCGCGCCAATCGCCATGATCTCCGCCACCACTCCGTCAATCTTTTCTGACGACCGTGTCTTCGACGGCTTGATGTTGCCGGCATCGTCCTGGCGATAGCCGACGTGATCGACCTGCCACCTCATCGCTGGATGGCCGCCAGCGTCGATCTGTTCAGCCAGAACCAGCCGTTCGAAATCCTTGGACGGCTGCGACATTGAGATAAATCCCTGCCCGAAGAACTCGACAGGGATACCATCCTCAGCCAGAAGCACCCCGGTCTCATGACCCTGAAACAATCGGTCGACGGCAAGCATCTGCACGTCGAAGACCCCTGCGTCCTCTTTGACCTGCCGGCGGATCTCGGCATAGTCGACGCTATTGCCTTCGGTCTTGCGGATCGCCCCAGACGCCTCCCATTCCAGGTAGGGAACGCGATCACGGCGGCTGCGCAACTCGATCGTATCTGCTGGCACCCACAACCGCGGCAAAATCGTGTATCGCGTCTCGTCCTTGATGGGTGGAAACACCCACACCGCCGCAGTCAGGTCGCTGGTCGAGGAGAGATCGAGTCCGCCGAAGCATTTACGGCCTCGCATCTCCTGCTCGATGCGCTTCCATCGTTCTTTGTCAGGCGCCCCGGCGTCCCATCGCGCCATCGGAATCCAGCGTTCAGCGGTCCCGACCCATTGGTTAAGGTAGTAGCGTCTGAAATCCGCCTCAAGACGCGGGCTGTCTTTCGCCTTGCGGCACTCATCTTGCAGGAACCTCAGCGTCGGTGACACACCGAGATTTGGCGAAGCCTTCCGCCAGTTCTTTTCGTCCGTCCAGTCATCGTCAGCATCCGCCGCGAAGATGACGATGAGAGTGTCTGGCGCATCGAGATGGCCGGCTTCGATCTTCCGGCTTTCCTCGAATATGACCTCGCCGTGCCCCCTACCCTTCAGCCCCGCCGTCGAGGCCAGAAGCTCGATCGGCTGATCACGCGCAGAGGTCGATTGGTGCAGCGTGTTCAGCAGCTCGCCGTCCCGCCATTCGTGGATTTCATCGCCGGATATGACACTGGCAGAAAGACCGTGTTTGCCTGTCGGCTTACCCGAAAGTGGAACCAGCTTTGCGCGCAATTCCGGCGCATACAATGAATCGGCCTGCGTCGATATCTCGGCTGACAGAGCATTCGACAGCGAGACCATCGTCTTCGCCTTATCGAACACGATGCGTGCCTGATCCTCGGACGAGGCAAAGGTGTACGCTTGGCCGCCGAACTCACCGTCGACTAGGAAAAACGCCAGCGTGAGCGATGCCAGAAACTCGCTCTTGCCGTTCTTGCGGGCAATCCAGAGAATGAGCCGGCGATACAGCCTGAATCCGTCCACCATCTTCCAACCGAATAGCAGACGCACGATGGCTGCTTGCCATTCGGTCAGATGAAACGGGCGGCCGCCCCAGCGCCCCTCAGTATGCCGAAACCATTTCGGCCACTGCTCAACCATCGCATCGGCAAGCTTGGCGTCGAACCAGGCGCCCTCAACCGAAGCACTCTTGCTCCACTCACGCTCGACGAACGCCAGACCGGCCGCAGTCGCCTTCTCTACCCAGACGGGCAGTTCAATATCGTCCGCCATCTTCCATCACTGGACGCGCGACGAGTGCCTGGCCGCGAAACCGGCGATCCCTAATGGCTCGGACGTCTGCTGCTCTGCCTTTTGACCAAGCTGATCATCGTCACCGAATAGGCCGCCAACCGGAACTCCTGCGCCTGCAATCTCGCGGATCAGCTTGTGACGATCGAGCGGCGTGAAGCCGAAACGCGATGACAAATCGAACACTACTTTTGCGGCGTCGTCCCGGCTCCGAATCGCCGGATGGGACCGGAGCATGAAACCGCCAGCGACAGTCTTCACCCGCTGCGTCTCGCCATCTTGCGCGAGTTGCGCCACGGCCGACCAGAAGCGGTCGAGGTAGTAGCAGAACATCGCCAGCGTATGACGGTCGAGCTGGTTGAGGATATTCCGGCGCGTCAGCACCGGAGCGTATTCGTTCCAGATCTTGATGGCGCCGGCGAATTCTTCGAGGCCAAACAGTAGAGGAGGCGCGAGCGGGTCGCTCGATGCTGGCGGCGCTTCGGACAGGCGGCGAAGACGGACCTCGACCTTTTCCTTTTTGCGCTTGCCGGGATTGCCCTTCACATCTTGCGATACAGGGTCAGGTTTGCGACCGCGCATATCCGACCCTTTCACCACCATCGGCCAGATGACCGATCCAAAAAAATAAGTTCTGCAATTTTGCGGGGAAAAACTCGTTCCCCCCCAGCGGTCCGGCCCCAAAACCCCCGGACTTTCCACCCCCCTCCCTACCGTAGCAGGTGGCGGGTCAGGCGCTGCGCCTCGGCGCTTTCGAGCCGCAGATCGGCGCGCCCGATCCGTCCTCGATCGAACAGCGCCTCCAGTCGCGCTTTCACCACGTCGTGATGTGGGCGGCATGCCGGCTGCCAATTGCTGCGATCCCAAAACAGAGTCAGATCACCACGATGCGGCACCACGTGATCAGTCAACACCGCAGGCGTCAGCCTGCCGATGGCGAGGCACCCGCAACACAGCGCGTTATCAGCGTCAGTCAGGAACGCAACCGATGCCCGATCCCACACCGCCGTGTAGCCGCGCTCGCGCGCGCTGCCTCGGTCTCTGTCATACTGCCGATGCGCATCAGCCTTCGATCCAGGTCGTCCCGGTCTGAACATTGGCGGCGATTTCGGCATAGCTGTCGCTCTGGCCCAGACTCGCCGAGCATTGGCTCGGTGTCTGGTCTGGATCGGGAGGCGCTCTGTCGCGGTCACCGCGATGGCTGCTCTCAACTCCGGCAAATGCCGCAGCCCCGGTCGTCCATGGGGAGCAACTGCTAATCCAGTTTTTCCAGATGCGCAAGGCTGGTCACGTCAATCGTCATCGCGCCACCGAACAGAACTGTCTCGACACGCGCTGCGCGCGAGCCGACATAACCCTGCAGCACTCCCTCAAAATTGGCCAGTGGGCCAACCCTGATCTTGACGCGGTCACCGGCCTTCAGCCCCGCCGGCGTGTTGCGCTCGTCGAACGCACCAGCCTGCGCCAAGTCCATGAAAACACTCATGTCCCGGTGCTTGATCGGCCAGGGCCTGCCATCACCTGACCCGATCACCGCCCGCACCCCGTCGACCCGCAGCAGCCCGGCAAAGCAGGCGTTTAGTGGCACGACCTGGACAAACACCAGGCGGCGCAGCACAGGCTGGCGATAGACTTTCGCACGCGGGCCGCGCCCCCTGCCATGCACAAGTTTTTGCGGCACGACCGCATCGACACCGCGCGCTTTCAACGTGTCGCACAGGCCGATCTCGCCGCATCTGCCGGTGCGCAACGCAAACCAGAAGCGCGGACTATCAGGCGTTGATTCGGTCGCGCAGGCCGCAAGCAGCCCGCGTTCCATGGCCCGCTCAGCCAGCGTTGACGCCTGCCCTAGCCGCGCACGGTCAAGCGCGCCCTGCGCGTCGAGCGCCTGAATTTCAGCTTCACTCAGCTGCCTGGTGTCGATCCGCATCATGATCCTTGTGTCCCGTTCCGTGTGCGGGCTTCGCCCTCACCGCCTCTTCAAACGCCTCAAGCCCACCCGGCCCGCCAGCTGGCAGCCACACCCATTCGAGCCGCCCCGGATCTGGCAGCCATGGCCACCCGCGCCGCTCGAATTCGACCTGCCAGGCGCCCCAAACATCCGTCCGGACCCGAACCTGCACAAAGCCGGCTGCCGCGCTTTCCAGCTGTGCCGCCTCGAGCGGCGCAATTGTTGATCCCCGGCCAAACTCCGCCGCTGCCAACATCTGGTTGACACGCGGCCACCCGAACTTGGCCTGCCGCTCGAGGCGCGCCTTGCGCCCTGCTTCCCCGTCTGCCGCTATGTCGGCGGCGATCTGGCGCGGCGGCGGTGGCCCGGGTTGCGGTGCGTCGTTCAGCAGTATTTTGATCAGCACCGCGCCCCACAATTTTCCGAACGGCGCAGCACTGACCGGCAGCACCACCGGCGGTGCCTCGGGAGGGAGGTCCAGCCATTTGCGTTCAGCAAGATAGGTTCCGAGCGACAGCGCCTGCTTGCCGCAATGGGCGAGATAGCGCGTCGCGCAGCGTTCAGCGTCGGTGCGCTCGGCATCGGTCAGCCGTGCAAACTGCGAAATCGTCCAGCCCGTCGATGAATTGGCCCATCCCGGCCAACCCTCACCCATCCGCTTGACCCGCTTTTCAAACTTTTTCGGATCATCAGCCGAAACCGGCGCTCCCTCCCGCGCGTCCTCGCGCGCATCTGAGGGTTCTCTTGATGGTTCTCTGATGGTTTGGGTGACACCGTGACACCCTTTTTGCGACACCGTGTCACCCTTTTCAGACACCGTGTCACCCTTATTTTCGGCAAAGGGTGACACCGTGTCACCCTTATTTTCGGTCGCAGCGGCGGGCAAAGCGGGCGCACATTTCATGCCGCGCCAGCGCGCCAGTGGCAGCCCCGCCACAACATCCATGGCGAAATCATAGCGTGTCGTTGCGGCTGGCCCTGCCCCGCCCGCCTGGACAACAACCAGAATGCCTTCCTCGACAAAGGCGGCGAGCGTGCGTTGCACCGTCCGCTCCGAGAGGTTGCACTGCGCCGCCACGCGCTCGACGCTTGGCCAGATGCCGCGCCCCTCATCATCGGCATGGTCGGCCAGTCGCACCGCCACAGCCTTGCGCGACGGCGTCGCAAAGTCGCGTTTCCACACCGCCGCAGAACATTCATTGCTCATGATTTTGCCTCACGTGCGGCGCGCCAGCAGCACACAACGCTGGCCTTTCCGGCCCTGCCGGTCCCATCGGTAGATGTAGGCGACCATCAACCCCGCTCCTGCCGTTTCCACGCCTCAAAATCCCGCCGCAACGCCGCCCATGCGTTCGCCGCGCGGCTGTCCGAATTCAGTTCGCGCCGCGAGGTCACGCCGAGCATCGAGCGCACTTTTTGCGCCACACGCTCATCCGTCAGCGGCCGCTCCAGCCCATGCCGCTCTTCCAGAAAGACCCGGAACGCGGGTCGAGCACAGGTCATTGCGCATTGCGCGGTGAAGTCTTTTGCGTCTGAATGTTTTGCCTCACGCGCCGTTTCGCCGCCCTTGGCGGCTGGCGCTCCGGCGGGGCGCGACATATGTCGCGACGGGCAGTCGTCCTTGCGGGCTTCGCCCGAACTGTTCTGGTCATGGCCAGCGTCAGGTCTCTGGCGCGCCGCCACAATCGCCCGGTCGACAAGGCCGAGCAGGAAGCGCATGTTCCGCGGCGCATCGATGACAAAGGCGATTTCCGCCTCGCTGGCCCCGGCGTGAAACCGCGCCATTTCCCAAAGCTCGCCGCGCGGCCCTCGCGCCTCGACAAACGAACCCTCGGCGTCAAACACACGGCTCCATTCGCCCGGGCCTATGGCCGCGATCTGGTCGCGCACACGCGCGAGATTTGCGGAATCGGTGGTCATGGTTTGGCCTCACGCTCCGTTTCGCAGGCTTCGCTTGCTGGCGCTCCGGCGGGGCGGCGAACGATCGCCGTGCCGCAGTCGCGGCCTGACAGGCAGTCGCTGCCGTGCTGTGCCTCCATCATGCGAACAAGTCGACCTGCACCGCTTGAGCCTCTTGCTGCAAGTCGAGTCGCCAGAGTGCGGATCGCATAAGCTGCCGCCAGCGGCACAACGCCGTTGCCGAGAAGCCGCAGCCACTCGGTGCGGGCTGTGGCCACCCCATCAGATCGGCGACGAAGATGGGATTGAGCGAGCGCTTGAACGACGGACGCACGAAGTCCGTAGGGGCCTTTCTCGTCCAACCTTTCCCCGCCGCCCGTATCGCCATCAACAACAGCGCGCGCCTCTCGGATCGCAAGACTGAATCGGTCGTGGCGCGATAGCGCAGGTAGGCGGTCAGGATCGTGTTCGGCGATTGCAGCCCATGCGGCGAAGTCGTCTGGGCCGGGAGGAAAGAGGCCAGACGCAGCGTCTCGTTCATCGATCTCGAATTGCCAGGCTGATGGCTGTCGCCGTAACTCAGCGATGTCGGCGTCGGCCATAGCCGCGCCTGGTTCTCCAGCCCGACCTGCCGCTTGGTCCCGTCCGCCGTCATTCCGGTCGGGCTCGTATCTTGCGCCAGCGTCCGGCCGCCGTTCGGCACGTTCGGCGTATACCAGAGCGCCGCATCCCGGCTCAGATTGTTGCCCTGCGTCGAATGCAGGTCCGGCCCCGGCCTGCGCCCGTCGTGCGCAGTCGGCGTGCTCCACAAATGCGCCACGAAATTCGGCAGCTGATTTAGATGTTTCCGGCCTGTCCCAGCCTGCAGATGCTCCTTCCCGTTCGCTCCCTTGCCATCCCGCGCCGCTGGCGTTGGCCAGGCCGTCATGGATTGCGAGGATGAAGAGCCGTTCGCGCTGGTGCGGCGCGCCAACTTCCGCCGCTGAGAACAATCCGCCCTCAACCGCAAAACCCAGTCTTTGTAGGTCTCGCCAAACCCGCTCTGCGCCAGCGATTTCGTCAGCCCCCGCCGAGAGCATGCCGGCGACGTTTTCGATGAGCACGAACCAGACTCTGGACTGGACGATGATGCGACGGGCGTCTGACCACAGGTCGCGCTCGTCGAGCGAGCCGCGCTTTTGTCCGGCAAGTGAATGCGGCTGGCACGGGATTCCGCCAATGAGACCATCCACAAAGCCACGCCACGCGCAGCCGTCGAAGGTTCCTGCATCCGACCACACAGGAGCGTCATGAAGGAGACCCTGCTGCATCGCTGAAACCAGGTGCGCGATGGCGAAGGCTTCCCTCTCCACCAGACAGACGCTGCGAGCGATTGGAATCGCCAATTGGACGCCGATATCGAGCCCGCCGCCTCCGGTGCAGATGGAGAGGATGTCAATGGGTCCGGCATCCGGGGCGGAACGTAGAGCCACACTTACCCCCTCCCTGCCGCAGCGCGCTCGACACCCATCTTGCGCAGCGCATGCAGGATCGTCGTGTGGTCGCGGTTGAAAATCCGGGCGACCGCAACCAAAGCGTCCGAGCGGGCCACTTCCTGCTCGACCTTCTCCGGCGGCAGGTCCTCGTCGGACAGGCGCTCAAGCTGGGCAAACAGATGGTTGTTCAGGTCAGACAGTTTGTTTTTCACGCGCGCCCCCCATCGTCCGGATCGGGACGGGTCAGCATGGTTTCGACCATCAGGTCACAATCGTAGGGCAGCTGCGCCACGCCATCGACCGTCTCGACCATGCCACGCGCTTCCAGTTCGTTGAGGCACAGGTCAAAGACGTAGGCCGCGACCGTGAAACGGCGCTTGAGGCATTCGTCGCACAGGCCCGACACATCGCCGGACGGGAAAGCGGCCGCCGCCAGCTCGACCAATTCTTCAGGCTCCATCACCCACCCCTGCGCGCGCGCATCGCGTCCGCCAGCTTGCCGGCCGCGCGTTCCAGTTTCCGCCGCGCCGCCATTTCCGGCCCGCCGGCAAAGCGGCATTGCGCCAGTTCGTCTGACGCTGCCCCGACTTGCTGACAGGCCGCCATAATGCGTTCGTCCGCTTTTTCGGCCTTGATGCGGCGCGTTTCGGCGCGGCGGGCACATTCTGTCTCTTCTTCGACAAGCGCAGCGATGCGGCCAGCCAGACGCAGCGTCCGTTCGTCATGCAGCATCATGGCGATACCTCAAAAGTCATCGCACCCGCTTCAAAGTAAATTCGGGATTCCGGCTTCGGTTGCGCTTCCAGCCGGGCGATCTCGTCGTCCAGGTAGAACCGCGCCTTTTTCAGGTCTTCGATTTGGTCGCCCTTGCGGCCTGCGCGCCAGATGTATTTCAGCACGTTGCCGAGGTTGAAATTCATGTGCCGGGCAATCGAGATGCACTCGATACCAGACGCATGGCCGGTGTAATGCGCCGGGTGGTTGACCGGGTCAGTCATGGCCGTTCCTTTCGATGTTTTGCCTCACGGGCCGCATCGCTCGTTTCACTCGCTGGCCCTGCGGCGGCGCGTCAGGCAGCGCAGGCTGACCGCCCGGCGCCCGCTCGCGGGTTTCCAGCGCCCGGCGCAGCCGCGCCATGGCGCGCTTGATCTCGACGGATTCAGCCAGCGCGGTCATTCAGCCACACGAGGCGCAGAACCAGCGCCCCCCCCGGCCGGCTTCCTGACCCAGCCGAACAGCCGCGCGACGAGGTCGCGCCGCTGTTCATTGCCTTTGCAGCAGATTTGTTTCGGACAGCGGTAGCAGGTCAGGATCATTGGCCCACCCCCAGCGGGTCCGCCCCGTCAAAGGCCTGCCAGTCGATGCGGCTCACCTCGCGACGCCCCGCATAGGCGCCTGTTTCCAGATCGCCCTCGCGTTCCCAGATGAACCACGCGATGTTCATCCGGCTCGAGGCTTCCGGGCCGTCATAACCGTCGCGGTGCATCATCGGCAGGCGGCGGGTGAAGACGAGAATGCGCGCCGGCGGGTTGTCGTCGAGCGCAAAGTTGCGGTCTTCGTCGACAAACCCGGCGAGAAAATTGAGATTGAGCAACAGCGCCATCTTTTTGGGCCGGTGCACCCGGATCGCATGCGCCACGAACGAATTCAGCGCCTCGCCGTACGGCGGATTGGTGATGATGTCATAGTCGCCATCGCCACGGCCTGTGGCCATGAAATCCACGACGCCCTGGCATTCGCCGTCACCGGTCGCCGTGCCGTAATCGACCAGATCAGACAGCGCCACGTCGTGGCCTGCCGCCTCCAGCGGGCGCACGATCGCGCCGCGCCCGCAGGCCGGTTCATAGATCCGGCGCTGAAACTGCTCCAGCGCCAGCAGCGCCGTCATCGCCTCTGGCGGCGTTTCATAGAGATTTGCGCCACGCTCCTGCTTTGTGGCGCTTGCCGTGCCGACCGCCGCGCGCAGATTGGCGCGGCTGGGTTCCAGTCCGGCCGCAAGCCGCGCAGCAATGGCGCGCTCGACAATGCCGGGCGAACGGCGTTCGGCTTCGGCCAACTTTCTCGCCTCAAAGACCTGTTGCGGCGTCATGCCGGTGTCGGCAAGCGAAGGATCAAGATTCTGCTTCGAAATCTTGCTCTTGCGGTCGCCGCCATGACCCGGAATGAGACCGGCTGCTTGTGCCGCGTCATGGTCCGCCGCCAGCTTGATCTTTGCCCGCGCTTCAATCAGCAGCGCATCGCCCTGCAGGCGCCGCGCCTTGTCGACGAGCTGCTGGCCCGCGCGCATACGCCGGGCAAACCGCGCCGCCGCGTCTGCCGTGTCATAGGCAGCCGAGGCAAACATCAGCGCCGCCTCGACATCGCCCTGATCGAGCAGTGCTGCGGCGCGCTGAACCGTCGCGGCAAGGTCTGACGCATCGTGCAGGACAGGCGCGGTCATTCAGCGTCACTCACCCGGTAGACCGCCGCGCTGGAGCGGGTGCCGGGCCTGACCAGTTCGATCAGCCCGGCCGCCAGCAGTTTTTCGGTGCGATCGGCGATCACGCCGGTTGACGAGACCAGCGCCGCGGCGAGGCTGTTGAGGCCGCGCTGCACGCACATCGCGTCGTCGCAGGATGCGCGCAGTTCCACCCACAAAAGCGCCGCGCCCAGCGGCACGCCGTGACGGTTGGCAAAAGCGGCGGCATCAAATCTTTTCGGGTCAAAGCGCGGCCTTTTCGGCGGGGCCTTCCAGGTCAGAATCGTGTCGAAATGAGCCTGCACCAGCGCCACGACCGAAAGACCCTGCTTTTGTGCAACAGCCTCCAGCCGCACATTGAACGCGCGGTCACCTTTGACGACATGGCGGAAATGGCGGACGTCAGGATCGTTCATGATCTGACCTCACGCGGCTGTTCCGCGCCCTTGGCGCGGGCCGCTCCGGCGGGGCGGGCCATCAGGCCCGACGGGCGGTCGCCCTTGCCTTCGGAATGTGCTGGCCCTGCGCGGTCACGCTTGCCGCCTTCGGCGGTTTCACGCGAGCCATGCCGCAAAGGCGGCAGGCGTTCCCGTTCCAGCGCACGATGGGCGCTGCGTTCGGATTCGGTGCCGCGCCCCACCGCGCGCAACAGATGGTGGCGGCAATAGACGCCTGCGCCGGATGGCTGGCCGCAAAACAGATGCGGCTGGCCCGGCCCGGCATCATTGACCGGCCAGCGGCACTGGCCGCGCATCAGGCCGGTCAACGGCAGATGCAGGGCGGCAGCGTCATAGACGATTGGAGAAAGACCGGCGGCCATCAACCAGCCCTCCGCATCAAGCCGCGCTCCTGGCGGGCAAGCTTGCGGTCAGCCTGCGCGAACGCCCGCTTTGCTTCGCCGATTTCCTTCCTCGCCTCCCGAACCTTCGTCAGGCACGTCGCGCCAGCAGCGGCGAGCGAGGCGGATTCGGCCTCGCCGCCCTCTTTTATCATCGCCTGCACGTCATCGATGGCGAGACCGTCGCCGTCGTCGTCCGAGTCGATAGGGACGAGGCGATAGCCGAGCATCGCCGCCAGTTCACTGATCATGAGAGGCGCTTCAAGCTGCCGGTCGAGGGCGACGATCACAGCCGCATTGATCGTGTGCGGCTCCGAGATCGAGCCGTATTTGGACAGCATGTCTTTCGGCACACCGGCCGAGTACTGGAAGATTTCGGGGCCGCCAGCCAGCTTGATCAGCTGCTTTGTGCGGTTCTTGATGCGCAATCGCTCGCTTGGGTCAATGAGGAAGAGATCGGGATCGAGTTTCGACATGGCGCGCCTCAGGCAAATCAAGGCCGTCAAGGAAACTTTTCGCTGAAAAGATTCCGTGCCGGACGGTTCGAAGTGATTCAGTGTGCGGGCGTCGCTAAGGAGGCCCGAAGGTCGATGTGCTCATGGTCCGCTCGCAAATCCGGAATGGTCGCGCCGCGCATATGTCGGCACGTCGATCAAGTCGCCGTCGCTGGTGAATTCGGGCAGAGCCCGCAAGCCGGACCCGGCGTCGCGACAAGTGTCGCGGCCGTCCGCAGCGAGCGCCAAAGGCGCGACAGCGTGAGGACAAGAAATATTCGCGGCCCGCGAGGCAGAATCACAAAGAGAACTCAACCCAATCCGCTCGGCCTTTTCGGCAATCGCGCGGCGCACAAATTCCGGTTCGTCAACGCCGCAGGCCGCCGCGCCGAGGCGCAGCGTCAAGGCCAGGTCGTCACTCAGGCGCACCTCGCCGATGGCAGGCACAACCTGGCCACGAAGACCTCGCGAGCCGGTAACTGCGGCAATGACTGGAGAACGGCGAAGCGGTTTCATGGTGCCACCTCCTGTTCCGCCGGCGCGGGACGCGCGACCTGTTGCGCGCCGGCGGTTGCGGCGCACGGGGGCGTAGCGCCGGTAGGAGAAAGGTTGGCCGCGCCACTCGCGGGAGGAGTTGCGCATGGCGCGGCCTCGGCGGCGCGTCCGCCGTCGTTTGAAGAATGTCCGGCGTCGAATATGTCGGGCCTCAACTGCTGGCGCGAAATCCCGGTGACGCGTTCGACTTCGTCGAGCCGCCCGAATGGCAGGCGAACAGTTCCACGTTCCCAGCGCAGAACAGTCGACTTGTCGACTGGCGGCACAAGCATCTGCCCGAACTGCTCAAGGCTCAGGCCCGCTGATTGGCGAAAGATGGCGAGGGGCGATTTATCCATGCCACATGGGTTGCATAAGTTGCAACATTTGGCAAGTCGTCAAGTTGCACGGTGAATGAACGCAATGCGCCAGCCACCGGCATATCGTTGCATAATGAGCAACATCGAAGCGATTCATCAGGATAAGACGCCAGTCCGCATTCACTTCATCGTGGAGTGGGCCGACAAGCGCGGGCTCATTCAAGCTGACATTTCGCGGAAGATAGGAGCTGATAAAGGCCTCGTCTCGCGCTGGTTTGACGGCACCGTCCCGAAGCCAGAGTATCTCGAAAAGCTGGCGGAACTGTTCAATACAGACGTGCACGGTCTGTTTCGCCATCCTGACGACGACTGGCTCACCCGCTTCTTCCAGGACAAAAGTGAAGAGCAGCGCGAGCAGGCGATCAAGATGCTGAAGTTGATGTTCGAGACATCCAGAACCGGAACCGATGGATAGATGGGCTATATTCGCTACGGCGAGAATGGACTGAGACCACCGGGGGAATAGGTCCAGGCGACCTTGCTGGAAGAGGTCTACGGCCTCCAGTATCGCGAAGCCAATGTTCAGGCATTTTGCGCCGCCGTGGCCGTCGCCGGTGCAAAGCATCTTTCTTATGGTGTGGCGCTGGCGCCGCAGGCCGACAATCCCAACGATCCAAACGCGATTGCCATCTTCGGGCAATGCGAAGTCAAGCCGTGGCTTCGCTCCAAATGGCTGAATGAGTGGCATATCGGCTGCGTTCGATGGGAACTCGCGCAAGAGCTGCACGAGGAATTCCTGTCCAAAGGCATCCCCATCGCCAGCCAACTCAGAAATATCTACCGCGACGGAAAATACACCGAAATCAATTATTTCGTTCTTGCTCCCAAAGGCCGCAGCCACAGTTCGCGTATGCGACGAGCCAGATCCTAGCTCCACCCAATCAGCGATAAGATAATCGAATCGCCCTTCAAAAGCAGGGACGATGCTTTGGTCGCAACTATAGAGTTGCAACTTTTGCAATTTGCTAGATTGACGAATGTTGCATTGTGTGCAACTTTCTCTCCGCCAGCTCCCCTTGTGTTTCGTCAGCTGGACAACCCCCAGGCCGCGCTGATCCCCCGACAGCGCGGCCAATTGGAAACGGAGAGAGCGATGATCATTGAGGAACGGCGATTTGATCCGGCTGCTCTAGCCGATCTGCCATTCTCAATAGCGCCTGGCCAAGTTCGCGAGCAGCTGCGGGTAGAACTCCCAGCTGAACAGATTGCACCGTTTCTGGCGGCCATTCCTTCGGATCAGTCGCATAATCCAGCTTCAGCAGGCACATCATGCCGGCAACGGGCGCTAGGCCATAGCCGGTCAAAGGGAACAGTCTGATGTTCCCCGCGGCATCCATCTCAAAATCTGTCGTCATAGCTCCTCGCGTCCTTTCAGCGTTTGAGGGGTTTAGCGGGGCCGGCGCGACTGCGAATCGCCCGGCTCCGCGCACTCTGCGCCGCGCTGCCTCGTCCCTTAACGGGAAAGCGCCGCTCTCCCCCACAATTCACAGCCGCCAGTTTTTCCTCTCTCAACAGGAGCGCATAGCCATGATTTCCGCACACCTTGCCGCCGCCCGTAAGACCCAGCCCGAAACCCGCGCCCAGCTGGTCGAGCGCATGGCCGACCGCATGAACGCGCTCGCGGCCAATGGCCAGACGGTCGACGAGGATTCGCTGGGCATCGATTTCACCAGTGACGAGATCAGCGCCCACTGGCGCGCGGCACGCGACCTCGCACGCCAGACCGCAACCCGGCAGGTGGCGTGATGCACGGTTTCCCCTCGACCGCGCTGCTGCGCCAGCGCGCCGCTGCGCATGCTGCGCGGACCATGAGCCGCTGGCGGCCATGGCTGGTTCTGGCGGCAGCGATGCTGTTTGTCACCGCAGCCGCAGGCCTCGTCACAGCCGTCGCCGCGGCGGAACACGCAATGATGCTGGCGGAGCGCGTGTGATGCAGCCCGGCCGCATTACAGGCTGCACCCGCGTCATCGGCCAGTCGCAAGGCTATCTCGGCCTGCCATTGCGCGACATTCTGGTTGACGATCCGGTCAATGGCCAGAACACACCGGCGATGGAAACCGCATGGTTTCCATCGCCTAACGAAATCACTGCAATCGCTCGCGGCGCGCCCGTCATCTTGCGCGTTCTGGGCCGCGCTCATCCGCCTGTCCTGATCCTGACCGGAGACGTTCCGCAATGAAACGGTCTTGGCGGCAGACAGACGGCGGCAATCGCAATCAGGACAAGTCAGAATCCTGCCCGGTCTGTCAGGGTCTTGGCCGGGTCTTTTCCTGCCCCTGGCACCCGGCCTGCGACTGCCCCGACGGTGCAATCGGCACCGTCTGCCCCGGCGTGTCGCGCCCATGCCCGGCCTGCGCGCCCATGCCAGCCGCGCCGGGAAGTCCGCGCGCTTTCTATGCAGTCGCTGCGTTGATGGTCGCGGCAGTGGCAGCGGCCTGCCTTGTCGGCCTTTCTGGAGTGTTCAGGTGATGGGTGATTTTTCCGAAACGCGCGTCTGGTGGCCGTCCTGCCTGCTTGACGAAATCATGCCTGACGGCCGCAATCAGCCGCAAGACTGGCTCGCTCCGGACGCGATGGGCGCAACGGTGGTTCGCTGGGATGATCACGATCCTGATAGCGACGTTGCCGCAATCGTCGCGCCGGACGACATCGTTGCTTTCGTGTGGCGCGAGAGCCGTGGCCGGGCCGAGATCATCATCTTTGCGGACGGCAGCTGGTGCAACTTCAATGGCAGCCAGGCAATCGGAGGGATCGATGCAACCCAGTTTTACGACGCATCAGACTTCGACATGTCTGGCGACAGCATAGACGAATTTACCCGCAACTATGCCGACTGTTCCGGCCCGCTGCCGCCTGACGGCGAAACTGTGACGGTGGTCATGGCGCGATGGAGCGACGAGGTGCTGTTTCAAATCTCGGCGGACGGCAAGTCGCTGACGCCGGTGGAACAAGCCAATGGCTGACAAATCTCACATCGAATGGACTGACGCCACATGGAACCCGGTCACCGGCTGTTCGGTCGTGTCGCCGGGCTGCACAAACTGCTACGCCATGCTGCTGGCTGGAACCCGGCTGAAAAACCATCCCAGCCGCACGGGCCTGACGGTCGAGGTCAAGAAGTCAGCGCGTGACCACGCGCCGGGCGGTCAGCCCGCCCCCGCTGGAGCGAAGCCGCGCAGCGGCGACAGCGTGAAGCGAAATGTCGTCTGGAATGGTCAGGTCAGGCTCAACGAACAGTGGCTTGACCAGCCGCTGCGCTGGGCCAGGCCGCGCATGATCTTTGTCTGTGCCCATGGCGACCTGTTTCACGAATCCGTGCCGGACGACTGGATCGACCGGGTGTTTGCCGTGATGGCGCTTTGCCCGCACCACATTTTTCAGGTTTTGACCAAGCGCAGCGAGCGGATGCGGGCCTATGTCAGCGGCCTCACCTGCGATGGTGCGCGCCGGTTCAACGTCGCGGACGCTGCAGGCCGTTTGATGGAAGACGGCGACAATGCGCATGACTTTGTCGCCAACTTGCAATGGCCGCTGCCCAATGTCTGGCTGGGTGTCTCGGCGGAGGATCAACGCCGCGCCGACGAGCGCATTCCCGACCTCTTGGCGACACCGGCGGCGGTGCGGTTTGTCTCGGCAGAACCGCTGCTGGGCGCGCTCAACCTGCGCAGGATTCGAATCGCACCGGATCATCACACGATTGTCGATGCGCTGGACGGTTATGCAATTACAGACAGCATCGCAGGATCTGGCCAGGAGCGCGCCCGCCTCGACTGGGTGATCGCCGGTGGCGAAAGCGGCAAGGGCGCGCGGCCGATGCATCCCGACTGGGCGCGCTCGATCCGCGACCAGTGCCAGAATTCCGGCACGGCCTTTTTCTTCAAGCAATGGGGCGCATGGGTTTCGGTCCTCGACCGCGAAAAGCAGGATGCTGACTGGCGCGCCGACTACAGCATCAGGTTCGCCGATGTGGAGCCGTTCAAATGGCTCAATCTTGCCGGCGGCTGCGGCTTCCACGGCGAGCGGTTTCAAGTCATGCAGCGGGTCGGCAAGAAGGCCGCTGGCCGCCTGCTCGACGGCGTTGAGCACAACGCCATGCCAGAGATCTACCGCCATGACTGACAATGCGCACGACGAATTTCGCGCGGCATTGAAGAAATTGCCGACACCCATTTCCTGCGTCACCGACGGAGCTGTTTGCCCATGGTGCGGCGAGTTGCATCAGACTGTTACCTTTGGCGCAAACCACTGCCTTGCATGCCAGCGCCCGTTCTCTTTTGGCTATCCGGCGGGAGGCTGGCACGACGGCAAGGACCCGATTTCGTGGGTGGATTTTCCGTTTCGCGAGTTCGAAGCAATGGGCGGCAAGGCATCGGCAATGGCCGACTGGGAGCCGAACTGCCGGCTGAAAGCGCTCTACTTTCAGAAGAGCGAAGAGTATCTCGGAACCTTCGCCGACACATCCAAGGCGAACTGAGCCATGATCGTTCGTTCTGAAAACCTCAACCAGATCTGCTGCGATTTTTGTCCGGCCAGCTTTGCCGACGTAGCGAGCGATGCAGACTTCCGCGACATGGTGACAGCGGCCAAGGCGGCGGGCTGGCAGGTCAGGCCGGTCAAGCCGAAACCCGGCCAGCGCGACACAACCGACCTGTTTGGCGCAACGCCCCGCGTCGCCGGCAAACAGGCCGATCAACCGTTCACTCACGCCTGCCCCGCCTGCGCCAACCCGCGCCCGGCCGGGCTGTTTTAACCTCCGGAGACCCTGACATGCCGATTCAATATGTCGACTGGGTTGAGCGCAGCATGCTGCGCGCATCGCCCGATACATGGTTCGTCTTCGGCGACAATGCCGAGCGCATCGGCATGGGCGGACAGGCAGGCGCCATGCGCGGCGAGCCCAACGCCATCGGTGTCGCCACGCTGCACGCACCAGGACGGCCATACGGGCCAGACGATGCGCGCGCGCTCTTTTTTCTGTCAGCCGACCTGACGCGCGTTGCCGGGCTGCTGGCGCGTGATGCACTCGTCATGGTTCCGCGCGATGGCATTGGCACCGGCATTGCCGCCTTGCCGCAACGCGCCCCTCACCTTCACCGCCTCATCGTCGCGTTCTTCCGCGCCGCGCCGGGCGAACCCTGCCCATGGAAGGACTGATCATGCCCCACAAAACAAACACCGAAGCCACCGTCACATCGCCGGTTCCTGCCTACAAAGCGTTCAACCAGGACATGACCTGCCGCGGGTTTCAGTTTGCCGCAGGCCAAACCTATCGCCACGAAGGGCCCGTCAAAGCCTGCGAAAGCGGTTTTCATGCGATCACTGGCCACCCGCTGGCGCTGTTCAAATATTATCCGCCGGCATCGGCCCGCATTTTCCGGGTCGAGATTTCCGGCGCGATGGACAGCGATGACGATGGCGAAAAGACGGCAGCCGAGATCCTGTCGGTTGGCAAGGAAATCGGGCTGACGGAGATCATTCTCGAAGCGGCTCAATGGGTGAAGGACCGGGCCAGGCCGGTGGACGGCGACGTCACGGATGAGCCGCAGACATCTGTCACTGTTGGCCGGGACGGAGGCGCTGCTACCGCATCCGGCGAAGGAGGCGCTGCTACCGCAACCGGAACTGGAGGCGCTGCTACCGCAACCGGAACTGGAGGCGCTGCTACCGCATCCGGCGAAGGAGGCGCTGCTACCGCAACCGGAACTGGAGGCGCTGCTACCGCAACCGGAACTGGAGGCGCTGCTACCGCATCCGGGTGGCAGGGCGCTGCTACCGCAACCGGAACTGGAGGCGCTGCTACCGCA
>DAINRF010000012.1:0-73041 GCA_036742015.1 Mesorhizobium sp. | reverse complement strand
ATCCGGGTGGCAGGGCGCTGCTACCGCAACCGGAACTGGAGGCGCTGCTACCGCATCCGGCGACCGTGGCACTGCTACCGCATCCGGCGACCGTGGCACTGCTACCGCATCCGGGTGGCAGGGCGCTGCTACCGCATCCGGGTGGCAGGGCGCTGCTACCGCAACCGGAACTGGAGGCGCTGCTACCGCAACCGGAACTGGAGGCGCTGCTACCGCAACCGGAACTGGAGGCGCTGCTACCGCATCCGGCGAAGGAGGCGCTGCTACCGCAACAGGCTTCCAAGGCAAAGCTCGCGCGGCAGATGGCAATGCGATCTTTCTCGCCGAGCGAGATGGACCGGCCGGGCGCATCCTACATGTCTGGGCAGGCATCGCCGGAAACGATGGAATCAAGCCGATGGTCTTTTACCGGCTGATTGGCGGCCAGCCTGTCGAGGTTCCATGAAACGGGAAAAGCAGTTTCAGCCGTCGCTGCAACGGCTGCTGGAATACCAGGACTATCTGGCCGGATTGATGGTGCGCATGGGCAATCGCGCCCACAAGGCCGCGCCGCTATGGCATGCGCTGCAACGCATGATCGACGCCAAGCAGCAGGAGCAGGATGCGGTCACCGCTGCCCGGGCTCATTTCAGACGATCGAGTGGTCAAACGGCAGGGCGATCTTATTGAGTTCGTCCCGCCGCCACTCTAACGTACCGCCTGCGCCATAGCGCGGCCGGTTGATCGCGTGGCCGAGTGTGATCCGGCGCAATTCGTCGTCCAGACCACCAACCTTCATCCTGTCTTCAAACGAATGGCGCAGCGAATAGACTGTGTGCTTGCCGGCCGGTGGCAAGAGCCCGTTTGAACGCAAGAATTTATTGAGCGTGGCTGACAGATCGTTTTCGCGGTTTCTGTAGTGCGGAAAGCCTTTTGCGTGGCGGCGGGCTGCCTCCAGCGCCACACCGACAAGCGGCACCTGCCGCTCAGACGACAATGTCTTGATTTCGCGCGGGTCGTCAGGATCATCGCGCGGTTCGATGGCGATGTGCGGCACCTTGTGAACCAGCCGGATCGAGCGCTCATTCAGGTTGCAGATCTCGCTTGGCCGGGCGCCGGTCTCAATCAGGATCAACAGGATGCCACGCGCTTCCTCATTCAAACTGGCAAGCGCACCAGGCCGCATGATCGTGTCACGGATCCATTCGGTTGGCAGAGGTGGCCTGGACCTTTTCTTGCGCATCGAGAACCCGAGCCCGTCGAAAGGGTTTTCGCGGCGCGAGTCGCCCATATGCTTGAAATAGGCAGCGTAGAGCACACGCATATTGCCAATGTCGCGATTGCCGGACGATGCTGACGCATCGGCTGCGCCAATCTTGGGCGCAATGCGGCCGAGCCAGTAACGATAAACTTTTTTAGCATCGTCAATGGTGATGTCTGCGATCGGCTTGTCTGCGACCAGCTTGACAAAATTGTTGACCGCGCGCTGCTTGACCTTCTTCCATTGATCACGCTGCGCCTTGCTTTTGCCGACCAGTTCGTCAGCGACGATCTCATCGCAATAGAGCGCAAAAGCCTGAGTTACAGTGGTCTTTGGCACGTCGACCAGGCCAAGCAGCGGCTCATCGGCCGCTGCCGCTGCCGGCCTGGTGAGGATTGCTTCGAACCGCCGCGCAAGTTCCGCCTCGCTGCCGATGCGCGCCAGCCATCCCGTTTCATGAAAGGTGAAATCCAGCGCCTCGACACGTTTTCGCGCCGCCTCGAAACGCAGCCGCGCTTCGTCCACCCCGGAGCCTGTGACCAACGAGGCCCAAAGCGCATCGTCGGCCGCCGCCGCCATGTCGCGTTTTTTGCGCGCCAGCGCCAGATCGTCAGTCTTGAGAGAGAATCGCACCAGCGGCGACCGTTCGTCCAGGTGCGCGACCAGCTGCGGCACCTTGCGATGGTAGTGATAGTGGCCGCTGCGCAACGACAGATATCGGTTTGGATCGGCATTGCCGCTGCGGTTTCGTCCCATGTGCGCACCTCAACTTTTGCGCTTGGTAGCGCATTTGGTCGCACAATAGGTCACACAGAACAGTGCGCTTGCGCAAGCACCATTAAGCGTCGTTCTTCTAACTCGTTGATTTAACTTAATAATCTTGCCTGACGATGCAAGAAAAATGGTGCGGTCGAGAAGACTCGAACTTCCACGGGTTGCCCCACAGCGACCTCAACGCTGCGCGTCTACCAATTCCGCCACGACCGCACGTGGTAGGCCGGTCGAACCGGCTCGGGGCATGTAGCAAAAGCATTTCAGCGAAACAAGTGCGCCAGCGGGCTTATTTCAGTTTGTGTGCAGGTGCGGCGCGCCGCCGCGTCTGTGGCTGGACGCGACAGCTGCAACGGGCCATATGATATGGGTTCAATTTCGGATCAAACGTGACGATCAGGCAGAACATCCCGGCGGGATTTCGACCCAACGCACCCGGCCAGCCGGTAGAGTGGCTTGTTGCGCCCGGACTGACGCCCTATCCTCAGGCGCTGGCCTTTATGGAAGAGCGGGCCGAGAAGATTCGCAGCGAAGGCGCGCCCGAGCTGGTCTGGCTGGTGGAGCACCCTCCCCTCTACACTGCAGGCACCAGCGCCCGCGCCGAAGACCTGGTCGACCCGTCGCGCTTTCCGGTATTTGACGCCGGGCGCGGCGGCGAGTTCACCTATCATGGGCCGGGACAGCGCGTTGCCTATGTCATGCTCGACCTGAAGCGCCGCCGCGAAGACGTGCGCGCCTTTGTCGCTGCGCTGGAAGACTGGATCATCGGCACGTTGGCGAGCTTTAACGTGCGCGGCGAGCGGCGTGAAGATCGCGTCGGCGTCTGGGTGGTGCGGCCGGACCAGCCGATGCGGTTCGGACAGCCGGCCGAAGACAAGATTGCTGCCATCGGCATCCGGCTGCGCAAATGGGTGAGCTTTCACGGCATTGCCATCAATGTCGAACCCGACCTGACACATTTTTCCGGCATTGTGCCCTGCGGCATTGCTGAGCACGGCGTGACCAGTCTTGTCGATCTCGGCCTGCCGGTTACGATGGCGGACCTCGACGTCGCTTTGAAGGCGTCGTTTGAAGAGGTCTTTGGCCGCTAGGGCTGCGGCCTTGGGGAGATGTCCATGCGCCGGTACGATTCCTTCCTTGCTGCTCACGTATTTGCCGTATCGCTCGCCCTCGCCTCGCCTTCTGTCCAAGCTCAACAGCTGACCGACCAGGTAGCGCCGGAAGCCGCGACGCCCGAGACAGCAAAGACGGTCGTGCGCGCGCAGCGCCAGATGGTGGTGGCGGCGAACCCGCTGGCTGCGGACGCCGGGCGCGCCGTGCTGAGCGCCGGCGGCAGCGCCGCGGACGCGCTGGTGGCCGTGCAAACCGTGCTTGGACTGGTGGAGCCACAATCATCCGGCATTGGCGGCGGAGCGTTTCTCGTCTGGTATGACGGCAAGACCGGGCAGATAACCACCTGGGATGGACGCGAGACAGCGCCGGCTGCGGCGACCGGCGATCTGTTCATTGGAGCGGACGGCAAGCCGCTCGACTTCTTCAAGGCGGTGGTCGGTGGCCGCTCGGCCGGTGTGCCGGGCGTCGTGCGGCTGATGGAGACGGTCCACAAGCGCCACGGCAAGCTCGACTGGCCGCAGCTGTTTTATCCGGCGATCCAGCTTGCGCAGGACGGGTTCGAGGTGTCGCCGCGGCTGGCGGCGCTGGTGGAGCAGGATCGGCAATATCTCGCCAGTCAGCCAACGACCCGCGATTACTTTTTTCCCGGCGGCGTTGCGGTCAAGGAAGGCGACCGGCTGAGCAACCAGGCCTATGCCGACACGCTTGACCTGATTGCAGATGGCGGCGCAGACGCATTCTATCTGGGTCCGGTTGCGGCGGCGCTGGTCAACGCGGTGCGCAATCACGCGACCAACCCGGGTCTGCTGACGGCAGAAGACCTGAAAACCTATCAGGCGATTGAACGCCCGGCGGTGTGCGCGCCCTATCGGGGCTTGAGCGTTTGCGGCATGGGTCCGCCCTCCTCCGGCGCGCTTGCAATCGGCCAGATCCTTGCACTGGTGGAGCCGTTTGATCTGGCGACACTTGGCAAGGACGATCCGGAGGCCTGGCGGATTATTGGCGACGCGACCCGGCTCGCATTTGCCGACCGCGAACGCTTTGTTGCCGACAGTGACTTTGTGTCGATGCCGAAGGGTCTGCTCAACGCAGACTATCTGCGCGCACGTTCGCAGCTGCTGCGCCGTCCAACTGCGCTTGCGGCGGGAGAGGTCGCGGCCGGCGAGCCGCCCTGGGACAAGGCGGAGTTGCGGCGCGACGCACCGGCGCACGAGATGCCGTCGACGACACATTTTGTCATTGCCGACGCTGATGGAAACATCGCCTCGATGACGAGCTCGATCGAGAACGGATTTGGCGCGCGGCTGATGACCGGCGGGTTTCTGCTGAACAACCAGCTGACCGATTTTGCCTTCGTTCCGGAGAAAGACGGGATGGCGGTGGCCAACCGGGTCGAAGGCGGAAAGCGGCCGCGCTCGTCGATGTCGCCAACCATCATCCTGAAGGACGGCAAGCCGGCCTATGCGCTGGGGTCACCTGGCGGCAGCAGAATCATCCCCTATGTGGCGGCGACGATCATCGGGCTGGCCGACTGGAAGCTGGACATGCAGCAGGCGATCTCGATGCCGCACCTGACCAATCGTTTCGGGACCTATGATCTGGAAGCTGGAACGCCAGCGGCCGGGATGGCAAAGGACCTCGAGGCGCTTGGGTTCAAGACCGCTTTGAAGGAACTAAATTCCGGCCTGCACGGCGTCGCGATCACGCCTGAGGGCATTTTTGGCGGGGCCGACCCGCGCCGCGAGGGCGTGGCGCTGGGCGACTGAGCTCGACCGGCCTCAAGTAAAATGCCGGAATGCCCAGATGACGCCGGATGCGTGGATGGCCATGACGGCGACGAGCCCGGCGGCGATGACTGCCCGGCCCCGCTGGTCGATGGGGCGCAGCGCGTGACGCGGCTTGACGTTTGACCCGGCGGTGATGAGGCTGAGCGCGGCAAGCGCCACACCGGAGACCAGCACGATCTGCTGCGGGAAGCCGGCAAGCAGGCCGACACCCAGGAACAAGGCAAGCAGCGCAAATGAGCAGAGGGCCAGTGGCAGGCCGCCGGGAACAATCTGGCGCAGCACCTGCCCGCCGTCGAACTTCCACACCGGCGTCAGGTTGGCGAGGTTGAACAGCGCAACGCAGCCGACAAGCGCGGCCATAAAATTGCCGCCGTGAACGCTGCCGGCAGCGACAGCCGCGTGACCGGCCAGCAGCAGCGGCGGCACGAGAAAGGCGGAGAACCCTGCCCCCATCAAGGCGACAAAGGCGACTTCGAAATGGCTGTCATAGGGCCTGCCGCCGACCGCGATGCCGCCGAGCAGCGGCACAAAAATCATCCTGACCTTTCGGTGGCCTGAAATGCGGAAGGCCGCCATGTGGCCGAGTTCGTGCAGCGCGACGACCAAAGTGAGGATGATCGCGAAGGCCAGCCCGCCGACGGAAAAGCCGGTGAGCGACCAGAGGATGACGATCGAAATGATCGCCATGAGGATTTGCGTCGACGGGCGCTCGAACAGGCCGCCGGGTTTGTAGGTTCCGGTGTTGGCCCACACACGCAGCTTCATCAGTTTGCGGCGCAGCGCAAAGTAGCGGAAGCCAAGAAAGGCAAAGCCGCGATAGCGATCCGTCTGCTCGATGGTGACGCGGGTCGCGCCGCCACCGGCATCGGCCAGCTCGACCGTTTCGGCATGGTCAGCCCAGAACGCCGCTTCGAGCGAACTGTCGTCAACGATGCGGGTGGTGAAACGCTCTGCCTCGACCACGTCTGCATGTTCGGCGATACGCGAGATCGGTTTGCCGTCGCGCCCGTCCCAGGTAAGCGCCAGACGCATCTGCCCCCCGGCCAGCGGCTCGACCTCGACAAAATCGCCGGACCAGTTTGCGTCGGCGCCGAGCGGCCACAGCGCCTGCCAGATTTTTTCGCGCGGCGCGGCAATGACGATGCTGCGCCGGATGGTGCGGCGGCCAAGCGGGGCCGCCATCAGAAAATAGATCAGTCCGAGATTGAGAAGGACCAGAATTGCAGCAAGCCAGCCTGGCATGAAATGCGCCCCGTTTTGGCGGGACACTAGCGCCGATGCTGCAAGAAACGATTAAGCGCCAGACACGTTTGCGTGTAGCGTGACGTCACAGATTCCTAGAATGCGCCGATCCACATGGCGACCGAAACGAGGAAGGTGCTGACGGAAACGAGAGAGACGACATCCTGGAGAAGTTCGGTCATTTTGGGCTCCTGTTCTCTTATGTTTTTATTTTGTTCTATTTTTGTTCAAAGTCAACAGGCTTCTTCCGGTTTCCGCGCCTGCGCGCCGCCGGATGGTAAATGAAACATTGATGGCCGGAATCCGGGCGTGCGCCAGCGCGGCCAGCGCCGGATGCCGGCGGGCCGTGAAAACGTCAGCAGGAGTTCAGGCTAGGACGTGTCGGGGTAAAGCTTGCGGACGGGCACGGTGTCGAGGCCCGGCATCAGCACGCCGATCAAAGCGGCGATGCGGGGCGTGATCGTGTCCAGCACGCGACTGCGCTCAGGTGGCGCAAGCTGCTCGAGATGAAGAACCAGAAATTGCAGCGCCCGGCCAAGCTCGGCCAGCGCGGCGGCAAAACGCATCAGGTCCTCGGCGCTGTCGTTTGATTTGACAAAGTCCAGTTCTGAAAAATCGGTCTCAAGGCCGAAATCGGATGCGATGCCGGAAATCATCTCGCGCACGGGTGACTGGACCAGCGCAAAGAGCCAGCACAGCGTTCTGCGCACCGGCCGCGAACGGCTGGTGGACCGCTCGGCCAGGCCCGAGAGGGCGAACAGCATGGCGACGATGCGGCGAAGCATTGCCAGTCTGCTGTCGTGTCCGCCCTCCCTTGCCATATGCGCCTCCGTGATTGGTCGAGGCTATTGTGGGGGCGGGTGTCGGGGTGGCGGATGGAAAATTTGCCGGGCGGGCTGGCGATTTTGGGTAAGTGGTCGAAGGGGCGGTTTTTCTTTTTCCGCGGGCGTGCGTTGTGTGGCGGGTTTGTCCGCCTCAAATGCGACTGCAAGCGGCAGTTGCGGGGCACGCAGGTGTAATCTCCTTGGGATCGAGGCGCGGATAACGGCGGCGACGACATTGCCGTGACGTCTGATCAATGTGACGAAACGAGGGCACCCGACTCAAGCTTTGAATTGCCAAGCAATTTCTTCTGCCCTTGCCAAGCAGGGGGCCCCGAGAGGCCCGTTCGGAACCCGGCAACGGACCAGCACCGAGATCGCGAAGCTAAACTAAAATTGACACGCGTTGGTTGGGAAGCAGACTGCAAGTTGTGGGCGAGCGGTCGCTCGGGTGGCCGCGCTATTGCAAAGCACGTCCCGCAGCACGAGGATCCCCTCGCCATCATCAGCGATGGAGGGGTGAGGGATTTATGCCGAAGATAAGACGGGTCACGATCAAGAATTTCCGCTCGATTGTCGAACTCACGATGGAGGCAACAGATCTCACCGTGATCGTCGGCGACAACGACTGCGGCAAATCTAATGTCCTTCGGGCCCTCAACCTTTTCTTTAATGGAAAGACCAACCCCGACACGCCATTCCACTTTTCAGACGACTTCAATCGCTTTGCCGAGACAAAAGTGAAGCAAGCGTCGGAGATCGAGGTCCAAGTCGATCTCGAACTACCGACTTCGTATCGAGCGAACAACGGCAATTTCATAAGGTGGCGAAAGCGGTGGCGAGCCAACGGCCTCCAGGAGTCCGACGAATATTGGGGTGTCCGACTCACGCAGAAGAAGCGCGGAAAGGGATTTACCGAGACCGTCGTTGACATTGACGGACGCTCGCGGGTTCCTGTCCTGCTGTCGCGGATACAGTTCGAGTACGTGCCTGCTGTGAGAAGCGCCGACTTTTTCCGAACCTTAAGAGGTCGCATTTTCGAAGTCATAGCGAATGCATCGGAACAAACGGTGAGGCAGAGCAGCGGAGAACTCGAAGGAGTTATTTCTGGCGCTGTCGCTGGGTTGCTCGCAGATATTGGCACGGAACTCAAAGACGCGCCGCGCCTCAGCCTGCCGAACGACCTAACGCCGCTGTTCCAGAGCCTCGACTTTCTCGCAGGAGAGAAGTCAATATCGCTCGACAGCCGTGGCGACGGCATCAAGGCTCGTTACATCCCCCTTATCCTGAAGTTCATTGCGGAGCGCAGCCGCGAGGCCGCAGGCATCTCGCCGACCTTTATTTGGGCATACGAGGAGCCAGAGAACAATCTTGAATTCCGGCGAGCGCAGGCGCTGGCGGAAGCGTTTCACAAGTTGGCTGCGGGAGAACTTTCGCAGGTGCTCCTAACAACTCACTCACCTGTCTTCTACAACATGCATCTAGATGACGGCGGCCGCGGTTTGTGCAGTGCCTACCATTTGACCAATGATGGTCCTACATCTGGGACTGAAGCGAGATCGGCCGCAGAAGCCATCGTGTCGTTGGACGAGTCGATGGGTGCCATGGCCATCATCGCGCCGCACATCAAGGCTGCACAAGTCGCGTTGGCGGAAGCGACATCGCAGGCCGCAGATCTCCGTACGAAACTTGAACAGTTCAACCAAGCCAACTTACCAACGCTGTTTGTCGAGGGGCCGACAGACTACGTTATTTTCCGCAAACTGCTGCTGCTATTCCGCCCTGACAAAGCGCAGCAGCTTTTCTTGGCGGAGCCGCCGCCGCGCGCAGGTGCCAACTATGTAACCAACATGCTTCGCTCTTGGGAATTCCGGACGAAGCACCTGCCGGTGGCTCAACGCCGAAGCGCGGTCGGAATCATCGATGCCGATGCGGAGGGTGATGGCGCGTACGTGCGGTTCAAGAGCGAAGACGTGAGTTGGAAGCACGTTTCACTTATCAAACTTGGTCAACCCGCGCATCTTACTGCCGCTTGCGAACTTGGCATCACAGTGCCCATCTGCCTTGAAGAGCTGTGGCCGCTTCCTGTGTGGGCGCACGCAGAGCAACAAGGTTGGCTCAGCGCGAGGTCTATGAAGGGGCTCGTCGGTGAGAAACTGTTGCAGCGGCTAGCAGAGGAGGACGAACGCTTAAGCGATTTGATCAACGACGCGTGGCGGCCATATTTCGAACGGCGTGTTGATGACGACCAGACGAGCACGGCGAAAGTTGATTGGGCCGCTTACATTGCAGGTCTTCCGCAACTTCAGATCGAGCCGATCGCAGATGAGCACTTGAAGATTCTCGACCAGGCCATCGACAAACTCGGAATTTAGCCCCGACATGTCGTCGCGATCGACCGCACTTGCAAATGCAGTGAGGACTTACGGTCTTTCATCGTGCCGATTTTGCGTTGGCTTGATGGGGCGTTTGCCCTTTGATTGCCCGGAACGGACCGGGTCTGCAAATCACCCCACTTTGGTTGAGGCCAAGACCGCAGCTATCGGGAAACAGCCATAGAGCTTGGGGCGCCCGCAACGCAATCGACAACAGACTCCCGACTGAATGCGCGGGCAGGGATTGACCCGCTGATATTCAAACGAACATCAATGCCGGAAGCCCCGACAGCAGATCGGTCACTGCCCCCTTTGTTTTTGTTTGTCTTCGGACTTCCGGCCGCTTTTCTGAACGTCTTCAGCCGGGACGGAAAGACTGGCAAAGCAGACCGCTCCTCACTTTTCAGGTGGTAGGAAGCGGCTGCGGGAGAAGCGGCGTCGAGCGCGTCAGAGGTTACCCCACCCGGTCCGTTGCGCGGACCACAGCCTTCGGCAACGGCCTCAGGCGTTCGCTCGCTCGAAAAGCCCATTCCGGGGCTTTTCGTTTGCTGTGCAAACCGCTCCTCATCCCCTCAGGTGGGAGGGATGAGGCCGCGCACCTCCGCAACGGCTCCGTCCGAGGACGACGGCGGCAGATGAAGCCCTAAACAGACCAACCCCTCACTTGCGAAATCTAGCACTTAGCGACGCTTCGCTTTGGCTAAGGTGCTGATTTCGCTTTCTCTCCCGCAAGGGGAGAGATAGGGCGCAGCGCCTAGAACCCCACCACTTTCCCCGCTTCCAGCGTCACACGGCGGTCCATCCGGGCGGCGAGGTCGTGGTTGTGGGTGGCGATGACGGCGGCTAGGCCCGACTGGCGCACGAGCGCGGCGAGTGCGTCAAACACATAGCCGGCAGTCTTGGGGTCGAGATTGCCGGTCGGCTCGTCGGCCAGCAGCACGCGCGGCGCGTTGGCGACGGCGCGGGCAATCGCCACACGCTGCTGTTCGCCGCCCGACAGTTCGCCCGGCCTGTGCTGGGCACGTTCACCAATGTGCATATAGTCGAGCAGTTCCTGGGCGCGGCTGGCGGCCTCATCGCGGGCAAGGCCCTTGACCAGTTGCGGCATCATCACGTTTTCCAGCGCCGAAAACTCCGGCAGCAGGTGGTGGAACTGGTAGACGAAGCCGATCTCGTTGCGGCGGATGGCGGTGCGTTGGTCGTCTGAGAGCGAGCCGCAGTCGCGTCCGGCAAGCAGAACCTGGCCGCTATTTGGCCGCTCAAGCAGGCCGGCGGTGTGCAGCAGCGTCGACTTGCCGGTGCCGGACGCGGCGACCAGCGCCACGAGCTCGCCCGGGCGCAGCACAAAATCGGCAGCATCGAGAATGACCAGTTTTCGGTCGCCCTGCATGTAGAAACGGTCGACGCTGTTGAGGGAAAGGATCGGTTCGCCCGCCATCATTCGTATCTAAGTGCTTCAACGGGGTCGAGTTTTGCGGCGCGCCAGGCAGGCACGATGCAGGCGAAGAAAGTGAGCACCAGCGCCATGCAGACGACCATGAACACCTCGTTGGGGTCCATCTTGGCCGGCAGGCGCGACAGGAAATAGAGTTCCGGATTGAACAGGATGGCGCCCGACAGCCAGGAGAAGAACTGGCGGATGGACTCGACATTGATGCAGATGATGTAGCCGAGGATGACGCCGGCGACTGTGCCGGCAATGCCGACGGCGGCGCCCGTCATGACAAAAATCCGCATGATCGAATTTTTCGTCGCGCCCATCGTGCGCAGGATGGCGATGTCGTGGCTCTTGTCCTTCACCAGCATGATGAGGCCGGAAATGATGTTGAGCGCGGCCACCAGCACAACCAGCGACAGGATCATGAACATGACGTTTCGTTCGACCTCCAGCGCGGAGAAGAAGGTCTGGTTGCGAAAACGCCAGTCGGTCAGGAAGACGTCGCGCTGGGCGGCGGCCTCGATCGGCTCCTTCAGGTCGTCGACAAGGTCGGGATTGTCGACAAAGATTTCCATCGTCTGCGCAATGCCCTCGGAATTGAAAAAGAGCTGAGCCTCCGCCAGCGGCATGAAGACAAGCAGCGAGTCATATTCGCTCATGCCGATCTCGTAGATGGCGGTGACCGGATAGGCTTTTACACGCGGAGTCGTCCCAATGGGGGTGACGTCGCCGTCTGGCGAGATCAGCGTGACGAGGTCGCCGATGGACAGGCCGAGATTTTCGGCCATGCGGGAGCCGACCGCGACACCTTCGGCGCTGTCGAAATTGTCAAACGTGCCCTGTTGCAGATTTCCGGAGACAAAGGTCATCCTGGCGAGGTCTTCGGCGCGCACGCCCTTGACCACAGCGCCGGTGCCGCCGGTGCCGCTCGGGCCCTGCGCCATGACCTGACCTTCGACCATCGGTACGGCGAACTTGACGCCGGCGACCTGATTGATGCGCGAGGCGACGGCGGCGTAGTCGTCAAACTGGCGGTCGATCGGCTGCAGGATGACATGGCCGTTGATGCCGAGAATACGGTCGAGCAGCTCGGCGCGAAAACCGTTCATGACGCTCATGACCACGATCAGCGTGGCGACGCCCAGCATGATGCCGAGGAACGAGATGACGGCGACCCAGGAGGTGACGCCCTCGCGGCGCTTGGCGCGCAGGTAACGCCAGGCGACCATGCGCTCAAAGGCCGAGAACGGTTTTGCGCCGGTGGTCAGCACCGGTTCGGGCATTGTCGCGCTGGCGGCGGTTGTGTCTGTCATGCAGCGGGCTTCAGCGAGGCCAAGAGGTCAGCAATTGTCTTGACGTCGCGCTCGCCGGTGGAGCGGCGCTTGACCTCGACCTCGCCGGCAGCGACGCCGCGCGGGCCGACAATGACCTGCCACGGAATGCCGATGAGATCGGCGGTGGCAAACTTGCCGCCGGCGCGCTGGTCGGTGTCGTCATAGAGCACGTCGAGGCCGGCAGCCTCGTGGGCGGCGTAGAGTTCTTCGCAGACACGGTCGCATTCGGCGTCGCCGGTCTTCATGTTGATGATGACGACGTCAAACGGCGCGACCGATTCCGGCCAGATGATGCCGGCGTCGTCGTGGCTGGCCTCGATGATGGCGGCGATCAGACGCGTCGGGCCGATGCCGTAAGAGCCCATGGAGACAAAGTGCTCCTTGCCATCGGGGCCTTGCACCTTCGCGCCCATCGGCTTCGAATATTTTTCGCCAAAATGGAAAATGTGGCCGACCTCGATGCCGCGCGCCGATACCTTGTCACCGGCGGGGATCTTGTCCCATTCGGCTTCGTCGAACATTTCGTCGGTGGCTGCGTAAGGCGTGGTCCATTTCTTGACGATGCCGGCGATCTCGGCGTCGTCATCATAGTTCACGTCAACGCCGGGGACTTCGTATTCCAGAAATTCCTTCTGGCAAAACACCTGACTCTCGCCGGTTTCGGCCAGCACGATGAACTCGTGGGAGAGGTCACCGCCGATGGGGCCAGTGTCGGCGCGCATGGGCACCGACTTCAGACCGACGCGCTCAAACGTGCGCAGGTAGGAGACAAACATGCGGTTGTAGGCGGCGCGCGCGCCCTCATAGTCGATGTCGAAGGAATAGGCGTCCTTCATCAAAAACTCGCGGCCACGCATGACACCGAAGCGCGGGCGCACCTCATCGCGGAACTTCCACTGGATGTGGTAGAGATTGAGCGGCAGGTCCTTGTAGGATTTGACGTAGGAACGGAAGATTTCCGTGACCATTTCCTCATTGGTCGGACCATAGAGCAATTCACGCTCCTGACGGTCCTTGATGCGCAGCATTTCCTTGCCATAGGCGTCGTAGCGGCCGCTCTCGCGCCACAGCTCAGCCGACTGGATAGTCGGCATCAGGATTTCGAGCGCACCGGCGCGGTTCTGCTCCTCGCGAATGATGTTGCAGACCTTGTCGAGCACCCGCTTGCCGAGCGGCAGCATGGTGAAGGAGCCCTGCCCCTGCTGGCGGATCATGCCCGAGCGCAGCATCAGCCGGTGCGACACGATTTCAGCCTCCCGGGGATTTTCCTTCAGGATCGGCAAAAAATATCGCGACAGACGCATGGGACATTCCGAATGGGAGACGGGCGGCCGGAATCGACCGCGCGGTATTAACGGTTGCGTGGCTTCATAGCGATTTCAAGGCGGTAAGGAAACTGTAACTTGGCCGCTTCGCGCTGCGGGATGAATACGCCTCATTTTTGTGCAACGCAGCACGTCACAGATTGTGTGCCGGGAAAATTCCGCGTGACAATTGGGCAATAATTGGGCTAATGTTGCACCCATAACACGAGAGAGCGAAAAAACGTTCGCTCTCCTACGCGGTCAAAGTCTTGGGAGGATGCGATCTAGGCGCGATTACACGCTGCCGCCAAATAGGAACAGATCGGACGCGTTTATTTGCAAGGCCTTCGCGGCCTTGCTTTTTTTTTGGCCACAGCGATAGCCTGACCAAAGATAGTAAAGTATCGGGCAAACATATTCTGGCCGCAACATGAAATCGACAAGTTACAAGCCGGCGTTGCTTGCCATTGGTGGCGCCCATATCGACAGGCGCGGCCAGGTTGCGGGCGACTATCATCCCGGCGCATCGAACCCCGGCGCGATGCGCGAGGAGATCGGCGGCGTGGTCTTTAATGCTCTGCGCGCAGCGGTTGCGCGGGGAATCGGCGGCGAGCTGATTTCGCTGCGCGGCGGCGACACGGTGGGCGACGCCATCGCCAATGCAATCATTGACGCAGACGTCGTGGACCGCTCTGCGGTCTTTCTGGACCGGACCAGCGCCAGCTATACCGCGATCATAGATCAATCCGGCGACCTGATCGTCGGCTTTGCCGACATGCAGATCTATGACCTGTTCCCCAAGCAGTTGCGCCGCACCGGATGCCGCACAGCCATCCGGCAGGCTGATGCAGTGCTGACTGACGCGAATTTGCCCACTGATGCGCTTAACCTTGCGCTTGCAGGCCCAGGCGGCCAGAATCGTTTTGCGATCGGCATTTCGCCTGCCAAGGTTGTGCGGCTGGCCGGTCTGCTTGACCGTCTGGACTGCCTGTTCATGAACCGCAAGGAAGCCGCCGCCCTGACAGGGCTGGAGGTTGGCGCGCCAACAGCCGAGCTGACTGCAGGGTTGCGGCAAGCGGGGCTGGCTGGCGGCATCATCACCGATGGCGGGCGTGACGTGACCGGGTTTGACCTCTCAGGCACATGGACGCTGACGCCGCCGCCGCTCGACCGGATTGCCGATGTGACCGGCGCAGGTGATGCTCTGGCGGGCGCCACAATCGCCGCGTTGATGCTCGGGCACGCCCTGCCTGATGCCATGCGCGACGGCGTTGCAGCGGCTTTGCTGACGCTTTTGACCGAAAATGTTGTCGCCGATCTCAACGATGTGACTTTCAGAACTGCGCTGGCGCGAGTGCCGCACGCGCAAAAGATCCGGGAATAGAACCATGCTCAATGCAGCTGCCAGACAATATGTCGACATTCACCCCGAGGTCGCAGAGGCGATTGCCGGCAATCGCCCTGTGGTGGCGCTCGAAAGCACCATCATCACCCACGGCATGCCCTACCCCGCCAACAGCGACATGGCGGCAAGCGTCGAGCGCATCATCATCGACGAAGGTGCGGTTCCGGCGACAATTGCTGTGATGGGCGGACGCATCAAGGTCGGCCTCTCGGATGGCGAACGCGATGCGCTGGCGACGACCGGCGGGGCGATGAAGCTGTCGCGCGCCGATCTTGCCTTTGCCGTTGCCGAACGCCGCACCGGCGGCACAACAGTTGCCGCAACCATGATGGCGGCGCATCTGGCCGGCGTTTCGGTATTTGCGACCGGCGGCATTGGCGGCGTGCACAAGGGCGCAGAATTGTCGTTCGACGTGTCCGCTGATCTCGACGAACTGGCACGCACGCCGGTTATCGTCGTGAGCGCCGGCGCGAAAGCCATCCTTGATATCCCAAAGACATTGGAAGTGCTGGAGACGCGTGGGGTTCCCGTGGTCGGCTATGGCGCGGACGTGATGCCGGCGTTCTGGTCGCGCCAGTCGCCCTTCCCGGCTCCGCTCAGACTCGACAGTGCCGAAGCAATCGCAAGGTTCCAGCAAACACGCCAGGCGCTTGGTGTCGTTGGCGGCATGCTGGTGGCCAACCCGGTGCCAGCAGGAGCAGAAATTCCGGCAGACCGGATGCAGGGCTACATTGATGCGGCCCAGCGCGCCGCAAATGAAAACGGCATCACCGGCAAGGCAGTGACGCCGTTTCTGTTGGCGAAAATTCTTGAACTGACTGATGGCGCGAGCCTGAAAACCAATATCGCGCTGGTCGAGAACAATGCGCGCCTGGCGGCGCGCATTGCGAAGGCGCTGGTCAGCCCTCGCTGATCGGCGGCTTGCTCTCTGACCCGAGGCCGTGACAAGTTCGGGCCAGCATCGAGCGACCGACAATGACATTTGCCAATCGCTACACAGAACTGACGTGGCTGGCTAGCTCAGCTGCGGGCGTCGAAGCAATCTGGACGTCGCTATCCGACAAGCCAGCGAAGTATCGCGTCCTGCCCGATGGCAGGTGCGACATCATTCTGGAATTCGATGTCGAGCGGCTTCACGTCCAGTCCCCGACGGTGTTGATTACGGGGCCTACTGCCTGTTTCTACGATATTCCAGTCAAAGCCGGCATTGGTTATGCCGGGATCCGGCTTCGGCCGGGCTACATCCAGCCGATGCTCGGCATTGAGCCGGCAAGTATCAGGGACCGGGTTCTGACCGGCGCTGAAGCGATATGCGCGTGTCCCTCTCTTGCCGCACTTTGCAAACCGGCCAGTGGTCCCGATGAATTGGTGACGCGTCTGCTCGACTTTGTGCGCCATCGAGCGGAGCGCAACGAACTTGAGCCATCACGGCTCGTGCGCGATTTGCTGGACACATTTCATACGTCTGGCGGGCGGTTGAGTGTGCAAGAAGTGGCGCAGATGCACGGCATCGACGTGAGAACGGTTGCGCGGGTGGTCGTGAGCGCAACCGGCCTGTCGCCCAAAACATTTGCGAGCATCCTGCGGTTCCATCAGGCTTTGCGGCTGTTGAGGGACAAGCAGCTCAGCCCTGCTGAGGCCGCGATTGAATCCGGTTTTTCCGATCAGTCGCACATGAACCGGGCGTGCCAACGCTTCGGCGGATTGACGCCCGCACGGCTGCCTGACGTTACCATTGTGACGATCGCCGGTTGATGTCCGAAATATTCAAGAATGGATTAGCGGACTGGGCCAAAGAGACAGGCGCAACTGAGCCCAAGAACCTGCCCCATGAAGATATTGACCGCATCACCCGCCATCGTCACACCCAATGTCGCGGCGTCCCGCGAATTCTACCAGCATTATTTTGGCGCGAGGCTCATTTTCGACTGCGGCTGGTTTATCAACCTCGAGTTTGAAAAAGGACACTCTGTACAGTTCATGGAGCCGCAAGAAGGCATTCCACCAACGCTCACCGAAGGGCTGACCTACAATTTCCGTGTTGCAGATGTTGACCAGGAATATCTCGCTCTTGCTGGCGCAGGCCTGATTGCCGAAAATCCACCGGAAGATCACCCATGGGGTGACAGAGGCTTTTCAGTGAGAGACCCAAGCGGCGTCACACTCTACGTCTATTCCGACCGGGTGCCGGCGGAAGAATTCAGATCAGCCTATCTCGACGCCGATCATCGATGAACATGCGAAGCATCGACGGCTACCTGCAAGACGTCCGAGAGCATCGCGGCGCGTTGTTTCCGATCGTCCACCGGCTGCGCGAAATTGCGCTTGGGTCCGGCGTTTCGATCACGGAGACCGTAAAATATGGCGGCTTACTGTTTTCGTCTTCGCGCGCATTTTGCGGGGTGTTTGCGTACAGATCGCATGTGTCACTGGAGTTCAGCGAAGGCGCGTCGCTGGCGGATCCCGCCGGGGCACTAGAAGGCGATGGCAAGCACCGGCGGCATATCAAAATTGCGAATCTGTCCGATATTGAAGACAAGCAGGCGGTATTTTACATCGCCATTGCACGCGAGGCCGCCGATGACCGGGAGCAATCGCCAAGCGTGAACCAATGACGAATTCGAATAGCGTCCGGCGGCGCTGTCATCGCATGCACCGGTTCAGCCGCCAACAACAGCAGGTTTCGCCGGAATGCACTGTTGCGCATTCCGGCTGCCGGGGTCAGCCTTCGCTGATCGGCGCGAGCTCGATCTCGACGCGGCGGTTCTGGGCGCGGCCAGCCTCGGTAGCGTTAGACGCAATCGGCTGACGCTCGCCAAAACCCAGCACCGAGAAGCGGCGCGGATCATTGCCGCGGTTGCCAAGATAGTTGGCGACGGAAAGCGCGCGGCGCTCCGAGAGCTGGAAATTGTAATTGTCGTCGCCAGTGGAATCGGTATGGCCGTTCACGTCGACCAAGGTGCGATTGTATTTTTGCAGGACCTGGGCCACCGCGTTCAGCGTTGGATAGAAGGCCGGCATGACCTGATCCTGATCCGTGGCAAAGGTGATGTTGGATGGCATGATGAGCTGGATGTTGTCGCCATTGCGGACCACGCCGACACCGGTGCCGCGCAGTGCGCCGCGCAGTTCTGCCTCCTGCTGGTCCATGTAAGCACCGATCGCGCCACCGCCGAGTGCGCCAATGCCTGCGCCAATCAGCACTGCATTGCGCTGGGCGCGCGGCGAACCGCCGACAGCAAGACCTGCAAGTGCGCCAACGCCAGCGCCAATCAGCGCACCGCCTGCCGTGTTCGACAGTTTTGGGTCGCCCGTGTAGGGGTCGGTGGTGCAGGCGCTGATGAATGCAGCCGCCGCCAATGCGGCAACAATCTTGGCTTTCATGGAAATTCCCTCTCGCAAATGCGCCATCCAGCGCCTTGAACCCTTCAAGAAAAGCTTTCTACCCCCGAATGCGGCGGAATGGTGAGCACAATATTCCATTTGCCCGCAAAACACCCGGGAAAAAGCCCGGAAAACGGGCAAGGGCGGAGCAGCCGCCTGCCCCGCCCCCGCCTAATCTGTTGACCTGACAGGTCAGGCGTTGGCTTTCGCCACCGCACGCTTTGCCATCACACCGATCAGGGCGGCGCGATAATCTGCAGTCGCGTGCATATCGGTCATCAGGTTGGATGCGTCCACCTTGACGCCGTCCAGCGCAGCAGCGTCGAACGATTTAGTCAGCGCGGCTTCCATTGCCTTGGCGCGGAACACGCCGTCATCGCCGGCGCCTGTAACCGCCACCCGCACGTCCTTGCCCTTGGCGACAAAGACGCCGACGATGGCATAGCGCGAGGCCGGGTTGGGGAACTTTTCATAGCCCGCCTTGGCCGGAGCCGTGAACTTCACCGCCGTGACGATCTCGCCGTCCTTCAGTGCGGTCTCAAACAGGCCGGTGAAGAACTTTTCCGCGGCGATTTCGCGCTTGTTGGTGATGATTGTCGCGCCGAGCGCCAGCATCGCCGAAGGGTAGTCAGCCGCGGGGTCATTGTTGGCGATCGAACCACCGATCGTGCCGCGGTGACGAACGGCGGGGTCGCCGATCATCGAGGCGAGATGGCAAAGCGCCGGGCAAACCGCTTTCAGCTTGGCGTCGTTGGCGACGTCAAAGTGTGTTGTGCCGGCGCCAATGGTGACGTTCTTGCCAGAAACCTTGACGCCCGCGATGTCGGCAATTTTCGACAGGTCGACGAGGTCTGACGGGGCTGCGAGACGCGATTTCATCGCCGGGATCAGCGTCATGCCGCCCGAGACATATTTCGCGTCGTCGCCCTTCTTCTGCAACTTGACTGCGTCTGCGACCGAAGAAGCGCGGTGATAATTGACCGAATACATTGTTCGTCCTCCCTCAGTGCTTCTTGGCGGCGTTGATCGCCGTCCACACCTTCAGCGGCGTGGCAGGCATGGTCAGGTCATTGTTGCCGATGGCGTCGGTGATCGCATTGATGACCGCAGGCGGCGAACCGATTGCTCCCGCTTCCCCGCAGCCCTTGATGCCAAGCGGATTGGACGGCGACGGCGTGCACTGGTGCGAGATTTCGAACGACGGAAGATCGTCGGCGCGCGGCATGCAATAGTCCATGTAAGAGGCAGTCAGGATCTGGCCGCTGTCGTCGTAGACCGCATTTTCGAGCAGCGCCTGGCCGATGCCTTGTGCTACGCCGCCATGCACTTGCCCTTCGACAATCATCGGGTTCATCAGATTGCCGAAATCATCCGCTGCGACGAACCGCAGGATGTCGGTGACCCCGGTTTCGGGATCAACCTCGACCTCACAGATGTAGCAGCCTGCCGGGAAGGTGAAGTTTGACGGATCGTAGAATGCCGTCTCCTTCAGGCCCGGTTCCATGCCAGCCGGCAGATTGTGGGCAGTATAGGCGGCGAGCGCCATCTGGAACCACGGCACGTTCTTGTCGGTGCCGGCAACCTTGAGCAGGCCGTTTTCGATGACGATATCGCCCTCGTCGGCCTCCATCAGGTGGGCGGCAATCTTCCTGGCCTTGGCTTCGACCTTGTCGAGCGCCTTTACCATGGCCGACATGCCGACAGCGCCGGAACGCGAGCCGTAGGTGCCCATGCCCATCTGCACCTTGTCGGTGTCGCCGTGGACGATCGAGACCTGATCGATCGGCAGGCCGAAGCGGGTGTTGACCAATTGCGCAAAGGTGGTTTCGTGGCCCTGGCCGTGGCTGTGCGAGCCAGTGAGAACCTCGACGGTGCCAACCGCATTGACGCGGATTTCAGCTGATTCCCACAGGCCAACACCAGCGCCCAGCGAACCGACCGCAGCCGATGGCGCGATGCCGCAGGCTTCGATGTAGCAGCTCATGCCGATGCCTCGCAGCTTGCCCTTCTTCTTCGATGCGGCGCGCCGCTTCTCAAACCCGGCATAGTCGATCGCCTTCATCGCAGCATCGAGCGAGGCGCCAAAATCGCCCGCGTCATAGGCCATGATAACCGGCGTCTGGTGCGGAAACTGGGTGATGAAGTTCTTGCGGCGAAGTTCAGCTGGCGAGATGCCCAGCTCACGCGCCGCCGTCTCCATGGTGCGTTCCATCAGGTACGAGGCTTCCGGACGGCCGGCGCCACGATAAGCGTCGACCGGCGCCGTGTTGGTGTAGACCGTGCGCACATTGCCGTAGATGGCCGGGATGTTGTACTGGCCCGACAGCAGCGTGGCGTAGAGATAGGTCGGCGTCGCTGAAGAGAACAGCGACATGTAGGCGCCAAGATTGGCGATGGTGTCCACTTTGAGGCCAACGATCTTGTGGTTCTTGTCGAAACCCATCTCCACTGTGGTGTGATGGTCACGGCCATGTGCGTCGGTGAGGAAGCTTTCGGTGCGGTCTGCGACCCACTTGACCGGCACGCCGGTCTTCTTGGACGCCCACAGGCAGACGATTTCTTCCGGATAGATGTAGATTTTTGAGCCAAAACCGCCGCCGACATCGGGAGCGATAACGCGCAGCTTGTTTTCCGGCGCGACATTGTAGAACGCGCTCATCACCAGGCGGGCGACATGTGGGTTCTGCGAGGTGGTCCAGCAGGTGTAGTGGTCTTCGGCCTTGTTGTAGTGGCCGAGCGCTGCGCGCGGCTCCATCGCATTTGGAACCAGACGATTGTTGCGGATGGTCATGCGGGTGACATGGGCCGCGCCCTTGATCGCGTCGGTTGCCGCCTTTTCGTCGCCAATGCCCCAGTCGAAGATCAGATTGCCTTCCGCTTCCGGGTGGATCTGCGGCGCGCCCTTCTTCAGGGCGTCAGCGGCGTCGGCCACGCCTTTCAACTCCTTGTAGGTGACATTGACGGCTTCAGCCGCATCGCGTGCCTGGCCCTTGGTGTCGGCCACAACAATGGCGACGGCGTCGCCAACGTAGCGCACCTTGCCAACCGCGAGCGGCGACCATGCGCCCATCTTCATCGGCGTGCCGTCCTTGGAGGTAATTGCCCAGCCGCAGATCAGATTGCCGATGCCGTCGGCCTTGATTTCCGGGCCGGTCAAAACACCGATGACGCCAGGCATAGCCTTCGCCGCCTTGGTGTCGACCTTCTTGATTTCAGCATGTGCGTGCGGGCTGCGCACGAACACGGCATGTTTCATGCCGGGCACAACCATGTCGTCGACATAGCGGCCAGCGCCGGTGATGAACCTCTTGTCTTCCTTACGCGCAACGCGTGCGCCAATGCCTTCAACACCCATCGGTGATTTCCTCCACTAGTGAATGGTGAATGGGAAAATGGTGAATGGTCAGATGGCGGGTGAGCTCAGAGCTTCGATCCTGCCATTCTCCATTCACACTTCACCATTCACTAAGCCGCCTTCTTGCCCTTGCCGCCCTTGCCGCCCTTGCCCATCGTCTTCGATGCGGCAAGGATCGCCTGAACGATGTTGTGGTAGCCGGTGCAGCGGCAAATATTGCCTTCAAGCTCGGCGCGCACGGTGGCTTCATCCAGTCCTTCGGGGTGGCGGCGCACCATGTCGGTAGCGGTCATGATCATGCCCGGCGTGCAGAAGCCGCACTGCAGACCATGATGCTCCTTGAAGGCGGCCTGCATCGGGTGCAGGTCAGCGCCTGGCGCCAGTCCTTCGATGGTGGTGATTTCGGAGCCAGCGGCCTGTGCGGCCAGCATCGAGCACGACTTCATTGCCTTGCCGTCGACATGCACAACGCATGCGCCACACTGCGACGTGTCGCAGCCCACATGGGTGCCGGTCAGACCAAGCGTCTCCCTCAGAAAATGAACAAGCAGCGTTCGGTCCTCGACGCTGCCTGACACTTTTCGCCCGTTCACGATCATGGATATGTCGGACATGTCACCTCCCTGATGTCCCGCTCCGGCAATCGCCTCCCGATGCCGGGGCTTGCAAGACTACGTATTCGTCACCGTTCCGTTGTCTCGCCGAAATGCGCCGCCAGAATGCTGCGGCGCTCACAAACCGTATATTGTACTTTCGGTCGAACGCGGACAATCGCAACGTCTTGCGCCAGCTTCACAATATGCGGATCGGCTGCGGGCGCTCTTTTTCGTTGCCAACGCAGCGTGTTGTGACAAGTATGCGCGGCATAGCGCCCGTGGCCGAAACGCCATCGACGGCGCAAACGCTTTGGGAGGAGCGACGCTGGCGTCCTATCAGACGGAGTATCCGTGCGGGCTGGTTGCGGTCACCAGCCTTGACGCCGACGCGGAGGATTTCGCGAGGCAGGTGGGAGCCTGTGCGTCTGAGGCAGGCGCGGCGTTTGCACTGTTCTTTTTCTCCAAATCGCAGATGAATGTCGAAATGCTGTGCGCGGCATTGAAGCGGCATGCGCCGAAACTGCATCATGCAGGCTGCTCGACGGCGGGCGAGATCACGCCCGAAGGGCTGGTTGATGGCCAGGCAATTGCAATCATCTTTCCGGCGCCGTCATTCACCGCCGTCAGCACGATGGTGCGAGACATTTCGTCCACCGGCATGGCCGATGTGACGCGCCGGGTGGAGGACCTGCGCCAGGCGCTGGCGCTGAAGCAAGGTGTGGCGGACGGCAAACGGATCTTTGCGCTGTGCTTTATCGACGGCCTGTCCTTTGCCGAAGAGGCTGCGACGTCGGCGATCCATTGGGGGCTGGACGACATTCCACTGCTTGGCGGTTCGGCCGGCGACGGTCTGGATTTTGTCCAGACGCTGTTGATCTCGAACGGACAGGTGGCGACCGACTGCGCGATTGTCGTGCTGATCGCGACCGATGTCCCGTTTGAGATTTTCAAGGCCGACAATTTTGTCCCGACCTCAGAGAAACTGGTTGTGACTGCGTCTGAACCCGGCCGCCGCATTGTGCGCGAGTTCAACGCGGCAGGTGCGGCACAGGAATTTGCCGCGTCGATCGGCCTGAATGCGGCTGACCTCAGTCCGCTCAGTTTCGCCTCGCATCCTGTCGTGGTGCGGGTCGGCGGCGAGTACTATTGCCGCTCGATCCAGAAGGTGAACCCCGACGGTTCACTGACCTTCTTCTGTGCGATTGACGATGGCATCGTTCTAACCATCGCTGAACCCAAAGGCATGGTGGAATCGACAAGGCGCACCTTGCAGGATGTCAGCACCAAACTCGGCGGCATTGACGTTGTTCTCGGGTTCGATTGTGTGCTGAGGCGGCTGGACGCCCAAAACCGCCAGGTGTTTCGCGACATTTCCGACCTCTACGAAGCAAACCGGGTGATTGGCTTTGGCACCTATGGCGAGCAATACCGCTCGATGCATCTGAACCAGACGCTGACCGGCATCGCGTTTGGTCAACGCCAGGCGGCTGAGTGATATGACGATCCGCGAAATAACCGATGTCGACCGGCTGATGCGGATAAATGATGCGCTGATTTCGCGCGTTGAACGGTCAATGGACCAGCAGGGCAATGCGTTTTCGCTGTTCCAGACCGCAATCAACCTTGAAAATCAGGTGCGCAAGCACACCGACGACCTGCGCGGCGCGATGCGGCGCCTTGAACAATCCAATACTGAACTTGCCGTCGCCAAAGACAGCGCCGAGCGCGCCAACCAGTCAAAAACACGTTTTCTCGCAGCCGCCAGCCACGACGTGCTGCAACCGCTGAACGCAGCACATCTATCCGTGTCGGCGCTGGCCGATTTGCAGACAACCGACGAGGGCCGCCAGCTTGTGGGCCAGGTGGAACGCGCGCTGTCGACAATGGATGACCTGCTGCGCACCCTGCTCGACATTTCAAAGCTGGATGCCGGTGTCGTCAGGCCTGAGATCGGCCTGGTGCCGCTGTGGCCGCTTTTCCAGTCGCTGCAATCTGACTTTACGCCGCTGGCTGCAAAACGCGGGCTCGAACTCAGGTTCCGTGCGACTGAACTCGCGGTGGTGACCGACCGTACAATGTTCCGCCGTATCCTTCAGAACATTATTTCCAACGCGATCCGCTACACGGAAAAGGGCGGCGTTCTTGTCGGCGCCCGGCACAAGGGAGACGACGTGCAAGTGTCGGTCGTTGATACAGGAATCGGAATCCCGACAGACCAGCACGAAGCGATTTATGACGAATTCCGTCGCGGTACAAACGCGATGCAGGCCGACAGCGGCCGGATAGACGCTGGACTGGGCCTCGGCCTGGCGATCGTGCGGCGCATGGTCTCCACCCTGTCCCATGACATTTCGCTGGCCTCGCGGCTGGGCAAAGGCAGCACATTCAGGATTCTGGCGCCAGGCATTCAATTGACCGGCCAACACGACGTCGAAATTGCGATGCCTCAGCCGCTGAGCCGTGGCTACGGTCTGTTTGGGATGAATGTGCTGGTGGTCGAAAATGACGTGTCCGTGCGCCAGGCGATGGAATCACTGCTGTCTCGCTGGAGTTGCACTGTGCGGGCCGCTGCCAGCGGTGCGCAGGCGATGGCACAGCTTGATGGTGAATGGCTGCCGGACATGATTATCGCAGATCAGCATCTCGACCATGCCGACCTTGGCTCCCGAACCATCAATCGTCTGCGGACCAAGGCCGGGCGCGACATCCCTGCCCTGATCGTCACCGCAGACCCGTCTGACGAACTGGCGACCGAGACGCGACGTGCAGGCATTGAGTTGATGATGAAGCCGGTGAAACCGGCGGAACTGCGCGCACTGATGGCGCATCTGCTGGCCTGACGGCACCCAACTTTCCAGAGGGCAAAACAAAACCGCCGGGTGGATAACCACCCGGCGGCGTCTACTTTTTTGGGGCTAGAAGAGGGTCAGCTCTTGCGCGGCAGTTGCGGCACCATGCTCTTCTTTTTCGGCTCGCCGCCCTTGCCTTCAGGCTTGCCCTTGTCAGGACCGCTCTTGCCGTCCGGCTTGCCCTTGGCGACAGGCGCTGCCTTGGCCTTGGCTTTCGCCTTCGGCTTTTTCGGAGCCGGCGCCGCGACGGGCACTTCCTTCTTTGGCTTCACCGGCTGTTCATCGGCCACCGGCTCGAGCTTCAGGTGTTTGTCGATACCTGTGCCCTCGACGGTGATCTTGACGGTGCCGCCCTTGCGCAGCTTGCCGAACAGAACTTCGTCGGCGAGCGGCTTCTTGATGTATTCCTGGATGACGCGTCCAAGCGGACGCGCGCCCATGCGCTCGTCGTACCCTTTATCGGCCAGCCAGGCGATGGCATCCGGCGCGAGATCGAACGTGACGCCGCGATCGGCCAGCTGGGCCTCAAGCTGCATGACGAACTTCTGCACCACCTGATGTATCACCGGGACCGGCAGCGAGCCGAACGGGATGATCGCATCGAGGCGATTGCGGAATTCCGGCGTAAACAGCTTGTTGATCGCCTCGACATCGTCGCCTTCGCGTTTGGTCGAGCCGAAGCCGATTGCTGCACGTTGAGCGTCGGACGCACCCGCATTTGTGGTCATGATGAGGATCACATTGCGGAAGTCGATCTTCTTGCCGTTGTGGTCGGTCAGCTTGCCGTGGTCCATCACCTGCAACAGGATGTTGTAGAGATCCGGATGCGCCTTCTCGATTTCGTCGAGCAACAGCACGCTGTGCGGATGCTGGTCGATTGCATCGGTCAACATGCCGCCCTGGTCAAAACCAACATAGCCGGGAGGCGCGCCGATCAGCCGCGAGACTGTGTGACGCTCCATGTATTCCGACATGTCGAAGCGGATCAGCTCGACGCCGAGCGAGGCAGCAAGCTGCTTCGCCACTTCGGTCTTGCCGACGCCGGTCGGACCTGAGAACAGGTAGGAGCCAATCGGCTTCTCCGGTTCGCGCAGGCCAGCGCGGGCCAGCTTGATGGCCGATGCAAGCGCCGTGATCGCATCTTCCTGACCATAGACGGAACGCTTCAGTTCGGCTTCGAGACCGAACAGAACCTTTTCGTCGTCAGCAGAGACCGTCTTCGGCGGAATCCGGGCCATGGTCGCAATCGTTTCCTCGATCTCCTTGATGGAAATCGTCTTCTTGCGCTTGCCTTCCGGCAGGAGCATTTGCGACGCACCGGTCTCGTCGATCACGTCGATCGCCTTGTCCGGCAACTTACGGTCCGAAATATAGCGCGCCGAAAGCTCCACCGCCGCCTTGATGGCGTCGTTGGTGAACTTCACCTTGTGGAACTCTTCATAGTAGGGCTTGAGGCCTTTCATGATCGCGATTGCGTCTTCCACCGACGGCTCGTTGACATCGATCTTCTGGAAACGGCGCACGAGCGCGCGGTCCTTCTCGAAGAACTGGCGGAACTCCTTGTAGGTGGTCGAGCCAATGCAACGGATGGCGCCCGACGACAGCGCCGGCTTGAGCAGGTTCGATGCATCCATCGCGCCACCCGAGGTGGCGCCAGCGCCGATCACCGTGTGGATCTCGTCGATGAACAGGATCGCGCCCGGATACTCTTCGAGTTCCTTGACGACCTGCTTCAGACGCTCCTCAAAGTCGCCGCGATAGCGCGTGCCGGCAAGCAATGTGCCCATGTCGAGCGCAAAGATCGTCGCGTTGAGCAGCACTGCCGGCACATCGCCTTCAACAATGCGCTTTGCGAGGCCCTCGGCAATCGCCGTCTTGCCAACGCCGGGATCGCCCACATAAAGCGGGTTGTTCTTCGAGCGGCGGCACAGGATCTGGATTGTGCGGTTGATCTCGTTGGTGCGGCCGATCAGCGGATCAATCTTGCCGCCCTTCGCCTTGACGTTGAGATTGACGCAATAGGCCGTCAGGGCATCCTGCTGCTTCTTGGCCTTTGCACCGTCTTCAGGTTGCTCGTTGGAGCCCTGATCGTTCTGCTCGTCGTCAGCGCCGCGGGGCGGACGCTGCTCGGAGGAACCGGGACGCTTGGCGATGCCGTGCGAGATGTAGTTGACCGCATCGTAACGGGTCATCTGCTGCTCCTGCAGGAAGTAGGCAGCATGGCTCTCGCGTTCGGCGAAAATCGCGACGAGCACGTTGGCGCCGGACACTTCTTCGCGGCCAGACGACTGCACATGGATGACCGCGCGCTGGATAACACGCTGGAAACCCGCGGTCGGCTTGGAGTCCTCGTCGTAACCTGTGACCAGATTGTCGAGTTCCTTGTCGACATAGGCGAGCACGGTCGACTTCAGTTCGTCGAGATCGACATTGCAGGCGCGCATGACGGCTGCCGCGTCGGTGTCGTCGATCAACGCCAGAAGCAGGTGCTCCAGCGTTGCATATTCATGATGACGGTCATTGGCGAAAGTAAGCGCCTGATGCAGCGCCTTTTCGAGGCTTTGGGAGAAAGCCGGCATTCAGTACCTCACTTCTTCTCCATCACGCATTGCAGCGGATGCTGATGTTGTCGCGCGAAATCCATGACTTGCGTCACCTTTGTCTCCGCGACTTCGAACGTATAGATGCCACATTCGCCGACGCCGTGATTGTGGACGTGCAGCATGATGCGGGTCGCAGCCTCGCGGTCCTTCTGGAAGAACCGTTCGAGGATATGAACGACGAACTCCATCGGGGTGTAGTCGTCGTTCAGGATCAGGACGCGATAAAGGCTCGGCTTCTTGGTCTTCGGCTTGGTGCGTGTAATGACAGCCGTACTGCGGCCGGGACCGCGCTTGCGGTCGTCGTCCTGCATTCGCCAGTCATCAAATCGCATATTCACCGTGCCGCTCATTGTTGCGCCGACTTCACCCGTGTTCCTGAGGATACCCGGTTATGTAGGAGCGCAAAGCAAGAATTTAAGCCCCATAGCTTGCGCGAAAATGCACTGCCTGCAGGACGCAGCGCAAGTGTCACCGGCGAAGGCGCGCCAGAGCCTCAAAAGGGCGCATCATGTCTCTGCCCGTGTCTGCAGCGATGGCATTGAACGTTGTCGCCTGTTCGACAAGGCGGCTCCAGCTGTCTTTCAAGTAGTCTGCCTGGGTCGTCGCCGCCTCGCCGGGCTCAGCCGCGGCAACCTGCTCCATCGCAGAACCCGCGGCAGCACCACAGGCACGCGCATAGTCGGTGCTGGCTGCGCCAAACGCCTGTAATCCACCGAACCATGCCGTTGCAGATTCAATGGCCGCTTCGGCTGCTTTTACGCCGAGATCAAAGGGAGTTACGGTTTCATTTGACATGGGATGCTCCTCGTGAGGACGCAGCCATAATGCTGCGTTGCGGCAATCTTATGCCGCATTGCACCAGTGTCAAATCGGCTGCTGCACCGGGCCAAAAACCGGAATCGATTTTCGGAAGCGCGATGCGAAGCGCTTTAGGTGCGAGCCTTCAGGAGACGACGACGGTCGTCTTGCCCGGAACCCGATTGTATAGGTCGATGATATCCTGATTTATCAGGCGCACACAACCGGATGACATCGACTTGCCGATCGACCACCATTCGGGCGAGCCGTGGATGCGGTAGCCGGTGTCTGCGCCGTCCTTGAAAATGTAGAGCGCACGAGCGCCAAGTGGATTTTCCGGGCCGCCAGGCTGGCCGCCAGCCCATTTGGCCACTTCCGGCTTGCGGGCGATCATTTCAGGAGGCGGCGTCCATGTAGGCCACTGTTTCTTGTACTGGATTTGCGCCCTGCCCGACCATTCGAAACCAGCCTTGCCAATGCCGACGCCATAGCGCAGCGCCTCGCCGCCGGGCATGACCAGATAGAGCCAATGATCTTTCAAACTAACGACAATCGTGCCAGGCGCTTCGCCTGTCGGGTCCTCTACGATCTGCCGCTGAAACTGGCGAGGAACTTTTGTGTAGGGAATGGCCGGCAGGACAAAGGGTCCTTCCGTTATGCCTGCATACATCACCTCAGGATCGGTGATTGCCCTGTCGACTGAAATCTTGGGGCGAATCGAACCCGTAGGCGCGAGGTCGAGCGCCGGCATTTCGAGCGTCTGCGAGCAACCCGCCAGAGATACCGCACCTGTGCCGAGCAGGAACACCCGCCGGGACAAAACCGAACCTGAACTCATCGAACCAAAACTCCACCACCAGCGGCGGATTTTATGGGTGCATGGTTGACGAATAGCTAAAGCGCAACGCGCGTCAGGAAGCAATTTGCTGGAATTGGAGCGGGTACCGGGAATCGAACCCGGGTATTCAGCTTGGAAGGCTGCTGCTCTACCATTGAGCTACACCCGCATTGCCTGAAATTCGCACACCCCGTCGGCAAAAGCGAGACTGGCAAATACCAGAAACTTCAACTCGACGGTGGTGGATGGGGTTGGATTCGAACCAACGTAGACTGAGTCAACGGATTTACAGTCCGTCCCCTTTAACCACTCGGGCACCCATCCTAACCGTCGCCTGAAGCTATGCTGCAAGGCGCCACGTTGTTCAACCGGTGACTTGGCTGGCGAACGCGAAGCGCCTTATGGCGATTGGGTTCCGGCGTGTCAACCGCGTCTGTGCGTCCTTTGCCGGTAGATTTGAAGATTTGCTCGCCCTGCACCCGAAGTCGGCGCAATCCCGGATTTTCTCGCAACCGGCCAGCTTTGCCGCTACAAGGCGCAAACAGAACGCACAGGAATTCCAAATCCATGGCCGACCGCAAGCCGGGCACCCCCAAAGACAGCCACTATGCCCGCCTGCGGCGGACTTTTCGCGACAACAAGGCAGGACCGGGCGCTCAGCCCCCTGCCCGGCCGCGCCCGCGCATCGAAGCTGGAGAGGGTCCAGACGACGGGCTGGTGAGGCTCTACGGCATCCACACCGTCAAGGAAGCGATCGGCAATCCGCGCCGCAAGATCAGCAAGATGCTGGTGACGCGCAATGCCGCTGAACGGCTCGGGATTGCGGACATCGCTGCCCTGCCCTTTGAGGCAATGCTGTCAGAGCCGCGCGACATCGACAAGGTTGTCGGCTCGGACGCTGTGCATCAGGGCGTTGTCATCGAAGCCGAGCCGCTGCAGCCCAAAAGGCTGGCAGAGCTTCGCGACAGCAATCTGGTGCTGGTGCTCGATCAGGTGACCGACCCGCACAATGTCGGCGCAATCATCCGCTCGGCCGTGGCGTTCAACGCCGGCGCGCTGATCGTGACTGCGCGGCATAGCCCGAGCGAATCCGGCGTGCTGGCGAAATCAGCATCGGGCGCGCTCGAACATCTCGATATTATCGAGGTGCGCAATCTGGCTTCCGCGCTGGAAGAACTGCATTCAATCGGCTTCCGCACCGTCGGTCTTGATTCGGACGGACCCGACGTTCTGGAAAAGTCGCTTGGCGGCGACCGCGTGGCGCTGGTGCTGGGCGCCGAGGGCAAGGGCTTGCGCCAGAAGACGCGTGAAACGGTGACGGCCTTGGCTCGCCTTGATATGCCGGGCGCAATCCGCTCGCTCAACGTCTCGAATGCAGCGGCTGTGGCGCTCTATGCTGCGCGGCAGGCACTGCCCAAGGTCAGTTAAACTCAAAAATATTGCGGAAAATGCCGGGCGCAATTGCCGAGATCGGGTTGACCTGAACATTAGGCTTCTTGGCATTGCCGGACACTTTGTAAGTGATGCCGATCAGGCCCCGGTCGCGGCCATTGCCCAGAATGACGCCGACCAGCGGGATTTCGGCAAACAGGCTGTTGAGCCCGTAGGCCGGCATGAATGTGCCGGTGATCGACATGTTGCCGGCGCTGTCAAAGAGCGTTCCCTGAAACGTGGTTCCAAGTAGAGGTCCGCGCAGCGCGCCGTCCGTCAATTTCAGATATTTGTCGCCCTTCTCGAGCCTTGCAAAACCGCGCTCGAACTGGACGACGCTGGTGTCGATGTCGCGTTTGACAGCATCATTGAGGCTCTGGGAGCCGTTGCTGCGGCTCGATACCATCGACTTCAGCCGCGGATCGTTGACGAGAGAAAAATTGCGCGCATCGACCTGGCCGGTCATTGCGCCATCTGAGGGGCCGGACAATTTGAGCTGAATCTGGCCGCGCCGCATGTGGGGGTAGACGTCGAGGAACCGGAGCACTGCGCCCGCATCGGAAGACGCGACCGAGATGTTGCGCCGCCGGTCCTTTATGCCGTCGCTGACTTTCAACTGCCCACCGGAACGGGTTGAGGCGGTGAGATTGAGGGCGCCGACGCGAGAACCGGTTCCGCTGTAGCTGACATTGACGTTTGACAGCGATTCGCCACCAAAACCGGTCACATAACCGACGTCGGCTTCAAGTCTGATCGGCGTTGCGCCTTTGCCGCCTCGCGATCCCTTTGCACCACCATCACCCATGATCTGCTTCAGCATGGCGCGCGCATCGACGGACCCGCCCTTGACGTTGACGGCATAGCCACTGCCTGAGCGCGCTACGGAAACCGACACATCATCATTGCGGTTAAGCCGGACGCGCGGAAAGTTCGCCCGCACGAGGCCGGTCTTAGTGACCGTCGCAGAGCCCTGGACCGAAAAAGTCCCGCCTGTCAGCTTCAGATCGGAAATTGTGCTCTCGCCGCCTTTGCTCTCAAGCGCAAATGTGACCGAGGCCGGCACACCCGCGCCCTTTGACCAGCCGATCCAGGGCAATGTGAGTTTGGCACCCTTCAGATCTGCGGCGATGCGCTGCGGCGATTGTGTACCCGAAACCTTGAGCGTGACAGGCCCGGACAATAGCGCGGATAGTCCTGGCGCTACGGCATCACGCGTCTTGTCGTCGAGGACCAGCGAAATATCGCGGGAACGCCCCCGTTTGTCAGGCCCGAGCGGCTCGGTCATCGCGATCTTGGCCGGAATGCCATTCAGTTTCGCGTCGGCATTGATCACCGCGTGCGCGGGATTGACCTCAATCGTGCCGCTAGCCGCAGTGACCGACTGGCCCTGGAACGGCTTGGATATGGACAGATTGTCGTATTTCAACTTCACGTTCCAGTTCTGGCGCGCAAGATCAGCGCCTTTCTGTAACGGAATGCTGGCCTTGACGTTGCCAGATACGGAACCGGACAGTTCGCCGGGTGAAATCGGCAGCTGGCGCAGCGCGTCAATCGGCTTGTAAGTCGCCAGTTCGGCCACCGCGTCGGCAGAACCGGAAATGTCGATGTCAAGTTCACCGATGACCGGGGGCAATTCTCCGCGCCGGATGATGAACGTGCCTTTTTGCGCCGCAACAGTGCGTCCGGTCGGCAAGTATGCCGTTCCTGCCTTCAGCTCGATGTCGACATCGGTGCCGCGGAAATTGACGATGCCGATGCTGTCGCGAACCGGCGGGATTTCGCCTGCCACATCAAAACGCGCGCCGTAAATTTCGAAATGACCGGCCACTTCGTCACGGCCAAGTGGAACACCGTTACCGATGCGGCCCGGTGTGACATTCAACTCGAGACGGGAATCGCGGATCTGGCCACCAAATACGTTACTCGATGCCCATTTTTGTGCCGGAGCGCCTGCAAACCAAGGCCACAACTGCTTGGCATGGCTGACGGAAATGGACGGTATGTTGAGCGTGAAGATAATTCCCGGCGACTTTTCAGGAACAAATTCGACCATGGCGCTGCCCATCGCCTCGCCACCGCTGGTCCTGACGCCGATGTCGCTGGCAACGATTCTGGACAGGGCAGCGTCAATCGAGCCGCCAACCCGCGCGAACACCGTGAGGTCGGGCTCTTGCGCCCCTTCTGGCGCGATCAGCGACCCGTCGCTGACCAATTCGAACCTGTAGTGCGGCACGTCGCCTTCTGCGGCAGGGGCTGGACCAACTGCTCCATGAGCGATCAGTTTCGACCGGCCAAGGTTCAGCTCTGATCTTTCGATTTCAAGTTTCTCGCCATTTTCGTCAAGGAACGCGGACACGGTCGCGCTTGCCGGAGTGGTGCTGCCGTCGCCAAACGAAGCCGTTCCGTTTTCAACCGTCACACTCAGCGCCAGCCTTGCAGCGCCCGCAGCCGCTTCGTTGCCAGTCAGGACGACAGATGCCCCGCCCGAGAGACGGGTCAGTGTCTGGGGTTTGATGGTCGACACATTGCGGACGTGGTCAAATGACGGGACCGTCAACGTGTTGGAAAACGTCGCAATCCGCCTGGTTTGGGAATCGCGCGCCACCACGCCCTCGAAGTCAAAGGAATTACCTTCAAACGCAGCCGAAACGGCATAAGTAACGCTTCCATCCGAAGCCCGGCGGACTTCTCCCTGGACGATCCTGAACGGACCAAGTCCGGACTCGATCGGAAAGTCGATCTGCACGTTTTCAAGATCGAGCCGGCGTGCCGAGGCCTGTTCTATGGCGTCAAAGGTGCGGTGAAGAGCGGCAAAGACCTCTTTCATCAAGCGTTTGGGATCGATCAGACCGTTCTTGTCCTTGACCAACTCTAGCCAGGCGCCTCCCTTTGCTGACGGCAACGAAGCGAGATCGATCTTGGCGTCGGTCAACCCCGCGCTGGCAACCTTCATCTCCCCCGATAACAGCGGCACAGCCCGCAGCCCAAAACTGAGTTTGCCTGCGGCGAGAATCGTCCGGTCGGTCGCCTCACTGGCAATGCGTAGATCGTCGATCTGGACGCCAAGCAGACGAGCGCCGTCGAACGAGATGCGTGGATCAGAAAAACTTGCGTCAACGTCCCGGCCCATCATCTGGGTGAGCGCATTGTCCGCCTCCTGCCGCAAACGTTCCTCGCCGGCCTTTGGCAGGCCAAAAATCACGAGGCCTGCAGGCACGGCCAGAACAAGCAACAAGACAACAAGAATACACCAGGCAGCGATCGGCCACAGACCGCGTCCCGGCCCGGCATAGCGCATTGCCGCCTGACCAGAATTTGCCGACGGGAGATCGTCCAACCGCGCGTGTTCGCCGCGATTGAAACGGATTCTCTCGTGTGTGGCGAATGGCTCTTCCAAACGTCCTCCAACCGGCATGCAACGGCGCGCGCGATTCTTCCAATATAGGGCCAAACGCGACAATTGGAGCCAAAGCGGGGCAAAGGGCGCCAGAATTGATCTGGTAGGAGCAAAATTGCCTCAACAGCCTGATTCCCGGCCATTTCAAGCTGAAACAAGCCATCCGGGAAACCTTTGTTAACCCTAATCATGCGTAATGGACCCAGTAAGGCGTGTCGTTGCATCAAGGTTACGGGTCTGTGAAAAACTCTCGTCAAAGCCCGATTTTCGGGAAACGCAAAGAACCACACACCGTCATCATCGCCCATGGCGACAAGGTGCATCATTTCACGATACGGCCGTGGCTGGCCGCTGCGTTCGGCAGCGCGATCGCCGCTGTTGCGATCGGCTACGTGCTCGCGACCTCCTACCTGGTGCTGCGCGACGATTTGATCGGCGCCACGGTGGCGCGTCAGGCGCGCATGCAACAGGCCTATGAGGATCGTATCTCCGCGCTGCGAGCACAGGTTGACCGCATTACAAGCCGCCAATTGCTGGACCAGCAATTGATGGAGACGAAGGTCACGCAATTGCTTGCCCGCCAGAGCGAACTGGCGGAACGGCAGGCCAAGATTGCCCCGATCTTTGAAGATTCCAAACCGGCGGCCAAACCAAACGATCCCTCGCTACGGACCGGCATTGCGCCGTCGCAAACCTTTGCGTCAATGAGCATCACAGGTTCGATTCGACCAAACGCCCTTGCAGCACCCAATGGCGAGTCGAGCGCCGACCATGCCGACAAGCTATTTGTGTCGATCAACAAATCACTGAATTCGATCGAACAGGAGCAATTGACCAAGCTACGCTCCTTGACAGAAGACGCGTATGAAACCGCAGACGCAATCAAGGATGCATTGAAAACTGCGGGGCTTAACCTCTCCATCAAGACCGCCAAGGACGCAGTTGGCGGGCCACTTGTGCCACTGGACGGAACGGGACATTTCGATTCGGCAGTGGAAGACCTTGACGACGCTTTGAGCATGCTGGGCGCAGTAAAGGGGAAAGCTCGTACATTCCCGATCCTCAATCCTGTTCCTGGCAAGGATATTTCCAGCACATTTGGCCCACGGTCCGATCCGTTCCTGGGCACCTCGGCCATGCATGCCGGGCTTGATTTCCGCGCTCCGTCGGGAACGCCGATCCGCGCCGGCGGCGCTGGCACAATTGTTACAGCCGGATGGAACGGCGGCTACGGCAAGATGGTCGAGATCGATCATGGCAACGGCCTGCACACCCGCTATGCCCATATGAGCGCAATCGCAGTTACCAAGGGCGACAAGATCAAGGCTGGCGACGTCGTTGGCCAGGTGGGAAGCACAGGACGCTCAACCGGACCTCACCTGCACTATGAGGTGCGACGCGACGGATCCGCGATCAATCCCTTCAAATTTATCAAGGCGGGCCGGGCAATCGCCAAGCTGTTGTAGTCGCGAAAAGAGCGGGAACCGGGGCCCGCTCTTCATGTCTTTTGCGCGTTTCCTGCCGGCAGGATCAGTCGATGTCGGCCACTGCCTGTCCGCTGCCGCCCTCGATACGATGCGCCAGGCTTGCTTCCATGAACTGGTCAAGGTCACCGTCGAGCACCCGCGATGGATCAGTGCTTTCAACGCCCGTGCGCAAATCTTTCACCAATTGATATGGCTGCAGCACATAGGAGCGGATCTGGTGCCCCCAGCCGATGTCGGTCTTTGATGCAGCCTCGGCGTTTGCAGCCGCCTCGCGCTTTTCCAGTTCGACCTCATAAAGACGCGAGCGAAGCATTTCCCACGCCTTGGCGCGGTTCTGGTGCTGCGAGCGGCCCATCTGACAGGCGACCGCAATACCGGTCGGAATATGGGTGATCCGCACGGCCGAATCGGTTGTGTTGACGTGCTGGCCGCCTGCACCCGACGAACGATAGGTATCGATGCGCACTTCCGATTCCGGAATGTCGATCTGGATTGTGTCGTCAACGACCGGATAGACCCAGGCGCTTGAGAAAGATGTATGGCGGCGCGCATTGGAGTCATATGGCGAAATGCGCACCAGCCGGTGCACGCCCGACTCGGTTTTGAGCCAGCCATAAGCGTTGCCACCCTTGATCAGCACCGTCGCCGACTTGATGCCCGCTTCTTCGCCATCGTGCATTTCCAGCACTTCGACCTTGAAGCCGCGGCGTTCGGCCCAGCGGGTATACATGCGCAACAGCATGTTGGCCCAGTCCTGGCTTTCGGTGCCGCCAGCGCCAGCGTGGATTTCGAGATAGGTGTCGTTGCTGTCGGCTTCGCCAGACAACATTGTTTCGATCTGGCGTTCGCGAACTTCAGCCGCCATCGCCTTGATGGACGCTTCGGCGTCGTCGATGATCGACTTGTCGCCCTCGGCCTCGCCCATCTCGATCAGTTCGAGATTGTCGGCCATGGATTGTTCGATGCGGCGCACGCCATTGATGCCGTCGTCGAGCACCTGGCGCTCGCGCATCAGCTTCTGAGCTTCAGCCGGATCGTTCCACAACGACGGGTCTTCGGCCCGGTTGTTCAGGTAGTCGAGTCGTTTGACAGCCTGATCCCAGTCAAAGATGCCTCCTCAGCAGGGTGACGCCCTGCTTGATTTCATCGATGAAATTTTCGGTCTCTGCCCGCATGGGAACCTGTTTCGCCACTGCCTGAATCGGCGGCGAACATAGGCAGGCGGGTCAGGCGTGTAAAGCGCCGGGCCCGCCTGAATCGATCAATAAAGACCGCCGCCGCCGGTCTGGATGGCGCGGCTGGCCGAGGGCGAAATCTTTTCCGGCGAATTGCCGGCCAGTTCGGAACCGATGACCCAATAGGTGTCAGCCGGGCCGGTGCCAGGCTTGAAGGCTTCCATGATTGTATTCGGATCACCCTTGGCTGCGCGCATGCCTGTCTTGCGGTTGATGGCAATCAGGGTCATGCCGTCGGGCACACGGAAATCGACGGCTGGCTTGCCCTTGAGGGCTGTCGCCATAAAATCCTTGAAGATCGGGGCGGCGAGACCGCCGCCGGTCGAGCCCTTGCCCATCGGGACCGGGTTGTCGAAGCCCATGAACACGGCCACCACCAGGTCTGGAGTGTAGCCGACGAACCAGGCGTCCTTTTCCTCGTTGGTGGTTCCGGTCTTGCCTGCAATCGGGCGGCCAAGATCTGACAGAATAACGGCGGTGCCGCGCTGCACGACGCCTTCCATCATCGATGTCACCTGATAGGCAGTCATCGGGTCAAGCACCTGCTCGGAATTGTCGATCAGCTCGGGCTCTGGCTGGTCAAGCCAGCTCGTCGCGACGCAGCCCTCGCAACCACGTTCGTCATGCCGGTAGACGGTCTTGCCGTAACGGTCCTGAATACGGTCAATCATCGACGGTTTGATCTGCTTGCCGCCATTGGCAATGATCGAATAGGCAGACACCATTCGCATCACAGTGGTTTCACCGGCGCCCAGAGACATCGGCAGATAGGGCAGCAGATTGTCGTAGATGCCGAAGCGCTCGGCATATTCGACGACAAGCTTCATGCCCATGTCATTGGCGAGGCGAACAGTCATCAGGTTGCGCGAGCGTTCGATGCCAGCACGCAGGGTCGACGGACCGGCAGCCTGACCGCCATAATTTTTCGGTTCCCAGATCTGGTTTCCCTGCTTGATGGTGATCGGCGCATCCAGCACCACCGACGCAGGCGTATAACCATTGTCGAGAGCAGCTGCGTAGACGAACGGCTTGAACGCCGAGCCAGGCTGACGCATCGCCTGGGTGGCGCGGTTGAACTCGGACCCCGAGAACGAGAACCCGCCGACCATCGCAAGCACACGGCCAGTATGCGGATCCATCGCAACCAGCGCACCCTCGACCTCTGGCACTTGGCGCAGCCGCCAGCCACTGTTGTCGGCTTTCGCCTCGACATAGACCACGTCACCAGGGCTCAGCACATCCGAAGGTTTGCTGGCCTTGAGACGCTTGCCGTCGACAACATGGCGCATCGCCCAGGCCATTTCCTTTTGGGAGATGGTGATCTCTTCGCGCTCCTTGGACAGCGCGTCGGACACTTCGCGCGCCGGCTGCAGTCCAAGCCGCACGCTGTCTGCACCGGCCTCAAGCACGACCGCAAGCTTCCATTCCGGGACGTCGGAGAGCGCCTTGATCTCGCCAAGCGGCACGCCCCAATCCCCAGACACGTCGATCTGTTTGACAGGGCCGCGGAAACCGCGAAGCGTGTCGTAGTCGACCAGACCATTGTGAAGGGAATTGCGCGCGATCTTCTGCAAGCCGGGATCGAGCGTGGTGCGCACCGACAGACCGCCCTCATAGAGCGCCTTTTCACCATAGCGATTGATGATCTCGCGGCGCACTTCCTCAGTGAAATACTCGCCTGCGAACAGGTAAGTGCCCGATCGGCGCGGATTGACGTCCAGACCGGTGGCCTTGGCCTTGGCTCCCTCTTCACGCGACACGTAGCCGTTTTCGACCATCTGGTCGACGACCCAGTTACGGCGTTCGATGGCGCGTTCGGTGTAGCGGAACGGATGATAATTCTGAGGCCCTTTCGGCAGCGCCGCCAGATAGGCGGATTCGGCAATCGTCAGCTCGTTGACCGATTTGTCGAAATAGGTGAGCGCCGCGCCTGCAATTCCGTAGGAGCCGAGACCGAAGAATATCTCGTTGAGGTAGAGCTCGAGAATCCGGTCCTTGGAATAGGCCTGCTCGATACGGAACGACAGGATCATCTCGCGAATCTTGCGGTCGTAGCTCTGGGTCGAATCGAGCAGGAAGTTCTTCGCAACCTGCTGGGTGATGGTCGACGCGCCGACCGGGCGGCGGCCTGATCCCATATTCTTGAGGTTCGTGACGACAGCACGGCCGAGGCCGGTTACGTCAATGCCGGGATGCTGGTAGAAATTCTTGTCTTCGGCTGACAGGAAGGCAGCCTTGACCCGGTCCGGCACGGCTTGAATCGGTAAGTAGAGACGGCGCTGATGCGCAAACTCGGCCATAAGCGCACCGTCAGACGCGTGCAAACGCGTCGTCACAGGGGGTTCGTATTTGGCCAAGACTTCGTAGTCAGGCAGGTCTTTGGTGACCCGACTGACATAAAGTGCGACACCCGCAGCGGCGAGCAGCGCAAGCGTCACGCCCACTCCGAAAAAATAGCCGATCAGACGAATCATGCCTGCTCCCGTCCCTTGCGCCCTGCAAGGGCCTGCAATGCCACGCTCTTACCACCAATACGGCAGTCGAATTGCGACCGATATGAATAAAGCATGTGGGCAAATTGCGGCGGTTCGCCCGGATTGCAAGGTGTTTTGGCAAGAAGTCTCAATGCTGTGCCTCCTGCGCAACGCAATTGTCTTGCGACCGATGCCGCAAAAGCGGTCATCCGCCAGCCCTCAGGCGAGCTGCTGCAAAGCCGTCAACTGCCTCTGCGATGCCGCCGGCAGCCTTGGAACGCCATGCCGGATCTTTCAGCTTGGCCTCATCTTTCTCGCTCGACAGGTAGCCAAGCTCGACCAGGACAGACGGAACATCGGGAGCTTTCAACACCCGGAACCCAGCTGAACGGTGTGGATTGCGGATCAGATCGATCTGGCCGGTGAGTTCGCCGACCAAAGAGCGGGCAAATCGCACCGAAAACGCATTGGTTTCACGGCGGATCAGGTCGACCAGAATATCGGCGACATCGCTATTGTCTTCACCGACGTCAAAGCCTGCCATGGCGTCAGCGAGATTTTCGCGGTCGGCCAGAGCCTGGGCCTGATGATCGCTGGCCTTGTCCGACACCGTATAGATGGTTGCGCCGTGGACACCGCCAACACGAATGGCGTCGGCATGGATCGAGATCAGCAGATCGGCATTGCCCTGGCGGGCAATCCGGACGCGGTCGTCGAGGCGCAGGAATTCATCGGTTTCGCGGGTCATGACGACGTCATACCTGCCATCCTGAGACAACCGCCCCTTCAGCTCGAGTGCAAACGCCAGAGTAATATCTTTCTCCGGTGTTCCGCCCCGGCTGGTGGCGCCGCCGTCAATGCCGCCATGGCCCGGATCAATCGCGATGGTGAATTTCTTCGCCGCGGGCGCCTTGTGCGCTCCCAGCCGGTCGCCCTTGGGCGCTGCGGTCGACCCGGTCTTGTCGGCCTGTTCGGCAAGTGCGGTCTCAAATTCGGCCTCACTGGCTGCAACAACATCCAGCGCGATGCGATGTCCTGGACTCTCCTTGTTTTCGGCAACCGCAAAACCATCGACCCTGAACGGACCGTTGCCGACGATGATAAGCCGGGATTTGCCAGCCTCAAGGTGCCCGTAGCGAACAACCTTCACAAGACCGGTCGGCAGCAAGGCCTGAGGGTCTATTGCGAATATGCTCTCGGGCAAGTCGACAACCAGCCGGTGAGGATTGCGCAGCATGAACCAGCGGGTGATCGGCTCCTTGTCAAAGTTGAGAACGACCCGGGTGCGCGTGGAATCGCCCGCCATCTTGAAGCCGGACGCACGGAGGATATCGCCTGCCGATGCGGCGTTCATCATCACGAGCAGCGCAACAACGCAAAATGCAACGGCAGCAACGAGCGATTTCACGCTGATGCCGTCAGTCATTTCAGCTTGCTGGCCGTCTTGCATCCGCACTATGCAAAGTCCCTGTTGGCAAATGCGTCCTTGGCCGCCTTCGCGTTAACGAAACGTAGCGTTTGATGGTTAACCAAGCCTTGCAAAACAGCAAACTGCTGACCACATAAGCGACAGTTTGCCGACATCCGAAAACAGGGTTGCCATAACACCTGTCAAATCATAAAAGCGAACGAAGGTCTCTTCAATGGCCGGAACTCTGCGGCGCTGAGGCCTCCAAGTCCTTACAATTGTAGGCTTGCCATAGCGGCCACAGATCGTTCTAGAACGGTCGAAGCGATTTTATTGAGTTTCTTCAGGGCGTTTCCGACTTTTGGAAATCCTGTATGTGAGGAAAACGGCCGGGCGGCCTGTGCTGCCAGCCGGCTCTGTGCGAGCAAAATGAGCTGGTCCGGGTCAAGCCGGGCCAAATATGAACAACGGTCTACGACGCAAAACATGTTTGCAGCCGAATCGATCTTCGCAACCAGGAGCTCCCGCGCCGAAATGGCCGCGGGCGGGCCGGTGAAGACGACGTCCGCTGCGCGTCTGGACGCCAAATTATCCGTCACATCGAATCTGGGCCTTCGCAGGCGCGCTGTTGCGCGCCCCGAAGCCGTCAGGTGTGCCGGGAGGACAAATTCCAATGCCCAACAAAATGTTGATCGATGCCTCCCACCCGGAGGAAACACGGGTCGTCGTAACCAAGGGTAACCGGATCGAAGAATTCGATTTCGAATCCAGCGACAAGAAGCAGCTCCGCGGCAATATCTACCTCGCCCGTGTTACCCGGGTCGAACCATCCCTGCAGGCAGCCTTTGTCGAATATGGCGGAAATCGCCACGGCTTCCTGGCCTTTAGCGAAATTCATCCCGACTACTATCAGATCCCCCTCGCCGATCGTCAGGCGCTGCTGAAAGCCGAAGCCGAGCATCACGAAGAGGAAGAAGACGACGAGAAGAGCCGCGGCAACAAGCGCCGGCGCGACGGCAAGAACCGTTCGCGCAACAGCGACAAATCACGCCGCGGCGAAGCCAAGGCCGATGCTGGCGACGCAGCTTCCGATGAAGAGGCGGCTGCGCCTGACGCGGATGCTGCTGGCGAAGACGCCGGCGAGGTCTTGGACGAGGCAAAGGTAGCCGAAAACGCCGAAGAGGCAACTGACGCTGCGATGCCTGACGAGGATGATGAGTCCGGTTCGGCGACCATGCTGGCCGAAGTCGAGACTGACGAAGTGTCCGAGACACCCGAAGAAGCTCGCGCAAAGAATGACAACGAAGCCGACGCAGAGGCAAGCGACATTGAGGAGGTTTCGTCCTCTGCCAATGGCGAAGACGACGTTGAGTCAGTCGGCGCTGAAGACGCGCTGGAGGAACTGCCGAGCCGGCGGTCGGCTCCACGCCGCCACTACAAGATCCAGGAAGTGATCAAGCGCCGGCAGATCCTGCTGGTGCAGGTCGTCAAGGAGGAACGTGGCAACAAGGGTGCTGCTCTGACCACGTATCTGTCGCTGGCAGGCCGCTATTCGGTTCTGATGCCGAACACGGCGCGCGGCGGCGGCATTTCCCGCAAGATCACGTCGGCAGTCGACCGCAAGCGTCTGAAAGACCTGGTTCAGGACCTCGACGTACCGCAGGGCATGGGCGTGATCCTGCGCACGGCAGGCGCAAACCGCACCAAAGCCGAGATCAAGCGCGATTACGAATACCTGATGCGGATGTGGGAAAACGTCCGGACGCTTACGCTGGAATCGACCGCGCCCGCGCTCGTGTACGAGGAAGGCAGCCTTATCAAGCGGTCGGTGCGCGACCTCTACAACAAGGAGATCGAGGAAATTCTGGTGGCCGGCGATGATGGCTACCGCGAAGCCAAGGACTTTATGCGCATGCTCATGCCGAGCCATGCAAAAATGGTTCAGCCTTACAAAGATGTCGTGCCGATCTTTGCCCGCAACGGCATTGAAGCACAGCTCGACCGGATGCTGCAGCCGCAGGTGACGCTGAAGTCTGGCGGTTACATCATCATCAACCAGACCGAGGCGCTGGTTTCGATCGACGTCAATTCGGGCCGCTCGACGCGCGAGCACTCGATTGAAGAGACCGCGCTGCATACCAATCTGGAAGCCGCCGAAGAAGTGGCCCGCCAGTTGCGCCTGCGCGACCTCGCCGGCCTGATTGTGATCGACTTCATCGACATGGAGGAGAACCGCAACAATCGCGCCGTCGAAAAGCGGCTGAAAGATCACCTGAAGAATGACCGCGCACGGATCCAGGTTGGACGCATTTCGCATTTCGGCCTGATGGAAATGTCGCGCCAGCGCATTCGCGCCAGCGTGCTCGAATCGACCATGAAGCCATGTCCGCATTGCGACGGGACCGGTCATATCAGGTCGGATTCTTCCGTGGCTCTGCATGTCGTGCGCGCCATTGAGGAATTTCTTATCAAGGACGCGCGCAATGAGATTACCGTGCGCACGCCGACCGCTACCGCGCTCTATGTGCTCAACCACAAGCGCCGCAACCTGACGGAACTTGAAGAACGGTTCGGGTTGACGATCGGCATCGAGGCGGACGAAACGCTCGGCGCACAGCTCTATTCGATTACGCGTGGCGCGCCAGTTGAACGCCCGGTCATCACAACGATTACCGAGCTGCCGTCGGTAAAGCATGTCATCGACGAGGTTGAAGACGAAGACATCATCGAGGCCGAAGCCGACGCTGATGCGGATGACCATCCAGGTGGCGCGACGGCCGCAAAGGCCGAAGATGGTGAAGATGGTGGACGCCGCAAGCGCCGCCGCCGCCGCCGCCGCCGCGGTGGCCGTGACCGTGAGGGCGGCGAGCAGCTGTCCGGCGCTCAGGCGGCAGACGAGCATGGTGACGCCGAAGGCGACGAAGATGACGACGAGGACGCACCGGCTGCTGCCGAAGGCGAGATCGAAGTGATTGAGACCGCGGCTGAGGAAGCCGGCGACGAAGCCGCTGAAGATGATGGTGAAAAGCGTAAGCGCCGCCGTGGCAAGCGTGGCGGCCGCCGCAATCGCAAGGACGAGGACGAAGCGTCGCCTGAATCGGCAGATGCAGAGATCGGCGTTGAAGCAGTGGCCGAAGTGATTGAGCCGGTCGAGGCAGTTGCCGAAGCACCTGCAGAGGCCGTTGCCGAAGAACCGGCAGAGGCCGCCGCCGAAGAACCGGCGGCCAAACCGGCCAAGGCTCGCCGCGCACCGCGCAAGACCAAGGCTGCAGCAAAGGCTGAGGCTGAGGCTGAGGCGATTGCAGCCGCGGCTGCAGACGTCGCGACGGCAGAACCTGTCGCTTCAGAGACGCCGGCAGAACCCGTTGCAGAACCGGCGGCAGAGCGGCGTCCGTCGCGCCGGCGTCCCGACGCCGAGGACCTCGCCCCGGCGGCAGAGCCCAAGGTGGTCTCGACTGTGTCTGAACAAGCGCCGGCCGGAGACAAGCCCAAAAAGGGCGGCTGGTGGCAGCGCAAGAGCTTCTTCTAAACAGCGCCGTGACATACAGAAAACGAAACGCCGGGCCAAAAGCCCGGCGTTTTTTGTTTGGGCTATTTGTCCAACCAGTCTTCCAGCCGCGATAGCGCCGTTGCCAGCTCTGCGGGATCAATGGCGTAGGAAAAGCGCATGGTGCGGCGGCCATTGGCGATGTCGAAATCATGCCCGGGTGTTGCGGCGACGAGCGCTTCCGCGATCATGCGCCGCGCAAACGCCATGCTGTCATTTGTGTGCCTTGTGACGTCGCAATAGGCATAGAAGGCGCCGTCCATCGGCGCGGCCAGCGGCAAGCCAAGTTTTGGTAACCGATCCAACAGCAGCGTCCGCCCTTCCCTGTATTTCGTCTTCACCAATTCGAGCTCGCCGGTCGCCTCAAAGGCCGCCGACGCCGCGATCTGCGACAGTTCGGGCGGCGAGATGTAGAGGCTCTGCTGAACCCGTTCTATCGGGCGCACAAGATTTTCAGGCACCACCATCCAGCCGATGCGCCAGCCGGTCATGCAATAATATTTGGAGAAAGAATTGATGACGACAACATCGTCTGAGAACGACAGCGCGGTGATATCCGGCTCGTCATACGTGAGACGGTGATAGATTTCGTCGGAAATGACCGAGATCCCGAGCTCTCGCGCCGTGCCGATCAACTGCTGCAACGGCCCGGCAGGAATGACTGCACCGGTCGGATTGGCAGGACTGGCAAACAGCACACCGTTCAGCTTGCGCGACGCATGCACCGCCGCCAGCCGCTCGCCGGTCAGATAAGGTTCGTCATCAAGCTCGATCTCGACGACCTCGATACCAAGCGCCTTCATGATATTGCGGTATGCCGGATAACCGGGCGACGTGATGGCGACGCGGTCGCCTGCATCAAACATCGCGAGGAATGCCAGGTTGAAACCTGCAGAAGACCCGGTGGTCGCAACAATGCGGCTGACTGGCACCTCGAGACCGTAGTGGTCGCGGTAGTGCAGTGAAATCGCCTCGCGCAGCCCGGCTGTTCCCAAAGCATCGGTATAGCCGATGCGGCCGCGGGCGAGAGCCTGCTCGGCGGCGCGCCGGACTGGTCCGGGCACCGGACCAAAAGGCTGCCCAACCGCCATCGATATGACGTCCTGCCCCGCCGCCCGCAACCGATTGGCCTCAGCCAATACATCCATTGCGTGAAAGGGCTCGACATCGCTGCGTCTCGAAAGTTTGACCACGCTCTTGGCTCCAGGACTGTGTTGGCCGCACAAATGCCGGATTGATGTGGCGATCACAAGATCGTGGACCAAGCCGCTTCGCTTCCCAAAGCCCTCATGGTCATTTAGGTATCCAGCGTCATGAAGCTTTTTTCGAAAATGCCGGTGGTCGGCGCATTGACAATGCGGCTCGCGCTGGCGGCAGCGATTGCAATACCGGCCCAGTTTTCGGCTGTTGCTCAGTCTGCGGCACAAGGCAGGGTTGCGCTGGTGCGCGACGCCGAGATCGAGGCTCTGGTGCGTGAATATGCGCGGCCGATCCTGAAAGCAGCCGGCCTGTCTAAGTCCGGTATCGAGATCATTCTCGTCAACGATTCGGGGTTTAATGCCTTTGTTGCCGGACGCCGAATGTTCATCAACACTGGCGCATTGATGACGGCCGAAACGCCCAACGAGATCATCGGCGTGCTGGCGCATGAAGCCGGACATATCGCTGGCGGCCATCAGGAACGCTTACGCGACCAGCTGGCGCGTGCCCAGACGATGGCGATCATCGCGTCACTGGTCGGCATGGGTGCGACAGTTGCTGGCGCGGCCACCAACAATCGTGACGCGGTGCAGGCCGGCACAGGCATTGCGATGGGTGGCACAGAAATCGCCCGGCGCAGTCTGCTCAGCTACCAGCGCACCGAAGAGACCTCCGCCGACATTTCGGCGCTCCAGTATCTTGAGGCTACCGGCCAGTCCGCCAAGGGAATGCTGACGACTTTCAAGCGGTTTGCCAGTGCGCTGGCGTTGACCGGGGCGCGCGTCGATCCCTATCAGGTCAGCCATCCGATGCCACGCGAACGCATCGCCAATCTTACCGAAAGCGCCGAGAAAAGCAGGAACTTTGACAAGAAGGATCCAGCCGCCCTGCAACTGCGCCACGACATGATGCGCGCCAAGATCGCAGCATTCACAGGCGGCCAGGGGGCTACTTCGCGCATGTTCCGCGGTAATTCCAGCCCGCTGCCGGGGCAATATGGCGACGCGATCTCGACCTATCTCTATGGCAATCCGGCGGCTGCGCTGAAGAAGGCTAACGCATTGCTGAAGGTGCAACCGCAGAACCCCTATTTCATGGAATTGCGCGCTGACGTGTTGATGAAAGCCAACAAACCGCGCGACGCTGCAGCGGCCTATGCCAAGGCGGTGAAACTCGACCCTTCAAAATCCGGCATTCTTCAGGTTGGTTATGGCAAGGCGCTGCTCGCGACCGGCGACAAGGCGTCAATCGAAACGGCGGTGCAGGTGCTGAAAGGCGGCATCCAACGCGACCGCGAAAATCCGGACGCCTACATGCCGCTGTCACAGGCCTATGGCCAGCTCGGCAATATTGGCGAAGCGGAACTGGCAGCAGCCGAAGCCAATTATTACAGCGGCAATTATCTCGATTCTAAGATTTTTGCGGCTAGAGCTCAGCAGAAGCTGAAGCCTGGGTCGCCCAGCTGGGTGCGCGCGCAGGACATTATCAATTACAAGGACACGTCGAAGAAGCGCAAATAGTGGCTTTCGGCGAATAGTCAGGGGGTATCATGGGCAAGTCAATCGGCATTACAGCGGCGGGAATCGCAATCGCGGCGGCATTATTGGGCGGCGGATATTACGCCGGACGCAGTGTCGGCTCCGAAACGACTGCGCAGCCGGCGCCGGTCAAGGACCGGGCGGCCATCGAAAACATTGTGCGTGAATATCTTGTCACAAACCCCGATGTGATTGTGGAAGTCCAGGCAGCGCTGGAAGCGCAGCAGGAGACACGTCAACGGGAAACCGCGCTGGCGGCGATCAGCTCGTCGCGTGAGCAGATATTCAATCTCGCAACAGACGGCATTGCCGGCAACCCGGACGGGGAGATCACGCTGGTCGAGTTCTACGACTACAATTGCGGCTATTGTAAACGGGCCCTGCCCGATGTGACTGCCCTGATCGCTGACAATCCTGACCTGAGGGTCGTGTTAAAAGAGTTTCCCATTCTGGGGCCGGATTCGCAGCGCGCGCATCAAGTCTCCTTGGCATTTCAACGGCTTGTGCCTGATCGCTGGGCAGAATTTCATGACAAGCTGATGGCATCGTCTGGCCGCGCGTCCGAGCAGACAGCCATCCTGCTTGCTGTGACACTCGGCGCCGATGAAGCTGCGCTGAAAAAGGAAATGGACAGCCCTGAAATCGCAGCTCAGGTCCGCGTGACCTATGAACTGGCGGAGAAGCTCAACATCACTGGCACGCCGTCTTTCGTCATTGGCGACCAGGTTGTCTTCGGCGCTGTCGGCAAGGACGCCTTGCAGGAAAAAATCACTGAAATCCGTGAGAAGCGGAGCGGCAGCTGAGGCATTACACATATATGCAGTGGATTACCCAGGGGCAGGACAGGCCTTGCGCCTGCCGCCCCTTTCCCGCTAATGCCACGGCATTTATAGGAAATGGTCTCGACTGACCGTTCAACAAACGATTCCGGATGACGAAACTCGTCTACGTCCTCAATGGCCCCAATCTGAACATGCTCGGCGTGCGCGAGCCTGGCATCTATGGCGGCAAGACACTCGATATGATCGCAGATGACTGCCGGCAGGCAGCCGGCGGACTTGGCATTGATGTCGACTTCCGCCAGTCAAACCACGAGGGTGCTCTGGTCGACTGGATCCAGGAAGCCGGTGCGAAAGCCAAGGGCCTGGTCATCAATCCGGGCGCCTATGGCCATACCTCGATTGCGCTGCACGACGCGATCAGGGCAGTTCAGCCACTGCCCGTCGCAGAAGTTCATCTATCCAACATTCATGCACGCGAGGAATTCCGCCACAAGACCATGATTGCGCCGGTCGCAACCGGCATGATCTGCGGCTTCGGACCTCTCGGCTACACACTCGCGCTCCAGGCGCTCGCCGCGCGCATCTGATTACAAGGGACATCAGACATGTCGACCAAGAAATCGGGCATCGACCAGCAACTGATCCGCGACCTTGCGGGCATTCTGACCGAGACCAACCTGACCGAGATTGAAGTGGAACAGGACGATTTGCGCATTCGTGTATCGCGGCAGTCGCCAACAGTGCACGCCGTCGCTGCGCCAGCACCTGTCCTGGCCGCTCCGGTGGCAACGGCAGCCGCAGCGCCAGCCCCGGCGGCGCCTGCCGACGTTTCGCGCAACGCCGTTCCCTCGCCAATGGTCGGCACCGCCTATGCTTCCCCCTCCCCTGACGCCAAGCCGTTTGTCGAAGTTGGCCAGCAAGTGCGCGAGGGCGAGACACTGCTCATTATCGAAGCGATGAAAACCATGAACCAGATTCCGTCACCGCGCTCAGGCACCGTGACGGCAATTCTCTTCCGCGATGGTCAGCCAGTCGAATATGGCGAGCCGCTCGTGGTGATCGAATAGAGCGGACGGCGCGCCATGTTCCATAAGATCCTGATCGCCAACCGGGGCGAGATTGCGCTCAGAGTGCTGCGCGCCTGCAAGGAGCTTGGCATCCAGACGGTGGCTGTGCATTCGACTGCCGACGCTGACGCGATGCATGTGCGCCTGGCAGACGAAAGTGTGTGCATCGGGCCGCCGCCATCGCGCGACAGCTATCTCAACATTCACCAGATCGTTGCAGCCTGCGAAATCACCGGCGCTGACGCGATCCATCCCGGTTATGGCTTTTTGTCGGAAAACGCCAAATTCTCCGACATCCTGAAGGCGCACGGCATTACCTTCATTGGCCCATCGGGCGATCACATCCGCGTTATGGGCGACAAGATCGAAGCCAAGCGCACCGCAAAGCGCCTCGGCATTCCTGTCGTTCCTGGCTCTGACGGCGCGGTCACCGAAGAAGCTGACGCCAAGCGCATTGCTGGCGAGATCGGCTATCCGGTCATCATCAAGGCGTCTGCGGGTGGCGGCGGGCGCGGCATGAAGGTTGCCCGCAACGAGGCGGATCTGCTCGTTGCACTACAGACCGCCCGCTCGGAAGCAGGCGCGGCCTTTGGTGACGACGCCGTCTACATCGAAAAGTATCTCGAAAAGCCGCGCCACATCGAGGTGCAGGTATTTGGCGACGGCATGGGCAAGGCCATCCATCTTGGCGAACGTGACTGCTCGCTGCAGCGGCGCCACCAGAAGGTCTGGGAAGAAGCGAATTCGCCGGCGCTCAACGAGTCGGAACGCGACCGCATTGGTGAAATCTGCTCCCGCGCCATTGCCGATCTCGGATATTCGGGCGCAGGCACCATCGAATTTCTCTACGAAAACGGTGAGTTCTATTTCATCGAAATGAACACCCGTCTGCAGGTCGAACATCCGGTAACCGAGGCGATCACTGGCATTGACCTGGTGCACGAGCAGATCCGCGTTGCATCCGGCGGTGGCCTGTCGGTTACCCAGGACCAGGTGCGTTTTCAGGGGCACGCCATTGAATGCCGCATCAATGCCGAGGACCCGCGCACATTTGCGCCATCGCCCGGAACGATCACCCATTTCCACACGCCCGGTGGCCTTGGCATCCGCGTCGATTCCGGCGTCTACTCCGGCTACAAGATCCCACCCTACTATGACAGCCTGATCGGCAAGCTGATCGTGCACGGCCGCAACCGGGTCGAGTGCATGATGCGGCTGCGCCGTGCGCTGGACGAGTTCGTCGTCGACGGCATCAAGACGACCCTGCCGCTGTTCCGCGATCTCATCAACAATCCCGACATCGCCAACGGCGACTACGATATCCACTGGCTGGAAAAATACCTGGCCTCACAGCCGAGCTGAGCCGGGCGATGGCTCGCCCGTTCGCGCCGGGTCAACGCATCCCGCCTGAACTGCTGTTGAAAGCCTATGCTACCGGGGTCTTCCCGATGGCCGACAGCGCTGACGACCCTGAAGTGTTCTGGGTCCGGCCGGAAACGCGCGGCGTGATCCCGCTTGATGGTTTTCACATCCCCAAAAGCCTCGCAAAGACGGTGCGGCGCGCCCCGTTCGAAATTGCCTTCGACCGTGACTTCTTCGCTGTCATCGACGCCTGCGCCGAAGAGCGCGATGTGCGCCCCACAACATGGATCAACGGCCCGATCCGGCAAGCCTATGGCCAGCTGTTTTCCCTTGGCCACTGTCACACGGTCGAGGCGTGGCGCAACGGCGAACTCGCCGGCGGGCTCTATGGCGTGTCACTTGGCCGGGCCTTCTTCGGCGAGAGCATGTTTTCGCGCGCTACTGACGCGTCAAAGATCTGCCTGGTGCATCTGGTCGAGCGGCTTCGCCAGCGCGGCTTCGTCTTGCTCGACACCCAGTTCACCACCGAACATCTCAAGCGATTTGGCGCAATCGACGTGCCGCGCCGCAAATATGAGGCGCTGCTGGAAAACGCGATGACCGGCGAAGCAGCGCGGTTTTAGGACTTTGCGGCTTCGGGCGCCGGGACGCTGGACTTTTGTTTGCAGCTCTTCAACCAGACGTCATAGACGGGGTGCTCAACAGCGTTCAGCCCCGGGCTTTCGGCAAACATGTAACCGGTAAAAATGCGCCTGATCTTGCGATCGAGAGTGATCTCATCGACCTCAACAAAACTGTCGGTCTTTGGCTGCTTGCTGTCCGGCCTCGAATAACAGACGCGCGGCGTCACCTGCAGCGCACCAAACTGCACCGTCTCGTTGACATAGACATCAAAGGTAATGATGCGGCCGGTGATCTTGTCGATGCCAGTGAACTCGGCCACAGGATTGGAAAGCCGCGTCGGACCCTCATTGACGATCGGTTTTTCGTCCGGATCGGGTGGTAATGGAGTCTGCTGGCCGTCCTGGGCAGACGCCATCGCGGGCCACGCCAGAAGCGACGCTGCAAGCAGGATCGATTTGTTCATGTTGCGCATCAACTCGTTGGCATTTTGCAGGACGAATCCTGTGCGGCGCAGTTTACCGGCAAAACCGGCAAGAACCAATTAGCTCGCAATTATGGCGACAAATGGCGGAACCTGCCGATTGTCTCCGTCGAGCGGCCGGAATCAGCCGCCCGGTGTCCAGGCGTCGTAGTCTCCGGTCACGCGTGGACGTTCTTCATCGCCAAGGATCGAGCCCTTTGGACGATAGGCCTGATAGGTGCCGGTCAGGTTCGGTTGGTGCGGCTTCTGCCACTCACGCGGCTTGTAGCGTTCGTCAGACGGCGGCGTGTCGACCCTGTAATGTATCCAGCCATGCCAGCCAGGCGGGATGTCGGAGGCTTCCGAATAGCCGTTGTAGATTACCCAGCGGCGCTCGAGACCATCCGAATTCGTGCCGCCGGTGTAATAGACATTGCCGAACTCGTCTTCGCCGACCTTGGTGCCATAGCGCCAGGTGCTGAAGCGGGTGTTCAGCGTCTGCCCGTTCCACCAGGTGAAGAACTGTGTGAAGAATCCAGCCATTTCGGCCCTCTTTCGGTGTTGCAGGGGTTATGCCGCCGCGCTGAAGGATTGGCAATAGGCGGCATGCTACAGGGCTTGCATGCAGTGCAATTTGTGTCACCGTTCCTGTCCGACAAGTGTCCGGGAGGAACCGCCATGCGCCAATTCTCATCGCTTCTTGCCAGCCTCGCCCTGTCCCTCATAGCCGTCGCGCCGCCTGCGCTGGCCGCTGACAACAGAGGCGGGATCGCGTTTGCCTATGCACCGGAGCAAGGCATGGGCGTCTGCACCGGTGGCTCACCCGAAAAGGCATTTGCCTGCGCCCGCGCGAAATGCACAGAATCGGGCGCGCTGCCGCAGGATTGCGCCCGTGTCGCCTGGTGTTTTCCAGCCGGATGGAGCGTAGCGATTGGGGTGATGCACAAAGAAGGCATTCACTGGTCCGAATTTTCGTGCGGCTGGCCAAGCAAGGAGGCTGCCATTGCAGCTGGCAAACTTCGCTGCGATCACCAGGACAAGTCGCAGATTCAGGATTGCAGTGCCGGCGTCGTTTACGACCCAAATGGCAAGGAGATCGCTGTCGAATAACCGCCCGGTCAAGCGCGAGGCAATGGCTTTCGCATAATGAGCGAGGCTATTCCGCCAATGCCGCCACAGGCGCTGGTTTCGCCTGTCACGACAAACCCTTCGCGCTCATAGAAGCGGATCGCGCGATCGTTGCCCTTGATGACTTCGAGCGAGATGGCCGGTTCGCCCAGATAGTTGACCATGACGGCATGCATCAGATTGGCCGCCAGCCCTGTGCCGTGATGAGACGGCGCAACATGCAACCGGTCGAGCCACAGCACTCCCTTCACAACAATCGCATATGCATAGCCAACAATTGCGCCCTCGTCCGTCTGCGCCACAAAGCTCTCGGCATGTGGGCGAACAAGACTGCCGGCAATCATTTCGGGCTGGTGGCGCTTGCCGGACTCTTGCGTGGCGCGGTCCGTCCCCATCAGCGGCCCATAAGTGGCGACCCATGATCGATGGATCAGTTGCGACACTGCATCGGCATCTGCAGCCACCATGTGACGTATGGGCGCTGAAACAGCCTGAATAGGACCGGTCATAGTTGTGCCTCCGTGCATCAATCTACCCCGGCCGCAGCCAGTTCACACTAACGATTTCTGCATGGTCAGGATCACGGCCGGCAGATTTGTCCCGTCTTTGCGCCCGATTTCGACAAATCCTGCGTCAGTATAGAAACGCACGGCGCGGGTATTCTTTTCGTCGAGGTCCATCCGCACCAATTCGGATTCAAAGAATGACGATTCGAACTCTTCCAGCAACATGCCGCCGATGCCACGCCCCTGGAGATCAGGCCGGACAATCAACATGTCGAGGTCAACGATGCGCGCGTCATCTCCCGCAGCGGCGCCGTATGCGAGCCCACCTAGCGTCTCGCCGTCATCGGCGACCAAAAATTCGGACCGCTCTCTCCTCACGCTTCGTGTGAGCTGGTCTATGGAAAACCGGGCGGCACAAAAATTCTCCACGGCCTCAGCGCCATAGAGCGCGTCAAACGCCGCGTGAGCCGTTTGCACAATCAGCCGGCTTACTGCCGCAAGATCGCGTTCATCGCCGGTGCGGACAAACATAACTATTCGATGCCGAGCTTGGCCTTCACCAGATCGTTCACAGCCTGCGGATTGGCCTTGCCGCCGGTCGCTTTCATCACCTGACCGACGAACCAGCCGGCCATGGTCGGCTTGGCCTTCGCCTGCTCCACCTTGTCTGGATTGGCTGCAATGATGTCGTCGACAGCCTTTTCGATCGCACCGGTGTCGGTCACCTGCTTCATGCCGCGATCTTCGACGATCTGGCGCGGCGAACCACCTTCGTTCCACACGATCTCAAACAGGTCCTTGGCGATCTTTCCGGAAATCACGCCTTCCTTGATCAGATCGATGATTTCACCCAGCTGGACGGGCGAAACCGGAGAATCCTCAATGGACTTGCCGTTCTTGTTTAACAGGCCGAGAAGATCGTTGATGACCCAGTTGGCGGCGGTCTTGCCGTCACGGCCGGCGGCCACCTGCTCAAAATAGTCCGCAATTGACTTTTCCGAGACCAGAATAGAGGCGTCATAGACCGACAGGCCGAGCGTCGACACCAGACGATCACGTTTAGGGTCCGGCAGTTCTGTCAGGTCCTTGGCCAAGTCATCGACATAGGCCTGGTCGAACTCCAGCGGCAGCAGGTCCGGGTCGGGGAAATAGCGGTAGTCATGCGCCTCTTCCTTGGAACGCATCGAACGGGTCTCGCCCTTGTGCGGATCAAACAGCCGCGTTTCCTGGTCGATCTTGCCGCCATCTTCGAGAATGCCGATCTGGCGGCGGGCCTCATAGTCGATGGCCTGGCCGATGAAGCGGATTGAATTGACGTTCTTGATCTCGCAACGCGTTCCGAACGCGCCGCCTGGCTTGCGAACCGACACGTTAACGTCAGCGCGCAACGAGCCTTCGTCCATATTGCCGTCGCAAGTGCCGAGATAACGCAGGATCGAGCGCAGCTTGGTGACGTAAGCCTTTGCCTCATCCGCCGAACGCATGTCCGGCTTCGACACGATTTCCATCAGCGCCACGCCAGACCGGTTCAGGTCGACATAGGACATGGTTGCGTGCTGGTCGTGCAGCGATTTTCCCGCGTCCTGCTCCAGATGCAGACGCTCGATGCCGACCGGAATGTCTTCAAACTTGCCTTCACGATCAGGACCGACCGAAATGATGATCTCGCCCTCGCCCACGATCGGCTGCTTGAACTGTGAGATCTGGTAGCCCTGCGGCAGGTCCGGATAAAAGTAGTTTTTTCTGTCAAACACCGACTTCAGATTGATCTGCGCCTTGAGGCCAAGCCCCGAGCGGATCGCCTGGCGCACGCATTCTTCGTTGATGACAGGCAGCATGCCAGGCATTGCAGCATCCACCAGGCTGACATTGGCGTTGGGCGCGGCGCCAAATGTGGTGGCTGCGCCCGAAAACAGCTTGGATTCGGACAGGACCTGAGCGTGAACTTCGAGACCGATGATGATTTCCCAGTCGCCAGTAGCGCCTGGAATCAAACGTTTCGGATCGGGAGTGCGTGTATCGACAATGGACATGAACGGCCTGCAACAGTGAAGAACTGCCCATTTGGGCTTGGCCCTTGGCTATTGCAAACGCGCCCGGCAGGCAAGCGCAGTGAGGCGTCCTGACGTCAGACCGTCGAGATATACGCCCTAATGTCTTCGGCCTCGCGCTCTACTTCCTGGATACGCCGCTTGACGACGTCGCCAATCGAGATCAGCCCGACAAGCACGCCCTTTTCCTCCACGGGCAAATGGCGGAACCGGCCGGCCGTCATCTGTCCCATCACGCTATTGACAGTTGCGCTTTCAGAGCAGGTCTGGACCTTTGCCGTCATCGCCGCCGAAATCGGCATGTCGAGGGCCGCTGCGCCCTTGTTGGCGAGAGCTCGCACCACGTCACGCTCCGACAGGATGCCGGCAATGCGGCCGCCGCCGTCGCTGATCACCACTGCGCCGATGCGATGCTGGCCCAAGGTTCTGATCGCGCTGGCGAGATTTTCAGTGGAACTCATAGTCACCACGTCACGACCCTTGCCGTCGAGAATTGACCTGACCGTCATTGCTTTCTCCTCTCCTACGATCGCCATGCGCTTGCGCGCATCGCTGCTCCCAGATGGATCGTGCGTCCGAAATCCTGCTATTGCAAGAGAGGCGTCGAGCGTTTCAGCCCTGCGGCAGACGCCTGCCGCCGGGATCAAAAAGGCCGATCGCCAACAGTCCGGCGACCATGCCACCGATGTGCGCTTCCCAGGCAACCGAACCTGCAGCACCCGAGACATCAAGGCCGGCTCCCGCAGCAAAGTTGATTGCCAGCCAAACACCAAGGAAAACCAGTACCTGACGTGTTTGCAACGTCTGCATAAGTGTCAGACGCTGTCCGGCAAAATTGGGTTTTGCGCCGCTGCGATCTGTCCTGAAGCCAAATCGGGCTGCTGCTCCCATCATCCCGGAAATCGCGCCCGACGCCCCGACCACCGGAATGGCGTCGTCCGGCCTCGACACATAGTGAAACAGCAGCGACACAAGCACTGCAAAACACCAGAACAAGACGAATCGCACCACGCCCAGTCGGTTGGCCAGCGGCGAACCGAAAGCTGCCAGCCAGATCATGTTGACGATCAGGTGCATCCAGCCTGCGTGCAGCAGCGATGAGGTGAGCGGGCTGGTGAATGCCCAGATATCCAGTGCGTATTGGCCGGAATACCGGATGGGGAAGAACGCGCCGTTGACGATGACGGCGACATTTTGCGCGTCACTCAGCACATAAAGCCGGATCAGATGGATCGCGACGCACAGCGCAATGATGGCGCTCACGATGCCGGGCAGGTTGAACAATGGTTCGCGGTGGCGCGGTGCCGGTTCAGGTTCGATGCGCCCTACCACGTCGTGGTTCGGGTTCAGTTCGTGGGACATGGATTTTGCCGTCGATTCGCGCCAATAGCCGGCCTGATGCCGCTTCGGGTGCTGCCGGGTTATCGGCGCAGAGGCAAATGGTAAAGAAAAAAGCCGTCCAGAGTTTCCCCTGGACGGCCGGTCGAGTCCCCACCCGCCCGAAAGTTGATGTTTCGGCTTTCGCCGAAAGTGCTGCAAAGCCAACGGCTTCGTCGATGGAGGGACTATGCCAGAACTCACCCCGCCCCGCAACGTATACCAATTGTTAACCTTAACTGGCCCGGCCTGTGCAGTGCCCTGTCCTCGCTCTGGCACGCAACCTGCAACGTCCTGCATGTAAGTCACTGGACGACTCCAAACTGTATCCGGATGGCACATCGACACCACCCCGAGCGGAGCCGAGGAAAATGAAAGTAAGAGGATCAATCGAACTGTTCCAATATTGGGACAGGTTGCGCGAAGGACGGAGCGCACCAAAGAGGACGGACATAGAGCCGGCCGACATCAAGACTCTGTTGGCTGACACCTTCATTCTTGAACTCGACGGCCGCGGCAGCGCCATTTTCCGTCTCGCCGGCACCCGGCTGTGCGCTGCGTTTGCGCGTGAGCTGAAGGGCTTTTCCTACAGTTCGCTCTGGACCACCAAAGACGAGCGCGTCGTTGCCCGTCTTGCGCACAGCGTGTTGCATCAGAAGTCGGTTGTTCTCATCAATGCTGAGGCCGTCAGCCAATCCGGGCGCTCGATGCCACTCGAATGGCTGCTGCTGCCTCTTGACGGCGGCATGGACAATCCCCGCGCGCTCGGGTCTGCGATCCCATTGGAAAAGCCCTTCTGGATTGGCAGCGATCCAGTGGCTGAGATGAGAATCACCTCGTTGCGGGTCATCGACGCCGATCGCGAGCCGGTTTTCCTGAAGAATCGCCCTGAGGTTGTGGTTCCTCCTCTCGATATCGACGATCGCGACGTTGTCGGCGGCGAAATTCCGACAGCGACAGCGCGCCGTATCCGTCATCTGCTGGTCATCGACGGCGGCAAGGAGGACTGAAGTCTCATCTTGGAAGGAATGTGCCAAATTTGAACGCCACGGCGGGATTCGGCGGCACAAACTCCCCAGCTTACAGCTTGTTAACCGACAATGGACTAGGGTTACCCGCAAATCGATCAATAAACACGGCTTGCCGGGAACCGATGAACTGACAACGATGACGGCAGTTTCACAAAACTTTTCGCTCAATCGGCCAGAACGCCGCGAATTCCAGCGCGTCAAGGTCAAGGTCTATGGCCGCTACATGCTCGAAGACCGTTCCGAGCATCCGTGCATGGTTGTCGATATGTCACCTGGCAGCGTTGCGTTGCGTGCAGATAGAAGGGGTGAAGCAGGCGAACGCGTGATTGCCTATATTGATCACATTGGCCGTGTGGAAGGTGTAGTCACGCGCACAACCAATGACGGCTTTGCCATGACAATTATCGCGTCCGACCGGAAGCGCGACAAACTGGCGGCTCAGCTAACCTGGCTGGCAAACAAGCACGAACTGGATCTGCCGGAAGATCGCCGCCACGAGCGCATGGCGCCGCGCAACCCGCTCAGCACCGTCCAGCTTGCAGATGGCCGCAACTATCAGTGCCGCATCATCGATCTGTCGCTTTCTGGCGCCGCCATCGAGCTCGACGTCAAGCCGGCGCTTGGCACGCACGTTACGCTCGGCACCATGCGCGGCCAGGTTGTGCGTCATTTCGAGGACGGCATCGCCATCGAATTCGCCGTCATCCAACGGCAGGAAACGCTTGAGGCCGAATTCAGCCCACCGCGGCGAATGTAGACAAGTCGACATTCTGTGTTTTTCTGAAATGCCGGGCCAGCGCCCGGCATTTTCGTTTGCGGCTACTGGCCTCCCGAACCGGGGTTGTCATGCGTTCGGCCGCATCGCGCTCCTGGGCGCAACTTCTGACAGGCGCAATGTCAGCGTCGGCTCATTGGCGCATCGCGCCGGCAGCTGCAGCTATTGAGCGCAAACGAACTCCTCAAATTCGTCACGACGACCCGGGCTCAGAACCTGTTGGTTCGACCGCGCAGGCACCCCGGCCACTGCCTCACGCCAGACCGCATGGCTAACAACAGATTGATTTGAAGAATACAAATCTATTCAAATATAATTCTGATTTTACGACAATTCTCTTCTTGTTTTATATTTATTCGATTGTAGTTTTACTTAATTACTACTTCAAACTTTCGCGTCAAATAAATCCGGCCATGTCATCTTCTTCTCACAACAAGGAGACGGGACATGCAGAAAATCAAAGCAATCAAATTCGCACTGGCGCTCGCACCAATCGCGCTTTTCGCTCAGTCGGCCATCGCAATGCCAACCTTCATGAAGTCGGGCGCACGCACCACACAACCGATCGGCCATTATGAACTTTGCCAGCAATATCCACGCGAATGCAGCCAGAAGACGCGGTCGACAGCTTCAGTCGAGCTGACCCGTCCGCTCTGGTCAAAGATCGTCAAGATCAACAATGACGTGAACGAAGAGGTTGCGCCGCGCACCGACCAGGAAATGTGGGGCATCGAAGAACGCTGGTCGTTCCCCGGCGCACAGGGCGATTGCGAGGATTACGTGCTCGAAAAGCGCCGCCGCCTGATGGATCTTGGTATGCCTGCCGGCAATCTGCTGATCACAGTGGTGCGTCAACGCAGCGGCGCCGGCCATGCGGTGCTAACGGTACGCACCTCGCTCGGCGACTTCATTCTCGACAATCTCCAGGGTGATGTCGTCGACTGGACCAAGACCGACTACACCTATCTGAAGCGCCAGTCCGAGCAGAACTCCGGTGTCTGGGTGTCGATCAATGACAGCCGTTCGATGGCGGTCGGCAGCGTCAAATAACACTGAATAGCCCGGTCGAGTCCCCACCCCCCGTCCCCAACGACCGGGTTTAGGAGCCGGCCCCTGTCCCCGGGGCCGGCTCCACCTTTTCGGGACATTCACATCAAGGCGCCGGAAACGGCTCGTCAATACGGCCCATGGCCCAATAGGCGATCAGGCCGATCCATTCGCGCAGCGCCACGTTGGTCAGGGCCAGGCACCGGTTAAACTCATCACATGAGCCCAGCCCATCGCGCCCCGCCGCCCGATAGTCGGCTGGCCAGGGCACAACATCCCATCCCGCCTTCCGGAACAGGCCAACCGATCGCGGCATGTGGAAGGCTGATGTCACCAAGAGCCAGACTTCTCCGGGTCTTGGCTGCGCCAGACGCATGCTTTCGGCGACATTCTCGACCGTATTGCGTGACTGGCCTTCAAGAATGAGCCGCGCCGGTTCCACCCCCATACGCTCAAAGAACAGCGGAGCAAGCTCAGCATCGCCTGGCAGCGCGTCAAACAGATGAGCATTGCCGCCAGAGACCAGAATGCGGGCTTGCGGATAGGTTCGCGCCAACGCAGCGGCTTCCACGAAGCGATCGGCACCCTCGTTGAATTCATAGCCGCCGCGCGCACCCGACACCCGCGCCTCGAAAGAGCCGCCAAGTACGATAATTCCGTCCACGCGCTCCGGTGGCGGCGACGGCCGCTCAAACCGGGCCTCAAGAGGTCCCATCATGACGCCGCCAATCGTTGTCAGGGATGACATGCCGATAAGCACCAGCGCGCAGAATGTGGACACCAGAGCAAGCCTGCGCCACGCCAGCAATTGAAAGATCAACGACAACGCCAGCAGCGTCACTGTCAGGCTTATTGGCTGAACGAAGAACCAGAAAATCTTCGATGCGTAGAAAGTCACGAAACCGGATACCGTTCCACGCCGTCCGCCCGGCCGCCAAATTCGGCTTGCAAGGCCTCAAGCACCGCCGCTCGCTCGGCCTTATCGAGCCCGAAGCCAATCAGATGCGGCTTCCCATCTGATTTGAAAGAGATGGCGCCGAACGACTTTCGGCGTGGATTGAGAGCTGTACCACGGCTGGCCGCTTTCAGTTCAGTCACCGTCGAAACAGGAAAGAACCGCCTGATCTGGAACGGCCCGAAGCCGGTCTCGGTCGCCAGAACGCCTGATATGACAAATATGCGTTCTAGCCCGGCGATATTCCAGCCGATGAAAGCCATCACAACAAGGCCGCCAGCCACCCAAAGCGTGAGAAACACAAGCAGCATGACCGTTACCGGCAGCGGCGTTCCGTCTGCAAACGCAAAGGCTCCAAAATAGATCCCCGCGACCCAGAATATCAGCCAGAGCGACAGGAACGCGACCAGCGCGATTGACCGGCGGGCCGGATTGTGGATGCCCAACCCATCTTCCGTACGGCGGATGGTGATGCGGGCGCCATCGCCGCGCGACGATTTTGCTGCGGCGCGAAGCATCTCCTCAAAGGCAGGAGACCGCGGCGGCCCCTTTTTGCCGTTGCCGCCTACCACCACTTTGCCGGTTCGAAGCGGCCTGCGGCCCGTTCAATCACATGAGCTGTGCGGAACAGCGTCTCCTCGTCAAATGGCCGTCCGATCAGCTGCAGGCCAAGCGGCAGACCCGACGCGCTGAGGCCAGCAGGCACGGCGATGCCCGGCAAGCCGGCCATGTTCACCGTCACCGTAAAAATGTCGTTCAGATACATTTTTACAGGATCAGCATTCATCTCTTCGTCCGCCAGCCCGAATGCAGCCGACGGTGTCGCCGGCGTCAGGATCGCGTCAACGCCTGCCGCATAGACGTCTTCAAAATCCTTCTTGATCAGCGTCCGCACCTGCTGGGCACGCACGTAATAGGCGTCGTAATAGCCAGCCGACAGCACATAGGTGCCGATCATGATGCGGCGCTTCACCTCGCGGCCAAAGCCGGCAGCGCGGGTCTTTTCATACATGTCGACAATGTCTTTGCCCGGCACACGCAGGCCATAGCGAACGCCGTCATAGCGGGCGAGGTTCGACGACGCCTCAGCGGGCGCGACAATGTAATAGGCCGGCAGCGCGTATTTGGTGTGCGGCAGCGAGATGTCGACGATCTCGGCACCGGCCGCGCGCAGCCATTCAATGCCCTGCTTCCACAGCGCCTCGATCTCGTCAGGCATGCCTTCGACGCGATATTCACGCGGGATGCCAATCTTCATGCCTTTCAGCGACTGTCCCAGCGCCGCCTCATAGTCGGGCACCGGCCGGTCAACCGAGGTCGAGTCTTTTGCGTCGACCGACGCCATAGACTTCAGCAGGATTGCAGCGTCGCGCACGTCACGTGCTATCGGCCCGGCCTGATCGAGCGACGAGGCGAACGCCACCACGCCCCAGCGCGACACACGGCCATAAGTCGGCTTGATGCCGACTGTGCCGGTAAACGCCGCCGGCTGGCGGATCGAGCCGCCAGTGTCGGTGGCGGTCGCGCCAGCGCACAGCCAGCCTGCAACTGCCGCAGCCGACCCACCCGACGAGCCACCCGGCACCAGATCCTTGTTGGAACCCTTGGCGCGCCAGGGATTGACGACCGGTCCGTAATAGGAGCTCTCGTTTGACGAGCCCATGGCGAACTCGTCCATGTTGAGCTTGCCGAGCATCACTGCGCCGTCGGCCCACAAATTGGCCGTCACAGTCGATTCGTAGCGCGGCTTGAAGCCGTCGAGAATGTGGCTGGCGGCCTGTGTGTGCACGCCTTCGGTGCCGAACAGATCCTTGATGCCGAGCGGAATGCCTTCCAGTGCACCGCCCTGCCCTTTGGCCAACCGCGTGTCTGACGCCGCCGCCATCTCGCGCGCCTTGTCATGTGTCACGGCCACATAGGCGTTGAGACGCTCATTGGCCGCATCAATCGCGCCAAGATAGGCGTCAGTCAGCTCGACGGCAGAAAACTCGCGCGCCTTCAGCTTGCTGCGCGCCTCGGCAATGGTCAGTCTGGTGAGATCGGTCATGTCTGGTTCTGGTCTCTGATTCACTCAACGACTTTTGGCACGAGGAAGAAATTCTCCTCGGTCACGGGCGCGTTGGCGACTATGTCGGCTGCCTTGTTGCCGTCGGTGACTACGTCCTGACGCTTTTTCAGCTCCATCGGGATAACCGAGGTCATTGGCTCGACACCGCTTACATCGACCTCGGACAATTGCTCGACAAAGCCCAGTATGGTGTTCAGTTCGCCAGTCATGCGCTCAGCATCTTCGGCGGTGACTGCGATGCGCGCCAGGCGCGCTACTCGTTTGACGGTTGTGAGATCGACGGACATGCTCAGCTCCGGGGAATATTTCGGCTATAGCCGCCGCCGTGCCGCAGCGCAACACGCACTGCGGCGGGGAAACACCGGCTACAGCGTGACCTGCTTGCCGATCTCAGGCGTCAACACCCGGGTCTTCGAGCCCTCCATGCCGCCAACAAATTTGCTCGCGTCCGCATCGAGGACCGGAAACGTGCCGAAATGGCAGGGAATGACCGTGTCAAACTTGAAAAACCGCTGGCAGGCGAGCGCCGCAACTGCGCCACCCATCGTGAACCGGTCGCCGATCGGCACGATGCCAATCGACGGCTCATGCAATTCCTGGATCAGCGCCATGTCCGAAAACATGTCCGTGTCGCCCATATGATAGAGCGCCGGTGCATCGGAAAAATGCAGCACCAGTCCGCAGGCGACGCCAAGATAGATGTTTGTTCCGTCGGGAAGCTCCAACGCAGAAGAATGAAGCGCCGGCACAAAAGTGGTGGTGAACCCGCCGCAATCGACCGTGCCGCCGGGACCGCCGGGATTGATCTTGGCCTCGTTCACGCCTTTGCCGCCCAGATATCTGGCGACTTCATAATTTGCGACCAGCATCGCACCGCTCTTTGCGCAGATATCGGCGGCGTCGCCGACATGGTCACCGTGGCCATGCGTCACCAGCACATGGGTGACGCCTTGCGCAATCTGGTCGACGCTTTCCACCGCCGAGGGATTGCCGGTGATGAACGGATCGATCAGGATCTTGTTGCGGCCGGTTTCGACCGTGAATGCGGAATGTCCGTGCCAGGTCAGCTTCATACTCTCATCTCTCCTTGAGCCGTTGAACGTGTCAGGATAGAGCCCGATCAGATCGAGGCAAGGTTTGAACCGTGGCAATCATCGAACTGGACGAACTTGTCGCCGGCCTGCCGCCGCGCAGGCCCGTTGCGGCAATTGATCTGGGAACCAAGACAATTGGTCTGGCGGTTTCCGACCTTGGCCTGTCATTTGCCCACCCGCGCCCCGTCATCATGCGCACCAAGTTCACGAAGGACGCCACGGCGCTGCTGGCTGCACTGGCGCGCGAAGATGTCTATGCGCTGGCAATCGGCCTTCCCATCAATATGGATGGAAGCGAAGGACCACGGGCACAGGCCAGCCGGGCTTTTGCACGCAATCTCAAGCCTTTGACCGATCTGCCGCTGATGTTCTGGGACGAACGGCTGTCGACGGTCGCCGCAGAGCGCGTTCTGATCGAGATGGATGTGTCGCGGCGTAACCGGGAGACCCGGATCGATTCAGCCGCCGCGTCCTTTATCCTTCAAGGCTTGCTCGATCGGCTGCGGGCATTATCCGGGCCATAGCCTGCTCTGCGGTATTTGAGCCGCGGCGGGCGTTGATCCAGGCCATGATGTTCTTGCGGCGGCGAAACGCCCAGATCGCCAGAAGGATCAGCGTGTCGAGGATGCAGGCCTTGGCGATCAACCAGGGAATCGTCGCTGGATCGATGCCCAGCATCTGGCCATAAAGCTCAAACAAAACCTCATGCAGCGCGCGGCTGAAAAAGATCGTGCCGAAATTGATATCGTTGAGCGACAGGAAGAACCAACCCCAGAACAAGGCCAGTGGCGTCAGCCATGCGAGAAGAAGATATTTCATCTCAGTCGTTCCTTCCACGTCCGGAAATGCTGGACAATACAGTCGAATGGGCAGCGCCGAGCGCCATCCTGCGCGCCGCAGCCAGTCCAAGATCGGGCTTTTCGCCTGTCAATTCCTGCCCACGCCATTCATAGGTCATCGCTGCAAAGCTTGCCGACAAGGCCGCAACAATGACGCTGGCGGCGAGCACCGATCCACCCGCACCTGCTCCGGCCATCAAAACCATCAGACCGGACACGGCCGTCATGGCGCTTGCATGCGCCAGCACCATGACCGAATGCGCTTCAGCGGGGTCTTCACCCTCGCCCATCCAGATCATCAACAAGGCCCAGAGAAACATTGCGGCGACTGTCGCACTGGCAATGGCAACACAACCAGCCAGGATTGCCTGATGAGGCGGCGAGCTGATGCTCAAATAACCGACTGCGGACGGCATGATTGTATGCAATATCTCGGCCAGCGAGCCGTCTGCACCGAGTGCGGCGGCCGAAACAAGCGCAAATGTCAGCAGCCAATGGACCGCCAATAGCTGGGTCAGAACGAACCGCATCGAATCCTCTCTAAGGATTTCGACTTTGCCCCCCTGAACCGGAGCCCGCAATTTAAACCCTTTGTTAAGGTTAACGGCGAGCCGTCAGAAGATCAGGACAGTGGCGGATACAGCGTATCAATGATTGCGCGTGCATCGCTGCGCCCGTCCAGCATGCCGTAAGTCGTCCGCCATTGGCCAGCGAGTCGCGTTTCGATAAAGGCGTCTGCGACGCGCCCTGCCCCGACACGGCGCAGTTCGGCGGCAGCCGCTGACAGAGCCAGTTGTTCAGTGAGCATGCGGGCGGACCCTTCGTCTTCGATCGCAACCTGCATCGCTGCGCGCAACACGCCGGTTGTACCGCGAGAGCCGCCACCCATGTCGCGCTCGATGCCTGCAAGCACTTCGTCAAACAGCGCAGGACCGCGCTTCAGCACCCGCAAAACGTCGAGTGCGACCACGTTGCCAGAGCCCTCCCAGATCGCATTGACGGGCGCCTCGCGATAGTAGCGAGCCATCGGCCCTTCCTCGATGTAGCCATTCCCGCCCATGCACTCCATCGCCTCGTAGATCAGCGCAGGCGCAATTTTTGACACCCAGTATTTGACCACCGGCGTCATGGCGCGGGCAAAAGACGCCTCGCCTCGATCGTCTGCCGCCTCGTCGAAAGCGCGGGCAAGCCTGACCGATAGCGCCGTTGCTGCAGCAACGTCGAGCGCCATATCCGCCAGCACGCGCTGCATCAGCGGCTGGTCGATCAGCGCCTCGCCGAAGACGCGGCGGTGGCGCGCATGGTGCACGGCTTCAGTCATCGCCGCGCGCATCATGCCGGCAGAGGCAAGTGCGCAATCGAGACGGGTCAGCGTCACCATATCCATGATAGTCTTGACGCCTGCGCCGGGCTCGCCGACCAGTTCGCCCAGCGCATTGTTGAACTCGACCTCCGACGAGGCGTTCGACCTGTTGCCCAGCTTGTCCTTCAGGCGCTGGAAACTGAAGCCGTTGCCGACACCATCGCCCAGCATGCGCGGCACCAGGAAACACGAAATTCCTTCTTGCGCCTGCGCCAGCACCAGAAACGCATCCGACATCGGCGCCGACATGAACCATTTGTGGCCGGTGATACGATAGAAATTGTTGCCGGCGCGCTCCGCCTTCGTCGTATTGGCGCGCACGTCCGTGCCGCCCTGCTTTTCTGTCATACCCATGCCGAGCGTCAGGCCTGCCTTCTCGACAGGTGCGCGATTCGACTGATCGTATTTACGGGTGGTGACGCGAGGAGCCCATTCGCGGAACAGTTTTGGCGACGCCATCAAGGCGGCCAGCGAGGCGCTGGTCATGGTCACAGGGCACAGATGCCCGCATTCCAGCTGTGAGGTCAGGTAGAATCGCGCCGCGCGCACCTGATGGCGCTTGCCTTTTTCCGCCTCGGCGTTTTCCCAGATCGACGAGTGCAAGCCATTGGCGATCGAACGCCGCATCAACGCGTGATACGCCGGGTGAAACTCAACAATATCAGCCCGTTTGCCCTGCCGGTCATGCGTCTTGAGGCGAGGCGTCTCGGTGTTGGCCAGCCGCGCCAGATCCTGCGCTTCGGCGCTCAGCACAAACTTTCCGATCTGCTCCACATCCTTGCGGGCTGCGTCGGAAAAATCCTGACCAAGCTGCATCAGAAGCGGATCGCTGCGCCACGCGTTTGCGCCGGCCAGCGGCGGCGTCTGGTTTGTAACCTCGTGATTCAATCCGGCCTCCGGTCGCCCGGCGAAACTCTTGGCCGGGCTGTTGCACCATGCGTCTTACAGACGAACTGTTGCAACCGCACGGATAAAATGGCGTGGGGATTGTCTGCATTGCCTTGCGGGCGCCCCCCTTCGCTTCTATAGCACCGGCTTGAGATGACCTCAGCGCCAGACACGCCCCTTTACCCTCATCGCCATCTGCTTGGCATCAACGGGCTTTCGCCCGTCGATATCGAGATGCTGCTGGACCGGGCCGACGACGCCATCGGCCTGTCGCGGCAATCCGAAAAGAAGTCGAGCCGGCTGCGCGGCCGCACCCAGATCAACCTGTTCTTTGAAGCGTCGACCCGCACGCAGGCGTCGTTCGAGCTGGCCGGAAAGCGCCTTGGCGCTGACGTCATGAACATGTCGGTCGCTTCGTCCTCGGTCAAAAAGGGCGAGACGCTGATCGACACCGCCATGACGCTGAATGCGATGCGGCCCGACATCCTGATTATCCGGCATGGCTCGGCCGGCGCTGCCGCCCTGCTCTCACAAAAGGTCGCCTGCTCTGTCGTCAATGCCGGCGACGGCGCACATGAACATCCGACACAGGCGCTGCTCGACGCGCTCACCATCCGGCGCGCCAAGGGTCCGCTGCACAAGCTGACAGTCGCCATCTGCGGCGACATCCTGCATTCGCGCGTCGCCCGCTCCAACATCCTGCTGCTGAACGCGCTTGGCGCACGGGTCCGTGCGGTTGCTCCGTCGACCCTGCTGCCGTCCGGCATCGCCAAAATGGGCGTCGAGGTGTTCCGCACCATGGAAGAAGGTTTGAAGGACGCCGACGTTGTCATGATGCTGCGCCTGCAGCGCGAGCGCATGGACGGCGCATTTGTGCCGTCAGTGCGCGAATATTTCCGCTATTTCGGTCTCGACGCCAAAAAGCTGGCGCTGGCGAAAGACGACGCGCTGGTGATGCATCCCGGTCCGATGAACCGTGGCGTCGAGATTGCGTCGGAAATCGCCGATGGCCCACAAAGCGTCATCCAGGAACAGGTCGAGATGGGCGTTGCTGTCCGCATGGCGGTGATGGAAGCCCTGCTCGACCCGCGCCGCAATGACGGGTCAAAGACATGACGACAACCGTCTTCACCCATGCGCGCATTGTCGACCCCGGCCGGGGCATTGACGAAATCGGCTCCGTCGTCGTCAGGAACTCAAAGATCGCCGAAGCTGGCCGCTCGGCGCTGAACCAGGGCGCGCCGGACGACGCAACCGTCATCGACTGCTCCGGCAAAACCATCCTGCCCGGCCTGATCGACACCCGCGTCTTCATCGGCGAACCGGGCGCCGAGCACCGCGAGACGATTGCGTCAGCCGGCGCGGCTGCAGCGGCAGGCGGCGTCACCTCGCTCGTCATGATGCCCGACACCAAACCAGTCATCGACGATGTGGCGCTGGTCGAGTTCGTGCAGCGTGCCGCGCGCGACAATGGCACCGTCAACATCCATCCGTCCGCCGCCATCACCCGTGGCTTCAACGGCTCGGAAATGACCGAGTTCGGCCTGTTGCGCGATGCAGGTGCGGTCATGTTCACCGAAGGCCGCCACACGATCTCCAACGCGCTCGTCATGCGACGGGCGCTGACCTATGCGCGCGATTTCGGCGCTGTGATCTCGCATGAGACGCTCGACCGCGACCTCGGCACCGGCGTCATGAACGAGGGGCTCTACGCGTCCTGGCTCGGCCTGCCGGGCATTCCGCGCGAGGCCGAAGCCATTCCGCTGGAGCGCGACCTGATGCTGGCGCGGCTCACCCGCGGAAACTACCACGCCGCAAAGATCTCGAACGGCCTGTCGGCGGCGGCAATCGCGCGCGCCAAAGCAGACGGCGCTAACGTCACGGCGGGCGTTGCCATCCACAATCTGGCGCTCAACGAAAACGATGTCGGCGAATACCGCACCTTCTTCCGCCTTGCGCCGCCGCTGCGCGCCGAAGACGACCGGCTGGCGATGATCGAGGCGCTGCGCGACGGCACAATCGACCTGATCAGCTCCTCGCACGACCCGCAGGATGTCGACACCAAGCGCCTGCCCTTTGCCGACGCTGCTCCGGGCGCAGTCGGGCTCGAAACCCTGCTGGCGGTTGCGCTGCGGCTCTACCACAATGGCAGCCTGACGCTGCTTCGGCTCACCGAGGTCTTGAGTGCCAATCCGGCGCGGATTTTTGGTCTTCCGGGCGGAAACCTGTCGCCGGGCAGCCGCGCCGATCTGATCGTCGTCGACCTCGACGCGCCGTGGATCGTGCAGGAAAACCGCCTGCGCTCGCTCTCCAAGAACACCTGCTTTGAAGGCGCGCGGCTTCAGGGCGAGGTCTTGCAAACAATGGTGGGTGGCCGCACAGTGTTTGCGAGCGGGGAGTAACAGCATGGCAGACCAGGTCGATTGGGCGGGCAACCTGCCCTATTACGTCGCCGCAATCGTGCTCGGCTATCTGCTGGGCTCCATTCCGTTCGGCCTTTTGTTCACCCGCATCGCCGGCATGGGCGACGTGCGAAAAATCGGCTCCGGCAATATCGGCGCAACCAATGTTCTGCGCACAGGCAACAAGAAGCTGGCGGCGCTGACGCTGCTGGCCGACATGCTCAAGGGCACGGTCGCTGTGCTGATTGCCGGCATCTGGGGCCCGGGTCTGGCGATCCTCGCCGGCTTTGCCGCCTTCATCGGCCACCTTCTCCCCGTGTGGCTCGGCTTCAAGGGCGGCAAGGGCGTCGCGACCTATCTCGGCGTCCTGATCGCGCTGGCCTGGAAAGCGGCGCTTGTCTTTGCCGTTGTCTGGATCGCTGTCGCATGGCTGTCGAAATATTCGTCGCTGGCCGCGCTGGTCGCAGCGGTTGCGGTGCCGCTCTTCCTGTTCTGGACTGGCCCAACCTCTGTCGCCTGGCTGTTCACGGTCATGAGCGTGATCGTGTTTGCCAAACACCACGCCAATATCCGCCGCCTGCTCGATGGCAATGAATCGCGCATCGGGGCGTCGGGGTGACCCGGCCTGCTGCCGGCGCAACATTAAGCGGCCGGCAACGCCTCAACTGGCTGCGCCTCATCCGCACCGACACGATCGGTCCGGCAACCTTTCGCGATCTGATCAACCGGTTCGGCTCTGCGGAAACAGCGATTGAAATGCTGCCCGAACTGGCGCGCCAGGGTGGCGGCACACGGCTGCTGAGAGTTCCGTCCGCCGCCGAGATCGAAGACGAGATGGAGCTTGCCGCCAAATCGGGCGCACGTTTCGTGGCGATCGGCGAACCGGACTATCCCAGGACGCTGCGCCGCTCCGACAGCGCCCCGCCGATTCTTGCGGTCAAGGGCAGCGCCGCCGTCTTCGCCATGCCGGCGGTGGCCATTGTCGGTGCGCGCAACGCCTCGCTGGCCGGCATCCGTATGGCGCGTTTGCTGGCGTCTGAACTTGGCGCACAGGGCCATGCCGTCATCTCCGGTCTGGCGCGCGGCATTGACGCCTCAGCCCACGAAGGCGCGCTCGCCACAGGCACGGTCGCGGTGCTGGCCGGCGGGCTCGACCGCCCCTACCCGCCCGAAAATATCCCGCTGCTGGAGCGCATCGTTGATGGCGGCGGTGCAGCCGTCTCTGAAATGCCCTTTGGCTGGGAGCCGCGCGCCAAGGATTTTCCGCGCCGCAACCGCATCGTCGCCGGCCTGTCGCTGGGGCTCGTCGTCGTGGAAGCCGCGCTTCGTTCCGGCTCGCTGATCAGCGCGCGCATGGCGGGCGAACTTGGCCGCCTCGTCTTTGCCGTGCCCGGCTCGCCGCTTGATCCGCGCGCGGCGGGCACAAACGGCCTGTTGAAAGACGGAGCAACGCTCGTCACCGAAACCGCAGACATCCTGTCGGCCATCGCCCCACAGATCGGCGACACGCAGCCTGCGCGCAACCGGCTGGAAGAGCCGCCCGACTTCATGGCCAGCGAGCCGCCACGCGACTCGGACCGCGACCGGGTGATCGAGGCGCTTGGGCCTGTTCCCACTGCCGTCGACGAGATCATCCGCCACACCGGCCTGCATCCGGCACAGGTATTCATGATCCTGCTCGAGCTTGATCTCGCCGGCCGGCTCGAACGCCACGCCGGCGGCTTTGTCTCGATGATTTGAAAATGTCAGTAGCGAAGCACCCCGACGGTTTTCGGGTTGCGCCGGACCGGCTGCGGCGAAGATAATCGCCACAACCAATCACCGGAATTTATCTATGACCAGCACAGCAGCAATCCGCGCCGGCATGGGCGGCTGGACCTTCGAGCCCTGGGAGGGCACCTTCTATCCCGCCAAGCTCTCAAAGAAGAAGCAGCTCGAATTTGCCTCGCGTCAGGTGCCGACCATCGAGGTCAACGGCACCTATTATTCCGGCTTCAAACCCGAAACCTACGCCAAGTGGAACGCCGAGACGCCGGACGGTTTTGTCTTCTCGATCAAGGGCAACCGCTTTGTCACCAATCGCAAGGTTCTGTCAGACGCCGGCGAATCAATGGCAAAATTCTTTGCCCAGGGTCTGGAGGAACTCGGCCCGAAGCTTGGCCCGATCGTCTGGCAGTTCGCCAATACCAAAAAATTCGAGCCCGACGATTTTGAAGGGTTTCTGAAACTGCTGCCGCGCGAGCTGCACGGCCTGCCGCTGCGCCACGCGCTGGAAGTTCGCCACCCCACCTTTGCCGTGCCGGAATTTGTCGCCATGGCCGAGCGCAACAATTGCGCCATCTGCTACGCCCACCACTTCGACTATCCCGAATTTGCCGACATTACCGGCGATTTCATCTATGCCCGGCTGCAAAAGGGACAGGACGACATCCCGACCGCCTATTCCGGGCAGGATCTGAGCGCATGGGCGGCCCGCGCGAAGCTGTGGTCCTCGGGCGGCCAGCCAGACGACCTGCCCTATGCCGATCCTGCGCGCCGCGCGCCGCAAAAGCCGCGTGACGTGTTTGTCTATTTCATCCACGAGGGCAAGGTGCGCGCGCCTCATGCCGCAATGGCGTTCATGCAATTGTGAGAAAGCGAAAAAACTCCGCTCAAACGGGGTTGCTCCGCGCCGCGAAGCTTACTATAGAGGCCCCGGTTACGCGCCCTTCGTCTATCGGTTAGGACGGCACCCTTTCACGGTGCAGAGAGGGGTTCGATTCCCCTAGGGCGTACCACTTCTCCAGAATCTTTTCGTATCCGGGCTCCAGGCTTAGACTTCTTCATCATTTCGGTGGAGTTCCGCTGATTTGTCTCCATACTTAGCTGCGTCAGGAATCGGAGGTCAGCCATGAGCAATGATCGGGAAGAGCGGGTTCGTCAGCGGGCGCATGAGATCTGGCTGCGCGAAGGCCAGCCCGAAGGGCACGGCCCACGCCATTGGATCGAAGCCGAAGGCGAAATCGACGCCGAAGACATGGCGGCAAAGGTGACCAAGCCCAAGGCGGCAGCAAAGCCCAAAGCAGCGGCAAAACCCAAGACAACTGCCAAACCTGCCGCAAAAGCTGCAGCGCCAAAGGCAAAACCGGCCAAAAAACCGGTGAAATAGCCAGTCTTACCATCGGCCATTGATCTCTGGCCTCTCACGTTGGCCCCGCCTCGCGCGAAAATCTTGAATCTGCGCGCCTGCGATGGCACATGAGCGGCAACAAGGATTACATCGAAATGGTCACCTACGTCGAAGCTACACGCGCGCCAACCCGCAACACGGGCCAGATCCACCTCTACAATTCTGAGGCGTTTGAAGGCATGCGCAAGGCCTGCCAGTTGACCGCGCGCTGCCTCGATGAGGTTACGCCGCTGGTCGAGCCCGGCACACCAACGGACCGCATCGACCGATTCGTCTTTGAATACGGCATGGATCACGGTGCGCTGCCGGCCACGCTGAACTATCGCGGCTACACCAAATCTACCTGCACCTCGATCAATCACGTTGTCTGCCACGGCATTCCGGACGCCAAACCGCTGCGCGAAGGCGACATCGTCAATATCGACGTCACCTTCATTCTCGACGGCTGGCATGGCGATTCGTCGCGCATGTATCCGGTCGGCCGCATCAAGCGCGCCGCGGAGCGGCTGATGGAAGTTACCCACGAATCGCTGATGCGCGGCATCGCCGCCATCAAGCCAGGTTTGCGCACCGGCGTCATCGGCGCCGCCATCCAGACCTATGCTGAAGGGGAACGTTGTTCTGTTGTCCGCGATTTCTGCGGCCACGGCGTCGGCTTGCTGTTCCACGACGCGCCTAACATCCTGCACTACGGCACGGCCGGCGAAGGCGTCGAGATGCGCCCCGGCATGATCTTTACCGTCGAGCCGATGATCAATCTCGGACGCCCGCATGTGAAGGTGCTGGCCGATGGCTGGACCGCCGTCACGCGTGACCGTTCTCTCTCGGCGCAATACGAGCACACTGTCGGCGTCACCGAGACCGGCTGCGAAATCTTTACGCTGTCGCCCGGCGGTCTCGACCGGCCCGGCCTGCCAGCCTGACGAAACGTCACGTGCTGTGGTTGCAATAGGGTTGCAACCGGCTCCAGACCCTTTCAGGTTCAAATGGAAACGGTTCTGTTTCCTCGATGGCGAGGCGATCCGCACGGAAGGCGGCGAAGGACGGGCTGGTGGCCCGGCCAAGTCCGGCTGACGCAGCGGG
>DAINRF010000011.1:0-103215 GCA_036742015.1 Mesorhizobium sp. | reverse complement strand
CGCACAGCCGCTCTAATCGCACATTTCCAATCAAGTGCAGATACAAGGGGGACCAATTTGTGGTGGAGGGGGCAAACTGCACAAAACCAGCCCCCCCAAAAAATTCTCTCCCCCTCCCCGAAACCTCCCTCACAATGTCTCCAACGCAACCCGGAGACACACATGGCAAGGGAGGGCAGACAAGACAGCAGATTGCAGATGCTTCACCGCATCGTTGCGATGTTGTTCGCCTTGTCCGCTCTTGCCGAACGCACCACAAACCGCTCGCGCATTGTGCGCAGAACGCTTTGCTGGATCCTCGGCCTCGTCATTTTCCCCGTCCGCGAGATGATCGCCGAAACAGGGCTCGAACTCGGCTTCGACATCGTCTTCTCCGACATTGACCTGACGCACTCCGACGACAGCGCCGAAGATCTGATGCGTATTTCCTCTGCCTTGAGCGAACTTGGCCGGGCGCTGTCCTTTCTCGTTGCTCACATCGAACAGCTTGATCAGGCCGAGCGCGAAATGGCGCTGAGAAACATTTCGGCCCGCGTCACGCGTTTGCTTGCAATGCCCGCGCCTGCGTTCAACGCACCAGCCTTGCGCGCCCGCACGCCATATCTCGACACATCGTAGCCTCGCCCGGGCCAGCCGCCCACGGCCGTTTCACGTCGATCCACCTCCAATCCGTTCAGCCGGCCGCAAGGATTTCCCTTGCGCGCACCGGGCGCCTGCGCTTATCTGAAACGGCTCCGTAACAACTCGGGTCGTTTTGCGATGTCTGTCAATCTGAGGCCGAGTCAGGCGCTGCGCCTTTGGCAGAATGTTGCGCTGGCCGAGGCCAATGCCGGCCAGCCTGATCTGTCGCACCGGCAAGCTGCAATTCTGCTGACCATCTATCTCGACCCGCCGCCGCACACTGTGCGCGGTCTGGCAGCGCGCCTTAACGTCACCAAGCCGGTCATCACCCGCGCGCTTGACACGATGGGCGCGATGAAGCTGGTGCAGCGGCATCGCGACGAGACCGACAAACGCAATGTGCTGATCCGGCGCACCATCGAAGGTGCGCTTTATGTCGAACGTTTTGGCGACGCCATCATCTCGCAGGCCAGGGACCTTCCCTAACATGCTGGACCGCAGACTGAACGCTTTCCGCGAAGACCTCGCCGACACCCGCCTTGAAGGATCTGTCACCGCGTCACGCTTTGCCGCCGGCCGCGCCGCCCAGATCGCCACGCCCGTCGCCGACATGCGGCGCACCCCGTCCGCTTCGTCCGGCATAGACACCCAGTTGCTCATGGGCGACGCCGTCTCGGTGTTCGATGAAGGCGACGGCTATGCCTGGGTGCAGTCTGCGCGCGACGGCTATGTCGGTTATGTCAATGTGGCATCGGTCGCTGCGGTCTCCGGCGTACCGACCCATCTCGTCTCCGCTCCACGCACCTTCATCTATCCCGAAGCCAACATGAAGCTGCCGCCGGTCGCCGCCCTGTCGATGGGCTCTGCCCTGTCCGTCGCCGAATTTGTCGACGTGCGCGACACGCGATACGCCCTGCTGGCGGGCGGCAGCGCTGTCATCGCAGCGCATCTGCGCGCTGTCGACGATCTTGAGCCGGACTATGTTGCGGTTGCCGAAACGCTGATCCGCACACCCTATCTGTGGGGCGGCTCGTCGGCCTTTGGCATCGACTGTTCCGGGCTGGTCCAGCTCTCCATGCGCATGACCGGCCGCGACGTGCTGCGTGATTCCGATATGCAGGCCGCCCATCTCGGCGAGCCGCTCGATGTCGACGTTGAACCCTTGCGCCGGGGCGACCTGGTGTTCTGGAAGGGCCATGTGGCGATCCTCACCGGCGAGGCGACCGTCATCCACGCCAATGGCAATACGATGGATGTCGCGCTCGAGCCGCTCGGCATGGCCATCGAGCGCATCGCCAGGCTCTACGGCCAACCGACCGGCTACCGGCGGCCTTAGACCCTTTTCAGGTCCAATTGGACGCGCAAAGGACGCTCTACAAGCTTAGATCTGCGTTCTTCAGTATCCGGCTTTTCGATCAACCAGATCGCGCAGCGGTTCGCCCCGGTCGAAGGCGTCCATCTGCACCAGCATCGCCGGAGCCAGATGAACCGGGTCCGACGAGGCTGCGGCATGCGGGGTGATGAACACGCGCGGGTGGTTCCAGAGCGGGCTGTCTGGTGGCAGCGGCTCGGTCTCGAAAACGTCGAGGCTCGCCTCCTTCAGCACGCCGTCATCCAGCGCCCGCAAGATGTCTAAGCCCTTTTGCAACTTGCCCCGGCCGGCATTGATCAGGCATGCGCCGCCCAGACCGTTATCGCGCCGCAGCTTTGACAGAAGCTCGTAATTGATGATGCCGTCTGTCGCCGGCGTCGATGGCAGCAGTACGACAAGGATGTCAGTCGCGTTGAGGAACGGCGTCAGCCCGGCTTCGCCGGCATAGCAGGTCACACCGTCCATCTGGCGTGGAGAGCGGCTCCAGCCATTGACCTTGTAGCCGATGGCCAGCAGTGCGCTTGCTGCGGCCCGGCCAAGATTGCCCAGCCCCATGATGCCAACCGAAATATCGCCCGACGCCGGTTGCCCCGCTTCGGCCCAGGTCCGCGTCGCCTGTTGCGCGCGGTAGAGCATTCCCTGCCGGTGATGGTCAGTGACGCGCCACACGACGTAGTCCACCATGTGGCCGGTCAGGTTGCCGGCGACCACCCGCACGATGGGCACGTCCGGCAGGCCGGGATCATTCGACAAATGGTCAACGCCAGCGCCTGCCGAAAAGATCACCTCGAGGTTCGGCAGTTGTTCCAGCACGCGCGGCCGGTGCTTCCACACCACTGCGTAGCGGATCGTAGGATCGTCCGGCCCATCCGGCTCGAACACCACTTCGCGGTCTCCCGCCAGCAGCGACGCCCAATGCGCCTGATCCATGCCGGTCATCGCGACAAGGATGCGGTCTCTGCCGCTCACTGCGCCACCGCGTCCGACTTCGACGTCGAGATGTTGAAGGCCGCCGCGATCAGTGCCTTGGTATAGTCGGTCTGCGGCGCCTCAAAAATCTGCTGCGACGGGCCGCGCTCCACCACCTGGCCATTGCGCATGACCACCACTTCGTTGGCCAGCGCCCGCACCACCTTGAGATCGTGGCTGATGAACAGATAGGCCAGCCCGTGCTTCTTCTGAAGGTCGCGCAGCAGATCCACCACCTGCGCCTGCACGCTCATGTCGAGCGCCGACGTCGGCTCGTCCAGCATGACAAACTTTGGCTTCAGCACCATCGCACGCGCAATCGCGATACGCTGGCGCTGCCCGCCAGAGAACTCGTGCGGGTAGCGGAAGCGCGTTTCGGGATCGAGCCCGACTTCCTTCAGCACGTCCACAACCACGGCGTCGCGCTCGTCTGCACTCTGCTGCGGCTCGTGGATCTTCAGCCCTTCCTCGATGATCTCGCCAACGGACATGCGGGGCGAAAGTGATCCAAACGGATCCTGGAAGACGATCTGCATTTCCCGGCGCAGCGGCCGCATCTGCTTGAACGAGAAGGCGTTGATGTCGCGGCCACCGAAATCGATCTTGCCCTTGGACGAGATCATGCGCGACAGTGCCAGACCGAGCGTCGTCTTGCCCGAGCCAGACTCGCCGACGACGCCGATCGTCTGCCCGGCGCGCACCGCGATGTCGATGCCGTCAACCGCCTTCACATGGTCAACCGTCTTGCGGAAGAAACCTTCCTTGATCGGGAACCAGACCTTTACGCCTTCACCACGCATGACCACCGGTGCGGCCTCGTCGAGCGGTGGCGGCGACCCCTTCGGCTCAGCTGCCAGCAGGCGTTTGGTGTAGTCGTGCTGCGGCTTGTCGAACACGTCGGCGGTCGCGCCCGTCTCGACAATCTTGCCCTTGGTCATCACGCAGACCCGGTCGCTGATTTTTCTGACAATGCCGAGATCATGGGTGATGAACAGCATCGACATGCCGCGTTCGGCCTTGAGCTTGCCCAGCAGTTCAAGGATCTGCGCCTGCACCGTCACGTCGAGCGCGGTCGTCGGCTCGTCGGCGATCAAAAGCTTCGGCTCGTTGGCCAGCGCCATGGCGATCATCACGCGCTGGCGCTGCCCGCCCGACAGTTGGTGCGGGAAGGCCTGCAACCGTTTTTGCGGGTCGCGGATGCCGACCTCCTCCATCAATTCCAATGTCCGCGCGCGCGCCTTGGCGTCGCTCATGCCTTGATGCAGCTTCAGCACCTCACCAACCTGCCGCTCAATCGTGTGCAGCGGGTTGAGCGACGTCATCGGCTCCTGAAAGATCATCGAGATGTCACGGCCGCGCACTTTTCTCAGATCGTTTTCCGGCAGGGTCAGCAGGTCACGGCCGTCAAACATGATCTTACCGGTCGGGTGCGACGCCGCCGGATAGGCCAGCAGCTTCAGGACAGACAGTGCCGTCACTGATTTGCCCGAGCCGGATTCGCCGACCAGCGCGACCGTCTCGCCCTTGCCGATGTCGAACGAAATGCGGTCGACAGCCAGCGTCTGCTTGCCGCCTTGGGAAAAAGCGACCGAAAAGTCCTCGACGGAAAGAAGCGGATCACTCAAAATGCAGCCTCGACATCGGTCTGGCGAAAATCATCGCCCTTGAACAGCAGCGGCTCGCTGCGCGCCTTGGACAAGGCATAGGCAAAACAATCGCCGAGATTGAGCTTCGCCTTGTGATTGCCCTTGCCGAATGTCTGGTAGGCTTCGCGGGCCTTGAGAGCCTGCTCGCTCGTTGTCTTTACGATCTTGATATCCAGCGCCGCCAGAAGCCGGTCAAATTCGATCGACTTTGTTTCTGACCGCAAACGATCCACGCGGACCGCAGCCTCCAGATAGTTCATCGGGGTCATGACCAGTTCTTCGGTCGTCTCGGCCATCAGGTCGCCAATCATTTCGCCTTCGGGCTCTTCAAGTAGAATCGCCAGGATCGCCGACGCATCAACTATCATTTAGGCAAACCCCACTCATCGTAGAGGTCACTGTGATCGCTCGTGACACCTTCCGGGACCGGACCGAAACGCTGGACGATTTCCCGGATCTGCCGCTTCCGCTGCTCGACGTCACGCTCGCGTTTCAGCCTGGCCAAGCGCTCCTCAAGGGCAACCTTGATCGCCTGGGTCATGGTCTCGCCGGTCTCCCGGGCAAGTGCCTGCGCCAATTCTTCAACCCGTTCGTTCTTTATGTTGATGCCCATCAGTCGACTCCAATGGTAGAACTACAGCTCATTTCTACCATATGCCCAAACTCACCGGAACGTCTTTCGCGGATCGAAGGCGTCGCGCACCGCCTCGCCAATGAAGATCAGCAGCGACAGCATGATGGCGATCGTGAAGAAGCCGGTGATGCCTAGCCACGGCGCCGACAGGTTGCGCTGGCCCTGCTTCATCAGTTCACCCAGCGACGCCGAACCCGGCGGCAGGCCAAAGCCGAGGAAGTCAAGCGAGGTCAGGGTCGAGATCGAGCCGTTGAGGATGAACGGCAGGAAGGTCAGCGTGGCGACCATGGCGTTGGGCAATAGATGGCGGACCATGATCGTGCGGTCGGGCACGCCGAGCGCCCGTGCCGCGTTGACATATTCGAAGTTGCGGGCGCGCAGGAACTCGGCCCGCACCACACCGACAAAGGCGATCCAGGAGAACAGCAGCATGATGCCGAGCAGGATGAAGAAGCCCGGCGGCAGCACAGCCGACATGATGAGGATCAGATAGAGCACCGGGATCGCCGACCAGATTTCGATGAACCTCTGGAAGATCAGATCGGTCCAGCCGCCAAAATAGCCCTGGATAGCGCCGGCAGTGACGCCGATGACGGCAGACGCAGCGGTGAGGATCAACCCGAACAACACCGAGATGCGGAAGCCGTAGATGACGCGGGCCAACACGTCGCGGGTCTGATCGTCGGTGCCGAGCCAATTCCAGTTTCCAACCGAACAGTTGGGATCGTTTTCCTTGTCAGCATAACGCTGGCAGCGGAACGCCTTGTCATACATCCAGGACGGTTTTGCCGGTGCGGCTTCCGGGATGTCATTGTTGACGGTGTTGTAGGAATAGCGGATTGGCGGCCAGATCAGCCAGCCATTGGCCTCGATTTCGTCGGAGATCAGCGGGTCGCGATAATCGGTGACGGCATAGAAGCCGCCAAACTTCTCTTCCGGATAGTCGACCAGCGCTGGCACAAGCAACTCGCCCTTGTACATGGCCAGTATCGGCTTGTCGTTGGCAAGGAACTCTGCGCCCAGCGACAGCACGAACAGGATCAGAAATATCCATAGCGACCAGTAACCGCGCTTGTTGGCCTTGAAGTTCTGCCAGCGGCGCTGATTGAGCGGCGACAGGCGCGGCCGCTTCTGCGCACGAGCCATTTCGACTGGGGTCTTTGCAGCCATATCGGCCATCACACATCCCTCCGGTCGAAGTCGATGCGCGGGTCGATCCAGGTGTAGATCAGGTCGGAGATCAGCGTCGTGATCATGCCAATGAGAGAGAAGATGAATAGGGTTGCAAACACCACGGGATAGTCGCGATCGAGGATCGAGCGATAGCCGAGCAGACCCAGCCCATCGAGCGAAAAGATGTTCTCGATCAAGATTGACCCGGTGAAGAAAGCCGAGATGAACGCAGCTGGGAAGCCGGCGATGACGATCAGCATCGCATTGCGGAAGACGTGTCGATAGAGCACCTGCCGTTCGCTCAGGCCCTTGGCGCGGGCGGTGACGACATATTGCTTGCGGATCTCCTCAAGGAACGAGTTCTTGGTCAGCAGCGTCGTCGTGGCAAAGGCCGACAGCACCATCGCAGTCAGCGGCAGCGTCAGATGCCAGAAATAGTCGACGATCTTGCCACCGATGGAGAGCTGGTCCCAGTTCTCCGAGGTCAGGCCGCGAAGCGGAAAGCAGTCGCAGCCGATACTCATCCCGAAGCCAATCGGGAATGAATTGCCGCCGGCAAACAGGATCATCAGCAGGATCGCAAAGAGGAAGCCCGGAACCGCAAAGCCGATGATGACCACCGCGCTGGTCCAGATGTCGAACCGCGAGCCGTCATCGACCGCCTTGCGAATGCCGAGCGGAATCGAGATCGCATAGGAGATGAGAGTGATCCACAGGCCAAGCGAGATCGACACCGGCATCTTTTCGGCAATCAGGTCGATCACCTTGATGTCGCGGAAGAAGCTTTCGCCGAAATCGAAGCGGGCATAGTCCCACAGCATCTTGAAGAAGCGTTCGAGCGGCGGCTTGTCAAAGCCGAACTGCTTTTCGAGCTCGGCAATGAACTCCGGATCAAGCCCCTGCGCCCCGCGATATTTGGAGGATGCCTCGCCGCCCTGCATTTCCATGTTCTGCATGCCGGCGTCAGCGCCACCGCCGGAGAGCCGGTCGCTGGAATCGCCAGAGCCGGTGATGCGGGCAATGACCTGTTCGACCGGGCCACCCGGCGCAAACTGGATCAGCACAAAGGAGATCGCCATGATGCCGAACAGGGTCGGGATCATCAGCAATATGCGGCGCAGCAGATAAGACGCCATCAGAGGACGCCCGGCTGCATCAGGGGAGCGGCTTCACGCTCAAGCTTTGCCAATCTTTTTCGCCTTTTCCGCGTCGAACCACCACAACGATTCAACCGGGAAGCCGTAATCCGGCTTCGGTTCCTTGAATCCGTACATGTCCCAATAGGCCGCCCGGTGATTCGCCGCATACCAATTTGGAATCCAGTCTCGCCTGGCGCGCAAGACCCGGTCGATGCAGCGCATCGCCACAACCAGCGCGTCGCGATCCTGTGCGGCAGCCACCTGATTGAGCAGTTCGTCAATCGCCGGGTCCTGCGTGCCTGGCAGATTGCGCGTGCCATTGGTCTTTGCGGAACTCGAATGCATGAACTCTTCGAGGTCATCGAAGGTCGGCGTTGCGCTGAGCGCAGCCGCCATCGAGATCATGTCAAAGTCATAGTCGTTCTGGCGAACGGTGAACTGCGATGCGTCGACCATACGGATCGAGGCGTCGATGCCGACCGCTCGCAAGTTTTCAATGAAGGGCGAATCCACCCGGACAAAGACGTCGTCGTCGACCAGCATCTCAAGCTGCAGCCGCTCGCCCTGCTCATTGATGACAAAGCGCGGATCGGCAGGCGCTGCGCCAATGCCGATGGCCGACAGCAGCCGCGCAAGCAGGCCCGGCGCTTCCGGACGCCGCCAGCCGGCCTGCGCCAGCAGGTCAGACGCTGCACGCAACAGGGCCCGGTCGCGGCCCGAGCCGTCGCTGCGCGGCTGCTTGACTGGTTCGCCAAACACTTCCGGCAAGAGTTTTTCGCGCAATGGCTCCAGCAGCGCCAGTTCGGCTGGCGACGGCAGACCTTCGGCAACGAACTCGGAGTTCTCAAACAACGAGTCCGACCGCTCATAGGCGTCGTAGAACAGGTTGCGTTTCGTCCACTCGAAGTCGAAGCACATGCCGATGGCGGCGCGCACCCGCACGTCGGCGAAGCGCAACTTGCGCTGGTTGATCGCCCAGGCCTGCAATGACGGGCGCAGTTCGCGCGGGAATTCGCGCTTGACTACCTTGCCCTCGGCAATCGCCGGAAAATCATAACCGGTCGCCCAGGTGCGCGAGGTGAACTCCTGCCGGTAGAGCACATTGCCCTTCTTGAAGGCCTCGAACGCCGCCTGCCTGTCGCGGTAGAACTCGACGCGAATGCGGTCAAAATGGTTCAGGCCGCGATTGACCGGCAGATCGGCGCCCCAATAACCGGCCACGCGGTCATATTCGATGAACTGACCGGCGGCGTAACGCCCGGCCTTGTAGCGGCCAGAACCGAGCGGTGCGTTCAACTGCGAACTGTCGAAGGGGTTTGCTTCAAAGAACGCCTTCGAGACAATCGGATAGGTGGCAATCGCCAGAACCGTGCGCTCGGAATGGTCGCCCGAAAAGCTCAACCTCACCGTCTGCGCATCAACCGCGACCACATCTGCAAGCCGCCCCAGTGGCAGCCGCAGATGGGCGTGGCCCTTTTCCTTGAACAGCTTGTAGGTGAACACCACGTCGTCGGCGGTCAGTGGCGTCCCGTCATGAAAACGCGGGCCTTCACGGAGCTTGAACTCATAGGTCTTGCGGTCGGGCAGGATGGTGACCGTTTCGGCCAGCAGGCCGTAGACAGCATCCGGCTCGTCGAGCGCGCGCGTCATCAACTGGTCGAAGCATATTTCCATGCGTGGAGGGCTGTCGCCATTGGGCACAAACGGATTGAGCGTGTTGAACGTGTCTGTGTTCTGGTTCCACTGCCAGTTGGGCGGCGAAAAGTTGAACGTGCCGCCCTGCGGCGCGTCCGGGCTTGCGTAGTCGAAATGGATGAAGTCAGGCTGGTATTTCAACTCACCAAAGGCCGAGAGCCCATGCACCGGCATTCCCGCCGGCACACTGGCAAAGGCAATGTGCGGAAGCAGCGGCGTGGCAGCACTGGCACCGGCAAAAGCCAGGAACCCCCGGCGCGATAACAAGCCGAGCCAGGTCACTGGGCTTCCTTGTATTTGGTCGTCAGTTCCTTGTCCCTGGCGTCATCGATCCACCACGAGTCTGGATCCAGACCGGCATATCCCGGCTGCTTGTCCGGCCGCTGCACCTTGATCCAGCGGGCAAAAAAGATTTCGGGGTTGTGCCACTGCGGCACGAGGAAATAATTCCATAACAGCACGCGGTCGAGCGCCTTGGTTGCAGCAACCAGATCGTCGCGATCCTTGGTGAAGATCACCCGCTCCACCAGCGCATCGACCACCGGGTCCTTGATGCCCATGAGATTGTCGGACCCGGGAATGTCGGCGGCTTTTGATCCCCACTGGTTGCGCTGTTCATTGCCCGGTGACATGGACTGCATGAAATTGCCGAGGATCATGTCGAAGTCAAAATCGCGCTTGCGGTTTTCATACTGGCTCGGGTCGACAATTCGCAGCGACGCCTCGATGCCGATCGACTTCAGCGATTCGATATAGGGCAGGATAACGCGGTCATCAGACGGGTCATTGCCCATGAACTCGATTGTCAACGGTTCGCCTTTGGCATTGACCAGCTTGCGGTCGCGCAGCTCCCAGCCTGCTTCCTTCAGCAGCGAAAGAGCACGCCTGAGATTGTCGCGCTGCTGTTCACGCGTGCCATAGACTGGCAGCGCAAACGGCTCGGTGAACATTTGCGGCGGCAGCCTGTCCTTGTATTGATCGAGAATCGCGAGTTCCGCGCCTTCTGGAACGCCCGTCGAGGCCAGTTCCATGCCTTCGAAGAAGCTGTCAGTGCGGGTATAGAGCCCGTCAAACGTGGTGCGGTTCAGGTTCTCGAAGTCAAACGCCCAAGCAATTGCCTGGCGCACTCGCCGGTCAGAAAACTTGGCGCGACGAGTGTTAAACAAGTAGCCCTGCATTTGTTGGCCGGCTTCTCGCTTCAGCGGGTCTTTGATGACATCGCCCGCCTTGAAAGCGGGGAAGGTATATTCGGTTGCCCAGCGTTTGGCGCGGTTTTCAACCCTGAAATCACTCAGGCCGCCCTTGATGAAGGCCTGCCAGGCGGCTTCCTCGTCCAGGAAATAGGTGAATTTCTGCCGCTGTATATTGTGGCGCCCGACATTGACCGGCAAATCCTTGCCCCAATATTCCTCTGCGCGGACCCAGGTAATGTCGGTTCCCGCGCGAAAGCTCTCGATCTTGTAAGCGCCTGACCCGAGCGGCGGCTCCAGCGTCGGGTCCTCGATGGCGCGCTGCTTGCCAGAGGCGTCCTTGCCCTCCCACCAGTGCTTTGGCAACACGACGAGATCGCCCATGATGTGCGGCAGTTCGCGGTTGCCCGTCTGGTCAAACGTGAACTGCACCTCGCGTTCGTTCAGCGCCACCGCCTCTTTCACGTTCGCGTAGTAGCGGATGTAGAGAGGGTTGAGCTTGCGCATCTTCTCAAACGACCAGACCACGTCTTCCGCGGTGATCGGCTTGCCGTCATGCCATTTGGCATTCGGGTTCAGGCGATATGTCGCTGAGGAATAGTCTGCCGGATGTTTCATCGCCTCGGCGATCAGCGGATGCGCTGTGCCCGGTTCGTCGAACGATTGGGACATGAGTGTGTCGTAGAGCATGCCGCCGGTCGGCGACAGCCCTGCTGCTGGCGGCAGGCCCCTTGTGATGAACGGGTTGAACGAGTTGAACGTGCCCATGGCCGCGCGGTTGACGGTGCCGGTCTGCGGCGCATTCGGGTTGACGTAATCGTAGCGCTCGAACGGCTGGTATTTGGTCGGCCGTATCAGGGATGGGCTCGTCTGCCATTCTTCTTCTGCACGAGTAGATGTGGCCGGCGCAGCCAGTGCGATCAGCAATATGAGTGGCAGCTTGAGTGCGCGCATCCTGTTCGAAGGCCTCCAAATCAGTTCACTGTTGCGGTGAATAGCAAAAAAGCCGGGGCGAACCCGGCTTTTTCGTGATTGGTGCTGTGAAAAATTTGTTACTGCGCAGGCGCTGGCTGAGCTGGCGCTGCGGGAGCAGCTGGAGCCGGGGCGGCAGGCGCCGGCGCAGCTGGAGCTTCCGGAGCCGGGGCTGCAGGCGCAGGCTGAGCTGGAGCGGCTGGTACAGCCGGAGCCGGGGCTGCAGGCGCTGGCTGAGCTGGCGCTGCGGGAGCAGCTGGAGCCGGGGCGGCAGGCGCTTCCGGAGCGGCGGGCGCAGTTTCACCAGTAGCTGGTGTTGCCGGTGCAGCAGGAGCAGCCTCGCCAGCCGCAGGTGCAGCCGGAGCGGCGGCAGCGGCAGGATCAGGCAGCGGAGCCGGCGAATCAGCTGTGGTGCGCAGGTAGGCGATCAGGTTGGCGCGGTCCTGCACCGACTTCAGGCCAGGGAAGTTCATCGCCGTGCCCTTGACGGTGGCCTTTGGCGCAAGGATGAACTCGGAAAGATGCTCATAGTCCCAGGTCGGACGCGCTGCAGCATGTTCCTTCATCGCCGCTGAATAGGCGAAACCTTCGTGAGAAGCGACCGGACGGTCGACAACACCCCAGAGATTCGGGCCGATCTTGTTGGCCCCGCCCTTGTCGTCGGTGTGGCAGGCAGTGCAACGCGCGAACAGCTTCTGGCCTGCAGCGAGATCAGCGGAAGCCAGCAGCGGCGAGACCGGATCTGGCCCGGCAGGCGTTGCTTCGCCGCTCGGCGCACCGGCATCAGCCTCTTCAATTGCATAGCCCGCCTTTTCCGGCGTGTGTGCCGCAAACAGGCTGTCTGAGACAATGCTCACAGAGAAAAGCACGAACACGGTAGCGAGAATGCCGCCGATGATCTTGTTGAATTCGAAGGAGTCCATTCGCCCCTGCTCCCTGGCGTGTTTCAGACGATTGGCGGCGTCCCACGCCTTCGTCCATGCTTGGTTCCGGCAGAGCCGATGAAAACGCCGGGAAACTAGGTCTTTTGCTTGGGTAGCGCAACTCCTATAAGGGCGCACTTGCATGAGACTTTTTGCCACTTCCGCCGCACAGCGAAATCAATGTCCGTTCTGATCCTTATTCCGGCCCGCATGGCCGCTACCCGGCTGCCGGGCAAACCGCTGGCCGACATCAATGGCCATCCAATGATCGTGCATGTGGCGCGCCGCGCCGCCGAAAGCGGCATTGGCCGCGTGGTGGTGGCGACCGATTCGCGCGAAATCGCTGATGCGGTGGCGCGCGCCGGTTTCGAATTTGCCATGACGCGGGCCGATCACCAGACCGGTTCCGACCGCATTTTTGAAGCACTTGGCCAGATCGACCCGGATCGCATGGTGACAACAATTGTCAATGTGCAGGGCGATATTCCGACAATTGACCCGGCTGCCATTCGCGCATCGCTGGCTCCGCTCGACAATCCGGCCGTCGATATTGCGACGCTCGGCGTCGAGATCGTCCGCGATGAGGAAAAGACCAACCCGAATGTGGTGAAGATCGTCGGCACGCCAAACGGGCCAGATCGACTCAAGGCGCTCTACTTTACCCGCGCCACCGCGCCTTATGGCGAGGGACCGCTTTACCACCATGTCGGGCTCTATGCCTATCGCCGCGCTGCACTGGAACGCTTCGTGTCGCTGCCGCCCTCGCCGCTTGAAAAGCGCGAAAAACTCGAACAATTGCGCGCACTTGAAGCTGGCATGCGCATCGACGTCGCGCTGGTTGATACCGTGCCGCTCGGCGTTGATACGCCCGAAGACCTCGACCGCGCGCGAAAGATGTTATGAGTCCGTTATTGTTGGTCGGTCGTCGGTCGTAAGCCAATCGACCGACCAATAACGACCGACTCCTTCCCTTTGTGAAAGCCGCCTGATGTCCCCTTCCAAAACCAACCGCATCTCTTTCCAGGGCGAACCTGGCGCGAACTCCGACACGGCCTGCCGCAACATGTTTCCTGACATGGAGCCGCTGCCCTGCCCGACATTCGAGGACGCGTTCAATGCGGTTGAGACCGGCAAGGCGGACCTTGCGATGATCCCGATCGAGAACACGATTGCCGGCCGTGTCGCCGACATCCACCACCTGCTGCCGGAATCCAAACTGCACATCGTCGGCGAATATTTTCTGCCGATCCATTTCCAGCTGATGGTGCTGCCGGGCGTCAAGCGCGAAGAAATCAAGACGGTTCACAGCCACATTCATGCGCTTGGCCAGTGCCGCAAATACATCCGCAAAAACAACTGGAAGGGCGTTGTCGCAGGCGACACTGCAGGTGCTGCAAAGCTGGTTTCGGAGCTCAGCGACAGGACCATGGCGGCGCTTGCGCCAAAACTTGCCGCTTCGCTCTACGGGCTCGATATCCTGGAAGAGAATGTCGAGGACACAGATACCAACGTCACCCGCTTTGTCGTCCTGACAAAGAACAAGCAGTGGGTTGAACGGCCCACGCCTGATGCGGGCATGATGACCACCTTCATCTTCCGGGTGCGCAACGTTCCGGCCGCGCTTTACAAGGCGATGGGCGGCTTCGCCACCAATGGCGTCAACATGACGAAGCTGGAAAGTTACCAGCTCGGCGCGTTCACCGCGACGCTGTTCTACGCCGACATTGAAGGTCATCCCGACGATGCCGGCGTCAAGAATGCGCTGGAGGAACTGCGCTTCTTCTCGCGCGAAGTGCGCATTCTGGGCGTCTATCCGCGCAGCGAATCGCGCGAAGAGTGGAAAGGCGCGGACTGACCGGCGCTCAATTGCGCCAGGCTTCGATCCGGTTCTGACGTCCAGCGAGAAAGTCGATGAAGGCACGGACGCGCTTGGCCTTCTGGCTGTTCTGCGGAAAGTAGAGATAGACCGCCGGATAGGCACGCCAATAGGGCTCCATGATGGGGATAAAGCGCGATGCATCTGGAAGACGGCTGTGGGTCGGCTCGAAGAAGCGACCGATGCCTAATCCCTGACGCGTCGCGTCAGCCATCAGTTGAATATCGTTGACCGTGATCGAAACCGGCATGTCGACGGTCAGGTCCTCGCCATCCTTGTTCAGGATCAGCGGCAAAATTCGGTTGGCGGTGACGTATCGGTAAGCAATGAGGTGGTGGCGGGCGAGGTCCTGTGGAGTTTCCGGCCTGCCATAGCGTTCGAGATAGCTTTCGGAAACATACATGCCTTCCCGGAACGGCGCCATCAGCCGCCGGGCGACCATGCCTTCCTCCAGCCGGTCACCGAAGCGGACGCCGAAATCAAAGCCACGTTCGATGATGTCGATCGTGCCGTCATTGACCGAAATTTCTAGCCGGATCTCCGGATAGGTCTCGCAAAACTCAGCAAGGAACGGCTTCAGGATCGCCTGGTAGGCAAAGCGCGCCACAGTGATTCTCAAGGGGCCGCTCGGGATTTGTCCCAACTCCAGCACGCTCTCAACCGCGTAACTCAGCGACTGCATGGCTTCGGCGCTGTTGGCCAGCAGCGTCTGACCGGCCTCAGTGATTTCAAGGCGACGTGTCGTGCGGTTGAACAGCGGCAGACCGAGCGCCGTTTCCAGTGCCTTCAATGATTTGCTGACCGCAGGCACGCCAATTCCCAGCCGGCGGGCTGCCGCGGAGACGCCGCCTTCAGCGGCAATGGCGTGGAAGATCGTCAACTGACCGAATAGCGCGCTGTCCATCACCGTAATCTTTCCAATCTGGAAAAAATAATATGCCAATTCACCAGCTAATCGGGAACAATCAAACGAAATATCTGACCGTCATCGCAACCACAACCCAAAGGAGATCGCGATGAACAAGGTCCTCATTATTTCCGGGCATCCCCGGCTGGAGGCTTCCGTCGCCAACCGCACCATTCTGGCAGACCTGGAAGACACGTTTGGTGAGTCGGCCAGCTTTCGCTACCTCGATCAGCTCTATCCCGACTTCCAGATTGACGTCGCCGAAGAACAGGCGGCACTGCTGGAGGCCGACGTGGTGGTCTGGCAGTTCCCGTTCTACTGGTATGCGCTGCCTGCACTGATGAAGAAGTGGCTGGAAGATGTATTTGTCTACGGCTTCTCGCATGGCGCGACCGGCCACAGCCTGCGCGGCAAACGCCTGATCCTGTCTTTCACAACTGGCGCGCCCAGCGAAGCATACGCAACCGGGCGGCCGATGAACTATCCCGTGGCCGAATTCCTGCCGCCGCTGCGCCAGACCGCGCTTCTGTGCGGCATGGAATATGAGGTGCCAGTGCATTCCAGCGCAATGAGCTATGTTCCCGGCGTCTCAAGTGAAGCTGATCTTGCAGCGATCAAACAGCGCGCCCACGACCATGCCCGCGTGCTGATCCATCGTATTCGTCAGCTTGCGCCTGCCCGCGCTGCAGCTTGACCCACCAACACAGGACACCATGACCATGAGCAATCCTGCCTATTTCTTCCTCGAAATCGACATACACGACCATGACGCCATGAAGCCCTATCTCGAAAAGGCGGGCGCAACGCTGGCTGAATTCGGCGCGACGCCGGTCATCCTGAACGGCCCGCCTGCGCATCTGGAAGGCGACGCCCCGCTGGGCAATGTGGTTGCGCTACGCTTCGACAGCATGGCGCAGGCGCTAGCCTGGTATAACTCGTCATCCTATCGCGAAATCCTGCCGCACCGGTTGAATGCCGCGACCAACCGCGCCTATTTCGTCGAAGGCATCGCGGCTTAGTCCAAGATCAGACGCCTCGATCCCGCTACAAAAAGGCCCGCGCCGGCGGGCTTTTTTGGATGCCGACCAGATTGCCCCGGCGATCGATCTTGGCGCCCGGATAATTAGAGTGTCCTTTGCGCGTCCAATTGGACGCGCAAAGGACACTCTAACACTTTGAATCTACTGCAAAGCTTGGACTGTTTTCTATCTGGCAGCTTCGAGAAGCTTGATGTCCGCTCCCCTGATCGCATTGAGGTTTCGGGTGATCTTGTCCGCCGGCCAGTCCCACCAGGCGACCGCGAGCAGCCTTCGGACCGTCTTGTCGTCGAAACGCCGTTTGACCACCCTGGCCGGGTTGCCGGCGACGATTGCATAGTCCGGCACATCCTGGCTGACGATTGCTTTTGCAGCGATGATTGCGCCGTTGCCGATGGTCACGCCCGGCAGGATCACCGCCTTCATGCCGATCCAGACATCATTCTTCACAATCGTGTCGCCGCGGATTTCCCGGCTCCAGGTCGACGGGTCGAAGCCCTCCTCCCAGCCATTGCCGAAGATATTGAACGGATAGGTCGAGAAGCCGGACATGGCGTGGTTAGCGCCGTTCATAATGAACTGGGCACCCTCGGCGATGGCGCAGAATTTTCCGATGATCAGCTTGTCACCGATGAACGGATAGTGGTGCAGTACGCAGTCGGCGACGAACTTTTCCGGGCCTTCAGGCGAGTCGTAATAGGTGTATTCGCCGATCTCGACGTTCTCTGCATCAACAAGTGGTTTCAGGAATCCGACCCGCGGATGCATTGCGATCGGGTGCTTATGTTCGGGTCGTGGTCCGTTGCTGGATCCGGTCATGACGCTGCTCCCTTTCGTCTGACGACACTGTCTCGAGGCATGTATAGGGTTCGATACATAGCAAAAAGCCCGCCGAAGCGGGCTTTCGAGCTTGTTATCGTATCGCCTATTCGGCTGGTTTCGGCTTTCGCTTGAACAGCCCGGCCAGATTGTCCCACAGCTCGATCTTGGCGCCCTGGCGCTTCATGATGACGCCTTGCTGCACGATCGACAGGAAGTTGTTCCAGGCCCAATAGATAACCAGACCCGCCGGGAATGTGGCCAGCATGAAAGTGAAGATCAGCGGCATCCAGTTGAAGATCATCGCCTGGGTCGGATCGGGCGGCGTCGGGTTCATGCGCATCTGCAGGAACATGGTGATGCCCATGATGATCGGCCACACGCCGATCATCAGGAAGGCGGGTACAGCATATGGCAGCAGCCCGAACAGGTTGAAGATCGAGGTTGGATCAGGCGCGGCAAGATCGTGAATCCAGCCATAGAAAGGCGCATGACGCATTTCGATCGTCACGTAGAGCACCTTGTAGAGCGCGAAAAAGACCGGGATCTGCACCAGCACCGGCCAGCAGCCGGCCACCGGATTGATCTTCTCGGTCTTGTAGAGCTCCATCATCGCCTGCTGCTGCTTCATCTTGTCGTCCGCATATTTGTCGCGGATTTCCAGCATTTTAGGCTGCAGCACCTTCATCTTCGCCATCGAGGTGTAGCTCTTGTTGGCGAGCGGGAAGAAGATCAGCTTGACGATAACGGTCGTGGCCAGGATCGCGAGACCGAAATTGCCCAGTGCACGATAGAGCCAGTCAATCAGGTAGAACATCGGCTCGGTGATGAAATAGAACCAGCCCCAGTCGATCAGCAGCTTGAAATCCCGGATGTTAAGATCAGCCTGATAGGCCTTGATCTTGTGCACTTCCTTCGCGCCGGCAAACACCAGCGTCTCGACATTGGCTGCAGCGCCCGGCGCAATCTGCATCGGATCGGACAGGAAGTCGGCCTGATAGGACGGACGCTGGCCATCGAACCATGCATAGCGCGGCTGGAACTGCTGCTGCCCTGACGGAACCAGCGCAACCGCCCAATATTTGTCGGTAATGCCTAGCCAGCCGTTTGACGATTTGCCGGGCGTGATCTGCTTGTCTTCTTCGACCTGGGAATAATCGATCTCCTGCAGACCTTCCTCGCCGGTCACGCCGATGAGACCTTCGTGCAACACATAAACCGAAGCGGTCGTTGGCTTGTTGTAGCGGGTGACGCGGCCATAATTCTGGACCGAAACCGGCGTCGAGCCGGCATTGGCGACACTGTCCGTGATCTTGAACATGTAGTCGGCGTCGACCGAGATCGTGCGGGTGAAAGTCAGACCCTTGTCATTGGTATAGGTCAGCGTCACCGGCGTTTGAGGCGTCAGCGTCTGTGCGCCCTGAACCGACCAGACGGTGTCAGGCCCGGGCATCGTTCCAGCATCGGCGCCAGCGACAAAGCCGACCTCTGCAAACTGGCCAGCCGGCACGGCTGACGGGTTGAGCAGCTCGATTTCCGGCGAGGTCGGATCAACCGTCAGACGATAGTCCTTCAGTTTCACATCATCGAGCCGCGCGCCCGTCAGGTTGATCGATCCCGACAGGCTTGGCGTGTCGATCTTGACGCGCTGGGTGGCGGCAAGCGCAGCGTCGCGGTTGGCCTCAGTCTGCGCAGTGATCTGCCCGGGCACCGCGCCTGGAGCGGTTGTCGCACCGGGCTGTGCCGGTGTTCCTGGCGTAGCGGCCGCCGGCGCCTGCTGGGCGATGCGTTCCTGCTCGACGCGTGCAGCTTCACGCTGCGCCTCGATGCGCGGGTTCATATACAGCACCTGCCAGCCCGTCAGAATGATGACGGACAGCACGATGGTGATGAATAGATTGCGATTATTGTCGGTCATCAGCGGTTTGGTCCACGAAAACGTCGGCCGATCTCAGCCTTCAATGCATCGAAGGACGCCGTAAGCACGTCACGGCGGGCCACGATCACATAGTCAGTCCCGGCTGCCATGTCATCAGCGGCATGGACGCGCACTGCCTCTTTCAGGCGGCGGCGTACACGATTGCGCACAACTGCGTTGCCAACCTTTCGGCTGACTGTCAGGCCAAGGCGCGATTCTTGTGCGTCATCACGCTTCAGCGCCTCAACGAGGAAAAGCCGCCCGCGCCGTTTCTCACCGGCCCGGACAGCTAAAAATTCCGCGCGTTTGCGCAGTCTGGCTGGCTGCCGGTTGTTCACCGGCGCCTGCTCAGGCCGACAGCCGCTTGCGGCCGTGATTGCGGCGAGCAGCGATAACGCCGCGGCCGCCCTTGGTTGCCATACGTGCACGGAAACCGTGACGACGCTTGCGAACAAGCTTGGATGGTTGATAGGTGCGCTTCATTTGTTTGATACCGCGGTGTGCGGCCCTTCTTGGTTCTGCCGGATGACAGGAGCGTCGCTGGATCCGCTGTGACGCAACAAAAATTGCGCCGGGGAGCGAACCCGTGCGTGGCCGGGCTATTAATCGACCAAAACCGCCGAGTCAATCTTTCCGGCCACAACGCCAGGCATTGCTTCACCTGATCGTGTCGCAGCGCGCGGTCAACTCTTCACACACAGAGAGTTGCTGACTTCTCGCCTTGCGGCGGCCCGGGCTCTGGTTCATGCCTGTCAGAGCAGACAAACCTGCCCTGCGGGACCGATGACACAAGACCAACCATCACCACAACGCCTGAACTGGTGGCGCTTTGCGCCGCTGGCCCTGGTGTTGTGCGGGCTTGTAGCCGGCTACTGGCTCGGCTGGCAGCGCTATCTGTCCTTGTCTTACCTCGCCGAAAGCCGGGTCGCGCTGAAACAGGCAGTTGCCGCCAACCGGGCACTGGCGATGGGCGCGTTCGGTGTCCTCTACACGCTGGCGGTCGCCTTCTCCTTCCCGGCAGCGTCGGTGCTGACCATTTTCGGCGGTTTCCTGTTCGGCTGGCTGGCTGGCGGACTGGTCGTAGCAATCGCGGCAACACTGGGCGCAACCTTGATCTTCCTCGCCGCCAGGAGCGCCTTTGGCGAAACATTGCTGCGCCGGGCCGGTGGCGCCGCCAAGAAGCTGGCGCAGGGCTTTCAGGATAACGCCTTCTCCTATCTGCTGGTGCTACGGCTCGCGCCGATCTTTCCGTTCTTCGTGGTCAATGTTGCGCCAGCCCTGTTCAACATTGGCGTGCGCACCTATGTCGCCGCGACGCTGATCGGAATCCTGCCCGCCACCTTTGTCTACGCCTATCTTGGCCAAAGCATCGAAAGCGTGCTGATAGCTGCACAGCAATCAGGCACAACGCCATCAATCAAGGACCTGGTGACGCCACAACTACAACTCGCCTTCCTCCTGCTTGCATTGCTGGCGCTTGTGCCGATCATTGTGCGCAAGATGCGAGGCGCGCCCAAACCATGACCACAACGCTTACTCCCGACATCTGCGTTATCGGTGCAGGATCTGGCGGGCTGTCGGTTGCGGCTGCTGCCGCAATGTTCGGTGCATCGGTTGTCCTGGTCGAGCGCGGCAGGATGGGTGGCGACTGCCTCAACTATGGCTGCGTGCCATCCAAGTCGCTGATTGCGGCGGCCCGGCAGGCGCATCTGATGCGGCATAGCGATGGATTTGGAATCGCCAATGTCGAACCGGACATCGATTTCGGCCGCGTCACCGGTCATGTAAGGTCGGTGATCAAGGCGATCGAACCGAACGATTCTGTCGCGCGGTTCACTGCCATCGGTGTCAAGGTCATTCAGGCCGAGGGCAAATTTGTAGACAAGCGAACGGTCCAGGCTGGCGAAACGCTGGTGCGGGCACGACGCTTTGTCATCGCAACCGGATCATCGGCGGCAATCCCCCCGATCGCCGGTCTCGACGGCGTGCCGTACCTCACCAACGAAACAATCTTCGAACTCAAGCGCCGGCCAAATCATCTCGTGGTTATCGGCGGCGGTCCGATCGGTATGGAACTCGGGCAGGCGTTTCGGCGGCTTGGCTCGCAGGTGACGATCATCGAAGCGGCGACCTGCCTTGCCCGCGAGGATAGCGAGATTGCCAGCTTTGCGCGCCGCAGCCTTGTTCGCGACGGCATCGATCTCAGAGAACATACCCAGGTGTCGAGCATAGAACTGCGAGGCAAAACCGGCGCGCGCGTCTACTTGCAGCGCGACGGCAGTGTGTCGGCCATCGACGCCAGCCATGTGCTGGTCGCTGCCGGCCGGCGGCCAAATCTTTCGGGCCTTGACCTCGACAAGGCAAAGATCAGACACGACAAAAATGGCGTGTCTGTTGGCGACAACCTTCGCACCAGCAATTCGCGTGTCTATGCCATCGGCGACGCGTCCGGCGCGCCGCAACTGACAAGCATGGCCGGTTACCATGCCGGCATTGTCATCCGGCGGATCCTGTTCCGCCTGAATGCCAAGGCCGACCCGTCTATCGTGCCGCGCGTCGCCTACACCCAGCCGGAACTGGCGCAGGTGGGCATGACGGAAGCAGAGGCGCTGGCCGCCGGCCACAAGATCAACATCCTGCGCTGGCCGATGTCGGAAAACGACCGCGCCCAGGCAAGCTTGCAGACTGAGGGGCTTATCAAGCTTGTTGCAGGACCGGGCGGCCGCATTCTGGGTGTATCAATAGCCGCCGAAAATGCCGGCGAATTGATCAACCTCTATGCGCTTGCGCTGTCCAAGAAAATGACCCTGAAAGATCTGACCGGTTTTGTTCCTGCCTACCCGACCATCGGCGAAATTGGCAAACGCGCCGCAATCACCTATTTTGCGGCGGCGACGCGCAAACCGTCTGTCCGCCGGCTGATCCGTTTCCTGCGCATCTTCGGCTGAATTTCGCCACAGCGTCGCACCAATGTGGGCGCGACATGTCGGCAAAAGACAACACGACAATCGGGGAACAGGCTGCCGCCAATAGCGATGCGGTCCCGTTTTGGCGTCGCCTGTCAACCAGACTACTGGTCATCACCGTGTTGTCGGTGCTGATCGCCGAAGTGCTCATCTTCATTCCGTCTATCGCCAATTTCCGCCTGCGCTGGCTGGAGGAGCGACTGAGCACAGCCGCTGCCGCCACTGTCTTGCTGCTGGGCGACGAGCAGATAGACCTGCCCCGTAACGTCCAGGATGACGTCCTCCTGGCGCTCGGCGCAAAAGCGGTTGCTGTGCGGTCCAATGGTGATTCGAGATTGCTGGTCGTCTCTGAAGTGCCGCCGGAAGTCGATGAACATATCGACGTGATGAATGTCGGGCCAGTTGAGGCCGTGACCGGCGCGATCGATTCGATGTTGCGTGGTGGCGATCGCGTGTTGCGCGTCTACGGCCAGGTTGGCGACAGCACCAAGGAGTTTGAGCTCATCATCTCCGACAGGGGGCTGCGCAAGGCAATGTTTGTCTATGCCCGCAATGTCGCCATCCTGTCGCTTCTGATCTCATTCATCACAGCTGCGCTGCTGTTTGGCGCGATCCACCGCTTCATGATCCGGCCCATCCGGGGTCTGCGAGCGGCGATGATGAATTTTGGCGCTGCGCCAGACGATCCGGGCCGCATCCTGCTCCCTTCCAGGCGGACGGATGAATTAGGTGTGGCCGAACGTCAGCTTGCCGATATGCAGACACAGTTGCAACGGACGCTTGGTCAGCAGAAACACCTGGCGGATCTTGGCCTGGCGGTCTCCAAGATCAATCACGACCTGCGCAACATGCTGGCGTCGGCACAGTTGATTTCTGACCGGCTGCGCACGGCCAGCGAGCCATCCATACAGGCCTTTGCGCCAAAGCTGGTGCGCACGCTCGACCGCGCCGTCGGCTATACCGAGAGCGTGCTCTCTTATGGGCGGGCCCACGAGGCAACGCCATCGCGCCGGATGCTCAATCTGCGAAGGGTTGTTGATGATGTGGAAGACATGCTCGGCATCGACGGCAGCCAGATTGTCTTCGAGAACAGGGTCGACACGGCGTTTGAGATCGACGCCGATTCCGAGCAACTGTTCCGCATTCTGACCAATCTCAGCCGCAATGCCGTTGAGGCCATGAGCATGGACGAAGATGCGACCGTCATCCGGCGATTGTCGGTGGCGGCTGAGCGGCAAGGCAGTGTCAGCCGCATCACCGTTGCCGACACGGGACCTGGATTGCCGCCCAAGGCCCGCGAAAACCTGTTTGCTGCGTTCCGGGGTTCGGCGCGGAGTGGCGGCACCGGTCTTGGCCTGGCGATTGCCCAGGAATTGGTGCGAGCCCATGGCGGCACGATCGAACTTGTCGAGAGCATCGGTGGGCGCACCGTGTTTGCATTCACGATCCCCGACCAGCCAATCAGACTTGAAGAGGCGCGCAACGCACTGCGCCGTCCTGCATGACGATCTAATCATGAGTTGTAATTAGCTATACCAAATTACCAGTCAGCAAACTGATCGATTTTCTACATCTCATTGATATATAACCATTTAACACCTCACCGGTTCAAAATCTACCGTGCAAATGATACACTCAATAGTAGAGAATCACTTGTATCAATTCAGGAAATCAGCGTAACTTAGAAAGCGTTGGGTGGACGGTCACCGGTGCCTCGGCAAGAGCATCGAGCCGGAACAGCAGGGGCGACTGTGGCGGAAAAGAAAATGCGTAAGCGGGTCAACCGGCTGCCCGCTGAACAGCGAATAGCCGACATCATGATTGCCGCTCAGGCGGTGTTCACCACCAAAGGATATGAAAGTGCGTTGATTTCCGACATTGCCGAACGCGCTGGCGTGGTTGACGGCTCGATCTACCGGTTTTTCGCCAACAAGCGCGAACTGCTGATGAAGGTGATTGAAAACTGGTATCAAAAGTTAATTCTGGAAGACGACGAACTCTATTTTGCAGTTCGCGGCACCTGGAACCGGATCCGCTTCATCGTTTTCCACCATCTGCAGGCGATCAGCCGTGAACCGGCACTGACAAAGCTTGCATTCACCGAACTGCGGGCCGACCCGGAATACCGGCAGATGCCCCTCTATAAACTGAACCAGGCCTATACCCGCAGACTGGTTGAACTGGTGCGCGAAGCTGTCGACAGCGGCGAGTTCCGCGCCGATATTTCGCCGAGCCTCGTTCGCAACATGCTGTACGGGTGTGTTGAGCACAGCACATGGGCGTTCCTGCGCAACGAGGGCAGTCTCGACGTTGAGCGGATGGCCGATGGCATCACCGAAATACTCTATAATGGTCTTGTCGTCAGACAACCCGATGGCGACATCCTTGTCATCACTGACCGGCTGGAAGCCGCAACAAGCCGGCTGGAACGGTTGAGTGGCGCCAACGATGCCTGAGTGACCACCTTAATTCGCCAATACGGGTACTTTAGTGATCGCTGTCACACAGATCGTGGTTGGCGAGTGACTGAATGACGTAGCAATCCTTGACCCGGTGCTCGCCATCGCAATGGGTCGATATCCGCTCCAGCTCCTGCTCCAGCCGCCGCAGTTTTGTGATCTTTTCGCGCACGGCCGCCAGTTGTTCCGTCGCGATTCTGTCAGCCTGGGCACAGGGCTGATCCGGATGATTCGACAGTTCGATCAGCTCGCGGATCGACCCTATGGCCAAGCCCAGGTCGCGCGCATGTTTGATAAAGGACAGCCGCTCGCGTTCCTCCTTGCCATAGCGGCGCTGGTTGCCTTCCGACCGCTCCGCCGCGTCAAGCAGGCCCATCTGCTCATAGTAGCGGATGGTTGGAACCTTGACGCCGGTGCGCCGCGACAGATCGCCAATGGTCAGCATTTGACACTCCAATAGCTCTAGAGACTGTAGATATTACCTCTGTCCGGCCCTCGCAACCGCGGTTGAGTGTCGCGCGGTCGAAAACTTGCCATTAATCATGTTATGAGAGTTTCCGGCTTCGGCCATGTTGCCGACACCAACCCGGCAAACAATCGGCACCGGGAAAACAGGGACAATGGTTCAACGTGCTTGATCGCGTCTTTTCACTGGCGGCTGTCGCCGTGCTCGGACTTGCAGTCGCAGGTTGCAACTCGTCCGTGCTCGATCTCGACACGCGCGCAACCCAGCCAATTCCTGCCAAGCTTGTCGGCGAGATGAGCAAGAGATCGATGACGGCCTCGTCGCCGGTTCTGGTTCGCATTTTCAAGCAGGAAAGCGAGCTCGAATTGTGGAAGCGCGACAAGAGCGGCCGCTTCGCCCTGCTCAAGACCTATCCGATCTGCCGCTGGTCGGGCCAACTTGGCCCGAAGAAGAAGATCGGCGACCGGCATACGCCCGAGGGCTTTTATCACGTCAACGCCGGCATGCTGAATCCGCAATCGCAATACTACCTGTCGTTCAATCTGGGCTTCCCCAACCGGCTTGAGCGCGCGCATGGCTATACTGGCGAAGCGTTGATGGTCCATGGGGCATGCTCGTCGTCCGGTTGCTACGCCATGACCGACGAGGGCGTGGCCGAGATCTACGCTGTGGTGCGCGATGCGCTGAAGGGCGGCCAGCAATCCTTCCAGGTGCAGGCCTATCCGTTCCGCATGACCAGCCAGAACATGGCTGCCCACCGCAATGATTCCGACTATGCCTTCTGGGCCGACCTGAAGCGCGGCTATGACGCATTCGAGACGACAAAGCTTGAGCCAAAAGTGTCGTATTGCGAAGGCCGCTACATGTTCAACCGGCCCGAAGTCGAGGGTGCCACGCCATCGGATCCGATGGCGGCATGCGCGCCAACCGACAGCCCGGCAATCGCCATGAGTGTCCCGGCCGCGAAGCCGGCGGCCGACGAGACAACCGCATCCCTCCCACCGGTCAGGGCTCACGCCTATGTCGACGGTGGCATGCATCCGTCGTTCCGGTCGATGCTGAAGCGGGGCGGCGAAAAGGCGCTGGCCAGGCGCACCTCGCTCAAGTCGGTGCCGATCAGCCGTCCGGCTGCCGCGCTCGCTGACCCCTATCAGGAATAGAACTGGTCCGGACTACCGGATCGCCTTCACCAGCGCCGGGCTCGGAAAACAGGTCGGCGCCTGGCCATTCTTTGCCTGCCAGTCGCCAATCGACCGCCGCGTCTTGAAGCCGGGCAGGCCGTCGGCGCCGCCGACGTCATAACCTTTGCCTTCAAGCCGCTTCTGCATTCCGGCAATGTCGGAGCGCAGCATTGAACCAACCTTGCCCCAGCCACGCTGGAACGCGCTGCCACCGGCAATCCGGTCAGCTCCATTGCCGATAAACAGTGCATAGAGATCGCTCTCGTTGTATTCTTTGATGACGTAGAAATTCGGCGTCACGATAAATGCCGGGCCTGAACGGCCAGCCGGCATCAGCAGGAAACCTTGCTTTCCCATCTCGCTTTTCGGGAACGGTTTTCCGTTGACCCGCTCCACGCCCAATCCAGCCCATTGCGAGAACTTCTTTCCCTGATCCGGCCCTTCCAGCGCACACGACACGCTTTCGGGCACCTTGACCTCAAAACCCCAGTCACGGCCCGCCTGCCAGCCGTAATTCTTCAGGTAGTTAGCGATGGATGCGAGTGTGTCCGGCGTCGATGACCAGATGTCGCGAATACCGTCGCCGTCGAAATCGGCGGCGTGGTTCAGATAAGAGGTCGGCAGGAACTGCGGTTGCCCCATTGCGCCGGCCCAGGACGTCTTCATCGACCCGCGCCGGGCATAACCCTTTTCGACAATCTGCAAGGCGGCGATCAGTTCCTTGCGAAACATGTCCTTGCGGGTCGCCAGAAATGCCTTGGTGCCCAGAACCTCGAACGCGTCATAGGGAATTTTTGCCGCGCCAAAGCCAGATTCCCGGCCCCAGATCGCCAGCACGATCCCGCCTGGCACGCCGTAGCGCTTTTCGACCTGCGCCAGCGTTCTGGCATTGCCGCCGGCGCGCGAGCGGCCACCATTGGCAACCGCGCCAATCGTCTTCTCGGCAAAATAATTGCCTGGCGCGCCAAACTCCGCCTGATGCTGCTTGGCTGGCGTCTTGGGCTTTTGGCCCGGCAGGACCAAATCCGGCAATTTCAGGTTTGGCTGCACGCCATCAAAAGCCGCATCAAACGTCGCCCGCGAGACGCCGCTGGTTTTGACCTGCGGCCAGAGATCGTTTTCCAGCCAGGTGCGAAATTGGGCATTGACGGACTGGGCTACGGCCGGGGTCGCGAGGAGCAAAAGCGGAAGAAGTGACAGGCGGCTGAGTATCTGGGTCATTGCGACTTGCTCTCACCAAAACATGTCAAAACGTCGTCCGCGACTTCATTGCCGCAGCCAGCGTCCCCTCGTCGAGATAGTCGAGTTCGCCACCGACCGGCACGCCATGCGCCAGCCGCGTCACCTTCACCTCAAACCCGGCTAGCTGGTCGGTAATGTAGTGGGCAGTGGTCTGCCCCTCGATCGTGGCATTGACCGCCAGAACAACCTCGACCACCCCACCCCCGGCAACGCGGTCCACCAACCGGCCAATTGTCAGATCATCGGGACCAACGCCGTCCAGCGGCGACAGCGTGCCGCCGAGCACATGGAAACGCGCATTGGCAACGCCTGCCCGCTCCAGCGCCCAGAGGTCGGACACATCTTCGACCACAATCAGGGTCGAGGAATCGCGGCGCGGATCAGTGCAGATCAGGCAAGGGTCGGACGTATCGACATTGCCGCAATTGGAGCAGACGCGAACCTTTTCCGCCGTCTCGCCCATGGCGGCGGCCAGCGGCGTCAACAATTGTTCGCGCTTCTTGATCAGGTGCAGCGCCGCACGCCGGGCCGAGCGCGGCCCTAGCCCCGGCACCTTGGCCAACAGCTGGATCAGACGCTCGATTTCCGGACCGGCGATTCGTTTGGATGACATGGAAACGGTGTAGCCGTTGGCAGGCCAAAAAGGTAGCGCTGGCCATACCCGGTCGATCAGCGCACATGCCAAGAGGCTAGACAATTGGATATTTGGCCAAATCAAGAGGTCCTGTCTCCAGGTAGAGATTGGATTTGAAGGACAGTGACCAGCATGACGAATGACCTGCAACAAGCCCCAGCGACATATTCAGGCCGTGGACCAAATTTCGCGCTTTGGCTGATCCTGATTGTTGTTGGCGTATTTGGTCTGTTCGAGCCCTTCATGCCGGACACCGAGACTGGCCAGGGTCTCATCCTGCTGCAGACTCTTACCCTGACAGTGCTGGTTGCCTACTGGTGTTATCTTGATGAGCGATCGCGAGGCAGCAGCCTGCCCAGATGGCTGCTCTGGATCATTGCAATATTCGGGCTATTTGCGTTGCCGCTGCACCTGTTCAGAAGCCGCCCTCCCAAGCTGGCCCTGATTGCCCTGCTCAAGGCGCTGCTGTTCACCGCGTTCGCGATTGGTGTGTTTGCGGTGGCAATGGTGGCCTCCTACCATCTGTTTTGTGCGACCGGAATTGTCGGCTTCAGTTGTTCGCCGCCAGTGTAGACAGTATCTGGAGACGTTTGATGGCTGCCAGCAATCTTACAATCCGGCCTGCGACGACGGCTGATCTCAACACGTTGTCGACCGTCATCTCCGCGTCCTATGCGACGCTTGATGACGGCAGCTACGACCGCGCCCAGTTCAGGGCGGCGCTGCCCTTCATGTCGAAGGCCAATCCAAAACTGGTTGAAAGTGGGACCTATTATCTCGTCGAACTCGACCGCCAGCCTGCTGGCTGTGGCGGCTGGAGTTTTGCCGCGCCATGGACGGGCGTGCTCGAAGACGGAGTTGGCCACATAAGGCACTTCGCCACGCATCCGGATTACAGACGCCGCGGCGTGGCCGGCGCTCTTCTGACGCACTGCCTGACACAGGCTCGCGCGCAGGGAGTCACCTTGATGAAGTGCCAGGCAAGTCTGTCCGGCGTGCCGTTCTACATAGCATTCGGCTTCAAGCGCATCGGCCAGGTGATGACCGACGTCGCGGGCAATCCGCTGCCCGCAGTCGACATGGAACTGGCTCTTTGAAGAGGCGGTTTGCTGATAGCCGCTTCGCGGACGCTACTCGTCCTCGACAGAAATATTGAACAGGTCGAGCGCAACGGGATCCTTGGCGTCGATGCCCTTCATCAACGCATCCATGTAGGCCGCAAAGGAGGGGTGTTCGTACGTCAACTCGAACGCGCCATCATGATTCCAGGTAAAGCAATAGCCGTATTTTGGCCCCTGCCCCGTATGTAGGTACACGCAATTGCTGGCTGCGGTTGGCGCCGCAACCGGCACAAGCTTCTTCAACGAGACTCCATATTCCGACTGGAACGCAGCCTCGGCAATGTCGATGCTCTCCGTCATCGTGATGAAGCGCAAGATGTTGTCGCGCGACTCACGCAGCATCTCGGGTGCCACTACGTGCAGGGAATAGGTATCGTCCGGCCCCTGGACGATCAGGTCGCATTCGCCGTGCTCACGCAGGAATGTGCGGTAGTCATCAGGAAAAGTGCAATCGAGTTCACGTTCAGCCGCAGCAATTGCCTCGGCCGATGCCGGCAGCCCGCCTTCACTCCACCGGTGGACATAGGTTCCGGTCTTCTGCAGTTGCCTGCGCCTGGCTTCATATTGCTTGAACGCCGGACGATCGACGATTTCCGGCATTGCGGCGGCAGGAAGGTAGCCGGAAGTGAGATAGGGGTAGATGCGGTCAAAGGCATCCTCCTGACGCTGCGGGAAATAGTTGATGATGGTCCACGCCCACAGGTAGGCAGCATGGTGGTTGGGACGCAAATCCAGTGACAGGGTCAAGGCCCGCAAAGCCGCCGCTCCGTCGCCTTTTTGCAGGTCAGCCTCGCCGGCAAGCGTCATGATTTCAGCTCGAATGTCGGTTTGCGGAATCGACCAGGTGTAAGTGTCCTCGCTTGCCTTCACACGCGCATCGGCTGCCGCTCTGGCTGCGCGAGCGCGCTCGATCCAGTCCGGCGATTTCGTGCGTTTGGCCTGATAGGCCCGCAGAAACAACGCCAGAGGCTCACCCTCAGGCGGCATCTGCGGCAGGGCGGCAAGCGCCGCTTTCAGTTGTTCATCTGCATGATTGTCCGCCCAGATCAGAACCGCTTCGTCCAGCGCCTTCTGCCAGTACGGCTTTGGTAACAGACCCGCTGCAAGGCTGTCGGCCGCAAAAGTATCGGCGGTTTCGTAATAGCCGCCCTTGATCAGCTTGCCGCATTGCGTCCGGAAGGCGCGCGCCGCATCGCCATAGGCCTCGAAATCCTGTCGATAGAACTCGAAGTCGTCGAGTTTGAAATTATCGAAGCCGCCCTCAAACATCGGTTCGATGTTGCGGCCAAGGACAACAAGACTGTCCTCGGCAAAAAAGATTTCGCGGCTGTCGCTGTCTGACGAGCGGAAGAAGTATTTACGAAACTGCATGCAGCGAAGCTGTCAGACATCAGCCCCTTCAGCAACCGCCAAATGCAACCAGAAACTGCAATCTAGAACGGCAGTTTCATGCCCGGCGGAATCGGCAGACCGGCAGTCAGTTCGCGGGTTTTTTCCTGCATCACCGCCTCGACCTTCTGCTTGGCGTCGTTATGCGCAGCAACGATCAGGTCCTCGACAATTTCTGCCTCGTCTGCCTTCAGCAAGGACGGATCGACCTTGAGCGACTTCATCTCGCCCTTGCCCGACAGCGTCACCGACACGAGGCCGCCGCCCGACTGGCCGGTCGCCTCGATCTGGGTCATCTCCTCCTGCATGGCCTGCAATTTGGCCTGCATTTCCTTTGCCTTGCCCATGATGCCGAGCAGGTCCTTCATGGCGTATTCCTTTCAATCATAATTCGTCGTCGTCGTTGTCGATGCCGGGATCCGGCATTGGCGCTGATTCTGTCACATCGTCCGCCTCGCCCAGTACATCGGGGATACGAATGTCGATGATCTTTGCACCAGGAAATTTCGCCAGAATGGCGGCGACTGCGGGATCGGAACGCGCATCGCTCAGTTGATCTTCGCGGCGCTCGGTCTCCTGCTCGTCCAGTGTCTGCCCGCCTGTCTCACGTGACAGTGCAACAAACCAGGGTCTGCCCGTCCAGCGCTTCAGCCGCTCGCCGATCTGATTCGCCAGATCGCGCGGCGCGTTGTCGGTCAGCGAAATTTCCAGCTTGCCCGGCTCAATCCTGACCAGACGAACATTGCTCCGCACCAGCGCCCTGAAGGCAGCATCGCGATGCTGGGCCGCCAATGCGGCAATATCCGCCAGCGAACGCACCGGAACCTGAACCGCCTCTGCCGCCAAATCCTGCCGCTGCGCAGGTTCGGAACGTTCCACCAGCCGCATCGCGTGGCTGCCACTACCGCCATTGCCGGGCATCTGTGTCCGGCTGATTGCGCTGGCGCCGCCGCCATTGCCGCCGGGCGATGGCTGGCCGCCCGGACGCGGGCCGCCGCCGGCAGGGCCCAGATTGCCGTCCAGCATTTTCAGCGCCTCATCCAGCGTCGGCAGCGTCGCCGCGTGTGCAATGCGGATCAGCACCATTTCGCCAGCTGACACCGGGCGCGGCGCAGCCTGCACCTCGGGGATGCCTTTCAGCAGCATCTGCCATGTGCGCGACAGAACCTTGACGGGCAGCTTTTCGGCCAGCTCGCCGCCGCGCCGGCGCTCGTCCTCGGTCAGGGACGCGTCGGCCAAGGCTTCAGGAATGAAGCGGATACGGGTGACGAGATGATTGAACTCGGCCAGATCGGTCAGCACCACGGCGGGGTCGGCGCCGGTATCGTATTGCGCCCGGTATTCGGTCAGCGCACCAGCGGTGTCGCCCTTCATCAAGTGCTCGAACAGGTCGATCACCCGGCTGCGGTCTGACAGGCCGATCATTGCCCGCACAGCGTCGGCGGTCACCTCTTCGCCGCCATGCGCTATCGCCTGATCGAAGATCGACTGCGCGTCGCGCATCGAACCTTCGGCGGCGCGCGCGATCATCGCCAGCGCATCTTCTTCCGCCGACACGCCTTCCAGCCCGGCAATGCGGGCGAGGTCGGACTTGATCAGCGAGGCATCGATGCGGCGCAGGTCAAAGCGCTGGCAGCGCGACAGGACCGTGATCGGCACCTTTCTGATTTCGGTGGTGGCGAAGATGAATTTCACATGCGGCGGCGGCTCTTCCAGCGTTTTCAGCAGGCCGTTGAAGGCCTGCGTCGACAGCATGTGAACCTCGTCGATGATGTAGACCTTGTAGCGGGCCGATACGGGCGCATACCGCACCTGTTCGATGATCTCGCGGATGTCGTCGATGCCGGTATGCGAGGCGGCGTCCATCTCGATCACGTCGACATGACGGCCTTCCATGATCGCCTGACAGTGCTCGCCAAACTCGGTCATGTCGACGGTTGGCCGGTCAATCGCCGCTGTCTTGTAGTTGAGCGCGCGCGCCAGAATGCGCGCCGTCGTTGTCTTGCCGACGCCTCTAACGCCGGTCAGCATCCAGGCCTGGGCGATGCGGCCGGACGCAAATGCGTTGGTGAGGGTGCGCACCATCGGCTCCTGGCCGATCAGTGCCGAAAAGTCGCGCGGACGGTATTTGCGCGCGAGCACGCGGTAGACGCTTGTGCTGTCCTTTCCGGTCTCGCTCATGGGTTCAAGCCGATTCCTTGTCTCACAACAGGACTGTCGCCGGGTGCATGGCTTCGCGTCAATGCCGGAACGACCGGCAGGAGACTGCGCCGCGATGACGGAAAGGCGGGAGGCTGGAACAATGACCCGTTCCTTGCTCGTTGGGGCTGCTTCCTTCCGGACCTGACCCGGTTGGCGAGTGGCTCGTCCACCACCAACCTCCCGCGCTCCATATCGGCAATTGCGGCTTCAATTGCAAGTCCACCGGCAATCTTTGGCACGGCCACGGCAACCAGCCGCCAAACCTTTTTCACTCGAATGTGGCCGAAGCCCTTCCCAACCGTTCAAAAGTAGCTCTAGTTTCCGGTGCAGGGGAGTTTTCGACATGCATGCCGGCCGAACAGGCGGATTTGAACTTGATCGCCGTCTCGATGCAGTCACCGAGCCGGTGATGTGGCTTGGCCTGTGCGAATTGCGGCTGATGAACGACCGCCGCTGGCCTTGGCTGCTGCTTGTGCCGCAAAGACCCAACATTGCCGAAGTGCACGACCTGACGCCGCTCGACCAGACCATGCTGGTTTTCGAGACCAATACCGTCGCCCAGACCCTCAAACAGCTCACCGGCTGCCTGAAAATCAATACTGGAGCACTCGGAAACATCGTGCCGCAGTTGCATGTGCACGTGATCGCCCGCAATGAGGGCGACCCCGGCTGGCCCGGCCCCGTGTGGGGTTATGGCTCGGCAGAACCTTACCGGGCCGAAGACCGGCATGGCTTCATCGAACGCCTGCGTTCGGCGATGTCGACCTGAGAGCAGAATTCAGGAAAATGCACCCATGACGTTCCATTTGTTTGATTCGCCTGCGCGCGAGCCCAGCCAGTTTGTCGGATTTGCCGGCAATCTGATCGATAGACTATCGGAAAAGCGCAGCGACAACGCTGCCGCCGAGGCATTGGCCAATCCTGACGCCCGGGTGATGCTGATGCGCGAGGGCCGCACCTGGCTGCGCATGGACGGCCAGTATCCTGACGCCTGGCTACGGCCCATGCATGCCCAGGCGTTTGGCGCAAAGCTAGAGCATGCGGTTCTGCTTGGCTGGCTCGACGGCAGGCCACGGCTGGCGGCGCCCGCCGGTCCAGATGAACCGCCGCCCGGAATGAAGGCCATCGACTATCGCTCAATCTATACGCAGGGGCTGCTTGACGATGGCGACACCGGCGCACTGGCGCAAGGCGCTGCACTGCTCGCCTGGAACGGTTCACACCGGTTTTGCAGCCGCTGCGGCGCAAAGACGGAAATGCGCGCCGGTGGCTACAAGCGGGTCTGCCCAAACTGCAAGGCAGAGCATTTTCCGCGCACCGATCCGGTTGCGATCATGCTGGCGGTGAGCCGGGACAAGTGCCTGATGGGCCGCAGCCCGCATTTTGCACCCGGCATGTATTCATGCCTCGCAGGCTTCATTGAACCCGGCGAAACAATCGAAAATGCGGTCCGCCGCGAAACCTTTGAGGAAGCGGGCATCCGGCTCGGGCGCGTCGCCTATCATGCCAGCCAGCCATGGCCATTCCCCTATTCGCTGATGATCGGCTGTTTCGGTGAGGCGCTGAACGAGGATATCGTTGCAGACAAGTCCGAGCTTGAGGATGTGCGGTGGTTCACCCGCGGCGAGACGCTGGACATCCTGGCCGGGCGCTCGGATCAGGGCATAGCCGTGCCACCGCCGATGGCGATCGCACATCACCTGATCAAGGCATGGGCGGAAGCAGACAGTTAAGCTCCGTAGACCAGCCTGTCCTGCAAGGCGCGCAGTTCTGCAATTTTCGAACCCGCCGGCGGAGCGGCGTTCAGCGACGTGATGAGTTCGCCCTTGCTGATTGGCGCCAGCACCGAGCCACCTTGCAGCAGGCCGCAGGGAATAGCTTTCGCCGCCCGCGCATCTGCCGTCGTCATCGTCCAGGAGCGGTAGCAATACTGGCCGATGGCATCGAGCGTGTCGCCCGGCTTCAGATCCTTCTTGGCCACAGCGCAGACTTCAGCCACCGGCGTCGCCAGCGGAACCATGTCGGCCTTGCCGTAAAGAACCACACGCGCGCAGGTCAGCGGCACTTCGAGCGACGTCAAGTGATAGGGCCGGTGGAATGTAATGTAGCGGCCCTTGCCGATATGCAGGTCTTCCATACGCTCCATCAGGCGTGGATGCGCCATGTCGGCGATGACGAAGACGCCGGGCGAGACACCCTTGCCCACCGTGTAGTCAACCACGCCGCTCTTGGACAGCACGCCGCCGTGCTCCTTCGGCACCAGAACCTTAGGCAGGTCCTGCAGCGTCGCCTTCGGTCCGTGCATACCCGGCACGTCGATGGTCAGTCCCGTGGCATTGGCGATGGCCGCCATCTCGACCATCGTTTTCGAACCGTCGACAAACTCGACCAGCAGACGGACATTCATGTTCCGCCGCTCCGCCTCTTCCGCGTAGTCATCGGGGATGGCGTCATAGTTGAGAGGATTGTTCTTGCCTTTGCCTGCCGAGACAATCGTGTGGCCCATCGCCGACACAAACTCGATCAGTTCCATGCAGGATGACGGTTCATCGCCTGCGCCCAGCGAATAGACGACACCGAGCTTGTCTGCCTGGTGCTTCAGATAGGGTCCGATGGTGACGTCGGCTTCGACATTCATCATCACCAGATGTTTGCCGTGCTCCATCGCACGCAGGCCGATTTCGGCCCCGACCGCCGGAACGCCGGTCGCGTCGACAACGACATCGACCAGATCGGCAGATATTGCCAGCTCGGCGTCCGCGACGACTGCGATCTTGCCGGCCTCGATGGCCGCTGTGACGGCAGAGGCGTTTGAGGCTTCGCGTACATGGCCTTTTTCACCATAGGCGATTTCGCCGGCCTTCATCGCGTTGACGATTTTGCGGTCGACCACGACGCCAACCTCGACACCTGGCATCTGCGCGACACCGGTCAGAATGTCGGTGCCCATTTCGCCACAGCCGATCAGACCGATGCGCACCGGCTTGCCGCTTCTGCCACGTTCGACGAGGTCGCGCGTCAAACCGGTTGGCGCCACATTGATGGCCATGAACTGGTCCCTGGAGAGTGTTCTTTCACCAGCCGGGGTAGTGGCCGGGCGCACTCGCGTCAAGGCATATGACCAGTCCAGCTGGCCTACTGCTCGAGCAGAAGAACCTTGCCTTCAACCTTGAAACGGGCCAGGCGATTGAGCGCGCTCATGCCAATCAGCGAGGTTTGCAGCGCCTTGTCGTCCAGCACCAGCGCCTGGACGCCTTCAAGCCGGACGCGCCCGATCTCCAGCACGTCGATCACTGCTGCGGCTGCCTTCACATCACCATTGGCAGTCGAGACTGTGCGGTTGAAATTGGCTGCTGCCAGAGAGATGCCGATCTTGCGCGCGGTGGATCTGTTGATCGCGACCACTGTCGCGCCGGTGTCGACCATCGCGTCGATGCGGCGGCCATTCAGCTTGAACGCGGCGTTGAAATGGCCTTTCGCGTCGGCTTCGATACGCGCCGACCGCCCAGACAGCGACCCGCCCGTGCTGGTCTTCACAGCCAGGGCTTTTGCCTTGCCGGCCTCGGCGTCGAGCCGTTGCGACTTGATCTGGTCTGCCCTGTCGATCAGCGACTGGTAGATCGGCGGCGCGGCGACCGACACCCCGACCAAAACCCCAATGGCTATAAAATTACGCATGACGGCCAACCTGTTTGGCCGGATCATAGCGTCGTCAGATCACCATCGCCTTAATGCGGAGTGCTATTTTGTACCATACATGCGGTCACCTGCGTCGCCGAGACCAGGGACGATATAGCCTTTTTCGTTCAGCTTTTCATCGATGGCTGCCGTGAACACCGGTACATCGGGATGCGCCGCAGTAAAGCGTTCGATGCCCTCGGGTGACGCGAGCAGGCAGAGGAAGCGCAGATTGGTTGCGCCACGGCCCTTCAGCTTGTCGATTGCCGCAATTGCAGAATTGGCAGTCGCCAGCATCGGGTCAACCACAATCACCAGACGATCTGCCAGGTCGCTTGGAGCCTTGAAGAAATATTCGACCGCCTCAAGCGTGTCGTGATCGCGGTAGAGGCCGACATGGGCGACACGTGCAGCGGGGACCAGATCAAGCAGACCTTCAAGCAGGCCATTGCCGGCGCGCAGGACCGACGCGAATACCAGCTTCTTGCCCTCAAGCGTCGGGGCGTCCATCTCTTGCAGCGGCGTCTCGATCTTCTTGGTCGTCAATTCGAGATTGCGCGTCACCTCATAGCCGAGCAGCAGCGAAATTTCGCGCAACAACCTGCGGAAACCGGCAGTCGAGGTCTGCTTGTCGCGCATGATTGTCAGCTTGTGCTGGACAAGCGGGTGATCGACAACGGTGACGGACATGCGGACGGGCTCCTTGGTGGGCAGAATTTTGGGCGGACAGAATTTGCGCCACATTAGACATCTGCGCAGCAGTGCGAAACCGCGCTGATACAATGGCCACAGAAATGTAGCGGCCTGCCGGAACGCCTGAGGGTCAGCGCCGCGCGGCGGCGCCTCCCGTTCCCAGCCGCGCAAGCAGCCGCGCCCTGGTCGCCCGGTCAACAAACGCCGCCTCAATAGCAGTGCGGGTCACTCCAAGGAGATCTGCGTCAGACAGCCCGAACCAATTTCGTGCGTTTTCATATTCCTGCTTCAGGCTGGTCTGGAAGAATGGCGGATCGTCCGAATTGAGCGTTACCTTGCAGCCTGCATTGCGCAGCAGTGGATAAGGGTGAGCCTCAAACCCGGTGCAGACCGCCAGAGCAACGTTTGAGCCCGGGCAAACCTCCAGCACCACGCCCTCATCGGCAATGCGCTTTACCGTGTCCAGGTTCTCCATAGCGCGAACGCCATGGCCGATACGTGACGGGCGGATGTGATCAAGCGCCGCCTCGACACTGTGCCAACCATCCAGTTCACCGGCATGAACCGTAATGCCGAGCTTAGCCTCACGGGCAATTTCAAAGGCGCGGACAAAGTCCTCGACATCGCCAATGCGTTCGTCGCCTGCCATACCGAACCCCGCAACCAGCGGATGGGCGCACTTTGCGGCAAAACGGGCTGCCTGTTCGACGGCGTCAACGCCAGAGTGGCGTATGCCGGTCACGATCATCCGTGCCTCAATTCCGGTTTTGGAGTTGGCGCGCTTGATCCCCTCACCCAGCGCATCAGTATAGGCCGCCGGCGACAAGCCGGATTTCACGGCATGATCGGGTGAAATGAAGAACTCGGAATAGATCGCTCCGTCTCGCGCAATGGTCGAGAGGTAGTCCTCTGCCAGAAGGAAAAAATCTGCCTCATCGCGAAACAGGCCAGCGACAACGTCATAGGCCGCAGCAAAACTGGAAAAGTCGCTCCAAACGTAATGGTCATCGTCAATCAGGGCTGAGATATCGACGCCATATTTATCCGCTTGGCGGCGGGCCAGCTTTGGCGACGCCGTTCCTTCGATGTGGCAATGCAGTTCGGCTTTTGCAGGCATTCTGTATTCCTTGTTCGCAATTCACCACATAAGAACGCGCGGCGCTTCATCGCGGTTGCGATGATGGCGCAGCCAATTCCGTTCCGCTATGGTCGCGCCAGCCAAGACAGGACTTTCAAATGTCAGAATTAAGAACGACTGGCGATGACGCAATGGAAACCTCCTACGGTTTCCAACAAGTCGCTGCTGGCGACAAGCAAAGCCTCGTCAACCAGGTCTTTCACCGGGTCGCCAATCGCTATGACCTGATGAACGATCTGATGTCTGGCGGCATGCACCGGTTGTGGAAAGACGCAATGGTGACATGGTTGAACCCGCCGAAGCGCGACGGCTGGAGGGTTCTGGACGTTGCCGGCGGCACTGGCGACATCTCCTTTCGCATTGTTGACGCGTCGCAGGGTCACGCCCGCGCCACCGTGCTTGACGTCAATGGTTCCATGCTTGCGGTCGGCCATGAGCGTGCAGTCAAACGCAAGCTTGATGACAAGGTCAGTTTTGTCGAGGCAAATGCTGAAGAACTACCTTTCGAGGACGCGACCTTCGACGCCTACACGATCGCATTCGGCATTCGTAACGTACCGCGCATTGATGTCGCGCTGTCGGAAGCCTATCGGGTGCTGAAACCCGGTGGACGGCTGCTATGTCTCGAATTTTCCGATGTCGAAATGCCGATGCTCGACAAATTCTATGAGGCCTGGTCGTTCAACGCGATCCCGCAGATCGGCCGCGTCATCACCGGCGACGGCGAGCCCTATCGCTATCTGGTTGAGTCGATCCGGAAATTCCCGAAACAGGCGGACTTTGCCGCAATGATTTCCCGCGCCGGCTTCTCGCGGACAACCTGGCGGAACTATTCCGGCGGCATTGTCGCGCTGCATTCGGCGTGGAAGCTCTGATTATCAGATGAGCACCCCGGGCGCATATCTCCGCCTTGCGCGGGCTGGCTGGATCCTTGTCCGCGAAGGAGTCGTCGCGGCCCTACCTGGAGATGAACTCTCCGGCATGCCGAAAATTGCCTGGCAGACCAGCAAACTGCTGGCGCGGCGGCGCACGGCTGGCGTTGCGCGCAGCGAACGGCTTTCGAAGGCGCTGACACGCCTCGGGCCGTCTTACGTCAAGCTCGGTCAGTTCCTCGCCACGCGGCCGGACGTCGTCGGCGCGGAAATCTCTGCTGACCTCGCCAAGCTGCAGGACCAGATGGCGACGTTTCCGATGGCGCAATCGGTAGCCGCTATTGAAGCATCGCTGGGGCGGCCAGTTGACGAACTCTATCTGTCGCTCGGCGAGCCGGTGGCGGCAGCTTCCATCGCCCAGGTACATCCCGCCGAGATTTCAAGCCCTGAAGGGCCCCGCCGGATGGCGGTAAAGGTCATTCGCCCGGGCGTAAGGCAACGGTTCCACCGGGACCTTGAAAGCTATTTTGCCGCCGCGCACCTGCAGGAGCGTTATCTGCCTGCCAGCCGCCGGTTACGGCCGGTCGAGGTGACGAAGATCCTTGAGCAAACCACCAAGATCGAGATGGATCTGCGGCTGGAGGCCGCCGCTCTGTCAGAAATTGGCGAAAACACCGCCAATGATCCGGGCTTTCGTGTGCCTGCTGTCGACTGGGAACGCACTGGCCGCGACGTGCTGACCATGGAATGGATCGAGGGCCGGAAACTGTCCGATGTCGAGGGGCTGCGCGCCGACGGCCAGGATCTCGATGCGCTGGCGGCCGCGCTGGTGCAATCCTTCCTGCGCCACACCCTGCGTGACGGCTTCTTCCATGCTGACATGCATCCCGGCAACCTGTTCGTCGAGGCCAATGGCACCATAGTCGCCGTCGACTTCGGCATCACCAGCCGGCTCGGCAAGAAGGAGCGGCGGTTCCTCGCGGAGATTCTCTACGGTTTCATCACCCGCGACTATCGCCGCGTCGCCGACGTGCACTTTGAAGCCGGTTACGTACCACATACACACGATCCGGCTTCGTTTGCCCAGGCAATCCGGGCGATCGGCGAACCAATTCACGGCCAGCCGGCCGAAACCATTTCGATGGCGCGGCTTTTGACCCTGCTGTTCGAGGTCACCGAACTTTTCGATATGGCGGCGAGGCCGGAACTGGTCATGCTGCAGAAGACCATGGTGGTGGTCGAAGGCGTCGCCCGCACCCTCAACCCGCATTTCAACATGTGGAAGACGGCCGAGCCGATTGTCGGTGACTGGATCCGCGACAATCTCGGACCGAAAGGTGTCCTGCTTGACGCCCGCGAAGGCGCAAGTGCACTGCTGTCGCTCGCCCGCCAGGCGCCGGACCTCGCCAGACGCACCGACCGGCTGTCACGCGAGATCGACCACATGGCCGAGCACGGATTGCGCTTTGACGACGAGACCGCCCGACGGATCGGACAGGCGGAGGCGCGCGCCGCCCGCTGGGGCAGGGTTGCGATGTGGGTCGGCGCGCTGGCGCTGGTCTGGATCGCCTGGCAGGTCAGCTGATGCTAGCATTGACAGCATTGCTAGCATTGCTAGCAAGTCGGAAAGTCACTATGTTTGGCGCTGGAGGCATTCGATGAGCAATCTCACGATCCGCAATCTAGATCCGAGTGTGAAACAGGCGCTGCGGCTGCAAGCAGCTGCGCGCGGCGTTTCAATGGAGCAGGAAGCGCGTGACCGGCTCGCCGCGAGTTTCGGTCCGCTCAAGCGGCGCGAACCGATATTCGACAAATTGACCCAGCTCGGCGCGAAGCCCACCGAAGCATTTGATCAGAAAAAAATGACAGATGAACTCTGGGACGAGGCGCTGCGATGGCCAGCTACGTCATAGACAGTTCTGTTCTTATTGCGTTGCTGGCCGACGAACCTGAAGCCGACGGCTTCAAGCGCTACATCGATAACAATATCGAGGCATTGGTCAGCGCCGCGACGATTTTCGAAGCAGCATGCGTTGCTTCGAATAACCGTTTCGCCGACGGAGCTGTGCGACTGCAGCACATTGTCAGGCTCATTGATCCGGAAATCCTGCCGTTTGATCTCGGGCAAATGACGACCGCGACCGAAGCCTATGCCCGTTTCGGGCGAGGATCCGGTCACAATGCAAAGCTCAACATGGGCGACTGCTTTTCCTATGCACTGGCGAAGTCGCGCAATCTTCCGCTTCTCTTCAAAGGGAATGATTTCATCCACACTGACATCCAATCAGCGATGCCGGTCAAATAGGGCGAAGATGACGCAAACAATGTCACTTTCCAGCAAGCGCATCCTGCTCATCATCGGTGGCGGCATTGCCGCCTACAAATCGCTCGATCTGATCCGGCGGCTACGCGAACGCGGCGCAGGTGTCAGGGTTGTGATGACGGAGGCGGCACAGCATTTCGTGACGCCGCTGGCGGCTGGCGCATTGTCAGCCGACACGGTGTTTACCGAGCTGTTTGACCGGCAGGCCGAGCATGATGTCGGACATATAAGACTGTCGCGCGAAGCCGACCTGATAATTGTCGCACCCGCGACCGCCGATCTGATGGCGAAGCTCGCCAACGGTCTGGCGAATGACCTCGCGTCGGCGGTGTTGCTCGCCACCGACAAGCCGGTGCTGATGGCGCCCGCCATGAACCCACGCATGTGGTCGCACCCGGCGACAAAGCGCAACCGGGCAACGCTTGGCAAAGACGGAATCTCTTTTGTTGGTCCAGCGCGCGGGGAAATGGCCGAAAGCGGCGAGGCTGGCGACGGGCGTATGTCGGAACCGCTGGAGATCGCAGCGGCAGTCGAACGCCTGCTGTCGCCCGAAAAGGGACTGCTCGCCGGCCAGCGCATTGTCGTCACGTCAGGTCCGACACATGAACCGATTGACCCGGTGCGATACATTGCCAATCGTTCGTCGGGCAAGCAGGGCCATGCAATTGCGGCGGCGCTCGCCAGGCTTGGCGCTGATGTGCGGCTGGTCAGCGGGCCGGTGGCGATTCCAGATCCCCCCGGCTGCACTGTCATCCGCGTCGAGAGCGCCCGGCAGATGCTGGCTGCGGTCGAAGACCAACTGCCCGCCGACGCCGGCATTTTTGTCGCTGCGGTCGCCGACTGGCGGCCGACCAACGAGACCGGCGAAAAAATCAAGAAGGTTGCAGGAGAAGGCCCGCCGCCGCTGGTGATGACCGAAAACCCGGACATCCTCGCCACCGTCGGCAACGGCAAGAAACGTCCGCGCCTGGTGATTGGTTTTGCTGCCGAAACCCAGAACCTGATCGCCAATGCAGGCGCAAAGCTGAAAAAGAAGGGGGCCGATCTGATCGTCGCAAATGATGTCTCGCATGACAGCGGCGTGGGTCAACGAGGCGTCATGGGCGGCGACCGCAACCGGGTGCGGATCGTCTCGAAAGCCGGCATCGAGGAGTGGGACGAGATGAGCAAGGACGAGGTCGCCGAACGCCTCGCTGCGCTGATTAGCGAACGGCTGAAGACAATCGAAGTCTGATCCCATGACCAATGTACCCGTGCTCGAAACCGAGCGCTTGATCCTGCGCGGCATGCAGCGCGATGATTTCGACGCGCATGCGGCGTTGTGGGCCGATCCAGTGGTGACGCGATTCATCGGCGGCAAACCGCTGGCGCGCGAAGAGGCATGGGGTAGTTTCACCCGCTATTTCGGCATGTGGGCGCTGATGGGTTTCGGTTTCTGGGTCGTCACCGACAAATCGAACGGAAGCCGCATCGGCGCGGTTGGATTTCAGGAGCGGATGCGCGACATCGAGCCGTCAATCAAGGACACTCTGGAGACCGGCTGGACGATCGCGCCGCGTCACGGCGGCAAGGGGCTTGCCACCGAAGCCGTTGGCGCCGCGCTTGCCTGGGCAGACCAGAGCATGCCCGCCAGACGTATCACCTGCCTGATTGCGCCGCAAAACGCTGCCTCACTGCGTGTGGCGGCAAAGAACGGCTTTCGTGAATTCGCCCGGACCAACTACCAGGGGAACGAAGTAATGCTGCTTGAACGGCGCAAGGACGGCGCAGGCTGACCTGCCCGCAACCGTCCCGGCTCGTTTCGATCAGTTTGACGAAAACGCCGACTTATAGTCCTTCTCCAGCTTGAGGACGCTGGCCCAGAAGCCTGACGCCTTGTCGCCGTTCAGCACCCGGATCAGCGCGTCGAGATGCGACTGCCAGCCGCTGGCGAAGCTGACCTCGTTATTGACCGAACCTATGCGGCGATGGGTCAGGACCAGTCTCGTATCCTTGCCCGCCGGCGACAGTTCGAACGTCACTTCCGATGCGCCACTGCTCTCGGGCCATGTGTAGGCCAACACCTTTGGCGGATCGAAACGCAGCACGGTGACTTCTGACTTGAAGCCGCCGTCATCCATCTCCTTCCAGCGATCCGGCGTCGGCTCGTCGGTGAAATTGGAGTGCTGAAAGTGCAGTATCGCTGTCTGCCCGGCCGCCGACATGTTTGTGCCGCCGCTGAACCACCGCGCCCGCTTGTCGGCCTCGACAAGATAGGACCAGACGCGCTCGGCAGGACCGGGCAGGATACGCTCCAGGCGCAGGACGCCTTTTTCCAGACGGCTGACAGGGGTGAGATTGATGGCTTCGGTTTGCATGTCACTACTCCTTGAAACTCAATCCTTGGGATTCGGCTTTGCCGCGTCTTCTGCCCGCAGCAGATCTTCCAGCCGGTCGAGATGGCCGGTCCAGAAACGCTCGTAGAAGGTCAGCCATTGCTGCGCCTCGCGCATTCGCATGGCGTCGAGCCGGCAATAATGCGTGCGGCCGGCGATGCGGCGTCGCACCAGTCCTGCCTGTTCGAGCACGCGCACGTGCTTGGAAGCACCGGCAAAACTCATGGCGTAAGGCGCGGCAAGTTCGCCCAGCGAATGTTCTCCGCCGGCCAGGCGTTGCAGCATCCCCCGGCGGGTGCCATCGGACAGCGCATGAAATACCGCGTCAAGCTGTGACTGTTGTTGAACCATATGGTTTAATTATCGGACGCTCGCCGAAATGTCAACCAAATGGTTTAATATCGTCGCGAAAAGATGGGCCAGCTGCGTAACCGGCCCAATCGGGGAGTTATCCCGAGAGAAACTGAGGAGCAATCAGTCCTGCGGCTGCTTCGTCTTGCGCAGATAAGGCAGCACCGTCTCGTAGGCGCCAAACCGCTTGGCCGCATCCTCATTGGAAACGGCAGCGGTAATGATCACGTCCTCGCCCTGCTTCCAGTCGGCAGGCGTCGCCACCTGGTGCCTTGCGGTCAACTGGATTGAATCGATGGCACGCAGGATTTCTCCAAAATTGCGGCCGGTCGTCATCGGATAGGTCAGAACGAGTTTCACTTTCTTGTCCGGACCAACCACGTAGACTGATCGCACTGTGGCGTTGTCTGCCGGTGTGCGGCCTTCCGCTGTGTCGCCGGCGTTTGCGGGCAGCATGTCATAGAGCTTGGCCACCATTAGGTCGTGGTCGCCGATCAGAGGATAATGCACTTCGTGGCCAGTCGCGGTCTTGATGTCAGCCTTCCACTTTTTGTGGCTGGAGACGGGGTCGACCGAGATGCCGATGATCTTGACGTTGCGCTTGGCAAATTCCGGCTCATAGCTGGCCATGGCGCCTAATTCCGTCGTGCAGACCGGAGTAAAATTTTTCGGGTGCGAAAATAGCACCGCCCATCCATCGCCGATCCAGTCGTGAAAACTGATCGGACCCTCAGTGGTGTCTGCGGTAAAGTTCGGCGCGGTGTCGTTGATACGGAGGGCCATAAATGCTCCTTAAACTGGAGCTGCAAAGCTACGCCAGGAAAAGCAACACGACGAGGTAGAGTTTTGCGCGCCGGTGCCAATTTGTAGAATCAACTTCCAGGATGTCGTGACGAACTATCGCCTGATGCGATTGGCAAGCGCGTCGATTTCCTGACCGATCAGCGGCGCGGGCAGCTTTTCGCCTTGCGCCTTCAGATGCTCACGCAGCAGGCGGATGTTGCGGTTGTTCGCCTTGAAGAATACGTCGAACACAGTGCCTGCGACCGGAATCGAGCCCACCGCAACATCAAGCACAGCATTTGCGGTCATCCGCCCCAACAACTCCCCCGGCGCGCCGAGCCGATGCGCCTTGTAGATGATGAAGGCCGAGATCAGGCCAGAAGCTGCATCACCGACGACCGGCAGCAGGCCAGCGATTGCATCGATGCCGAAACGAACGCCCAGGATGCTCCACTTCGAATCGAGCAATTGCGCAAGCTCGGCCAGTTCCGGATAGTCCCGATCAACCTTTTCCTGCAGCGTTATCGACCGTTTGGCCAATGGCATCTCTCCGTGCCGTTGCGGTCACAATGACCTTTGCCCGGCACGGCAAGACATAGGTATCCGCGGCGTCGTTTCAAACAATCAACGACGCCAGCCGGTCAGGTATTGGCGGAAATCAGCGCCTTCTCCAGTTTGGCGAGACCTTCGTCGAGATGCGCGTCCGAGATGGTCAACGGGTTGAGCAGGCGGATCGTATTGCCGTTGACGCCGCAGGACAACAGGATCAGCCCTTCGCCCAGTGCCGCTGTGGTAACACGCTTGGTGGCGTCAGCGTCTGGCTCTGCCGAACCACGCTGCTTGACAATGTCAAACGCAATCATGGCTCCGGGGCCGCGAATGTTTTCAATCGCCACCGTGTCGTTGCGCTGGGCAAAGCGTCCCACTGCATCCTTGATCTTGCCGCCGATGCGGTTGGCCCGATCAAGCAGCTTTTCCTCGGCGATCACGTCGAGCACCGCAAGTGCGGCGGCGCAGGCAATCGGGCTGCCGGCATAGGTGCCACCCAGACCGCCCGCTTCCGGGGCGTCCATGATGTCGGCACGGCCGATGACGCCAGACAGCGGGAACCCGCCCGCCAGTGACTTGGCGATGGTGACAAGATCAGGCTCGACGCCGGAATTTTCGATGCCGAACATTTTTCCGGTGCGCGCAAAGCCGGTCTGCACCTCGTCGGCAATCAGAATGATGCCGTTGGCGGTGCAGATTTCGCGCAGCGCCTGCAACAGCTCCACCGGCGCGGGCAGGAAACCGCCCTCGCCCTGCACCGGCTCGATGATGATCGCCGCAACGTCGCTGGGGCCGATGTCAGCACGGAAGATCGTTTCGAGCGCCCGCAGTGTGTCGGCCACCGTGACGCCATAGGCCGGGAACGGCGCGTGGAAAATGCCGGGCGGGGAAATGCCGAACTTCTTCTTGTAAGGCACTACCTTGCCGGTCAGTGCATTGGTGAGGGCCGTGCGGCCGTGGAACGCGCCAGAGAAGGCAATAACACCGCCGCGCCCGGTTGCCGCACGCGCGATCTTGACCGCGTTTTCGACGGCTTCCGCACCGGTGGTGAACAGGATCGTCTTGGCCGGTCCCTTGAACGGCGCAATCTCGTTCAGCCGCTCGCACAGGCGGATGTAAGGATCATAAGGCACGATCTGGAACGCAGTGTGGGTGTAGGCGTCGAGCTGTTCCTTGACCGCAGCAATCACCTTCGGATGGCGGTGGCCGGTGTTCACCACTGCAATGCCGCCAGCAAAATCGATGTACCGATTGCCGTCTTCGTCCCAAAGCTCTGACCCTTCAGCCCTCGATGCAAAGACTGGGAAGGCTGTGGAGACACCGCGTGGCACTGCAGCAACGCGGCGGGTCTGCAGATCTGCGTTCTTGGACTTCGACATAACAACACCCTTTTTGCGAATACCCTGATTTTGGAATGCCGGATTTACTGCATGCCGATGGCACAGAGGCAAGCCCCGGCCATCAGCGAAGCGCCACTGGACCAACAGGCATTAGAGTCTCAAGCGGCGTCGCGCACCTGATAGTCCTTCACCGCTGCAAAGCTGATGTCCTTCCAGCGCTCGGCTTCGTAGTTGAGCGAAAATTCGTGCTGGGCCAGAAACACCGGGTCGCCGTCAAGGTCACGGGCGATGTCGCCGCGATGCGCGTCGATGAAGCGATTGAGCTCGGTGTTGTTGGGCGCGCCGATCCAGCGGCAGACGGTGAAACGCGCAATCTCGAAATCGACCGGCAGGCTGTACTCAACGTTGAGCCGCTCCTTCAGCACATCAAGTTGCAGCGCGCCAACGACGCCGACGATCGCGGGCGAGCCGTCCTCCGGCGAGAACAACTGCACGACGCCTTCCTCGGCCATCTGCTGCAGCGCCTCTTTCAGCTTCTTGGCCTTCATCGGGTCGCCAAGGCGCACACGGCGCAGGATTTCCGGCGCAAAATTCGGCACGCCACGGAACAAGATCTCCTCGCCATCGGTCAGCGTATCGCCAATGCGCAAAGTGCCGTGGTTGGGAATGCCGACCACGTCGCCCGCATAGGCTTCGTCAGCGGTGATGCGTGATCGCGCAAAGAAGAACTGCGGCGCCGACAGGCTCATCGGCTTGCCGGTGCGCACAAGCTTGGCCTTCATGCCGCGCTTCAGTTCGCCGGAGCAGACACGGACAAACGCGATGCGGTCGCGGTGGTTGGGGTCCATATTGGCCTGGATCTTGAACACAAAGGCGGTCATCTCGGGCTCTGTGGCATGGACGACGCGGGTGTCGGCCTCCTGATCGCGCGGCGGCGGCGCAAATGCGCCCAGCCCCTCGATCAGGTCACGCACGCCAAAATTGCGCAGCGCAGAGCCAAAATAGACCGGTGTCAGATGGCCCTCGCGAAATGCCTTCAGATCAAACGGCCGGCAAGCCTCACGGGCAAGCTCAAGTTCTTCGATGAAGGTCTCGCGCTCATTGGCCGGCAGCAGGCCGGCGACACGGTTGGAATCCGGCCCGTTGACCTTGGTACGCTCGACCTCATCGTCCGAGCGGCGCACGGCGTTGTCGGCCAGATGATAGGTGCCCGAAAACGTCTTGCCCTGCCCGATCGGCCAGGTGATGGGCGCGGTGTCGAGCGCCAGCTTGGCCTCGATCTCGTCCAAAATTTCGAACGTGTTGCGCGCCTCGCGGTCCATCTTGTTGACGAAGGTGACAATCGGGATGTCACGCATGCGGCACACTTCAAACAGCTTCAGCGTGCGCGGCTCGATGCCCTTGGCGGCGTCGATGACCATGACGGCCGAGTCGACGGCCGAGAGCGTGCGATAGGTGTCGTCGGCAAAGTCTTCGTGGCCGGGCGTGTCGAGCAGATTGAAGACGTTGTCGCCATATTCGAACGTCATCACCGAGGTGACGACCGAAATGCCGCGTTCGCGCTCGATCTTCATCCAGTCGGAACGCGTGTTCATGCGGTCCTTCTTGGCCTTGACTTCGCCTGCAAGCTGGATCGCGCCGCCGAACAGCAACAGCTTTTCGGTCAGCGTGGTCTTGCCCGCGTCAGGGTGAGCGATAATCGCAAAGGTGCGGCGCCGCGCGACGGCGTCCTTGATGGTCTCGGCCATGATGTGAGTTCCGTACAGTTGCCGCGGATATAGTGGAGGAGATGCGCGGTGTCGAGGAAGGCGCCGCCTGCGGGTAGCGTCACGACGCCAGTGCGGCGTCCTGACCAGCCGATTGCGGCTGAAAGGGCAGAATGCTCACTGAATTTGCCGTCACCGTCATGAAGCTCGACGGCGGCACCGCCTGCCAGTCAAACCCCTCGTGGTCGAAAGGTTCGGAGACGACGCAGCGGCCGCGAGGCGATCGCATTTCGCCAACGTAAAGCGTCGGCGCAAAAGCGTCCGTGGCATAGCGCACGGCGTGCAGACGTTTGCCGTCGGCAAATGCCGCTGTCAGGCGCAAATGCGGCTGGATACCCGCTGCGTGCGATGCCTCGATGACGCGCGCAGCAGCTCTTTCGGTGGCTCCATGAGGATCATCGGCCAGCCCTTCATGCAGCATCAGCAGAAAGAACATTTCGGAATCGGTCGTGCCCTCGATCTGGTCATAAAGCTCGTCGGAAATCGAAACCTCCAGCCGGCGGCGCAACCTGTCAAACCCGCCAATCTGGCCGTTGTGCATGAAGGACCAGGAGCCATAGACGAAGGGATGACAGTTGGTGCGGCTCGTCGCGCCGCCGGTCGATGCGCGCACATGGGCGAGAAACAGCGGCGACTGGATCTGCCTGCACAGGCTCTTCAAATTTGTATCGGACCAGGCAGGAAGAATATCGCGGTACAATCCAGGCTCCGGCCTGCCGCCATACCAGGCAACGCCAAAACCATCGCCATTGGTCGGCGTTTTGGCTTCAAGTGCGTGATGACTTTGTGCAATCAGCGAGTGTCGCGGTGCAGTGACAATGTCGTCGAGAAACGCCGGTTCGCCAATATAAGCAGCCCAACGGCACATGCGATCTCCAATTCGTCTGCAAGACCCGATTCAGCACGATTGATAGCAGAATCAGCAGCCGGGAATAAGCCGGTCGAACCGCAAATGGCGGGTAAAGTTGCATTCTCGATGCGCGGTCCCGCCCTACGCAATCACAAAATCATACCGGCCATAGCCGCCATCTTCCGCCTGCCTGATATCGAGCAGCAGAGAGGCGTCAAATATGCGGTCGCGCCCGTTGCCGGGCTCTCCGGGGAAGTAGAGCTGGGTGGTCAGCACCGGACCATTGGGACGCTGCACCTTGAGGTGAAAATGGCGCGTGCGGCCGGTGTAGAGGCCCGGCACAATCGTCTCAAACCACCAGCGGCCTTCTACGTCAGTGAATTGGTGGCCGCGCAGCTTGAAGCCATCATTGTCATAGTCGCCGTCGTCATCACAATGCCAGAGTTCGATCTGGGCGCCCTGGACCGGCTTACAGTCTTCGGTCAGCACATAGCCGGCGATGGTGATTGGCGTTCCTGATCCGACATCTGGCTTGAAGTCGCGCTTCAGCGGCGAGTTGGGGGTGAAATATGGCCCCTCGGTCTGGCGGATCGTCAATTCAGCCTCGCCGCAAGATGGCGTGAGCGACAATTGCGCGGGCGGCGCATCCTGTGCATGCAAGGCGGCAGGCGCAAAGGCCGGCAAGGCAAGAATGCCTGTGAGAAATGCGCGCCGCGTCGCCATGTCGTTTGCTCCTGCAATACAACTGCCTTGATATTCCAATCTGGCCTTATCAAGACCAGACCGGCCGCTGAAGGCAACAAGCTGGCGCTTTTGACTGAGCAGCCTCCCTATACTTGCCCTTTCGCAGAACCTTCCTGCAGCAGCCACCAGACCACAGCGGCCGCCAGAAGCAGGATCAGCGCCGCAGTCAGGAAGGTGGCTGAATAGCCATAGGCGTCGACCACCGGCTGCACCACCAGCGGCGACATGAACTGGCCCAGAAACAGCGCGGTTGTAACGCCGCCGGTCACAGCGCCCCGCCGCCGTTCCGGGGCGACATTCAGGGCCGCGACGATGAAGGTCGGCATAACATAGCCAAGACCGAGTCCGATCAGAGCTGACGCGGCCAGGGTTTGTGCAAGCGTATCGCCCGCCGACAGAACGAAGAAGCCGCCGGCGATCACAACGTAGCCAAGCGCAGGCGTCAGGCCGGCGCCGAGGCGCGCACGCACGCGCGCAAAACTGATGGCAGCAAGTCCGCCGGTGACCGTCAACAGCGCCATCGCCTGCGCCGAGGCGGCAGGCTCAGGGTGGCCGATCGAGACAAGGTAGAACGGAATCTGCGTCGGAATGATGTAGAACAGCGTCAGCGTCACACTCGCCAGAACGCCTATCATGGCGACCAGCTGCGGCCAGCCGGCGACGCCATCCGAAGCTTCCGCCAATTGGCGGCTTGAGGCTGCGCGATCCGGTTCGCTCAACGCGATCCAGAGAAACGGCAGGTAGATGAAGCCCAGTGCATAGATCAGAAAGGGCAGACGCGGCGACAGGCCGGCAAGGTATCCGGCCATCGCAATGAAGACGAAGCCGCCCAGATTGGTCGCAGCCATCTGCCAGCCCATGAACCTGCCGCGCGCCGGTCCGGAAAAATAGTCGCCGACCAGCGCCGACTGCGTGGTCATGATCAGCGCGACAGCTACCCCCAGCACCAGACGGCTGGCGAATATGCCTTCCAGGCTAGGCAGCAACGAACCCAACGTGCCTGACACGGCATAAAGCAGCACGCCGCCAAGCAGCAGCGCACGCCTGCCGAAACGATCCGACGCAACGCCAACAAAAGGCGCAGTCAGCGCCACAAGCAGCGACGGCGCCGTCACCAGCAGCCGGGTCAGGAGACCGGCGTTCGGCGTATCCCGGAACATCGCCTCAAGCCCGGGCAATGCCGGCGTAATGGTGGCGTTTGACATGATCGTCAGGGTGGCTGCAAGCAGCAGCGCCCATGCGCGGGGATCGGCGGCCATGGACTGGCCTCCGGCAGTTACGCCTGCATTTGTCATTGTCTTGTCCTCAGGGAACGGGCGTCAGCGCCCGTTCAAGATCATCGCGCCGTTACGGCGCAGATTGCCGAGATAGCGCTCGGCATAGTCGGCCGGAACGGCGTCCCGCACCGACGGCCGCGACGCAAGCGCTGCGCGCCAGCGGTCAAGCTTAGGCAGATCGTCCAGCAAGCTGGCCGGCGCAACCGTCTCGATGACGTCGATCTGACGGAACACGGGCGCGTAGACGACATCAACCGCCGAAAAGCGCTCGCCTTCAAACAGCGGACCAGCCACCTGCGCCTCGACAGGCGCCAAACGGGCTTTCAAGGCAGACAGCGCAACATCCATATCATCGGCGGTTTTCGCCGCGCCAAGCTTCCACAGATCGCCCAGCACCGTTCCGGCATATTCGATCCACGCCCGGGCGCGCGCCCGCTCCAGGGCGTCTTCCGGGTAGAGCCGCGCGCCGGGCAGCGTTTCGTCAAGATATTCGAGAATGACGGCGCTCTCAAACAGGATCGCCGGTTCCTGGCCGTCACGCTCGACCTTCAAGACCGGCACCTTGCCGAGCGGCGAGAGGGCCAGGAACCAGTCCGGCTTGTTGGCCAGATCGATATAGACGACCTCGAACTCGACCCCACGCTCTTTCAGGGCGATCGCCGCCCGCTGCACGAAAGGACAGGTCGGGAAGCTGATCAGTGTCAGCTTCGGCAGAGCTGCAACTGCCGTACCCGCCTTGTCCGGCACCGCGCAGACCCCGCCTTCGCAGGCCAGGCCATCGTCTCCCAGCTGGATCAGTTTGACGGTCATGCCGATGCTCCCTTGCGTTCGTCGCTGACTTGCATCAACGCTTTCAGGAACAGATCGGTCTCTTGCGCGCCGGAGAGGCCGTATTTGCCGTCGACAACAAAGAACGGCACGCCGCGAATGCCCAACTGCCTCGCCTGCGCAATGTCCTGGGAAACCTGCCCGGCATAGTCGCTGTTAGCGAGCGCGTTAAGCGCCGCGGTACGATCCAGACCAATCTCCTCCGCCAGGTCCGCCAGCTCCTCGACATGGCCGACATGGCGTCCTTGGGTGAAATAGGCGGCCAGCAGACGTTCCTTCATCTCTGCGCCCTTGCCGTGGGCGGCGGCGAAATGGATCAATTCATGAGCCTTCAGCGTGTTGGTGATCTTCACCTTGTCGAGCTGGTAGTCGAGCCCTTCGGCGGCAGCAATCTGCGTCACCTGTGCGCTCATGCGCGCCACATCTGCCGGGGAAGCACCCAGATGTTTGGCCAGATATTCAGCCTGGGTGCCGGGGTAGTCGGCAGGCGTGGTCGGATCGAGTTCAAAGCTGTGATATTCGACTTCGATTGCCGGCGCATCCGGGTCTGCGCCAAACCTTGCTGCGGCGTTTTCAAACCGGCGCTTGCCGATATAGCACCACGGACATGCGACGTCTGACCAGATGTCGATCTTGATGGGTGTAGCCATATCCGTTTCCTTCAATTTCGTTATGCCGCCAACGGCAAAGCGAGCGCCTGGCGCATTGATTCCTGGTTGAGCGGCGCGCCAAACACCGGCGTGCCGATATCAAATTGGCGGCCTGCAGCAAGCGCACCGGCGTCGACAGGATCAAATCCGATGCGGTCGACGAATTCAGCGACGGCGCGCCGCGCCAGCGGGTCATCGCCCGCTACTGCCAGCGCCCGGCGTTCGGGATCGCCTGCCCCACGCGCCTCGCCATCAATCTCATGGTAGCCCATGTGGTTGAAACTGCGCACGATGCGTGCGCTATGCAAGTGGGCAGCAACAACTTCGCTGCTGGTCCGCCCGGTTTCGAACTCCGGCAGCGAGCCGTCGGTCGGCGCCCAGTAGTTCATCGCATCGATCACGATCTTGCCGGCGAACAAGTCTGGCTGAAGCGTTTTATATTTCGACAAGGGCAAAGCCAGAATGACGACATCGCTAAGGGCGATGAGATCGCCGGCGGAAGCCGCCTTTGCACCCGGCGCGACAAAACTGACCAGCATTTCAAGCTCCGACGCCGGTTTGGCGGTTGCAATGCGGACGTCGTAGCCGGCGGCAACCGCCCGGCGGGCAATTGCCGTGCCGACCCTGCCCGCACCCAGAATGCCGATTGTCTTGATGTCACCCATGTTCATCCCCTCCATTCAGGCTGCCTCGCTGGCAGCCTGCTTTTCGTTCAGCGCCGCATCGACCAGCGGCTTGACCTTTGTTCCAAGCAGTTCGATCGACTTCAGAAAGTCCTTCTGAGCCAGCTGACCGAGATCCATCTGGAAAAAATGCCTGCTGTGGCCCATCGCGCCGTGCAGCGCCACGATCCTCTCGGCTATCTCCTCAGGCCCGCCGACAAACAGCGCGCCGCCGCCATTGGCGTCGCGGTCAAAGCCCGCGCGCTCGGGCGGAGCGAAACCGCGGATCTTGCCAAGGTCCGTCATCGCGGAATGCCAATGGTTCCACCACAGATCCTTGGCGGCCTTGGCATCGTCTCCGACATAGCCGGGGCTGGCGACCGAGATGCGAACGTCAGCATCCGGCCTCGCCACTTGTTCTGCGGCGCGGCGATAAAGATCAGCGAGCGGAGCAAATCGCGCCGCCTGGCCGCCAATGATCGCGTAGGATACCGGCAGGCCGGCGATCGCGGCGCGGATCGACGAATTGGCATTGCCGCCCGTGGCGAGCCAGATTGGCAGCTTGCCCGAATCCGGCCGCGGCACAACCAGCGCATCGTTCAGCGAGGGACGGAACTTGCCTTCCCAGGTGATCTTTTCGCTCTCGTTCAGCTTCAGCAGCAGGTCGAGCTTTTCCGCATAGAGGTCGTCATAGTCGTTCAGACTATGGCCAAACAGCGGAAAGCTCTCGGTCGACGAACCGCGGCCTGCGGTGATTTCCGCGCGGCCGTTCGACACTGCGTCAAGCGTTGCAAACTGCTGATAGACGCGCACCGGATCGTCCGTCGACAAAACCGTGACTGCGCTGCCCAATTTGATGTTCTTTGTCACCGACGCAGCGGCGCCGAGCACGACTGTCGCAGCCGACGCCGGCATTTCATAGGTGTGGTGTTCACCGATGCCGAAATAGTCGAGCCCGACCTCATCGCTCAGCTTGATCGCTTCCAGCAGGTTACGCATCGCCTCGGCGGTTGAGCCGAGCTTGCCTGTGGCAGGGTCGCGCTGCACATCGCCAAAACTGTAAACACCGAGTTCCATTGTCCTCTCTCCTTCTGCCTAAAAAGGCATTCCAGACCACCGGAATTCTTCAACCGATATCTGGTATAAATTGGTAACCTGCCCTAAATTGGATACTTGGAGGCGGAGAACAAGAAGGCACATCCATGTTACCTGCATCAGACCCTGAAGAGGTGATCCCATCGGACGGACTGCTCGACGCCTGCCAGGCGGCGCGGGTGATCCTGTCACGCGTCGGCGACAAATGGTCGGTGATGATTGTCATGGCGCTGCGCGCGGGGCCGCGGCGCTTCAACGACATCAAGCGGGCGATTGGCGCGATTTCGCAGCGCATGCTGACGCTGACCCTGCGTTCAATGGAGCGTGATGGTCTGGTAACGCGGACAGTGTTTCCCACCACGCCGCCGCGCGTCGAATACGAACTGACGCCGCTCGGTCATTCCCTGCGTCTGCCTGTCGAAGCGCTGGGGCAATGGGCGGTGGCAAACGAGGCGGAGATTACCCAGGCGCAGATGCGCTACGACGCCCAGGGCTGACGGCGCCTATCCGTCAACGATATCGGCATATTCCGGGTGGGACGCATAGAACCGGCCCATGAACGAGCATTTCAGCACCGCCTTGCGGCCAGTTGCCCGGATCAGATCAAATACGCCAGACGCCAGACGGGTGCCGATGCCCTGCCCGCCATAGGCAAATGGCACTTCCGTGTGGGTCAAGACAACCCGGCCCGCCTCGTCAATCTGGTAATAGGCGGCGGCGATGTCATCGCCTTCAAGCGGCAATTCGAAACGATGTCCGGCCGGGTTGTCGATCACGTCTTGCGGCATAACATTCTCCTCAAACTGGCGAGGCGGCGTCCACCAGCATCGGCAGAAAACCGCTTGACCCTCAACCTCACTTCAAACTTATTGGTTGGCGGCGATACAATAGAAGCCTGCTCAAAAGGAACAGGCGAGCGTCACAAGGAACATAAGCATGCCCAAGCGCATTCTCCACGTCGTCACCAATGTTGCGCACTATGCCGATCCCGATCATCCGACCGGGCTGTGGCTGTCGGAACTGACCCATGCGCATGACGTTTTTGCCGAGCGTGGATTCGAGCAGGTCATTGTCAGCCCGAAAGGCGGCAAGTCGCCACTCGAGCCACGGGCGCTCAAATGGCCGCTGCTCGACGCCTCCGCCAAGGCTTGGCTCAACAATCCCGAACGCATGGCGCTGCTGGAGACCACCGCCAGCCCTGACGACATCAATCCGGCAGACTTTGACGTGATCTATTTCACCGGCGGACATGCGGTGATGTGGGATTTTCCAGATTCCGGCGGCTTGCAGACACTCACGCGCGAGATCTGGGAACGCGGCGGCATCGTCGCTTCCGTCTGCCACGGCTATTGCGGGCTCTTGAACACCAGACTGTCAGACGGCACGCTGCTGGTTGCAGGCAGGCGGGTGACCGGATTCTCATGGTCGGAGGAGATCTATGCAGGCGTATCGAAGATGATGCCCTACAACGCTGAGGACGAAATGAAGAAACGCGGGGCGCTCTACCAGAAGGCGGTGCTGCCATTCGTCTCCTATGCGATCGCCGACGGGCGGCTGGTGACAGGACAGAATCCGGGCTCGGCCAAGGCGACGGCGAAAAAGGTCGCCACTTTGCTCTAATTGACCTTCGCCGGACGACGGGTCCGCGACTTGGCCAGCAGTTTCGTGTCGCCCGCAACCAGCGCCGGACGCTCCATGTCGCCCTCGGACATGCGCGTCAGAACGCGGCGCGCATTGGCGGCGCAGTCAATGTCGCCCGGACGGTCGTTGATCTCGCGCAACAGCGCCGTGAGCTGCGCCTTGGTCTGTTTCAGCCGCGCCTGAAGCGCCTCAATGTCGGCGATCTTCGACTGAAGTGCGTCAACCAGTGCTCCGTGCTGCCAGTTCTCAAGGTTGGACGGCAACAAGGCGCGGATTTCGTCCAGCGAAAAACCAGCCTGCTGGGCGGTGGCAATCAGGTCGAGAACCACAACGGCCTCGCGCGGGTAGGTGCGATAGCCGTTTGCGGTGCGCTCCACCGCTGTCAGCAGGCCGATGCTCTCGTAGAAACGGATGCGCGAATGGGTCAGTCCGCTGCGCTTGGCCAGTTCGCCGATATTCATTTTCGATGTCCTGAAAAAAATGCTTGACCCTAAAGTTAACTTAAACGTTAGAAGGCTGTCCAGACCAAATTCTGGAGACCCGTCATGTCCGTCTTTTCACCACTTGTCCTGCCCAACGGCGCAACCGTTTCCAACCGCATCGCGAAGGCGGCGATGGAAGAAAACATGGCCGACGCCGACCATGCGCCATCGGCTGAACTGATCAGCCTCTACGACGCCTGGGCAAAGGGCGGCGCCGGGCTGATCATCACCGGCAATGTCATGGTCGACGCCCGTGCCATGACCGGTCCTGGCGGCGTCGTGTTGCAGGACGACCGTCATCTCGACAGGTTCCGCACCTGGGCGCAGACGGCGCGCGCCGGAGCGGCGCAGGTCTGGATGCAGATCAATCATCCAGGCCGGCAGATGCCTGCGTCGCTTGGCCAGCCAACGCTTGCTCCATCGCCTGTTGCACTTGACCTCGGCGCCCTGTCTGGCCAGTTCGCCCCGCCCCGCGAAATGACTGACGCCGACATCGCCGACGTCAAACAACGCTTTGTCACAACTGCGCTGCTCGCAGAGCGCGCCGGTTTCACAGGGGTCGAGGTCCACGCGGCGCATGGCTATCTGCTCAGCCAGTTCCTGTCGCCCCTGTCGAACAAGCGCACCGACCGCTGGGGCGGCAGCCTCGAAAACCGCGCGCGCCTGCTCATCGAAATTGTCCGCGACATCAGGGCTGCGGTCGCGCCGGGCTTTGCGGTCGCCGTCAAGCTCAACTCGGCCGACTTCCAGCGTGGCGGCTTCTCGCCTGAAGACGCCCAGTCGGTGGTCGCAATGCTGGCGCCGCTCGGCGTTGATCTGGTCGAGCTATCGGGCGGCAGCTACGAAGCGCCGGCGATGATGGGCGCTTCACGCGACGAGCGCACGCTTGCCCGCGAAGCCTATTTCCTCGACTTTGCCCGGGACATCGCAAGAGTCGCGCCTATGCCGCTGATGGTGACTGGCGGCATCCGCCGCCTTGAGGTGGCCGAGCAAGTGATCGACGGCGGCGTCGCCATGGCCGGCATCGCAACGGCGCTGGCCCTGCGCCCCGACCTGCCGAATGAATGGCGCGAAGGTCTTGGCCATGCGCCGGTCCTGAAACCAATCACCTGGAAGAACAAGCCGCTCGCCTCGTCGGCGCATATGGCGGCGGTGAAATACCAGCTCACCCGGCTGAGCCGGAAACAGCGCACTGCGCCAAATATCTCGCCGGTGTGGGCGCTCGTCTGCTCGCAGGTCGATTCGCGCCGCCGCGCCAAACAATACCGCCGCTGGATGGAAACGGCGGCGGCGTGACCGCGAGATCGGAAGATGAATGCGGCGTCAACAATGCGCTTGACGCCGCTGGCACTACGTCACCTCAAAGCCCGCCTCGCCCAACGTCTCGCCGTTCAGCATCAGTTCGACTCTGTGCCAGCCGGCAAAGTGCTTGCGCGTCGAAAAATTGCGGATGGTCTGACTGATCGACAGTTCGGCAGTCTCGCCCGGCGCGAGTTCGAATGTCTTCAGCTTGAAGACTTTTCGCGACGTCTTTCCACCCGACTTGACGTAGTGGATCGCATAGTCGGCAACGATCTTCTGTCGCGCCGTTGCAGTTGAAACGACATTTGCCGAAATCGTGATCCGGTCGCCGAGAACGACCTCAGCGGGCGAGACGGCAAAGCTCTCGACACGGCACATTGCCTTGCCACTCACCCCTACCAGCGCCAGCGCGCCCGGATCACCAGCCTTGACCAAAGTTCGCAGCGCCTGTTTGACGATCCATGCCGTCCCCGGCAGTGTCTGGTCCCAGCCTGCCAGTTGCCCGACCAGCCAGGCGGGGTGGTCTTTCGACACGTCATTCAGGTGATTGGCCACCGATTTGCGGACATAGAGGCTCGGGTCGGCCTTCATACGGTCCAAGATCGGCCAGGCAAGGGATGGATCGGCCTGAATGTCCTTGAGCTGAAACGACCATGGCAGGCGCGGGCGCGCTCCCTCGCTCGCCAGCCTGCGTACATGTTCATTGTCGTCATCAGCCCAGCTTCGCATGACGGCAAGCGTGCGCGCCGGCTCAGCCTGGATGAACGGCCTGATGGCAAATTCGGCGGAACCATAGCCGGTGAAATCCCGCAGGGCCGCCATCGACAAGTCGAAATCCTGTGGCCCGCGCAGTACTACAAATTCACACAGGGAAATCGAGGCGAAGCCGCTCTGGATCGTCGGCGCAACGGCGCGCAAGATGTCGAGCGCTGCCCCGTAGTTCGCCGGCAATGTCGCGTCCCATGCGGCCGCCACCTGCCGCATCCGTTGCATGATGCCAAGCTCATCAAGATCAGCCATAGCGATGTCAAGAAACCGCTGCCGGTCCAGATCCGGCCATGCGGCCTTGGTATCGTCGGCAAACTTCTCCAGCCGCGCCCGGTCGAAGATGTGTTTCAGCTCAGGATAGGTCTTTGTATCGTCCGTCATTCAGCTCTCCTGTCCGGCTGATACAGCAGCACTCCTGACAAATCTGTCAGCATCGAAAGGCAAGCATGGCTACAGCCTACCGGCGCTTGGTCCAGGGCGTAAAATCCGTTCACGTATGAACAATTCTGGGATAAGGCTCGTTTTGTCCCGGCAGCCTGAGATATCTGTATGACCGCCCGCACCGCCGCCTTTGCCTTGTTGATGGGTAATTTTGTCATCGGCCTGTCGATCATCGGCCCCGCGGGTATGATCGAACCCTTGGCGTTCGACTTTGGCATCTCGGTCGCAAACGCCGCGGTTCTGATTACTTACGGCGCGATCATTTTGTGCATCGGCTCACCTCTGGTGGCATGGGGCGTCTCGACCTTTGACCGCCGTATCCTGCTTGCAGCCACTATGGCGGTTTTGGCGATCGGTCATGTCGCCTCGGCGCTGGCGCCCAGCTTCGCAATCCTGCTCGTCATACGGCTGGTGACCATGGCTTTTGCCGCGATATTCACCCCCCAGGCGGCAAGCGCCATCTCGATGATGGTTCCCGAGCGGGAGCGGCCTGGTGCAATCTCCTTCCTGTTCCTTGGCTGGTCCCTGTCGGCCGCAGTTGGCATGCCGATGGTCGCCTGGGTGGCGGCAGAATATGGCTGGCGTTCGGTGCATTGGGCGCTGGCCGGCGTCGCGACGCTGGCGGCGATAGGGGTGTTGTTGTCGGTACCGCGCAATCTGCGTGGTATCGCCATATCGATGGCGAGCTGGGGACAGCTGCTGCGCGACCCGTTTGTGCTGATCCTGCTGGCGGCAACTATCTTGGCGGGCATGGGCCAGTTCATTATTTTCACGTTTTTCGCCCCACTGCTGTCGAGAACCATGATGGCAACCCCGGCTGAGGTCGCCACCTGTTTTGCCGTGCTCGGCGTGGCGGGTTTTATCGGCAATGTCGCCGCCACCCGGATGGTCGGGCGGATCGGAGCGCTTGCGACTTCTCTTGTCTTCTTCGCCGCCTTGCTTGCAGGCGCAACAATCTGGGCCCTCGCCAACGGGTCGGTCACAGTCGCTCTGATCGCATCTTTTGTTTGGGGCCTCGGTTTTGCATCCTCAAATTCAATGCAACAGGCCCGGCTTGCCGCTGCTGCACCCGCGCTGGCGGGGGGCGCCATCGCCTTGAACTCGTCGTCGATCTTTATCGGTCAGGCATCAGGCTCGGCAGTTGGCGGCGCGCTGTTTGACCGAGGCCTGTTTGTTGTCATGAGCTGGGCAAGCGTCACATTGCTTGCTGCGACGCTGGCTCTGATATTCTTGAGCGGCAGACTGGAAAAGAAGCCGTCCTGAGCAGATATCCGGAATCGCGCAATCACCATCTTGGCGGTGGAAATTGCAACTGACCGAGTTGACCAGCGGTGCAGTCGGCGGGATAGACGCGACCATGTCTGACACATCTCTCACAATCGGTCTTGTCCGCCTGCCTCATGGACAGGACATTGACCTGCCTGCCTATGAGACCGCAGGAGCGGCTGGCATGGATTTGCGCGCCGCAGTGCCTGAAGACCGGCCAATGGTTCTGATGCCGGGCAAGCGCATGCTGGTGCCGACCGGGCTGGTGTTTGAGTTGCCGCACGGGTTTGAGGCGCAGATCCGTCCGCGCTCGGGCCTCGCCTTCAAGAACGGAATCACCTGCCTGAACACGCCCGGCACCATCGATTCCGACTATCGCGGCGAGGTGAAGGTGCTGCTGGTCAATCTGGGCGACGAGGAATTCACCATCACGCGCGGACTGCGCATTGCCCAGATGGTGGTCGCGCCAGTGGTGCAGGCGACGCTTGAACTGCGCGTCGAGGCAGGCAGCACCGGGCGCGGCGCGGGCGGTTTCGGTTCTACCGGAACCGGCTGAACCCGACCCGCTTTTGAGCGGTTTGCCGTCAGGCCAGCGCCGGTTGCCCCACGGTCTCGGCCAGAATTTCGTAGGACCGCTTGCGCTTGGCGTGGCTGTAGATCTGTGCCGTCACCATCAGTTCGTCAGCTCCGGTGCGGGCGATGAAGGCGTCAACGCCCTGCCGCACCTTGTCCGGCCCGCCGACCACGGCCAGCGACAGCGTCTGGTCGAGCATGGCGCGCGCCATCGGGTCGAGCGTGTCGCGATAGTTTGGCACTGGCGGGCGAAGCCTGCCGCGCTGGTTGGTGCGCATCGCGACAAACGCCTGCTCAAGCGATGAAAACAGCTCCTGCGCCTCGGCATCGGTTTCGGCCGCACACACGTTCAGCCCCATCATCAGATAAGGCTTTTGCAGGAACTGCGACGGCTGAAACTGCGAACGATAGACCTGGATCGCCTGATCCATGTCGGCGGGCGCAAAATGCGAGGCAAAGGCGTATGGCAGGCCAAGCAATGCAGCGAGCTGTGCGCCATAGAGACTGGAGCCCAGTATCCAGACCGGCACGTTCTGGCCTTCGCCCGGGATCGCCCTGACCTGCTGGCCGGCTTCTGCCGGGGCGAAATAGTTGATGAGTTCAACAACGTCGTGCGGAAAACTGTCGACGCCTTGCTCCAGATTGCGGCGCAGGGCGCGAGCGGTCGCCATGTCGGTGCCAGGCGCACGGCCAAGGCCGAGATCAATGCGGCCCGGATAGAGCGCGGCCAGCGTGCCAAACTGCTCGGCGATCACCAGCGGGGCATGATTGGGCAACATGATGCCGCCTGCGCCAACCCGGATCGACGTCGTGCCGCCGGCAATATGGCCGATGACAACCGCCGTCGCTGCACTGGCGATGCCGGGCATGTTGTGATGCTCAGCCAGCCAGTATCGCCTGTAGCCGAGCTGTTCGGCGTGTCGCGCCAGATCAAGGCTGTTTGCCAGCGATTGCGAGGCGTCGCCGCCTTCGAGAACGGGTGCGAGATCAAGAACTGAAAGTGTGGTCATCAATGCGATATAGGTACGGCCTGCGCACGTTGTAATGGGTGGCCCAAACGATCACAGCCGGTGACATTGGATAGGATTTGTGAGGTGAAAAACCCGATTGCGGCTTGAAAAATCGCGGTTTCTGAGTATGTAAGCGGCGCGGAATGACTGCAAGAGAGACACCATAAGTGGCAATTTATAGGGAAAAAGACTTCAACGAGCGCAGGAATGCGGCCGTTGAAGCGAAGCAGGCGTTGCTCGCCCGCTTCAAGGCACGCCCTGGCGCTGACGATCCAGCTGTGATCGCCCGCCAGGAAGAACGCAAGAAAATTCTGGAAGCCCGCGAAATCCGCGAGAAGGAAAAGGAACGGCAGCGTCAGGAGCGCCTCGCAAAAGAGGCAGCAGAACGCGCCGAAGCCGAACGTCTCGCCGAGATCGCCCGCAAGGAAGCGGAAGAAAAGGCCCGCATTGAGGCCGAAGCCCGTGAACAGGCGGAACGCGAACGCATCGCAATTCAGCTGGCGAACGAAGCCGAACAAAAAGCAAAGCGCGACGCCCGCTATGCAGCGCGCAAGGCCCGCACCGGCGGACATCGCCGCACGGCCTGATTGCCTTCAGCGTCGACCCAAAATCAGAAAGGCCCGGCAGCGATGCCGGGCTTTTCGTTATGAACGCTACTTGTCTTTTTTCGGCTTGCCGGCGCGCAGCGGCTCAACCTTGGGCACGTCTGCCTTGGCAGGTTTTGCCTTGGCGTCCTTTTTCGGTTTTCGGGCTTCCTTGCCGGGCTTCATCGACCCTTTTGCCATGACCATGTCTCCTCGTGGCGATGGCGCACATCAAATCTCAAGCGCAGCGAAATTCAAGCGGCAATCGCAGGCCAAGACCGATCAATCGTCGCCGTCGACAACCCGTAACTTGAGCTGGCCGGTGCGCGATTGCACGGCCCGGTCCTGTTCCGGCGCTTCCGGCTGTTCGCCAAACTCCAGCGCCTCGATCTTCTGGCCACGCCTGGTGACCTTTTCGGTCGAGGTGATGATCTGGTCGATGTCCTTTGCGGTCAACGCAAAATGACCCTGCAGCTTGCGCACGCGATCATCAAGGCGATTGACGTCTTCCATCAGCCTGACCACCTCGCCCTGGATCAGATGGGCCTGTTCGCGCATGCGCGCATCTTTCAGCACCGACTGGATCACCTGGATCGACAGCATCAGCAGCGACGGCGAGACAATGACGATGCGCGAGCGGTGGGCCCGCTGCACCAGGTTCTCAAAATTCTCGTGGATCTCGGCAAAGATCGATTCCGACGGCACAAACATGAAGGCCGTGTCCTGCGTCTCGCCGGTGACAAAATACTTCTCCGCAATCGCCTTGATGTGAACCTCGACGTCGCGGCGGAAGCCTTGGGCGGCAGCGCGGGCCGCGTCTGGCCCCGCCTCTTCCGCCGCCTTGATGGCGTTCCAGCTTTCAAGCGGGAATTTTGCGTCGACCACCAGCGGCGGCGTGCCGTTGGGCATGAACACGACACAGTCCGGTCGATTGCCGTTGGACAGCGTATGCTGAAACTCGTAGGCGCCCATCGGCAGGCCGTCAGCGACAATCGATTCCATACGCGACTGGCCAAACGCGCCGCGCGTCTGCTTGTTCGACAGGATCGCCTGCAACTGCACCACCTGGCCGGCCAGCGACTGGATGTTTGATTGCGCCGTATCAATCACCGCCAGCCGCTCCTGCAGCTTTGTCAGGCTTTCCTGGGTTGTCTTGGTCTGGTCGGTCATCGACTGGCCGATACGGCCGGTCATCGCGTCTAGCCGCTGGCCGATCGACTGGTTGAGTTCCGCCTGCCGCGAGCCGATCAGATCGGCCATCGCGCCCATGCGGCCCTGCATCTCGGCCTGCGCGCGGGTGATCTCGGCCATGCGCTGTTCGGCCTCGCGCGCCAGATCCGCCGATTCGACCGCCGCGATGGCCCGCGCCTTGCCGGCGCGCCACAGGCCAACCACCAGAGCGATGAGCAAAAGCCCAAACAGCACAGCCGAAGCAATGAGCACATGACCAAGCGTGATTGTCGTCGCGCCAAGTTGGGCGACCGGCCCGGAAAAGATGGATTGCAAATCGTTCATCGCGTCAGTCTATGCGATTCGGGCGTCCACGTCAGATCAAAACGTGAACGGCGTATTTGCCCTTGTTGACGCGCACGATGCTATTTCCTAGGTGAGCGCCATGTCCGTGAAACCACTCATCATTCTGCCCGACCCGCTGCTGCGCCTTCAATCGGCGAAAGTGGAGCGTGTTGACGCGCCGCTGCTCAAGCTTGCCGACGACATGCTTGAGACCATGTATGACGCGCCGGGCATTGGCCTTGCCGCCATTCAGGTCGGCGAGCCGATCCGCATGGTGGTGATCGACCTCGCCAAGGAAGGCGATCCGCGTGAGCCATTCATCTTCATCAACCCGGAAATCGTTGCGTCCGGTGACGGCGTCAATGTGCATGAGGAAGGCTGTCTGTCGATTCCCGACTATTATGCCGAGGTCGAGCGGCCCGACACCGTGACCGTCAGCTATCTCGACGCAAAGGGCAAGCAGCAGGAACTGAAGGCCGATGGGCTGATGGCGGTGTGCCTGCAGCACGAGATCGACCATCTGAACGGCACGCTGTTCATCGACCACATTTCGAAGCTGAAGCGCGACATGGTAGTCAAGAAATTCAAGAAGCGTTATCGCGCCTGAGATCAGGCGCGGCCAATCCGCCGCTTGACGGCAGGTTCAGCCTTCACCGCGTCTGACGACAGCCGGTAAGCCGCGCGGATTGCGTCTGCCGCAGCATCAGCCTGTTCGTCTGACCGCGCATGGACGACCGCCAGCGCATCGCCTTTCGCAACCTTGGCCCCGAGCGGCGCAAGCGCGGTGAGGCCAACCGCCAGATCGACCTTGTCCTGTGGCCGGGTCCGGCCGCCCCCCATCGCCACCACTGCCAGCCCGATATCGCGCGTGGCGATCTCCGCCACCGCGCCACCCTTTTTTGCAGTGACTTCGCGAATAACGGGCGCTTTCGGCAGATAGGCGTCCATGCGCTCGACAAAGTCTGCCGGGCCGCCGAGCTCTGTCACCATGCGGCCAAAGACCTCCGCCGCCATGCCGCCGTCGAGTGAAGCCTTCGCCTTGGCGAGCGCCTTGTTGCGCTCCGTCTCGATGCCGCCAGAGACAAGCATTTCTGCAGCCAGCGCCAGCGTCACCTCAAGCAGCCGCTTGTCCTGCGCCTTGCCGGTGAGGAAATCGACCGCATTGGCCACCTCAACCGCGTTGCCCGCTGCTGACGCCAGCGGCTCGTTCATGCCGGTGATCAGCGCCGTTGTCGGCATGCCTGCGCCATTGGCCACCTCGACAAGAGATTTCGCCAATGCGCCGGCGTCGCGGCGGCTCGCCATGAAAGCGCCATTGCCGCTCTTGACGTCCAGCACCAGTGCGTCCAGCCCCGCCGCCAGCTTCTTTGACAGGATCGACGCGGTGATCAGCGGGATCGATTCCACCGTCGCCGTCACGTCGCGAATGCCATAAATGCGCTTGTCGGCGGGCGCGAGATTTGCGGTCTGACCAATAATCGCGCAGCCAACCGCCCGCGTCGCCCTGCGGAACAGCGCATTGTCCGGCTGGGTCGCATAGCCTGGGATCGCATCCATCTTGTCGAGCGTGCCGCCGGTGTGGCCAAGGCCCCGGCCCGAGATCATCGGCACATAGGCGCCGCAGGCGGCAACAATGGGCGCCAGCATCAGCGAGACATTGTCGCCGACGCCGCCGGTCGAATGCTTGTCGACGACCGGCCCCGGCAAGTCCCATTTGAGCACGTCGCCGGAATCGCGCATGGCGAGTGTCAAGGCGACGGCCTCGTCGCGGTCCATGCCGTTCAGGAACACCGCCATGGCAAAGGCCGCGATCTGGCCTTCGGTCACCTTGTCATTGGTGAACCCGGCGACAAATTCGGCGATGTCCTTTGCCGGCAGTGGCTGCCTGTTGCGCTTGAGGCGGATGAATTCCTGCGGGAGCATTTTTCAGGCGCCTTCCGGCCGCCATTGAGCGAGGCCGCCACCGACCCCCCTCTGTCCGGCAGGACAGAGGGGGGTCGTTTCAAAAAGCCCCGTGCCCATCCTCAAACCCCGAACGGCGTCCAGATCGCCTTCTGGCGCACGGCGCGGAACAGGAACTCTTCGCCTTGGCCCTGCGCCGGGTCGAACCAGTCGCGCGCCTTGCCATTGTTGACCCAGACAGCCTTCAAATTGCCGGCGCTTTCCTTCTCGACAAGGGCCGAGCCTTCCGCCGAACCAAAATACCACTGCGCCGCCACGTCATCGTGCTTGGCCAGCACCGACGCCAGCGCATCGCGATCGCCGGTGACGATGTTGATTGCACCGCCCGGCACATCGGACGTGTCCAGCACCTGATAGAGGTCGAGCGCCGCCAGCGGCTGGCGCGGCGACGGGGTGATGACGATGCGGTTACCCATGGCCAACGCCGGCGCTGCGAGAGAGACAAAGCCGAGCAGCGGCGCATCGTCCGGGCACGAGATCGCCATCACGTCCCACGGCTCGTTCAATACCACCGACAGCATGCGCGACTGCGGCGCACGCGCCGAGCCGTCATATTTGTCGGCCCATGCAGCGTAATACATGATGCGCGCGACAGCCGCGTCGACCTCGCGCGCCGCCTTGGCCGCCGAGCCGCCTGTCGCCTGCGCCACGCGGCGGGCAAATTCGGCGGCGCGGGCGTCGAGGTTTTCTGCCAGGAAATACAGAACCTGCGCCCGGCCATGGCCGGTCATGCCGCCCCAGCCTTCGGCCTTGTGGGCTGCTTCCACTGCGTTGCGGATGTCCTTGCGGTTGCCAAACGGCACGTCGGCGACGAACTTTCCACCTGCATCATGCACCGGATAGGAATAGCCGGAATCAGGCCGCGCCTGCTTGCCGCCGATATAGAGTTTTGCTGTCCGGTCGATGCCAGCCGGTGCACTGTCTTCATCGCCATCCAGCGGCAGCGGCGACGGGATCGGCTTGGCGATTGTCGCCGCCTTGGCCGATTTCAGCCAGGCCGGCGCCAGATATTCCATCATGCCTTCGCGGCCACCCTCGCGGCCAAAGCCGGACTCCTTGTAGCCGCCAAACGGAATGGCGGCGTCAAACAGGTTGGTCGAGTTGATCCACACCACGCCGGCCTTGACCTTGCGCGCCGCATCAAAAGCCGTGTCGAGGTTCTGCGACCAGATCGAGGCTGCCAGACCGTAGCGGCTGTTATTGGCCAGTTGCAGCGCCTCGCCCGGCGTGCGGAATGTCATCGAAACCAGAACCGGCCCAAAGATTTCTTCCTGCGCCAGGTTGGACGCTGGCGCGACATCGGTGAACAGGGTCGGCGGATAGAAGCAGCCCTTTCCGGCAATCAGGTCTTCCGACCAGGTCGGCTGATACATGGTTGCGCCTTCGGCAACGCCTGCCTTCACCCGCGCTGCGATCTGCGCAATCTGCACCGGTGCAACCACCGCGCCAACATCAGTTGACTTGTCGAGCGGGTTGCCGACGCGCAGTTTCTCCATGCGCGCCCTCAGCTTGTCATAGAATTTGTCGGCCACGCCTTCCTGCACGATGGCGCGCGAACCGGCACAGCAGACCTCGCCCTGATTGAACCAGATCGCGTCGACAACGCCTTCCACCGCAGCATCAAGGTCAGCATCAGCAAAGACGATGAACGGCGATTTGCCGCCCAGTTCCAGCGACAGTTTTTTGCCCGAGCCTGCCGTCTGGCGGCGCAGGATGCGGCCAACTTCTGTAGAGCCGGTGAAGGCCAGCTTGTCGATCCCCGGATGGCCGGCGATCAGCGCGCCGGTCTCGCCACCGCCATTGACGATATTGACGACGCCGGCGGGCAGGCCCGCTTCCTTGCAGATTTCGGCAAATGCCATTGCGGTCAGCGGCGTGTGTTCGGCTGGCTTCAGCACCACCGTGCAACCGGCAGCAAGTGCGGGACCAATCTTCCAGGCCAGCATCAGCAGCGGGAAATTCCACGGAATGATCTGGCCGCACACACCCGCCGGCGCATAACCCGGAAACACCGTGTCGCGCAGCTCGGCCCAACCGGCATGGTGATAGAAATGGCGGGCAACGAGCGGAATGTCGATGTCGCGCGTCTCGCGGATCGGCTTGCCATTGTCCAGTGTTTCCAGCACCGCCAGCAGACGGGCGTGTTTCTGGATGCCTCGTGCAATCGCATAGAGGTGCTTTGCGCGCTGGTTACCTGTCAGCTTTGACCACGACGCATAGGCGGTCGTTGCGGCCTTCACGGCAGCGTCGACTTCCTTCTTGCCGGCAATCGCCACGTCGGCGAGCTTTTCGCCATTAGCCGGGTTTGGCACGGCAAAGGTGTCGCCAGTGGCTGGCGTAAACTTGCCGCCGATGAAATGGGCAAACTTGCCCTTGTGGCGGCTCAGCCAGTCGCGGGCATAGGTGTCTTCCTCAGGCGCCGGGCCATAATCCATCGAGCGCAGGATATCGGTGATCTGGTTCATTGGAAGCTCCCTACGCCATCCCGTGGCGGTCGGCAGACGAGTAGCGGCCGGTCACATAATGTTCGAGCTGGCGCTCAATGTCCGTCAGCAAGGCAGACGCGCCAAGCCGGAACAGATCAGGTTTCAGCCAGTCGCCGCCAAGCTCTTCCTTCATCAGGATCAGCCAGGCCAGCGCATCCTTGGAGGCGCGGATGCCGCCCGCCGGCTTGAAGCCGACATAGAGCCCGGTGCGCTCGAGATAGTCGCGAATGGCCCGCACCATCACCAGCGACACCGGCAGCGTTGCGTTGACCGCTTCTGTGCCGGTCGACGTCTTGATGAAGTCGGAGCCTGCCTGCATCGCCACCATCGAGGCCTTGTAGACATTGGTCAGCGTCTTCAGTTCGCCGGTCGCGAGAATGGCCTTCAGATGCGCCTCGCCGCAGGCTTCGCGCATCTGCTTCACCTCGTCATAGAGCGCGTTCCAGTCGCCGTTCAGCACGTGCGCCCGGGTGATGACGATGTCGATTTCGGCAGCGCCCTCGCCCACCGCATAGCGGATTTCTTCGAGACGCTGTTTCAGCGGCGTCAGGCCCGTCGGGAAGCCTGTCGCGACCGAGGCAACCGGAATGCCGGAGCCTTCCAGCGCCTTGACGGCGACGGGCACCATCGTTGGATACACGCAGACCGCGCCCGTCGTCAGCCGCTGGCCGCCAAGCCCCAGCGCCTCCTTCAAGTCGCTGCGCAGTGGATTGCGCGCCTTGGCGCAGAGGCGCTTCACACGGCCCGGCGTATCGTCGCCCGCCAGCGTCGTCAGGTCGATGCACTCAATCGCGCGCACCAGCCAGGCCGCTTGCCAGGCCTTCTTGACCGTGCGGCGCGTCGTCAGCGTCGAGGCGCGGCGTTCGGCCGCCGACAGGTTTACATCCATCGCCTCGAACCATTCAGGCTTGAGTGGCGTGCCGTCATTGCGCGGGCGCGTATTGGGCAGATGAACCACCTGAGTGCCGGTCGCCACGGCATGCGCGGTCTTGGCGTTCATGAACAAACTCCCTTCAGGACAAACAGTCCTAAAACTCTCCGACGGCTTCACGCAAAATGGCGGCAAGGCGCGCACCGCCCAGCGGCGCCATGTCCTTGGTTTCCTGATGCGACAGCTCTCCGCCCGTCATGCCCGCAGCAAGATTTGTAATCACGGAGCAAGCCGCAACACGGAGCCCCAGGAATCGCGCCAGAATGACCTCGGGCACGGTCGACATGCCCACGGCATTGGCGCCGACAATGCGCGCCATGCGAATTTCCGCCGGCGTTTCGAATGACGGGCCCGAGAACCACATGTAGACGCCCTTGTGCAGCCGCGTGCCGGTCTTTTGCGCGGCGCGCTCGAGAGCGGCCTGCATGTCCGTGTCATACGCCTGGGTCAGGCCGACAAACCGCGCATCGCTCTGCTCGCCAAAAAGCGGGTTCGAACCAGAGAAATTGATGTGGTCGGTCAGCATCATCACCGAACCGGGACCCATATCGGGTTCGACCGATCCGGCTGCATTGGTGAGCATCAACGCGGTGACGCCGATGCCTTTCAGCACTTCCAGCGCCGGGCGCATCGCACCGGCATTGCCGTTCTCATAATAATGGGCGCGGCCAGCCATCATGATGACCGGAGTGCCTGCAAGGCTACCCGCTACAAGCTGGCCAGCATGGCCGGTGACGCCGCTATGAGGAAATCCCGGCAGATCTCCGTAGGGAATACGGACCGGGTCCGACACTTCGTCGACCAGTCCACCCAGGCCCGAGCCAAGCACCATCGCGACCTGCGGCGTACGGCCCCCGAGCCGCTCGACCAGAATGCCCACTGCGTCAGTCATTTCAGCATTTCTCCAGTAAATCCAAAGGGCAGCAACTCGCCCATGGTGACAGTTTCAACGACACCTGTCTGGTCGCACAAATAGAGCTTGGTGCCCGCCTTCGAAAACTCGGCCAGCCGCTGACGGCAGCCGCCACAGGGCGTGATGCGGTCCATGCGTTCGGCCACCACCGCGATCTCGGCGATCTCGCCGCCGCCTGCCATCATGTAGTGGCCGAGCATTGTCGTCTCGGCGCACCAGCCTTCGGGATAGGATGCAACCTCGATATTGGCGCCTGCAAAGACCTTTCCGCTGGCGGTGCGCAGCGCCGCGCCAACCGGAAATTTCGAATAGGGCGCATAGGCTTTGGTCATCGCCTGGCGCGCCGCGAGAAACAGATCGTGCGACAAGCTACCGCTCCTTCACATAGGCCACGCCGCCGGCCTTTGGCGGGATCGCCTTGCCGATGAAGCCGGCCAGCAGGATGACGGTCAGGATATAGGGCAGCGCCTGCATCAACTGGGTCGGCACTTGCCCGATCAGCGGGAAGGAATAGCCCTGGAAGCGGATGGCGAACGCATCAAGGAAGCCAAACAGCAGACACGCAAACATCGCCGGCACCGGCTTCCACTTGGCGAAGATCAGGGCCGCCAGCGCCACAAAGCCGCGGCCAGCCGTCATGTCCTTCACAAAGCCCGGGCTTTGGGCCAGCGACAGATATGCGCCGGCAAGTCCGGTCAGGATGCCGCAGCAGATCACGGCGCGATAGCGCAGCCAGGTCACCGAAATGCCTGCCGTATCAACCGCTGCCGGGTTTTCGCCAACGGCGCGCAGGCGCAGGCCAAACCTGGTGCGGAACAATATCCACCAGGTCAGCGGCACCATGGCAAACGCAATATAGACAAGGATCGAATGGCCGGAGATCAGTTCGGCATAAATCGGCCCGATGACCGGCACGCCGCGCACAGCGTCTGCAAATGGCAGCGTGATCGCGTCAAAGCGCGCGTTGCCCGTCAGTTGCGGCGTGCGCCCGCCCTCCTTGAACCAGGCTTGGCCGAGCAGAACCGTCGCACCGGCAACGATGAAGTTGATCGCCACGCCCGAGACGATCTGGTTGCCGCGATTGGTGATCGAGGCAAAGCCGTGCACCAGCGCAAAAAACACGGCGGCAAAGATCGCAGCGGCAACACCGACCCAGGCCGAGCCTGTGACGGCAGCCGCAGACGCGGCGGCAAATGCGCCCGCCAGCATCTTGCCCTCAAGGCCGATGTCAAAGACGCCGGAGCGTTCCGAATAGAGACCGGCCAGACAGGCCAGCAGCAGCGCCACAGACAGGCGCACGGTAGAATCAAGCAGGGAGATCAGAACGTCGAACATGTCATGCTTCTCCCGCCGGCTTGGGGTCGAGCCCGACGCTTCGAGGTCTGATCGAGGCAAATATCGTCTGCACAAACGGGCGGAACATGTTTTCCAGCGCGCCCGCAAAGAAGATCACCAGACCCATGATCACAACGATCATCTCTCGGGTGATGTTCGGCATTTCGAACGCGATTTCCGCGCCGCCCTGATAGAGCATGCCGAACAGGATCGCAGCGAAGATAATGCCGGCGGGATGTGACCGGCCCATCAGCGCTACAGCAATGCCGACAAAGCCCGCGCCGCCGGCAAAGTTTAGCTGGATACGGTCCTGCGCGCCCATGATCGGATTGAGCGACATCATGCCGGCAAGTGCGGCCGAGATCAGCAAGGTGACGATGATGGTGCGCTTTTCGCCGATGCCGGCATAAAGTGCGGCCTTGGCGCTCAGGCCCATGGTGCGGATCTCGTAGCCAAGCTTGGTGCGCCAGATCAGCAGCCAGACGCCAAACGCCGCCACAAGCGCAAGAATGAAGGTGATGTTGAGCGGCGTCCGGCGCGCCGTTATGCCCAGCATGCCGAGCAGCGGCTCAAGACTTGGAATGTTCGCGCCTTCCAGGAACTGGCGGCTTTCGGGCACCTGCTGGCCGTCGGGCTTGAACACATAGACCATCAGGTAAACCATCAGGCTGGCGGCGATGAAATTGAACATGATGGTGGTGATGACGATGTGCGAGCCGCGATAGGCCTGCAGCCAGGCCGGGATCAGCACCCAGGCCGCGCCAAAGATCGCGGCGGCGGCAATCGCCAGCGGGAAGGTGAGCCACCAGGGCAGGATCGAGTCAAACGTCAGACAGACAATCGCCACGCCGACGCCTGCAATGGACGCCTGGCCTTCTCCGCCGATATTGAACAGGCCCCCATGGAAGGCGACGGCAACAGCAAGTCCGGTGAAGATGAAATTGGTGGCGTAGTAGAGCGTGTATCCGATGCCGCGGCCTGAGCCGAACGCGCCCTTCAGCATCAGCTGGACAGCCTCGATCGGGCTCTCGCCGACCAGCATCACAACAAACCCGGCCACCAGAAAGGCAACCGTCAGGTTGATCAGCGGGATCAGCCCGTAGTCGGCCCAGAGCGGCAGTTTGGCGTAGGGAGTGCTCATTCTGCTGCTTCCTTCTGCTCGACGCCCGCCATCAGCAGGCCGAGTTCGCCTTCGGTGGCGTCGGGACCACGTTCACCCACGATCCGTCCATCAAACATCACCAAAATCCGGTCCGACAGTGACCTGATTTCGTCGAGTTCAACCGACACCAGCAGCACCGCCTTTCCCGCATCGCGCATTTCGATCAGCCGCCGGTGGATGAACTCGATCGCGCCAACGTCGACGCCGCGGGTCGGCTGCCCGACGATCAGCACCGACGGGTCCTGCTCGATTTCGCGCGCCAGCACGATCTTCTGCTGATTGCCGCCGGAAAAATTCGCGGTCTTCAGCCGCGGGTTCGGCGGCCGGATATCGTATTTCTCGATCATCGAGGTCGCCGTTTCACGCACCTTGTCGAGATCCATCAAAAGTCCCTTCTGGAACTCGGGATCGTCGTGATAGCCGAGGATGGCGTTCTCATATTCCTCGAACTGCAGCACCAGCCCCATGTGGTGCCGGTCTTCGGGCACATGGGCCAGCCCCTGATCACGCAGGTCGCCCTGCCGCGCGCCGATGATTTCGATCTTCTTGCCGTCCAGCGTCATCTCGCCTTTTGCGGCCTTACGCAGGCCGGCAATGGTTTCGATCAGTTCCGACTGGCCGTTGCCGGCAACGCCTGCAATGCCGACAATCTCGCCGCCGCGCACGTCAAACGAAACGTTTTTCACCACGTCGACTTTGCGTGAATCGGTCACTGTCAGATTTCGCACAGAGAGTTTGACCTCGTCCGGATTTGCCGGGCCCTTGTCCACCTGCAGCAGCACGCGGCGGCCAACCATCAGCTCAGCCAGTTCCTCGACCGTAGTCTCGGCGGTCTTGCGTGTCGCAACCATGGTGCCCTGGCGCATCACCGACACATTGTCGGTCACAGCCATGATCTCGCGCAGCTTGTGGGTGATCAGCATCACCGTCTTGCCCTCGTCCTTCAGCTTGCGAAGGATGCGGAACAGATGGTCAGCCTCCGCTGGCGTCAGCACGCCGGTTGGCTCATCCAGGATCAGGATTTCTGCGCCGCGATACAGCGCCTTGAGAATTTCAACGCGCTGTTGCAGGCCGACAGCCAGATCCTCGATCACCGCATCGGGATCAACTTCCAGCCCGTATTCTTCTTCCAGCCGCTGCAATTCGCTGCGCGCCTTGGCGATGCCGCTGTTCAGGAAGGCCGAGCCTTCCGCGCCCAGGATGATATTTTCGAGCACGGTAAAATTCTCCACCAGCATAAAATGCTGGTGCACCATGCCAATGCCGTGGGCGATCGCCTCGTTTGGCGTCTTGATCGACACCGGCTTGCCGCCGATGCGGATCACACCAGAATCGGCCTGATAGAAGCCGTACAGGATCGACATCAGCGTCGACTTGCCTGCCCCGTTCTCGCCGATAATGCCGTGGATCGTCCCCTTGTCGACACTCAGCTGAATGTCGCGGTTGGCTCTGACCGCACCGAAACTCTTGTTGATGCCGACAAGCTCGATAGCCTTTTCAGCCATCTGCAATTCCCCGCTCTGCGTCCGGTTCCCGTCGGACATTTTTTATCGTTTGGTCAAAATTCCTACACGGCGCCAATGCGCCTGCCAAGCGGACGAACAAGCTTTCCAATCGCAATCTCGACAAAACCAATGGCTCTTGTCAATTTCACCTGGTGAATCGGATGCAACAATGTCTGTGACCAAACCCGCGGATGTCGAATCCCGTCTTATGAAACTCGAAATCCTTGCCGCCGAGCAGGACCACACGATTGCGGAAATGTCTGCCGAGATCGTCAAGGCGTGGAAGATCATCGACGACATGAGCCGGCGAATGGAAGCCCTGCAGCTTCGCCTGACCGGCGTCGAGGAAGCAACCGCCCCCGACACGCCGATCACCAAACCGCCGCACTGGTAAGTGCATCAAGTTCAAGTTGCCATTTTGTTCTAGGCCATCTAGCTTGGACAGATGCCTCTCGTTTCCCCGCACCAGCTCGCCAACCCGTTGATTGATGGACGCCAGTCCGACCGCGCCATGCTGGTCAGGCGTGGCTGCCAGCGGCTGTTTGCGCAGATGGGCGCAACCCTTTTGCCCGAACTGTCGCTGGCCACAGGCCGCCGGGCCGATCTGGTCGCCTTGATGAAAAACGGCGATGTCTGGATCATCGAGGTCAAATCCTCGATCGAGGATTTCCGCGTTGACCGCAAATGGCCGGAATACCGTCCGTTCTGCGACCGGTTCTTTTTCGCCACCCACCCGGACGTACCGGCGGAGATTTTTCCAGACGACGCCGGCTTCATCCTGTCGGACGGTTATGGCGCGGAAATCCTGCGCGATGCGCCCGAGCATCGCCTGTCTGCGCCCACCCGCAAGGCTCTGACGCTGCGCATGGCCCGCACCGGCGCGGCGCGGCTGATGGCGGCCGAAATGGCTGGTATCGAGATCGGCGTGGTCGAGGGGGAAGACAAGTTGGCGTGAGTCAGCTTTGGTCTCTGTTTCTTATCCTACGCCGCCCCCCTCTGTCCTGCCGGACATCTCCCCCGCAAGGAGGGAGATTGGCTTCCATCAAGACTTTCGCCAATCGCCAGCGTTTCAGAAGGGGCGATACGATCAAAGCTGCCAATCTCCCTCCTTGCGGGGGAGATGTCCGGCAGGACAGAGGGGGGTCGGTCAAGAATTAGACAAAGCATATCCGACACTTATCGAAAAGCTTGCACTCGGTGGCCAGAAATGTGTCCCCCAGCCTCAAACCTCCCACACAATCTCCACTCGAACGACGGAGAGCGGCCATGGGCTGGAGTGACAGAATCGACAGGAATACGCTCCGGCACATCATTGCGCTGTTCCTGTCGCTTGCTTCCATTGCCGACCTTGGCGTCAACCAGACATCGCGCCGCCGGCGCGAGCTGATCGTGCTGTTGCGCCGCAGCGAAGCCTCAGGCTTGCGATTGCTTGGCTGGTCCGATGCGACGGACGCAGAGGTTGCTGAGTGCCTGTGGAGTTATGAGCCAGAGGATTTCCAACAGATCGCCGTCAGCCTGCGGGCGCTGGCGATTGCGCTACATCACATGTCGCGCTTCTGGGCCGTTTCAGATGACGCCCGGCACAATGCGCCTGAATGGGAATGGCCAAGGACAGGCCTTCGCCAGCCATCCGCGCCGAGCCATGCCTCGTCAGCGCGGCTCCGTCGCGGTGCGCCGCTGAACGATACGTCCTAACGATGCATTTGTTATCTTGGCGCGCGCTTGGCCAGAATGCGCTGCAGCGTGCGGCGGTGCATGTTGAGGCGGCGCGCCGTCTCCGAAACATTGCGATCACACATTTCATAAACCCGCTGGATATGTTCCCAGCGGACACGGTCGGCTGACATCGGGTTTTCTGGCGGAGCAATTGGCTCCGATCCGGTGCGCGTCAGCGCGGCCACAATGTCGTCTGCGTCGGCAGGCTTCGACAGATAGTCAATTGCGCCAAGCTTCACCGCCGTGACAGCAGTAGCAATATTGCCGTAGCCGGTCAGGATCACAGTGCGCGAATCTGCACGGCGCTCGCGGATGGCGGCCACCACGTCGAGCCCGTTGCCGTCGCCCAGCCGCATGTCGACCACCGCATAGGCCGGCGGCCGCGCCTTCGCCTTGGCCACCGCTTCCTCGACGCTGTCAGCAGTCTCGACCTCAAAGCCGCGCCCCTCCATGGCGCGGGCAAGGCGGGTCAGGAACGGCTTGTCATCATCCACGAGCAGAAGGGTCGCGTCACCCTCGATGGTGGCGGCTGGTTGCGTGGCATCAGACATGTTTCCGGTTGTCCCTGGGGCTTTCGTGTTCTTTTGGCGGATATATAGGTCTTTTTGCTAAAATCAGCAAAGAACGTCACGTTTAGGTAAATTGCGGCTCGGCATTCCGGTCGGGCAGCGCCACAAAAGCCTCTCGCGGCCACTTCACATCCACCACTGCGCCAAGCCCCTGCCCGGGCGAATTTGAGAACGTGACGGTTGCGCCGGACCGCTCCAGCAAGGTCTTGGCAATGAACACGCCGAGCCCCAGTCCGCCGCCATGCCGCTCACTCGGCTGGCCGCCAACCTGGCCTCCCGATCTGGTCGTCATGTAGGGTTCGCCGACGCGATCGAGGATCTCCGCCTTGAAACCCGGGCCGTCATCGACAAGTTGCAGCGTGACGCCTGACGCATTCCAGCCCCAGCGGATCACAACCTGCTCGCGGGCGAAGTCGACGGCATTCTCCACCAGATTGCCGAGACCATACATCACGCCCGGGTTGCGGCGCGAGACAGGCTCTGGACCGATCTTCTCAACCTGTTCGAGCAGGATCTCGATGCCGAAATCGCGATGCGGCGCGACGACTTCCTCGATCAGCGACGAGAGAGGCATACGCGCCAGATATTCCTCGCTCGCCGACGACAGGCTGGTCAACCGTTTCAGAATTTCGCGGCAACGTTCGCTCTGGGTGCGCAACAGCATCACGTCGTCGTAGAACTTCGAGTCGGAGCCGATTGCGCGCTCCATCTCCTTGGCGACCAGCGCAATCGTAGCCAGTGGCGTTCCCAGTTCATGGGCAGCGGCCGCCGCCAGCCCGTCCAGCGCCGACAGGTGCTGTTCGCGCTGCAGCACAAGCTCGGTTGCCGTCAACGCATTGGCAAGCTGCCGCGCTTCCTCTGCGACCCGCCAAGCGTAGACGGCCGTGAACACAATCGTCAAAGTCACCGCCAGCCACAGACCGGCGACATAGATGAACGGGATCGGCAGCTCTGTATTGGGGAACCAGGGCAACGGCAGGTGGAAAAACACCAGCACTGTTGCGGATGCGACGGCGGCCACACCAAGAAACAGCGTCAACCGAAGCGGCAGCGAGGTCGCAGAGACAACCACCGGCACCGTCATCAGAACTGCAAAAGGATTGGTCATGCCGCCGGTCATGAACAACAGACCCGCCAGTTGAACCGTATCGAACAGCAGAATGCCGAGCGCCGCATTGGCGTCCAGCCGGTGCGTTGACGGGTAGCGTAGCGCCAGCAGCAGGTTCAGCCAGGCCGAGCAGGCGATCAGCGCAAAACACAGGCTGACCGGCATCGGGAATTCTAGCCAGTAGGCGACACCCAGCACTGCCGCTGTCTGGCCGACAACCGCCAGCCAGCGCAGCCGGATAAGTGTATTCAGCCTGAGCTGGCGGCTGAGATAGGGATCGGGCTGGCGAAGGTCCTGCATGGAAAAGCCTTATGCGCCGAGCTGCGGCTCTCGCCAAGTGGTCAGTCTCAGGTTCCGCGCGGCTTGGCGCGTGCTGTTGCTTCTGCGAGGCGCGGATCTTCGGGCCAGACATGCTTGGGATAGCGGCCGCGCATGTCGGAGCGGACATCGGCCCACGACCCGCGCCAGAAGCCTGGCAGGTCGCGCGTCGTCTGGATCGGCCGGTGAGCCGGTGACAAAAGCTCCAGCATCAGCGGCACCGTTCCATTTGCAATCGCAGGGTGAATATCAAGGCCGAACAATTCCTGCACCCGGATGGCCAGCACCGGCCATTCCGCGTCGTATCGGATCGGCAGATTGTTACCGGTCGGCGCATGGAAGTGGGTCGGCGCAAGTTCGTTCACCCGGCGTTGCAGGTCATAGGGCACGAGCGACATCAGCGCGTCTGCCAGCACCCCGGGCCGCAGCCGCGACATCGCAGCTTCCCCGTGCAGGAACGGCGCGAGCCAGTCGTCCAGCGACGCAATCAGCGCCTCGTCCGACATGTCCGGCCAAGGATCACCGAGCCCGCGATGCAGCCAGTCGAGCCGCTTGCGCAAGGTCTCGGAACTTTTGTCCCACGGCAGCACGGCGACGCCGTGAGCGCGCACGGCATCCAGCACCGCCCTGTCAGCCTCGGCACCAGCCGGCGCCGGCAACATGCGTTCCGACAGCTGGACCGCGCCGAGGCGCAGGCTTTCGCGAACCCGTACAGTTCCGCGCATCGGATCAAAGACGCTCTCAATCTGCCGCTCCAGGCGCTCAGCCAAAATATTGCGGAGGTCTTCTTCGGCAATCTCGGCGGCGGCGACAATGCGGGCATTCTGCGCCTTGCCCTGCAGGTCTGCAACGACAAGAAACTGCGCCTTGGCGAGCGGGTCTGTCTCGTCCACCATCGCGCCACGCCCGTTGGCGAGCACATAGCGTCCCGCCGCACCGCGCTGCTTCGCCACTCTGTCCGGCCAGGCCAGCAGCAACAACGGTCCGGCATGGGATGGCTGAGTCCGTCCGGGCTTGCCGCCAGCGGTCGCCGCCAGCCGCTTCGCCAATTCCCTCGCCGCTTCAGCGCGCGGGGACCGGTCACGGCGGAAATTGTCCAGCCGCCGATCGAGATCGGCGCTCGGGCCACCGAGCCCGCGCTCTGTCAGCAATACAGCCAGTTCGGCGGCGGCAAATGCCTCGCCGGTCTTTGCAGACTCCGCCACCATGTGCGCCAGCCGTGCCGGCAGCGCCAACTTGCGCATTGCTTGGCCGGCCTCCGTCAACCGCCCATCGGGGTCAATAGCGCCGAGATCGCGCAGCAGCGCCCTCGCCTCCGTCAATGCTGCGGCGGGCGGCGTATCGAGCAGCGCCATGCCGGCGATGTCGGTGACGCCGAACGCAGCTGCATCCAACACCAGACCCGACAGGTCGGCGGCAAGAATTTCGGGTGGCGTATAGGCGGGCAGCGCCGCCGTCTGCTCGGCGCGCCACAAGCGGATCGCAACGCCGGGCTCCGTGCGTCCGGCGCGGCCAGCTCTCTGGTCGGCGGAAGCGCGCGATACGCGCACGGTTTCCAGCCGGGTCAGGCCGGTGGCCGGTTCAAACGCCGGCAGGCGCGACAGGCCGGAATCGATCACCACCCTGACACCGTCAATGGTTATCGAGGTCTCGGCGATCGAGGTCGCCAGCACCACCTTGCGTTGGCCATCAACAGCCGGGCGGATCGCGGCATCCTGCGCCTTGCCGTCGAGATTGCCATAAAGCGGCACAAGGTCGACATTGGCTGGCAGCCGTCCTTGCAACCGTTCGGCGGTGCGCTCGATCTCGCGCTGACCTGGCAGAAAGGCGAGGATACTGCCGGGCTCTGCGGCCAATGCTGCACGGATGGTGCGGGCCGTTGCATCTTCCACCGGCTCGTCCGGCCCGCGCGGCTCGTGGCGGATATCGACCGGAAACGCCCTGCCTTGACTGGAGATCACCGGCGCATCGCCGAGCAGACTTGCGACCCTCGCGCCGTCGAGCGTCGCCGACATGACCAGCAGCCGCAGGTCAGGCCGCAGTGCGCCCTGCACGTCCAGCGCCAGCGCCAGACCAAAATCGCCGTCGAGTGAGCGCTCATGAAACTCATCAAAGACAATCGCTGCAATGCCCGCAAGTTCCGGATCATCAAGGATCATCCGCGCCACGACACCTTCCGTGACGACCAGCACGCGCGTTGCTGCGCTCATCCGGTTGTCCATCCGCATCGCATAACCGACAACGCCGCCGACCTCGCCATTCAACAGCGACGCCATGCGGCGGGCTGCGGCGCGCGCTGCCAGTCGGCGCGGTTCGACCAGCACGATCCGGCCATCGCCGCGCCAGCCGGCATCGAGCAGGGCGAGCGGAACCAGCGTCGTCTTGCCAGCGCCAGGCGGTGCGACCAGCACGGCGCGATTGCCTGTTTCGAGCGCCGTCAGCAGCGGCGGCAGCGCCTCGGTCACAGGCAGTTGCGGCAGCGTCACTCTCATTGGCTGCCAAGCCGGATGATTGCGCCGCCGGCTGCATCTGCGTCCGCCTCATCATGGGTGACGAGGATCACCGGCAGGCGGGTCTGTCGCGCGCGCTGAAAAACCAGGTCGCGCATCTGCTGGCGCAGCCCTGCGTCGAGCTTTGAGAAAGGCTCGTCAAGCAACAGCATACGTGGCCCTGACAGCAGAACGCGGGCCAGCGCCACACGCGCCTTCTGGCCGCCAGACAGCGTATCGGGGTCGCGCCCGCCTTCGCCCGCCAGACCTATGCCCGCCAGCGCGTCCTCGACGCGCGACCGGCGTTCGGCTTGACCGGCAATCGACGGCGGCAAGGCAAACAACAGATTGCCGGCGACGCTCATATGCGGAAACAAAAGCGGGTCCTGAAACAGGATGCCGGCGCGCCGTTGTTCGGGCGGCAGCGCCAGAATGTCGACGCTGTCGCAATGCACCTGCCCGCTGGCCTGAAATGCCGGATCAAGAAATCCGCCGATGAAAGCGAGCAGACTCGACTTTCCCGAACCTGACGGCCCCATTACCGTCAGGACTTTGCCCGGGCCAACATGATGCGTGATCCCGAGCAACTGCGTGGAGCCGAGGGAGATCGTCACGTCCTTCAATTTCAGTCCGGTTTCAATCATCTCAAATGTTCAGGCGCGCAGCGCGCGGAAGCGGCGGAATACCAGCGCGGGCACGACGATGGCAATTGCAAAGCCGATCGCCGGCAGCAGCATCTGGAAAAAGGCATAGACGCCAATGACGCGCCGATTGCCGCCGGACGCCAGCGCCACCGCTTCGGTTGTGATGGTGGGCAGACGGCCCGCTCCGATCAGCAGCGTCGGCAGATATTGCCCGACCGACACCGCAAAGCCGATTGCAGCCGCCACCAGCAGAGGCCTCAGCAAGAGAGGCAGCCGGATGCGCAGAAGCGTTTGCAAGCGCGGCTTGCCAAGCCCTATTGAGATCGCCTCAAAGCGTTTGTCGAAAGCGCGCCAGGGATCGGAGAGCGAGAGAAAGACATAAGGCAGCACAAACACCAGATGCGCCAGCGCCAGCGACGTCATCGACGCCTGCAGACCTGCCTGAACGAACAGGAACTGCAGACCGAACAGAAAAGCAGCCTGCGGCACAAGCAAAGGCAGATAGACCAGCGCCATGGCCGGACGCCCGGCCCGGCGACCCGTCTCATCCTCGCGCATCAAACAGAGCATCGCGAGCGCCAGCGCGATCAGGGTTGCGACCGCGGCAACGAGAAGCGTCGTCGCCATCGGCCCGGACAGACGGGGAACGGTGTTGATCCAGGTGCCAAGCACTAATGAACGCGGCAGCGCATCGGGAAACTGCCGCAGGCCTGCGACCGACCAGACAGCGAGAGCGGCAAGACCGGCAAAGACGGTGACGGCGGCGGCCGTCATCAGAATGCGGGCGACGACCCGCAAAGGCCGGTCCCGCTGAAATCGCGGGCCCGCTCGGGCCGATGTCCACATCAATCTGGAAAACACTACCTCACCCGCCAGCCACAGCAGCAAGGCAAACGCCGTTACGCCGAGTTGAAGAACAGCGCCGGCGGACGCCTTGAACCGCATGGCGAGATCCGGATCGCTCATCCAGGTCACCAGCCGGACCGCCAACGGTGCGGGCGTTGTCGGACCAAGGATGGCCGCCACGTCGACCACCGATGTCGAGAAAGCGATCACTGCAAAGACGCCAAGCCTGATCTGGCGATAGAGCCGCGGCCAGACGGCGAAGAGGAAACCGGCTGCGCGGCCATAACCCAGAGAGGCTGTCACTCGCACCGCCTCGAAGGATTGAGTCTGCGGCAACGCCGCAAGCGCAATCAGGAACAGGAACGGGATTTCCTTCAGCGCCAGGCCGAAGATCAGCGACAGGCCGTATGGGTCATTGACGATGCGCACGTCGGGCGGCGTCTGCCAGCCGGTCAGTTCCGGGGAGATCAGCCTGACAATCAGACCCGACGGCGCGATCAGGAATGCAAGGCCGAATGCGGCTGCGGCGTGCGGGACTGCCAGCAAGGGCGACACCAGATGGCGCAGGCGCTCAAACGCAGACGTGTGCGCCCAGCAGGCGAAGAACAGCATGACCGTGAGCAACGCCAGCGCCGTGGCGGCCAGACCACCCGTCAGGCTGAGCCAGACCGACGCCGCCAATCCGGGCTCAGCCAGAAGCTGACGGAATGGATCGAGCGACAGCGAGGCGCCGCCCAGCGCTGGCAGATAGCCGAACGCTGGCAGCAGCGTCCCTGCCAGCCCCGCAACAACCGGCCCGGCCAGAACCAGCACGGTCAGAGGCGGACCGAAGCGGGCAATGCTCATCCCGCCAACATTCGACCGGTCACTGCGCAACGCCGTAGCGGCGCGCCCATTCCAGCTCGATCCGCTCCATCCAGCTTGGATGCGGCTCATCGAGCGCCGGGCCGAGTTCGGACGGCGGCAGCGTTGCAACACCAAGGTCCAGCGACGCAAAGCGCGCCTTGCCGGCCTCAGGCAGTTTTGCAATCGACAGCACGGTCGGGTCACCCCACACCTTCGGGTCCTGCTTGCGCGCCTGGGCTTCGGGCGACAGCAGAAAATCAGCCACGACCAGCGCGCCAGCCTTGGCTGCGGCGTTGAACGGCACGGCGACAAAATGGGTGTTTGCCAGCGTGCCGTCCGCAAACACAAACGACCGAACCGTGTCCGGCAATTCGCCCGCTGCAACGGCGCTGGAGGCTTCCGATGGGTTGAATGCGAAGATGATGTCAACCTCGGAATCAGCCAGCAATTGTTTCATCGCCGGGTAGTTTTTCGGGAAGGCTTTTCCGCCGCGCCACATCAGCGGGTTCAACTGGTCGAGATAGTCGAACAGCGGCTTTGACACGTTGGCAAATGCCGCCTCTTCCACCGGCTTCAACAGCAACGACTTGTCCGCAATCTTTTCCGACAGAACCTGCTTCAAAAAGGACGAGCCGGAAAAATCCGGCGGCTGCGGATAGGTGAAGCGGCCGGGATGGGCCTTTGCCCATTCGAGTAACGCGTCTGCCGAACGCGGCATATCGGCTGCGGGTGTCTTTGCGCTGTCGTGGAAGAACACCAACTTGGCCATGCCCCACGGGCTCTCCAATCCTTCCACCGGCACGGTGAAATCGGTTCGAACCGTGGGGGTCGTTTCGGGATCGACATATTGCCAGTTCGGCAGCTTTTCGGCCCAGCCCGGCGACATCAGCAGGCCGTTGCTTTTCATCGACGAAAAGTTCTCGCCGTTGATCCAGATCAGGTCGACCGAGCCACCCTCAAGCTTGCCCGCCGCTTTTTCCGCGACAACCGTGCCGACTGCCTTGGCGGTGTCGTCAAGTTTGACATGCACCAGCTTGACGCCATAGCGCTTCTCAACCTCATCGGCAGCCCACCGGAGATAGGTGTTGATATTCTCCGCCCCGCCCCAGGCGTTGAAATAGACAGTCTGACCTTTCGCATCGGCCAGAACCTCGACCCATTTTTCCGGGTCAGGATCGGCTGCGAATACTGAACCGCTCCAAAGAACGGCGGCAAAGGCGGCGAGCAGCTTGTTCACGGACAACCCCTGTGTTTTGCGTTGGCGGATTTGCGCACCAGCCGCCCTGTCCGTCAATTCGGATGCAGGCAAGCTTTCGTTACAGGCACGTTATGACGAGGCGCCCGGATTCATATGCGCAGGACGTGATTGTCAAAGACCAGGCTCTTTTCGGTGCGCGATGCTCCATCCGGCAAATCGACCACGCCTGCACCTGTTGTCAGCAGGTAGCCATCGCCGTCTGGCGCCACGCCGCACACTTCCGTCAGCTCGCGGCTGGCGACCAGATTGCCGGTGCGATCATCGAGGATAGCGACTCGGTTTCCTTGCGGCGACGTGAAAGCCACGGTTCCGGCGGAGCGGTTTGCGGCAACGGAACCGACATAATTGCGCATGCCCGCCAGCACGCCGCCTGGCAGCTCGACCAGCGATATCGCCTCGCCGGGCTTCGCCCTGCCGATCAATGGCGGCCGGCCACTCTCGCCGCCCTCGAACTGGCAACCGAACCAGAGGCCGCCATCACTGGCGATATCCATATGGCGGATCGACAGCTGATGCAGATCGGCAGGCAGTTCCTGCTTTGACAGCAGCCTGCCGTCCCGCCGGTCGAGCAGCACAAGCGACGGTTTCATGGTGGCAAGATTGAGCTTGGCCCGGCCAAAATCGGGATGGGTTTCAATGCCGCCATTGGCAACCGCCAGCGTCGCGCCGTCGCCAAGCAGCAGCATTTCATGCGGCCCGACGCCGTGGGTGGCGAACTCACCGATACGGGCAAAACCGCCTCGGGCGTCATAGACGCCGATGACGCCTGCCGCGTTGTCGAAATCGTTCTCGGTTGCATAAAGCAAGGCGCCATCGGTCGAGAAAGCACCGTGGCCGTAAAAGTGCCGGCCGGAGACGCTGGCGATGGTCAGCGGCGGCTGGCGATTGTCGATGTCGATGACAGCGGCGAACGTGCCCGGCTGGCGGGCGAACACGACATAGCGCCGGGAGACCGGATCAAAGCAGATGTCATGGCCGCGCTCGGGCAAGATCGACCTGTGCAGCAGCTCGCCGCGCTCCGAGAGGATGGCGACGCCATATTCACCACTGCGTTGCTGGAAAGCGGTTGCGAAAACGGCGTCGGCACTTTCTGCCGCAAACAGGGAGGGGGGCGCAAGCGCCGCTACAAATGCTGCGCCCGCGCTGCGAAGAAAGTCGCGCCGGTCGATGAGGAGCTTTGCCATCAGTCCCCGTCGAGCGACGAAAAGCCGGCGGTCAAGCCAAGCTCCGCCGTCAAGCGCGTGCCGATCAATTCGCTGAGACTTGAGGTAACGATGCGGACATATTCAAGTTTGGCGCGCTTTTCAGGATCGGCCAGTTTTTTGTCAATCGGTCCCGTTCCCGGCCACAACGCGTCTTCGGCATTGCTGAATTCGAACTCGATCGACTGGTCAATCCATTTCGAATTTTCCGGCAACAGCCGGGCGATTCCAGACTCCTTGTAGAGTGAATGCAGGAATTCAATATTGGCTTGGATGGACCTGACCGTCTGTTCAGACCGCCACCAGATCGCAAGCTTTGGCTTGTCTTGCTTCGCGGCCTCTCCCAGGAACCCTCCAAGGCGGACATCGCGGACCATTTCCAGCCCATGGATCAGCACATTGAGCACTTCAGTCAGAGATTCATCGGGCGTCCGGTAGAGCGCATTGTCTGGCCCAGGTTGTGTCCATATCCCGGCAAATGTGTTCTGCCAGTCCGCTTCAATCTCGTCGGCGCGGCGCTCAATCAGCATGGCGACTGATTTGGCAAACGAACAGCGGAACCTGTCGCCGGCCGCAAGCTCCTCGGAGCCGGTGCCAAAAAGCAGATATTCGAGCGCACCGAGACCCTGCAAGGCAACGCTCTTCTGCACTAGCGTGCCAGGATTGGTCACAGTTGCGTCTTTGGTGACCAGCGCCTGCTGAATCTGTTTCAGGCCGGTCGACCTGCGATCGGGCCAGAACAGAATGCGCTCCAACCGGTTCTTCTCAGTCACCGGACCGAACCGCAGCATTTCGGCTTTGGACCAGCCCCCGATGGCGGACTTGAAGCTTCTTTGCGCCTCTTCCAGCTTGTCTGCGGCCGGCTTTGCGCAGAGTTCGCCAACATCACGGCTCAGCGTCCGCGTGTCTGTACTCAGGAAAAAATAGGCTGATGAAATGGTGTTGCCGTATGCGTCCTGAACGATCTGCTTTGCCAATTCGGCATCCACAGCTGCGGCTGGCAATGCACCGCCAAACGTGACGGCCAGAGCCAAAGCGAACCGCCTCAGCATCACAACGACTCCACAAATTTCAGCAGCGCCTCGCGCTCATCTTTGGCAAGCCCGGCAAATCCATCGCGCGCGCTCTGCGCCTCGCCGCCATGCCAAAGGATCGCCTCGGTCAGGTTGCGTGCGCGGCCATCGTGCAGGAAGAATGTATGTCCATTGACAGTCTGCGTCAGGCCGATCCCCCAGAGCGGGGCCGTGCGCCATTCGGATCCCGACGCATCGCCAACGCGCTGGCCGTCCGCCAGCCCCTCACCCATGTCGTGCAGCAACATGTCGGTGTAGGGCCAGATCAGCTGGAAGCGCTGCGCTGGGTGCGGTGCATCCTTGCGAGTGACATATTTCGGCGTGTGGCAGGACACGCACCCCAGGCCGTAGAACAGCTGCTTTCCAGCGAGCACCGTCGAGTCATCCAGATCGCGGCGGGCCGGCACAGCAAGGTTCTGCGAATAGAATGTCACCAGATCAAGCACTGGATCCGGCGCCTCGGTATCACCCAGCCGCTGCTGTACCCCGGTTGCGGCTGCAAGACATTCAGTCTGCGCCGCCGTGCAATCGCCAAAGGGGCGTTTCGCGTCAGGCGAGGAAATGCCGATGTCGCCGGCAAAAGCGTCAGCCGACTGCTGGCGTATCGTCGGCGTTGACGCCTTGTGTCCGAATCGCCCAATCACGGCAGCGCCGGTCTTTGGATCGGTGGCCCACGACACGCGTCCAGAAATGCCATCGCCATCTTTGTCGTCAGGATCAGCATGGGCCAGAATGTCAGCAGGATGAATCTGTTCGATCAGCCCAAGCCCGATCATCTGTGGCGAGACGCGCGGCGACAGCGTCGTCGCAGGATCGAGCGGACCATAACCCAGTCCGGTAACGGAATAGGTTGGCTTGCGTAGCGAGACGACCGTGCCGTCGCCAAGCGTGACCGGCTGTTCCTGATAGGTGATAGCCATGCGGCCTTCGCCCTTGAGGCCCGGCACGGCAAGGTCTTGCAACTGGCCGCCATAGACCGGATCAGGCGTCATCTGCCCATCGATCTCACGCGCCAGCCGCAAGAACATCGACGTCGCGTCCGGGTTCTGTTCCGGCGGATGGCCACGCCCGTCCTTCAGATGGCAGCTCTGGCAGGCCCGCGCGTTAAAGAGCGGACCGAGACCGTCAGACGCCTGGGTTGAGGATGGCGAGGACACCCAGAGCTTGCGGAACAGCGCATTGCCGAGCTTGAAGTCGCCCTGATCCTCAAAGGACAGATTTGGGGAGAAGTGCGAAAAGATGTCCTGATTGACAATCTTTTTCGACGTCGCAGCGCCGCCGGGCATGGCCTCGAAGTTCTCCGGCTTCGAGAAATCGCTGGTGTTCTTCGTTACTGCGACGACGCGTTTCAGCGTCTTGGCGTCAATGTCATCACGCACGGCTGGAGCGTCATTGGCCAATGCCGCATGGGCAAATATGACCACCAGGGCGGTGACAGCGGCGCGAATTGTTTTCATGATTACGCGCCGCCTTCCGTTTCCTGTTATTCGGCCTCGTTGGCCGGTGCGGCGTTGAGCAAGCCGTAGCGCTCTTCGCCTAGGTTCTTGAGCAGTTCGAGCTGGGTCTCGAGGAAATCGATATGGCCTTCCTCATCTGACAACAGCTCTTCGAACATCTTCATCGTCACGTAGTCGCCGGCTTCATTGCAGATGTCGCGCGACTTCTTGTAGGCGGTGCGGGCGTCATATTCGCCTGCGAGATCAGCTTCCAGAACTTCCTTGACGTTCTGGCCGATGCGCAGCGGCGCGACCGACTGAAGGTTCGGGTGCCCCTCAAGGAAGATGATACGAGCGACCAGCCGGTCGGCGTGATGCATTTCCTCGATCGATTCCTCGCGTTCCTTCTTGGCAAGCTTGATGTAACCCCAGTCTTCCAGCAGCCGATAGTGCAACCAATACTGGTTCACTGCACCGAGTTCGAGAAAGAGCGCCTCGTTAAGCCGCTCTATGACCTTTTTGTCGCCCTTCATCCTGTTTTCTCCCAAATTGACCGCGCAAACCGCGCACGCGGTCGAGGTACGATACTATTTCCGCCTCACCAGCATTGGACCGCGAATGGTACGCTTCGGTGACGCGAATGATCGTTTCCACCACATTCGGGAAGCAGCCGCAACAGCGGCCGCGCTTTGCAAGCGTGTGATACACCTTGGCCGGAACGATCAGTTGCCACGGATCAGCCTCCAGAAGCGTGAGAATCGCGCGCTCAATCTCCTTTTCAGTGATCAGGTTGCAGTGACAGACAAGCATCTACATCGTTCACATATGGGTAGGAGCCGGCTTTGCTGGTTGCGCCCGTCTCCGGCCTTATCTTGATCTCCGGCGTTTGCGATTCAAGCCGCCTACTGGAAAACAGCGCCCGGATTGTCGAGACTGTCAGAGCCCTCAAACTCGATTGCGTCGAGCTTCAAGGCTGCGACAGCGCGCTCGATCGACTTGGTCTGGTCTACCAGCGCGTCGATCGCGCCCTGCACCAGCTTGTTGCCTTCTGTATTGCCTTCGCCAATCTGCTGGTCGTAAGCCTCGCCACCCTCGGCGCGCTTGGCGATGGCTTCCAGCGCCGCTACCGACATATCGATCTTGGCGGCGAGTTCGACGTCAACCGCTGGGTCCGCTTCCTTGACCAGGCTGGCGACCGACGGGCCTTCGAGCGTCGTGCCGTCGGTGCGCTTGTAGACGCCTGAATAGACGTTCCGGATGCCGATCGCATCATAGAGGTGCGAGATGTGCGTATTGTCGGAGAAGCAGTCGTGCTCTTCTTCCGGATCATGCAGCAACAGACCAAGCTTCATGCGCTCGCCTGCCAGTTCGCCGTAAGACAGCGAACCAAGACCCGTCAACACCGCAGTGAGGCCAGCCTTTGGCTCAGCGTCCACCACGGCCTTGCGGGCAGCGCCACCGGCGGCCCAGTTGGCGACCATTTCCTCCATGTCCGTCACCAGCAAGTCGCTGGCCGATGTCAGAAATGCGGCGCGCCGGTCACAATTGCCGCCGGTGCAGTTAGCGAGATCGTAGTCGGTGAATGGACGATTGCCCGCGCCCGGGCCAGTGCCATTCAGATCCTGACCCCAAAGTAGAAATTCAATGGCGTGGTAGCCAGTTGCAACGTTCGCCTCGATACCACCTGCTTCTTGCAGGGTGCCGGACAGGAACTCCGGTGTAATCACCGACGCATCAATCTTCCGGCCGTCAATCTCGATTTCCTTCTGCGCGACAACATTGGCGGTGTAGAGCACATTGTCGTCGCTCTCGGTGCCGTAGCTTGGGTCAACATAGTCGATCAGCCCCTCGTCCAGCGGCCATGCATTCACACGGCCTTCCCAGTCATCGACAATCGGATTGCCGAAGCGAAACGCTTCCGACTGCTGGTAAGGAATACGCGCCGCCTTCCAGGCTGCACGCGCCGCTTCCAACGTCTCCTGCGACGGTTTCGCCACCAACGCGTCAACAGCTGCGTCCAGCGCCTTGGCGGTCGTCAGCGAGTCCTGGTAAGTCGCCTGGGCAATATCGGCATAGTGCGACAGCACGGCCTTGGGGTCTGCCGTCTGCGCAATGGCTGGCAGGGCAGCGCCCACGGCAGCAACAGCACCAAATGCGATTTGCAGGAATTGTGTTCTGGAAGGCATGGCGTCCTCGGACTTTGCTTGATCTGGAACGGGTCAGTGACCTGACAAACAGCAGCAACCGCCACCGCATGAGCGGACTCATTGCGGGAAAGCTAATAGTTGTCAATCATTATCAGGTTTTACGCCTGCGGCCAATCAACCGAGCGCGAGCCACACGATAGTCGCGCCCAACATCGTTCCGAATACCACGGCCAGAATGGCTATCTCAGCCCTGCCGATCTGCTTTGCCGGCTTGGTTTGCGCTGCCACAAGCGCGCCGGAGGCTACGAAGCCTTGAGCGAACCCGTCGGCGATGCGCCGGCGCATTTCAGCCTGCGGAGTTGGTTCGGCCTCGTCCTTGAGACGCGCAACACGTGCTCGCCAGATTTCAACTTCATCAGCGAGATCTGGATTGTAGCTCAGATCCTGCTCAAAACGTCTGACTTCGGCAGGGCTCATCAGGCCCAGCACGTAATCTGCGGCGCGGATATCGCCTTGGTGACCCGGGCGCATAACATCCTCCGTCGCGCACACCACTCCAATAGTGTAGAATGATCGCCGGACGAATAAAACCTATGTCAGCTATCTATTTGACATTCGACGTAAACAACTGAAATGCGTGCGAACGTAAGACCCTCAGAGTCCCGGCGTCGCCTCTTGCGACCCGCGTCTCCGGCGGCACATCCAGTTCTATGACAGTTCCGTCTTCCAGCGCGGCGACAACACGGCGGCCATCGGGGCGGTCAATAACCCGGCTCACCGTCGCAGCAATATCGCCCTCGCCCCAGCGCAGATCGCCCGGCCGCACAAAGATCTCGACTTCACCATCCGGAATGCCCGGCACTGCGACAAGCCCGCCAGCAATGCGCGCCGCGCCATTTGACGATTGGCCGACCAGCCGGTGTGCGTCGCCGAGAAAGCGGGTGACGAAGGGCGAATTTGGCTGCCGGCAGACGTCTTCGGGCGTGCCCTCCTGTACGATCTTGCCTTGATCGAGGATCACCACACGGTCAGCCAGATCGAGCGCCTCCTCCTGGTCGTGGGTAACAAAGATCGTGGTGATGCCAAGCTCGTCATGGATCTCGCGCAACCAGCGCCTGAGATCACGGCGCACTGCTGCATCGAGTGCGCCAAACGGCTCGTCCAGCAGCAGCACCTGCGGGTCAACAGCAAGCGCGCGCGCCAAAGCCACGCGCTGTCGCTGGCCGCCGGAAATCTGCGACGGGAAACGGCCGCCCAGACCTTCCAGGCGCACCAGCTTAAGAAGCTCTTCCACTCGTGTGGCGATCTCGGCCTTGCTGCGCTTGGTGCGCGACACGGTCATGCCAAAGGCGATATTCTCGCCAACGGTCATGTGCGGGAACAGCGCGTAGTGCTGAAACACGAAGCCGACGCCACGGTCGCGAACAGGAATGTCAGTGGCGTCACGGTCGCCAAACAGGATGCGGCCGCCGTCGGCAAATTCCAGTCCTGCCACCATGCGCAAGATCGTTGTCTTGCCGGAACCCGACGGTCCCAGCAGCGCCAGCAGTTCGCCGCTCCTGATATCGAGCGACACACCGCGCACGGCGCGAAACGTGTCAAATGTCTTCACAACATTATCGAGGGTGATGTTCATGGCGTCTATTCCTGCGGCGCGGCGGCGGGGCCTGCGAGCGTCGTCCGTCCGCCGCGTCCCGCGCCCTGTTTCTCGAGAAGCACTTTTGCGATGATTGTGACCAGCGCCAGCACAGTCAGCACCGACGCAGCGGCAAATGCGCCGACCGTCTGGTAGTCGTGGTAAAGCAGCTCGACATGCAGCGGCAGCGTATTGGTCTGGCCGCGAATGTTGCCGGAGACCACCGACACCGCGCCAAACTCGCCCATGACCCGCGCATTGCACAGCACCACGCCGTAGAGCAGCGCCCAACGGATGTTGGGCAGCGTGACCGACCAGAAGGTGCGCCAGCCAGACGCGCCCAACGAGGTCGCGGCCTCCTCCAGATCGCGTCCCTGCGCCTGCATCAGCGGGATCAACTCACGCGCCACAAAGGGCGCGGTGACAAACATCGAGGCCAGCACAATACCTGGCAGCGCGAACAGGATCTTGATGTCCGCCGACTGCAATGCCGGGCCGAACACACCCTGCAGACCGTAGACAAACATGTAGGCGACGCCCGCGACGACCGGCGAGACCGAGAATGGAATCTCGATCAGTATCGTCAGCGGACGTCTTCCCGGAAAATCAAATTTTGTGATCGCCCAGGCAGCGGCGACACCGAAGGCCGTGTTCACCGGCACCGCGATCAAAGCCACCAGAACAGTCAGCCAGATGGCGTGCAACGTGTCCGGGTGACTGATGGTTGCTGCAAAAGCGCCAACGCCGAGTGAAAACGCCTGCGTGAAAATTACCACCAGCGGCGCGAGCACCAATAATGCGCCGAACACCAGTACAATGCCGATCAGGGTGCGGCGAACTGCCGGGCTGTCGCCGACGCGCGGCGGTTTGTGCCGCTTTTCCGCGCTCATCATGACCGCTCCGTGTAACGCAAGGCGCGGCCTTGCAGATAATGCGTGACCGCGAGCATCAGGAATGCGGCCAGCAGCATCATCGAGGCAATCGCGGCAGCTGCCTGATAGTCGTATTCTTCGAGCCGGATGAAGGCGAGCAGCGCCACAATCTCGGTTTCAAACGGCTGGTTGCCTGCAATGAAGATCACCGCGCCGAACTCGCCGAGACTGCGGGCGAAGGATAGCGACACGCCGGCAAGCAAGGCTGGCGTCAGCAGCGGCAGGATGACTTTCCGGAAGATCGTGGCGTCAGAACCGCCAAGCGACTGCGCTGCTTCTTCCAGCGCCGGATCAAGGTCTTCCAGCACAGGCTGCACAGTGCGTACGATGAATGGCAGACTGGTGAACGCCATCGCGATCATGATGCCAAGCGGTGTGTAGGCGACCTTGACGCCAAGCGGCTCAAGATAAGCGCCAAACCAGCCGTTTGGCGCAAACAGCGCGGTCAGCGCAATGCCTGCGACCGCTGTTGGCAAGGCAAACGGCAGGTCAACGATGGCGTCGACAAGACGCTTTCCAGGAAATTCGTAGCGCACCAGAACCCAGGCCAGCGCCAGGCCGAAAAACAGGTTGAACAGGGTGGCGATGGCCGCTGCGACAAGCGTCACGCGATAGCTGGCCAACGCGCGCGTCGAGGTCACGATGCGCCAATAATCCTCCGGGCCGAGGCTTGCCGCCTTGAACACCAGAGCGCCGATCGGCAGCAGGACGATCAGCGCGACATAAAACAGGGTGATGCCAAGCGACAAACGGTAGCCCGGCAGAACGCGGCGCGACAAAGATGATTTCCTTCAACAGATTTGGCCGGCGGGGATTACCCCCGCCTGCTGCTGCATCGGCCCGACAATCGAAATCGGTTTTCGGAGGCCTCATGCAGCAGATTAAAAATGCAGGAGCGCCGTGCGTGCGTCATTTTGGACGCGCGGCGCTCTAGTATGTTACAATCCTTGATCTCAGCGATTGCCGTAGAGCTGGTCGAGCAATCCGCCGGATGCAAAGTGCTCTTCCTGCACCTTGGCCCAGCCGCCAAACTCGTCTTCAACCTTCACCAGACGAACTTCGGGGAACTGGTCCTTGAACTCGGCGGCAACAGCGGCGTCATTGACGCGAAGGCCGAATTCGGCAGCGATCTTCTGGCCCTCAGGTGTGTAGAGATGCTCAAGATAAGACTTAGCCAGATCGCGCGAACCACGCTTGTCGACAACCTTGTCAACGATCGCGATCGGGAATTCGGCAAGCAGGCTGACCGACGGCGTCACCTGATCGAACTTGTCAGCGCCAAATTCCTTGCGGATGCCTGACGTCTCGGATTCAAAGGTAATGAGGACGTCGCCAATTCCACGTTCGACAAAGGTTGTTGTCGAAGCGCGGCCGCCCGTGTCGAACACCGGCACATTGGCGAACAACTTCTGGATAAATTCCTTCACCTTCGCTTCGTCCTTGTTGAACGCCTCGCGGGCATAGGCGGTGGCGGCCAGATACGTATAGCGCGCATTGCCCGAGGTCTTGGGGTTCGGGAAGATCACCTTGACGTCGTCGCGGACGAGATCGCCCCAGTCCTTGATGCCCTTCGGATTGCCGGCGCGCACCAGGAAGGATGGCAGCGAATAGAAGGGCGATGCCTTGTTAGGGAAGTCCGACTGCCAATCGTCCGACACAAAACCGTTCTTCACGAGAAAATCAATGTCGGTGACCTGATTGAAGGTAACCACGTCAGCCTCCAACCCTTCAACAATGGCGCGCGCCTGCTTCGAGGTGCCCGCATGCGACTGGTCGATGGCGACGCCCGGATGCTTGGCGATGAAGTTCTCGTTCTCCTTGGCGAACAGTTCTCGCGCCACGTCATAGGACGCGTTCAACAGCTTGTTGGCGTCCTGCGCCAGCGATGGTGTGGCAAGCGCAAGAAGCGCCACGCTGATCAGGAGAAGTCTTTTCATATCGAATCCCAGAAAGTTGCGAAATCACTCAATGGCAAACTAAAGGAGCCAGGTCTGGCGCAGGAGGCAGCCAGACAGCCGATTTCAACAAGGTTGTAGCAATTTCATCTCGCAACGGACTAAATGCAGAACGATAATTCTATGTCGACTCAGTAGCGGCTATGGTTGCCTGCAGCCTTGCTGGTGTCGTTTTGAGCGCCGGGCAAAATCTTGCTGCGAGCTTGAATAACCACACCGCGCATGCCCAGTGAGACTACACACATGAAACAACAGGTCAGGATCTGCTTCGTAACGGCTGGCGGTGATCATCCCTGGATCATGGCTAACGCCCTGATCGACCGGTTTGGGGAGGACGTCGCCGTCATCCAGGAGGAGCCGGAAAGCAAGCGTCAACTTCTCGCCGCCCGCGCCCGCCGGTTTGGTAAGGTGAATGCACTTGGCCAGCTTGCAACAATGATCGTGATCCGGCTCGGCAAGCGGCTGCAGGCCGGGCGGGTGCGCCGCTTCCTTGAAAGCGAAGGTTTGAACGCGGCGCAGCCGGACACGCCCGAAATTGTGCGTGTTCCATCCGTCAATGACGCTGATTTCCTCAAGGCGATCAACCGGATCCAGCCTGATCTGGTCGTCCTTGCCGGATGCCGGATGATGCGTGGCGCGATGTTCAGGCAGATGCCCTGTCCGGTTATCAACTATCATGCCGGCGTCACGCCAAAATATCGCGGCATGAATGGTGGCTACTGGTCGCGCGCCAATGGCGACTGGGATCAGTTTGGCGGCACCATTCACCTCATCGACGAAGGCGTCGACACCGGCAATGTGCTGAGGCATGCCCTTTGTTATCCGAGGCCAGGCGACACAATCATGACCGACACCTATACGATTGCAGCCGCGTCCCGGAGGGCTCTGGTCCAGGTAGTCGACGACATGCTGACTGGCAATGCAAAGGCGATCCGGACCAAAGGCCCGTCCGAACAATGGTTTCACCCGACGATCTGGCAATATATCTGGACCGGTCTGCGCCGGGGCGTCTGGTGACACGCCTGGCCAAACTGTGAGCGTCCTTGCCACCCTCGCCGGCCTGTTTGCGATTGCCTTTGTCGCCGCGACCATCGTTCCGGCGCAGTCAGAGGCCGCGCTCGTGGCGTTGTTGCTGGCGGGAGACATCCCGCCCTGGCTGCTGGTGCTTGTCGCTACCGCCGGCAATGTACTTGGCGCAGTGGTCAACTGGTTTCTGGGGCGCGGCATCGAGACATTTCGCGACCGTCCCTGGTTTCCCGCCAGTTCCGGGCAGCTCGACCGCGCAACACGCTGGTATCAGCGCTGGGGGCGTTGGAGCCTGCTGCTCAGCTGGGCGCCGATCGGCGGCGATGCACTGACGGTTGTCGCCGGCGTGCTGCGCGAACCACTTTGGAGTTTTGTCCTGCTCGTTACCGCAGCAAAGGCAGGGCGCTACATTGTTCTTGCCGTGGTCACGCCCGGGCTGTTTTGATTGGCATTGTCTGTATGGCCGCGCGATCAACATCGTTCTTGCGGACAGATTGTGCCCGGCGCTCAACCTGCTTCGAAAGCGCGAGTTCTCGCCCTACCCGATCAGCTTGGCCAGCCGCATGGCGACCGACGGGTCGCCGGACAGTTTCAGCTTGCCCATCATCATGCCGGTCATCGGGTTGAGCTTGCCAGTCAGCAGCTTGCCGAGATTTTCTTCCGTCAGCTTGATGGTGCAATCGGCAGGGCGATCGACCCGTGACGCATCGCCATCGGCCAGCACGATAACGCCAGAGGCGCCACAGTCAAACTTCAGCGATCCCTCAAACGGGTTCGCGCTCAGTCTCCGGCCGATACGTTCGGCGATCTCGTCCAGCGTCATTGTGTCCCCCGGTGTCCTGCAGGCGATAATCCGGCTCCGTCTATCGCTTGTGCAGGACATCAGACAAGGGGCGGCGCAAGATTCGCTGTATTGAAGCCAGCTAGACCCGGCTTGGCGGCGTTCCGAAATGCGCCTTGAACAGCCGGGAAAACTCGCTTGACGACGTAAAACCGCAATCCATCGCGATCCGGGTCAGGTTCAGCTCGCCATTGCTGTTGGCGATCAGCCTGTAGGCTGCGTCGAGCCTGCGCTTCTTGACGAGTTCCATGATCGGCGCATCGTCTGGAAACAGCTTGTAGAGATAGCTGCGTGAGATGCCGCAATCGCTGGCGATCTGCTGCGGCGTTAGGGTTGGAATGTGATAGGCGTGGTCGAGATATTGGCTGACCCGCTCCCGCATCGCCTTTTTCGCCAGCGTATCCTCAGACAGGCGGCCGCCGCTCTGCAGGAAATAGGCCACCAGATCGAGCAATTGTTCTGACAGGAACAGACTGGTCCGCGAATCCTGGGCCGCGTCGGGACCGGTCAGTTCCGAAACGATCTTGCGCGTCACATGCAGGATCGGATCCGGCTGCTCGATGGTGCGCGAGAACAGATCGACCTGCTGGCCCAGCCGCCGCTCCAGCGCCTGGACAGGGATGAGGATATTGAACGTCCCATATTCCCGGTCAACGGTCAGCTCGGATGGCAGGCCGGTATTGAGCAGGTAGGCGTGTCCGGGCGTCAGCCGTTCGATCGATTGTCCAACCCGGCCGATGGCCTCGCCGCGTTCTGGAAAGGTAAGCGAATAGAACGGCCGGTCGACCTTGCGCAGGTTTGCGCGTGAGCGCTCGAACACCTGATGGCCGAACTCTATCCGGTTGAATACGAGATCCCCGACGCGACGGCTGTGCAGCGAGCCTTCCATGGCGCCGCTATCGGCCTGTCTGAGATCGACCGCGCCCCAAAGACCATTGAAGACCGAGCGCCAGTGATCTTCGCGCTGCCGCTCGGACACATCGCTGGTGCCTGCAACATACGGCAGGACCGGCCTGTCAATGCCAGCTGACGCGGCAGCCATGAATGCGCGCTCCTCCAGTGTGGACGCGGTCACAAATTCCCGCGCACGGACGCACAAGAAGAACCGGGAAATCCCGTCATAGTCAATCCAAGGGGGAGGATGGGCCCGGCGCTGGCCAGAAATGGACGCTGCGAATGCCCGATCCTGATCCGGAGGATGTGGTCTGCAACAGGTCAGGCCATGAGGAACCATGGAGGAGTAACATGAGGAAATTCGGTATTCTTGGCGCGACTGCGCTCGTCTTGTCGCTCGGCGGCGCAACCATCGCATCAGCCGGCGACGACCCTATCAAATGGACGCTGTCCTATCTCACACTGAACGGCACGATCTACCAGGAAGCGGCGCTCGAGATCCCTGAGCGCATTGCAAAGGCAACTGACGGCAAATTGCAGATCACCGCCAATTCGTCACTGGTTGCAGGTAACCGGCTGCTGGAAGGAGTGCGTGACGGCATCGTGCAGGTGTCGATGCCCTTGCCGGCCTACTACACGGGTTCGCAGCCACTGCTCACCATTCCGAGCCTGCCCGGAATTTCCGAAAACTATGACAATCTGAAAGCGCTGTCGGCGTCACCGTACGGACAGCAGGTGCGCGACCTCTACTCCAATTCCTACAACGCCACCGAGATGATGCACACTGCGTTCTGCCCGCAGACTGTGTTTTCGACCAAGCCGATGGCGACGCTTGAGCAGTGGAATGGCCTGAAGATCCGCGTCAACAATCGCGGCACGGCGTTGATCGGCGCCGAGCTTGGCGCGACAACCGTGTCGCTGAGCGCTGGCGAGGTGCTCCCGGCACTCGAACGCGGCGTGATTGACGGCGTTATTACCGACAGTTGCTGGGCCCACGGCGCAGGCTTCCAGTCGGTTATCAAACACGCCGCCAACTGGAAGCTTGGCAGCGTTCTGCCTGCGCCTGTTCTGGTCAACAAGGACGCCTGGGCGGCCTTGCCGCAGGACGTCAAGGACAAGGCTGCCGCCGAGTTCAAGGCCATCGAGCAGGAGTTTGAAGTGCGGTGGCGCAAGCGGGCCGACGAACTGCCGGCCATGTGGAAAGCTGCCGGCGTCGAATTTGCCGAAATCACACCGGAGCAGAACAAGCTCATCTACGCAGAACGCTTCGAAAAGCCGGTGCTCGACGCCTGGCGTGAAGACATGAAACGCGTCAACCTCGACGCAGAAGCTGTGCTGGCGACCGCGCGGGCAGCAGTCAAGTGAACTCGGCCTCCCAGACCGAAGACGCGAAAGTGGGGGCAACGCCGTTGCCCCCACGGATTGCAACATCAATCGGAAACTTGTCCCGCTTCCTCGCGATCCTGTGCGTTCTGGCCATGCTGGTCAGCGTTTGCATCGAAGTGTTTGCCCGCAGCTTTCTGGGCTTTGCGACGATCTGGGTGACCGAAGTGACGACCTATCTGGTCGTCGCCACCACTTTTTTGGGCGCCGCCTTCGCCGAAAGCCGCGGCGCGCATGTGCGCATCGATCTGCTTGCCAACGCGCTTCCACCTGAGCGCGCCAGGGCAATGACGGAAGGTTTGCGCTGGATTGCTGTCGGGCTTGTGCTGGCGACGCTCTGGAAAGTCGCCGGATTCGCGATGGAGAACTATGCCGGTGGCGTCCGGAGCTGGAGCCTGCTGAATACGCCGCTGTGGATTCCGCAGGTATCTGCCGTGGTTGGCCTTGCCGGTCTGGCAACGATCCTGGCCTTCATGGCCGACAATCGGGCAACCAGCGCCGCTGGTCTGCTGCTGTTTGCCGTTGTGCTCTTTGGTGTTCTGGCAGACGGGCTCGGGTTCGTCTCACCTGGCCTCTCTCAGCAGGCAAGTGTCGGGCTGATCATTGCGTCAACGCTGATGGCCGCCCTTCTCTGCTCTGGCCGCACTGCTGCATTGACCTGGCTGGCGATTGTCGTGCCGGCAGCACTAGTCTTCTGGCTGACGCGCGACGGATCGCTTGGCCTCAAGTCGACCGTGCTGATCGGCGCGTTGTTCTTCATCCTGCTGACCGGTCTCCCTGTCGCCTTCTGCCTGCTTGCCATCGGCGTCGTCACCATGACGCTGTGGTTTCCGCCGTCGACCATCTCCTACATCGGCGAACGCGCCTGGGGCGCGGTCAACATATTTGAACTGGCCGCGATCCCTATGTTTGTGCTGATGGGTTCGGTCTTGGTGCGCAGCAATGCGTCGACCGAAATGTTCCATGCGACGCGCGCCGCAATCGGCCGGGTGCGCGGCGGGCTCGCCTATGCGTCAATCCTGGCGTCCGGCATTTTTGCTGCCGTGTCAGGTTCGAGCATCGCCACAGCCGCCACAATGGGCCGCGTTGCAGCGCCCGAAATGATCGGGGAAGGTTACAAGCCAGAGCTGACATTCGGCGTACTTGCAGCCGGCGGCACACTTGGCATTCTGATCCCGCCCAGCATCGCGATGATCATTTATGGGCCACTCGCGGGCGTGCCGGTGACCGACCTGTTCATGGCCGGCATTGTGCCGGGTCTGCTGATGATGGCGGTGTTTGCGCTCGTCGTCTTCATCTGGCTCGCCGCCGACCCTGCATCTGCGCCGGATGGAACCGGGTATTCAATGGCCGAGAAGCTGCGGGCAATGAAGGGTGTTCTGCCCTTCATCATCCTGATGGCGCTGGTTCTAGGCTCGCTCTATGCCGGCTTTGCTACGCCAACGGAGGCCGGTGCTGTCGGCGTGCTCGGCGCAATCGGCATCAGCGCCGCACGCGGCACGTTCAGCGTTCGCGATCTGATGGTTTCGCTCGAAGAAGCAGCTCTGGCGACATCGTTCCTGCTCCTGATCGCTGTGGGGGCTGCGGTCATGAGTTTCGCCATCGACTTCCTGTCGCTGCCGCAGGCGCTTATCCACTTCATGGAGGCGCTGAACCTGTCGAACCTCGCTTTGTTCCTTGCCATTGTCGCGATCTATCTGGTGCTCGGCATGTTTGTCGAACCGATCAGCATGGTCCTGATCACGCTGCCGATTGTTCTGCCGGTGGTGCTTGCGGCCGGGTGGGACCCGCTATGGTTCGGCATCATTCTGGTGATGCTTGTCGAGATCGGCATGATCACGCCGCCGGTCGGCATGATCCTCTATGTTCTGGCCGGGGTCTCCCAGCAACGTGCGTCATTGGCACAGATTTCGATCGGGACATTGCCATTTGTCGGCGCGTTCCTCACCATGATCTTTGTGTTCTATGCCCTGCCCGGCATTGTCACCTTCCTGCCCGGATTGATGCGATGAGACGAAGCGGCGCAGTGCGCGTTGACCGGAAAGTCATCGACCGCTGGATCGATTCCGAATGGGAGGCGGGCCGCCTCAGATTCGGGGCGATCCAGATCAATATCGCTGGCGAAACGCGGTATCAGCGCTCGTTTGGCTACAGCGACGAAGCGCAGACGCGGCCTGTCAGCCAGGACACTCGCTTCTGGATCGCATCGATGACCAAGCCGGTGACGACACTGGCCGCCATGGTGCTTGCCGGGCGCGGCGAGCTCGATCTTGAAGCTCCGGTATCAGATTTTGTCAGCGGTTTTGGCGACGCAGGTGTGCTGCAGCCCGATGGCAGCACCGTTCCCGTCGCGCGCGCGCCGGTCATCCTTGATCTGATGACCCATATGGCCGGCCTAACCTATGGCAGCTTCGGCGAAGGCGAGATCCACCGGCGCTACCAGGCAGCAAACGTCGTCGACTATCAGGTCCGTAACATGACCATCGCCAGCCGGCTGGCGATGCTTCCCTTGCTGCAACAGCCGGGCACGGTATTCGAATATGGCATGGCGACCGATATACTGGGCCATATCGTTGAACTGGTCTCTGGCCAGTCGCTCGCAAAGACATTCGACACAATGATATTCAAACCGCTTGGCGTCAGGACCGCCAGCTTTGCGCCCAGCCCGTCTGCGACCGCCTGGGTCCCGCCGTCCCCTGTGCAGCAGGCTCTTGCGCCGCCAATCGCAACCGGTGTTTCCTGGTGGTCGGGGGGAGCCGGCCTGTTTTCAGACACGCAAGGCTACATGGCGTTCGCCCAGATGTTGCTTGATGGCGGCGCATGGAAAGGCGATCAGATTTTCGACAAGAGCCTGATCGAGGCAATGGTGACCGATCACCTGCCGTCTGGTGCCAGCTACGGTGACTATACGCAGACACTTGGCCCTGCTGCGCCCTGGCCCGCAAACGGTCTCTCCTTCGGTCTGGGTCTGGCGGTGAGAACAGCCACCCATCCGACCATTCCCGGCAATGTCGGTGAGTTCTTCTGGCCCGGAGCATCCGGCGCCAATTTCTGGGTCGATCCGGCTTTGGGGATGGCCGTCGTCTTCCTCAACCATGAATCAGACGAGCGTGTGCGTCATCGGCTCGGCTTGCGGCACGCTGTACAGTCTGCGCTCCGGCTAGGCTGACCCACCCTGCGGCGACCACGTAGTAATTAAAGAATAGCTGTGTTGGCGGCCAAAACTGGCCGTGAACAGGAGAAGGGCGTCAGGCAGAAAATCTGGCGGGCCGAAGCCGATAAAACAGAGAACTACACCTACGCTATAGCTCTCCAAAAGTGACGACGGAGCGACCATCTTTCCGGCGGGAAAGCGCCTTATGCCCCGTAAAATCTCGCAAACTGACTTTTGTCGCAACTGCGGCAAAAGTCGGCTCCAGGGCCATTGACATCATTGCAGCGACGTGACTATTTCGACGCTGGATTGAGAACAAAAGGTGAATATATGCGCAGGCACAGTTTCGAACATAGTGGCATAGTCTTCTCTTTTCTTGACGCAGGCGGCGAAGGAAAACCCTTGCTCGCGTTGCACGGCCACTGGATGGGAGGCTTGGATTTCGGCGATTTGGCCGAGGACCTTGCTCCAGATTGGCGGGTGATTGCACTGGATCAACGTGGCTTTGGCGAAACTGACCATGCCGTGCCGCATAACATGCCTGCCTATGTTTCTGATGCGATTGCCTTGCTTGACCATTTATCCATCACAGAGCCGATCCCAGTGCTTGGTCACTCTTTTGGGGGCATTGTCGCTTATCATCTTGCCGCATCGCATCCCGATCGTGTCTCGGCGATGATAATTGAAGACATTGGGGTAAATGTTCAGGGCGACTCCGCATCATATGTGGCGAACTGGGGAGGCACCTTCCGTTTGCGCGAAGCTCTTGAAGCGCGACTTGGCACCCACCTTTCCCCATATCTGCAAAACTCCATCCATCGAGTTTCCAAGGGATGGACGCTCAATTTTGAGCCCGCGGAGTTTTTGGTATCGGAACAGGCCACCAATGGTGATCACTGGAATATATGGCTGAGGAGCCGGTGTCCGGCTCTCGTCGTGTCGGGGAGTGAAAGCCGCGTCTGTGACGCAGCAGAATTACAGTCCATGACGAAACGGCGAGAGGACACACACTTCGTCCAGCTTAAGGCCGGTCACTCAGTCCACATAGATGCGCGGGTAGAATTCGTGGACATTTTGCGGCAGTTCCTGAGAAGCTGACATTCGCGAATGGTGGCTCCGGTCCGCACAGCGGTCATCTCATGCAATGACCACAAATGTCCGCTTCAACTTGTATGCCTGCCGCGAGTCATTTCTGGGCGTGCGACGATCGGCGGGACATCGGGTATTGGATACGGCAATCGGCGGGGTATGGCGGAGAGAGCGGGATTCGAACCCGCGTTACGGTCTCCCGTAAACACACTTTCCAGGCGTGCGCCTTCAACCACTCGGCCACCTCTCCGC